>JBGSUW010000081.1:0-20450 GCA_041753275.1 Akkermansiaceae bacterium | reverse complement strand
GCAGGGTCGCGCAAAGAAGCCGCCAAGCTTACCCAAGCCGCACTGGATGCGCTCAATCCCCTGGGAAAAAAAGCCAATCGCCTCCAAGAAATCGCCGCTCACCTTCTCCTCCGAGATTATTGAGAAACGGCTGCTGCCTCTTCTTTTGGACTGCGGCAGCCTGCTGCCGCTTTGAGGATTCGCAGCCTGCTGCGAGATCCGGGCCAGCAGGCTGGCTCCGGGAAAGCGGCAGCAGGCTGCAGCAGTCCATGTCAATCACAGCGAGTTCTTGGCAAGCTCTCCCAATACTCTGCGGCAAGAGGCGGTTCTTCTCGGATGGCGAGCTTGATCTTCTCTACCAAGGCAGTGGTCATTTTTTCAAATAGACATTTACCCTGAGCGGCGGTGGCGCGGGAAGGGTGGCCAGTCACGCCGTTGAGACTTGTCTGGGCGACAGGATAGGAAAATACCGTATCCGTTGTGCGGTCTGGATCGTCTGAACTGTCTAATTTTTCCATCTGCACCAAGTTGGGAAAGAGATGTAACATCAGCGCGGTTTCCGCTTGGTTCGCATGGAGATCCTGGGCGTCATGGGTATATTCCGCCCAGATGGCATCGGTGAGCTGGAATACATGGATGAGACCGACCTGCAGATCTCCCAGGTGGCTGAGCCGTAGTTGATCCACTGCGACGCGGGCGGGTGCATCGTTACCGAAATGGGAGTTGATAAATAAAATTTTCTTCCATCCGGAAGCTACGGCCCATGCAGTAATTTCCCTCAGAGTGGCGATGAACGTTTCATGGCGGAGGGAAAAAGTGCCAGGCCATTTGGCGGTGTGGCCTTGCGAGACGGTATAGCGTAATGCGGGTAAAACCGGCACACCCGTGAGAGCGGAGGCGGCGTGACATACCGCCTCCGCTAACAAGCTGTCCATTGCCACGGGTAGATGCGGGCCGTGCTGTTCAGTGGCGCCCAGTGGCAAGAGTAGCAGACCTCCATTCTTGGATTGGAGCTCTGCGATGTCTGGCCAAGCAAGGTGTTCAAGCAAGATAGGATTTAGGCTGGATCTCACCTGTGGAACTGTCGGTTGGATTTTAGAACAAGCGGGCGTAGGTATCGATCTCCCACTGGCTGACGCGTTGGTGATATTGGCGCCATTCTTCAGATTTGTAGGTGATGAATTCATCACGGAGTTCTTTGCCGAGGGTTCTCTCGACGAAGGGGTCTGCGGCAAATGCGGCGACGGCTTCATCCAGTGTTCTCGGTAGCTCGCAAATGCCGCGTGAGGCGAATTGCTCGGGAGTGAGCTCGTAGAGGTTTTCTTCTTGGGCCGGGCCGGGATCAAGGTCCTCGCGGATGCCTTCGAGACCGGCAGCGAGCATGAGCGTTGCAGCAAGGTAGGGATTGCAAGCCGCATCCGCATTGCGGCTTTCAAAACGGCCGCCAGCCATTGGCACGCGCACCGAGTTGGTGCGGTTGTTACGCCCATAGCTATTGAAGACGGGTGCCCATGAGTAGTATGACATCAGACCTTTGCGAACAAGCCGCTTGTAACTATTCACAGTAGGAGCAAAGGCTGCACAGAGGGCTGGACCGTGTTTCAAGACTCCGGCGATGAATTGATAGGTGAGCTTACTGACACCTAAGCCACGCGGATCTTCAGCATGGGGGCATTTGAATAAATTCTCACCACTCTTAAGATCGTAGAGAGACATATTAAAGTGCGCGCCACTACCGGTGCGGTTTGCGAATGGCTTGGGCATGAAGGTGGCGAGCAGGCCTTCTTCCGCAGCGTATTGTTTCGCCATCAGGCGGAAGAAGATATAGCGATCGCACATGGTTAAGGCATCTGCATACTTGAAGTCGAATTCAAATTGGGAATTTGCATCCTCATGATCGAGTGAATAGAGATCCCAGCCGAGACCATCGATGGCGGTGGCCATTTTATCGATCCAGGTGTAGCGGTCCATGAAGCGTTTCACATCGTAACAGGCCTTGGCGAGGTCGTCATCCGGATTAGGGATTTGCAAGGTGCCATCATCGGCGAGCTTGACGACATATAGCTCGCACTCGATGCCAAGGTTCATGCCGAAGCCCATTTCCGCAGCGATGGCGAGTTGCTTCTTGAGTGCCACGCGGGTGCTAACTTCGTAGGGCTGACCTTTGAAAGAGTTATCCGCAGGGAACCATGCGACCTCTTTGTTCCAAGGTAAAATGCAGCCACGCTCAAGGTCTGGCACGGAGTTAATTTCATCGTCATTGGGCTTCTGGCCGAGGCCATCTAGGGCGTAGCCGGTGTAGAGCTCAGAGCCGGCGGCGAAGTCTTCAAAGTGGGCGATCGGCACAAATTTTCCTTTCGGCACGCCGTGGATATCCGGGTATGCGCCGATACAGTATTTGACTCCTTGGCTTTGAAGGGAGTCACGGAGTGCGATAATTTCTTGTTGGTTCATAAGTATTGAAGAAAAAGTATGAAATTTGCGGGGCAGAACTAGGCTGGAAATTAAATTTAGAAATTAAACCACGTCTGGATCCGAGACGGCGAGGCGCATCACTGGAGTTTCCTTCTGGGTGTGGCCGGGCGGGTGCATCATGTGATCGATGTGCTTGCGGGTGGCCATGAAGGTGGGATCGAAGAGTTGCGATTCCGAGCGTGGGCGGGGGACGGGAACTTCGACGAGTTCGCGAATACGGCCGGGATTCGCATCGAGCACGAGGATGCGGTCTGAGAGGAAGACTGCTTCATCAAGATCATGGGTGATGAAAACGATGGTGATATCGACATTTTTCCAAATCTCCAGTAGATATGCCTGCATCTGGCAGCGGGTCTGTGCATCGAGCGCGCCGAATGGCTCATCCATGAACAGGACGCGGGGTTGATTGGCGAGGGCACGGGCAATGGCGACGCGTTGTTTCATTCCGCCGGAAAGCTGGTGAGGGTAGGCGCTTTCAAATTTGGAGAGCCCTACAAGGCCGATCCATTCGCGGGCTTCCGACTCAGCGGTGTAGCTGGATTTCCCTGCCATGCGGGGGCCGAACATCACGTTTTCCTTCACCGTTTGCCATGGGAACAAGGTGTAGCCTTGGAAAACCATGCCACGATCCGGGCCCGGGCCGGAGACGGCAACTCCGTTCACGCGGACCTCGCCTGAGGTGGGTGTTTCCAAGCCTGCCAGAATCCGAACCAAGGTGGATTTACCACAACCGGATGGCCCGATGACGCACATGAGCTCGCGTTGGTGGACGGAAAATGAGACGTTATCGAGCGCGGTGACGCTGCCGCGTGAAGATTCAAAGCGTTTGGTGAGGCCTACCACTTCAAGGGCCACAGGGCGCTGCACGAGCCGCTCGAAGCGGGCTGCCACTTCGGGTGATTTCTCGCGGTAGTCTGGGAGTGCGATGGATTCGATCATGGAGTTTCCGGGAGTTTGCGATTGCGGCGAAAGATCGCGGTGAGGGGGCTGAGAATTTTCTTAATGAAATTTCTAAAAGCATGCGCCATGGGGCTGGGTTTGCCAGACCATGGAAAGAGCACGCCGTGAAGTGAGGAAAGGATCTGATCCATGAGGAAGCCGGTGACGCCGATGAGGATGATAATGGGATACACACGATCAAAATTGCGGAAGCGACCTTGGGTCTCGATGAATTCAGTGAGGCCACTCTTCACGCCGATGAGCTCGGCGATGACGAGCCATGTCCAAGCCCAGCCGAGGAGGATGCGAAGGTCATTGTAGAGATTGGGAAGAATTCCGGGGACGACGACGTGGGTGACGAGTTGGCGGGGTTTGGCACCTAGCGTTTGGGCGGCTTCCAACAACGATGGATCTAGTAGGCGGGTGGTTTTGGAAATCACCAGGATCATTTGGAAAACAGTGCCGATGAAGACTAGGGCGATCTTCGGCGCATCGCCGGCGAGCAGCACGGCCACTAGGAGGGTGCTGAAAGTCGGCGCGGGCATGTAGCGGAAGAAATCCACGAACGGCTCAAACAATTTGGAGAAGAAATCGAAGACTCCGCAGAGGATGCCGATGGGAATCCCGATCACGCAGGCCCAGAGGAAGCCTCTGAAGATGATGCCGAGCGAGCTAAGGTAGCGCTCCTTCATGGTGAGTTCTCCGGCGGGGACTTCTGCCGTAAAATCCCGGTAGCCGCTGCGGATGACTTCATCGGGTGCGGGTAGATAGACCGGATTGGAAGGCTTGCCTTGGGGGATGAGCTTGAGCAGCGGTTGATCGGGAAGCTTGGCGAAGGAAAATTCGGTGGAAATGGCGCTGAGGACGGCCCAGTTTTGTTTTACGATTTCAAGATTTTCCGAGGTGAGAGCGGGGTCAGTTGCTATTTTTTTCCCCTCGGCAAGGTCGCGCCAGATGGCGAAGATTGCGGTGTCGTTTTGTGCATCCGCCTCGGGAATCCATTGGTGAGTGGTGGCGATGGGAGCGATCTGGCGCAGTAGTTTTTGATTTTTACGCTTGGCTCCAGATTCGGGATTGCCCGCCTCACGAGCAGCGAGGACTTGAGTGTTTTCGTCCCTGACAGCCTTGGCAAATTCCGGGAAAAATGCTTTGCTGACGCGGTCGCCAGCGGTGAAGACGGTGGTGATCCCCTCGCGCTCGGCGGAGATTTGAATTTTCACATCGGGATGCCAAATCCATGGGGTGTAGGAAAAGAAGCACCAGAGACCAATGGGTAGGAGAAAGGAAACGCAGGTGAGGAATAACGCCCGCATCTGCGGAAGCTCGCGGCGAATGAGAAACCAATCTCGGAGTAGTCGATGCTGTGACATGGGTTCGGATCAATGGGCCGGAGGAAATAACCTCGCCGCGGGTGCTTGATGCGGCGAGGTATGATGGGTGTGCAGAAGTGTTACTTCGCCTTCTTTTCGGCGTAGGCCTTGGTGAAAGAAGGATCGAGATACTTGGTCACGTCTTGAGATTTCTCATAGACCCCGAATTTGACATTGAATTCATCGGCAATTTTGGAGGAGCCGTAAACAGTGCCAAGTCCATCGGCGGTATCGAAGCGGGCGATGGCTTCTTCCAAGGAGAGGATGTAGGTGCCTTTGAGGAATGGCTCGTATTCTTCAGGAGAAATTTTCACCCGGGCAGATAGAATTTTGAGAACATCATCGAGGTTTTCCTCAGCTTTCATGTAGTCCACGATGCGGTACCAAACTTCGGTCACTTTCATCCAATCATCCCTGCGCTTTTCAAGACTCTCCGGGGAGACGTAGAGGAGATCATAGATGATGCCGGGGGCATCTGCGGAGGTGAAGACGGGCTTGGAGCCGGGCAGGACTTTGAGCGCTTGGCCGGAATTTGGCTGCCACGCGCCGATGGCATCGACGGCCTTGGAGGCGAGAACTTGCGGGGTCTCATTGGTTGGCGTGTTGACGAGGGTGACGTCCTCGGCTTTCATGCCGTTTTGCTCAAGTCCGGTGAGTAGCAGGAGATGGGAGACGAAGCCTTCTTCAAGTCCTACCTTTTTACCCTTGAGATCTTTGATCGTCTCGATGCCGGGAGCGGCGACGATCATGTCATTTCCGTTTGAAAAATCATTGATGATGATGCCTACCGAGGGCTTGCCGGTGGCTCCGGTGACGAGGGCATCGCCATTGGTCATGGTGACGGCGTCCACTTTCCCGGAAACGTAGGCGTCCATGGATGGCACGTAATCGAACCAAATGAAATCCACTTCCACGCCGGCTTCCTTGAACCAGCCCTTTTGCACGGCGATTTCCCATGCGATCCAGCCGGGCCAGTCTGAGTAGGCGATCTTGAGGGGCTCTGCTTTAGCGATGGTGCAGGCGGCGAGCAGGCCGAGTGCGGTGGTGATGAGGCGAGGAAATGTTTTCATAGCGATGTCATTTATTCGAGGTTTCAACGGATCTGGTATGAAACTTTATCCGTTCTTTCATACGGAACTAAGCAGGGGGCATACCAAGTTTGGGGATGAACTACGAAGTGGCAACGAATGGGCACACGAATATTCAAGCGTAAACGGCTTGCGGGAATTTTCACGCCCGAGGATGCGGGGCATCCGTTGCGATCAATCGAGGGGCCGCTTTAAAGGTTCAGACGGAAGAAGTTAGCATCGAGCGTGGAAGGCAGATTCCAGGTTTCGAGGCGAGTGAGACCGTCTGGGGACTCGGTGGTTTCTACGAGAATGGCGTCTGAGGCGGGGGCCCAGAGTGTGAGATCGGGTGAAGATTGGATTGCAATGGCAACGTTTGCGGCAGCACTGCTACGGCGGAGAGTCAGGGTGAGTTGGGAATCTTGCAGCGCGAGAGTGAATGGGGGTAAATCGTTGCCAGCGAGCGGGTTACCGCTGAAAACGGATTCGGCGAAATTATTGATGCCATCGTCGTCAGGATCGGCAGCGGGGCCGGAGAGGAGTGGATCAGCGTTTTGTGCGGGGGTGAAGGTGGCAGCCCGCCAGCCATCGTAGCGGGTATCTTCCAAAGTGATATTGGCGGTGGAGGAAGCACTAAGAGAGTAATCGGCGCCATTTTGAAGGGAGAGTGTAAGCGTTTCAGGTCCTTCCGCGAGGGAATCGGGAGTGGCGTTGATTGTCAGACTGATTTCTGCAGAATTTGCAGGAAAGGTGACGGTGGCGGGTAGTGTGGTGTAATCAGTGCCGGGAGTGGCGGTGCCGGAAACCTCTAGGGCCACGGTGAGGGAGCTGCTTAAAATGCCCTCACGGCGGAGAATGACGCGGGCGGAATTGCCATCTTCTTCCGAGGTGGTGGCATCGTGTGCGGCGAGACTGACGGTGGCGGGCAGGGCGAGGCCACCGGTGGGTTCAAAGCGCACGGCATCGGCGATGATCAGACCGTTTGCATTGCTATTATCGATCTTCACGAGAGGAAGGCTACCGGCTGGAAAGGTCCAAGTCCCTAGGTCTTTGAAGCCACCAGCAGGGGAATTTCCGTCCGGATCGAGTGTTTGGTTCACGTAGATTACTTCACTGCCAGTGCTGTGGGTGATGGTGACTTTGGCATTGGTAGCGCGGTTGCTGGATTGGACCCATGACATGAAGACTTTGTAGGTGCCAGCGACAGGAATGACCGGGGTGAAAGTGCAGCTACGGAGGGGAGGGCCGGTGGCGGCGTAGAGGTAGCTGGTGCCACTAAAGCCGGAGTTCGCACCTGAGGGCCAATCGCTGGCAGGCTGGGGATTGCCGCCTGCTCCTTCGGCTTCGACGAGGATGCCGTTACCGATATTGGTGGTGGCCCATTCGAGGATCTGGCCATCGGACTTGAGCAGAGTTGAGAGCTTGGGATAGGAAATGTCTTGGATGGGTGACTGAGTCTGGAGAGCTACTGCTGCTGCGGTGGCGGCGCTATGGCTAGTCATCATGAAGACAGGCTCCATGCGTGCGGAAGAGTAGGCGACGTGAGTGGCACTCAGAGCGAAGGTGGCGAGGAGATTGGTGCACTCTGCGGATTGCGGTGTGATGGCACCGAGGCCGATGGGCCAAGGCCGCGGTGGGAGTTCGAAAAACCCGCCTTCCGTATGAATTTTCCCATCCACCACGACGCGTTGGCAATAGTGGGAATCCATGGCGTAAGAAGCGAGTGCGATGGACTTCGAAGCAGTGGCGGTGCCGCGACCATTCGCCTCGGTAAGGATAGAATCGCCAATCATGCGACGGGCCTCGCGGACATATAGCTGGGGCGACCAATTGTTATTATTGATATACTCATCAGGAGGTAGTCCCCATGAGGCTACTTCATTTTTGATGGCCATCGGGACGCGGGGATCGGTGCGCAGGAATTGGAAAATACCACGGATGTAGTTTTCGTGATCCTTGGCGATTTCCTGGCGGCGGGCGTAGGTGGCAGTGGCCCATTCATGGCTGTGGCCGATCCAGTCGCTGGACATACCTTTGTTGGAATTCCAATCGGATTTACCATTTGGAAAGCCATCGGCGGTACCAATGTTATGGAAAATACCATGATCGAAGGATGCGAGATTCACGGGGCTACCGGCAGCAGTCTTTACGGCGAGGTAGCGCCCGACCATTTCGTAATCAGCCGCGTTATAATTGGGAGGTGGTGCGATTGGCAGGCGGTTGGCGGCCTGTGTGAGGCAGAGCCGGTAATTATAGGCTTGGACGAGGGAATCTGCGGAACCAAACGCGGAAGGTGGGCCTGGAGTGATACCGGTGATGAGACCGCTGGCAGGATCTCCCGGAATGATATATGGATCGACAGCGAAATTGGTGAAATTAGAGGTATTAGGAATTTGGACGCCATTTCGGGTCTCGCCGTAGGTGGCATTTGCCTCGCGACCTACGCGGAAGGAGATGCCGGCAGCGGCGAGGAGGTCACCTTCGTAGGTGGTATCGATGAACATACCGGCGCGGACGACGAGACCGGTGCTGGTTTCAATTTCGCGGATGGTGGTTCCGGTTTTTCTGACAATTGTTAGAGGTTCGTCCAGAAGTGGGGTGATGGCAGCTTCGGAGAGGAGATCTTGGAAGACGGCGGAGGCGACTTTTGGTTCAAAGAGATATTTTCTCGAATTGGTATTGGGGATGTATTTCCGCGCGATGCGGAGATAGAAGTTAGAGGAAATACCGCCGATGGAATTCACATTTCCCCGATCTGTGGCACCAAGGCCGCCGCTGCTCAGCCCGCCGATGTGATGGCCGGGATCGAGCAAAATCACCTTTAATCCGTGGCGGGCCGCTTGCACCGCAGCGGCGACTCCACCGGAAGTGGCACCGTAGATGCAGACATCACAATCCACAATTTTCCGCGCGGCGGACGCGGGCAGGATCATGCAAAGTGATGAAATCGCGATCAAACCGAAGCGAGCAATGTTTAGTGGTATTTCTAACATGGTGGAAATGGGTTAACTAGGTAAATCCATGGTCACTCTCCTGCGTGAACTATAATCGGCTCAATGGCTCGCTGTCAATCTGAGTCCTGCGGGTGGAACGCCGAGGGCTGAAAGATCCCCTTGCGAGTGATGGATATGCGGACTAGGGATCGGGCCTATGAATCAACCGACTCTTATGGAAACTTTTCAATTGCAGGATCTCACGCTTCAAAATCGGATCGCCCTTGCGCCGATGACTCGTGCGCGTGCCGGGGAATCGCGGGTGGCAAATGAGTTGATGGCTGAGTATTACGCGCAGCGTTCTTCGGCGGGCTTGGTGATCACCGAGGCTACAACCATTTCCGAGCAGGCGAATGGCTGGGTAAATTCTCCGGGCATCTACACTGATGAGATGGTCGAGGGTTGGAAGCTGACGACGACTGCGGTCCATGAGAAAGGTGGAACTGTGTTCTTGCAACTCTGGCATACCGGGCGTGCTTCGCATTCCGATTTTCACGACGGTGAGCCGATGGTGGCACCTTCCGCGATCAAGATCGAAGGGGACGGTGTGCATACGCCTAGCGGGAAAAAACCTTATGAAATACCGCGGGCATTGGAAACCGCGGAGATCCCTTTGATCGTGGAAGACTATCGCAAGGCAGCGGAGCGGGCGATGGCGGCAGGCTTTGACGGGATCGAGGTGCACTCGGCCAATGGCTATCTTTTGGATGAATTCCTGCAGTCGAAAACGAATCACCGGACCGATGAGTATGGTGGGAGTATCGAGAAGCGTTTCCGAATTTTAGACGAGGTCATCCAGGCGGTGACATCGGTTTTTCCTGCAAATCGGGTGGGCGTGCGGCTCGCTCCGAACGGGGCGTTCAATGATATGGGATCGCCCGATTTCCGTGAGCAATTCACCTATGTGGCGAAGGAGCTGAGTGGCCGTGGCCTAGCCTACCTGCATGTGATGGACGGGCTGGCATTCGGTTTTCACGAGCTGGGTGAGCAGATGACGCTCTCGGAGTTCCGCGCAGTCTTCGATGGCCCACTGATGGGTAACTGTGGCTACACTCATGAAATGGCTGAGGAAGCTGTGGCGGCAGGGCATGCGGATATGATTGCGATCGGGCGTCCTTATATTAGCAACCCGGATCTGGTGGAGCGTTGGAAAGCGGGTGCCGAGCTCAACCCGGAAGCGGATGTGGCCGATTGGTATAATCCGGGTGGAGCGAAAGGCTATACCGACTTCCCAACCATGGATTGAGGGTAGCGGAGGAAAAGTAGAAGCAGTGAAATTTACAAGTAAGCCTAGTTACGACCTGACAGATCGCGAGCTGGCGGGGCGTATCTGGTCACGCCTGCATCCGTACCGAAAGCGCATTTTGTGGGCGCTCACGTTGCTGGTCTTGGCCGTTCCTTTTATTAATTTCCACCCGTTGGTGTGGGGATTCGTGGCGGACGCGCTAGTGGAAAAAACGCTCACAGCGCGCGATCTTGTCGTCTGGCTGGTGATCATGTTCTTGAGCTATCTGGTCGGGCTGGTGGCAGGGGCGTTTCAGAGTTATCTATTGGAGAAAACCGGGCAGGCCTTCGTCCGGGACATTCGGGCGGAGCTATTTTCAAAATTCGAGGCCCAGTCACTCGCCTATCACAGGGATCGCAGCACCGGTGAGCTGGTCACCCGCATCACCAGCGATGTCGATGCGATGGAGCAATCGGTGCTTCAGGGGCTGACTTCTTTGCTTGAGGAAATGGTGACTTTTTTGGTGGTCGCGGGGATGGTGTTGTGGATCAGCCCGGTGGTAGGTGCCGCCTCGATTTTGCCGCTTGCCTTCGCCTTTATCTTTATTCGGAAATACAACCGCAGGGTGAAATCAATCTATGCCGGGGTGAGGAAGAAACTCGGGAACATCGGCTCGTTCGTGCAAGACCGGCTCGCGGGGATATTGGTGACGCAATCATTTGCTCGAGAAGGAAATGAGAGCGCGGAGTTCAAGCAAAACGCGGATGAATTTTACGAATCGAGTGTCAAAGCGAGTCGGCTCCGGAATACGTTTTTCCCGATTGTTTCGATTTTCGGGTTTATCAACAACCTCATCATGCTCGGCTTGGGGGCGTGGTTGATCATGACGGGTAGCAGTCTGTTCAGTCTCGGAGCACTCATTGCCTATCGCGGATTCTGGTGGCGGCTGCAGAGCCCGATTCGGACGATCGCGCAGACCAGCGATATCCTCCAGCGCGCAAGAGCCGCCGCGACGCGGATCATGGAACTGCTGGATGAGCCAGTAATCATCATGGATAGGAAAGGCGCCGAAGCCTTGGAAAGCTCGCAAGGGGCGATTGATTTTACAGATGTGGAATTCTCTTATGTCCCCGGGAAGCCAGTTTTAAATGGAGTGAGTTTTTCCATTCAGCCCGGAGAATTTTTGGCCGTGGCAGGTGGCAGCGGTTCTGGAAAAAGCACTCTACTCAATTTGATTCCCCGCTTCTATGATGTTGATGCCGGAGTGGTGGCGATTGATGGAATGGACATCAGAGATGTGACGCTCGCATCGCTTCGCAAGCAGACCGGGTATGTGGGACAGGATAATTATTTGTTCGATGGGACGATTCGGGAGAACCTGAGTTATGGGCGGCCGGGAGCGACTGAGGCCGAAATCGTCGCTGCTGCGGAGGCGGCCAATGCGCACGATTTCATCCTCGCGCTGCCGCAGGGGTATGAGACGCAGGTTGGTCAGAATGGGGTGAAACTTTCTGGCGGCCAGCGGCAACGGCTTAGTCTTGCGCGGGCTTTTTTGACGGTGCCCCGTATTTTATTGCTCGATGAGCCGACCGCTTCCGTGGAGCCTGAGAGTGAGTCTTTGATTCATGATGCCATTCTGTCACGCACCCGAGAGGGGCAGGGGACGACTATCTTGGTGACCCACCGCATTGATCTGTTGCGTCAGGCCCCGCGCATCCTTTTTCTTGAAAAAGGAAAGCTCGCCGCAGATGGGGTGCATGAAGAACTCGTGGAGCAGTGTCCGGCATACGCCGAAGCTTACCAACGATGGGAGATTGAAGAATCGGCAGTGGTGACAAGGTGATTCGCCTTATTTTAGAATGCGACGGATTGATGTGACAGCCGTAAGTGGCAAAGTCAGAAGCTCGAAAGCGCGGCATCCAGCGCGGAGACAGCATGATCGATTTCTGCCAGGGTGGTGCACAGCGGCGGCATCAGAACGAGCGTATCGAGGATTGGGCGGGTGAGTAGGCCGTGGGGACGTGCGGCAAGGCAGATGGATTCTCCAAAACGTTCACTGGGAGAAAATTTTTCACCATCAGGGCGGCGGAGTTCGATGCCGGCGATGAATCCACATTGGCGTATTTCATGGATAAGCGGGTGGCGGGATTTCAATGACGCTAACGACTCATGGAGGTATTGAATTTTCCCCGGAAGTTGAGAAAGAGTCTGCTCGGACTCGAAGAGATTGAGGCTGGCGAGGGCGGCTGCGCAGCCGAGGGGATTGGCGGTATAACTATGTCCATAGTAGAAGGCGTTTTCGGCACTGCCGAGGAATGCATCATAGATTTTTCCAGTGGTGAGGGTGGCGGCGAGAGGCATGTAGCCACCCGTCAGACCTTTGGCGAGGCAGAGGAAGTCCGGAATCACCGCTTCCTGATGGCATGCGAACATGGTGCCGGTGCGGCCGAAGCCGGTCATCACTTCGTCGAGGATGAGGTGCACCTCATTTTCATCACACCAAGCACGCAAGGCGGAGAGCATGCCTGCGGGCCACGGGCGCATTTCGTTCACTCCTTGAATGAGTGGCTCGATGACGATGGCGGCAATTTTTTCGGCGGGTAGTGATACTAACTCTGCGAGAGAGGTGACGTGCGTGACAGGAAATCCCATACTACGGAAGCGCTCAAAGAATCGGCCAACACCACCGAGGGAGGCGGCGCCGAGGGTATCGCCATGGTAGCCATTGGCGAAGGCGATGAATTGGTTGCGCAGGGGTTGGCCGGTCTGTTGCCGGAACTGGAGTGCCATCTTGAGCGCGCATTCGATTGCGGTGGATCCATTATCCGAGAAGAACACTCGTTCGAGAGAATTGTTAGGGAAGAGACCACAAAGCCGCGCCGCTAGTTCTGCTGCGAGAGGATGGGTGAATCCGAGAAACGAGCTATGTGAAATTTTTCCTAATTGTTCATGGATGGCAGCGTTGATGAGCGGGTGGTTGTGACCGTGGATATTCGTCCAGATCGATGAATTTCCATCCAAATAGCGGCGGCCCTCGCTGTCCCACAGCCACGCGCCTTCGCCACGGCTGATTACCAGTGGCTCATGGCCAAGCGCGCACCACTCACTCTGGCGCGTGAATGGGTGCCAACAATGCGCTTGGTCTGCCGCTATCCATGATCGTGTATCGTCCCGCATCGCTTGGGAGTATGGACGAAATTTTGACTGCGGGAAGGGCGAATGAGAACGGCGGTTTTTTCTGCGATCACAGTTACAAATTGGCGCAGAGGTCCATTTTGGGGGATTTGGTTTGGTGAGGATATCTTGGTCTAGGACTATATTCTTGGCTTTGGGGCTTTGGGATTTTGCTTCGGGTTTTACGGATTTTAGCTCGAACCGAGGATGGATTATTATGCGGCTGGTATCGTTAAATCCTCCAGATTAACTACCGAGCGGACCATGGCAAACTAGTTCCTTGCCTTGGGCTTGAGCCATTTGAATCTCAGCAGCCTCCCGAGCTTTTCACCCCTTCGGGACACGTCTCCGCGCTACAGTAGTCCAGAGGGGAGAGGCTTTTCCCCTTGGAAATCAGTTAATTTGAATCCTGCATTTTTCGACACCGTAGGAAGTGTGTCCAACCCGTCATCCAGTTCTGATAGAGAAAGTTTCTTTGGCATGGACTTTCTTCTAGCCCGAGCGGTACCATACAAAACTGGTTATCAACGAATTAACTCGTATTGCGCGAGATCATGCCGAATTATTGCTGTGTTCAAACCAAATACTGCCCGCCTGCAGTTCGGCAATATCTTGCTTTAATCCACGTCCAGGGGGTGGTAATTTACACAAATGCAACAAATGAAACTGTTCAAAGTTGGGATTCTTGCTTTAACGTTATTGTCAATGACAGGGTGCATGCTAGCCAGTGAGTTGAAAGTTCTTCAGTATAAGAATTTTGAGTTTCTTGGTGAATTCTATGGCGGGCCTGCCTTACCTGAGGCTTATGGAGTAGATGTGATAACTAGAGAGGCTGCCGATTCTGCTCTAAAGGAGCTGGCCGGTTTTCTGCTAAAGAGGTCCCAAGCGGATGACTCTGAGATGTTCAAGAAGGTAGTCTTCGGATTAGAAGATTACTTTGTGCAACTGGCAAAAGTGAAGAGCGACGAACGTTCTCTGATCATGTTTAACGCGTATAAGCAAAGTCGTGAATGGGAACACGCCTGCAAGCAATGGGTGGTGGTAGATGGGGGAGGTGCTAGTTATTTTAGTGGATCTCTGGATGAGCAGACAAATAAAATTACGATTTCGATCAATGATCCCTTCTGAAGGATAGCTGAAGAATGGGGTTCCTGAGGTTGAAGATGAAGCTGTGAATATGCAAAACAGTCATGCAGAGACGGATCCTGATCTTCCACATCGTGACGACTACGAGGACAAAAACCCCGATCCCAAGAAACCTGAACCTGACCCCGACCAAAAACCATGCGATTGCGACTAAATATAATCATAATATTCCTTGTTTCTTGTATAGCATTGAATTCTCAATCAATCGAAAATTTCGAAGAAATAAGGGATCTCAAGGAGAAAAATATAAACATAGAATCTTATATTAAAAGCGGATGGCTAGTGAAAATTCTGAAAGAATCTATCCGATTTTCGAAGGATCAAAAAAAGTTTCTCTTACCTCTTGGTATTCTGCCTGAGGAGGGTGATTCGCTTACATTTGATGGCGAAGGCGTTTTTATTCGAGGAGAAATGACTTTTGTGGCTTCGACAGTTCGTTTACTTGCCACGATAATGTTAAATCCATCACTCACTGCTCAGGACTTCGAGTGTTTAATAGCAGGTTATAGTAATCCTGAAGAAATTGATGAACTCAATCAGCTGAGAAGGAAGCTAGGAATAGTAGGAGATGTATCAGATTAGTCTCTGGGTCTCTCTGGGTCAGTCCCCGCATTGAAACAAATTGATGGTGGCGCAGAGCAGGAAGCCGGGCAGATACGGATTTGGCAAGACCTCAGCGATTGCAGTATCCTAGAGCTATCTATCACGTGATGGCGCGTGGAGATGGAGGGAAAGTGGTTTATAAGAGCGATATATTGATTTACCTGCCGTCAGTTGGAAAGTGGGTTGGGAATGGCGGATGGTATCCGCGGCCACGGTTAGAAATTGGCGAAGAGGTCCATTTGGGGGGGAATTGGGCTTGGGGAGGATGTTTTGGTCTTGGACAGTCCCCTACATCCTCGCTACCCGCCGTAACCGCAGCATGCATGGCCGTGGATACTACGGATTACTTAACCATTCAACACCCAGATTCCATCAACCGATCGATCTGATAAGGAGGCTGGATTGTTTCCGCAAGGTCATTCTACCCTCCCTAGCAGGCAACTTTCACCCACAAAACCTTTTGAATACCGAACAAGAATCCCAACTCCTCGCTAAAGCCGCCCGATCAGGCGCGTTCGGAAAGTTCTCCATCTACTTCCGCATGTCAGGCCCCGGCTGGGTGCAGGCAGCCGTCACACTCGGCGGCGGCTCACTCGTCGGCGCGCTCTACCTCGGTGTCATCGGCGGCTACCAGTTCATGTGGCTCCAGCCCCTCGCGATGCTCTGCGGCATCATCATGCTGGCCGCCATTTCCTACGTCACACTCTCATCCGAAGAGCGCCCCTTTGTCGCCGCCAAGAAATGCATCTCCCCCACCCTTGCCTGGGGCTGGCTCATCGCCACGGTGATCGCAAACATCGTCTTCTGCTCTTCACAGTTTGCCCTCGGCACGGATGCCACACAGAATAACCTCGGCATCTTCCCTCAATCTCCCTACGCCATCACTGCCATTTTCGCCGTCGGTAGCCTCACCCTGCTCTGGCTTTCCCGCCGCGAGGACAAGGCATCAAAAGTCATCGACTACGTCCTCAAAGGTCTCGTCGCCCTCGTCGTCCTTGCCTTCATGGGCGTGGTCATCGTCCTCGCCGCAAAAGGCGGGGTCAACTGGGGTGCACTTTTCCAAGGACTCATCCCCGACTTCAGCGCCCTTTTCAAGCCAGCCAGCACCTACGCGGATGCCATCTCCGCCACCGGCGATAATTCCGGCTACTGGACAAGCTTCATCGCCGACAACCAGCGCAGCGTCATCATCGGAGCCTTCGGTTCCGCCGTCGGCATCAACATGACCTTCCTCCTCCCCTACTCGCTCAAGGCGAAAGGCTGGGGAAAAAAACACCGCGAGCTCTCACGCTACGACCTCTTCCTCGGCCTCTTCGTGCCATTCATTCTAGCCACTTCCTTCCTGGTCATCGCCACTTCTTCCCAGTTCCATGCGAAAAAGGACGGAGTTTACTCACAAGCCTCCTACGAGAAAGTCATCGACAAGCTGCTCGCCAAAAACAATCCCGCCTTCACAGCCCTGAGCGATGGTGAAAAAGCCACCGCCCGTGAAGCTCTGCCCCAAGCGGACAAAGACCTCGGAATCATGCTTGCCGAGCGCAACGCCAAGGATCTGGCCAGCGCGCTTGAGCCATTTCTTGGAAAAAACTCTCAGCTCATCTTCGGCATCGGCGTCCTCGCCATGGCTGTCAGCACCATGATCGTGCACATGATGATGAACGGCTATGCAATCTCGGAAGCCTTCGGAAAACCCGGCCAATCCACCCTCTTCATGCTCGGTGCCTGCATGCCGGCCATCACCGGCTTGCTTTCCCCCATCCTCTGGAGCGGCGAGGCAAAAACCGCACTCGTCGTCCCCGCCGCCGTCATCGCCACCACCCTCCTGCCCATCGCCTACCTGATTTTCCTCCTGCTGATGAACTCCAGGAATGCCCTCGGCACCGAGCTGCCGCAGCGCCGCAGCCTCATCAACATCCTCATGTTCATCTCCGCAGGCATCGCCACCTTCGCCTCCATCTGGAGCCTGGTTGGAAAATACAACAACCCGCAGCCCTACGAACACTACTTCGGCCTCATCGGCCTCATCATTCTGCCACTGCTCGCGATCATCGGAATTACCGGGTTTGTAAAAAGAAATCGCATCTGAGCCACATCCTCGCCACACGCCTTCACACTACAATCACATGAAATTCGGAATCATCGGAGCAGGCATGATCGGCCGCTTCCACGCAAAAGCCATCACAGACATGTCAAACGGAACCCTGCACTCCGTTCTCGACCGCAGCCCCAAACGTGCCGAAGAACTCGCCGCAGAATTCGGAATCACGGCTTACTCGGACATCGATGCCTTCCTCGCCGACCCCGAGCTGGAAATCGTCACCGTCTGCACACCCAGCGGTGCCCACCTCGACCCCACCCTTGCCGCCCTCAACGCCGGAAAACATGCCATCGTCGAGAAACCCCTCGAAATCACCACCGCGCGCATCGACCAGCTCATCGCTGCTGCCGCTGCAAACGGCAGAACCTTGGCCGCCGTCCTCAACCGCCGATTTCACCCCGGCATGAACGCCTTCAAGAAAGCCGCAGACGCCGGACGTTTCGGCACTCTCGCCTCCGCATCCGCCTACATCAAATGGTTCCGCGATCAAGCATATTACGATTCCGCAGGCTGGCGCGGCACCTGGGCTCTTGATGGTGGCGGTGCCCTCATGAACCAGTCCATCCACACCGTCGACGCACTTCTACACCTCGCCGGCCCCGTAAAATCCGTCCAGGCAAACACCGTCTGCCTCGCCCACGAGCGCATCGAAGTCGAGGATCACTGCGTCGCAATGTTGGAATTCGAAAACGGCGCACGCGGCGTCATCGAAGCCTCCACATGCTGCTGGTCAGAAAACGGTCACCCCGCCCGCGTCCAACTCTCTGGAACCCAGGGTTCCGTTTTCCTCGCCGACGAATCCTTCGAAGTTTGGAGTTTTGCCGACGAAAACCCGGAAGACACCCAGATCCGCGCCACCCTCATGAGAGGCTTGGAAGCTGGCCTCGGTGCCAACGATCCCACCGCCATCAACACCTACCAACACCAGCGCAACTTCGAAGAAGTCGTCGCCGCCATCCACGAAGGCCGCGAACCCATCACTTCCGCCACCGAAGCCCGCAAACCCGTCGCCCTCATCGAGGCCATCTACCGTTCTGCAAAAAACAACGGCGAAAAAATCACCCTCTGAATAGGGAGCGGCGGGTCTGCAACCCGCTTTCTAGCACACCGCAAATCTCTCCTAGACACAAGCCACCTCACTGATCACCGAAGCTTCCGCGCAGGAGGATTACCCGACACTTCTCACCCATTAACATGAAATTCACCGGATTCGCCGACGAAGCCTCCCGCGACCTCGCCCAACAGATCTCCGCCACTCGGGAAATCGGCTGGAGCGCCATCTCCACTCGCATGATCGGCGGACAAAACATCCACGAAATGCCGGAGGCGGACTTCCAAGCCGCCGCCGACCAACTCGACGCCACAGGCATCACCGTCCCGGAATTCGGCTCCCTCATCGGCAACTGGGCGAAATCTATTTCCTCGGATTTCGCCATCACCATTGCCGAGATCGAACGCGCCATCCCCCGCATGCACCGCCTCGGCACTAAGCTCATCCGCATCATGTCCTACGCCCAGGAGCCATGGGGAGAGGATCAGCAAGAGCAGGAACGCTTCCGCCGCCTGCGTGAAATCGTCTCCCGTTTCACCGATGCCGGCATCACCGCCCTCCATGAAAACTGTATGAACTGGGGCGGATTTTCCCCAGAACACACCCTCCTCCTCGTCGATCAAGTCCCCGGCCTGAAACTCATCTTCGATACCGGCAACCCAGTCTTCCAGAAAGACCGTTCCAAGCCCGCCCACGACGGCACCTTCCCATGGCAGGATCCCTTCGAATTCTGGGAAAAAACCCGCGAGCATACCGCCCACATCCACATCAAGGACTGCCTCAACCCCGCTTCCGACGATGTCGAACCGGAATATGTCATGCCCGGCCTCGGTCAAGCCAAAGTCCGCGAAATCCTCACCGATGCGAAATCACGCAACTTCGACGGCTGGATCGCCATCGAGCCACACGTTGCCACCGTCTTCCACGCGCCCGACCCCACCGCCGTCAATTGGTCCCAGTGCTACGATTCCTATGTCGATTATGGCAAAAGCCTCGAAAAATTGGCCGCAGGAATCTGAACAAATCCGCTGCATCATGCCGCTACGAGGGTCTCTTGACCGTTATGTCAGCGATAGAATTATGTCAGCGATAGAAGCCTCCCATAACGACTCCCCGGCAGTCACCGTATAGCGCGTTTGGCTGCAGGATCACATTCCGAAACTGTTCCTTTACGCCCGCAATCAGACACGTAGCCACGCAGACGTCCAACACGTCTTCCAGAATATTTGGTCGATCTATTTGGTTGGTTCATCCCTCTATACATCCCTATTTATTGCCAATTCCCAAAAAACCTGTCGAGCAGTTTCTGTCAATCAGTCCGTCCTATAGTATTACGATAGACGTAAACCCCTGATGAAAATTCAGACCTATATACAACATTTTCGTGTTCTTTTTTCTAGTAATAAATTTTTCCCACAACGTAGGCGCTCAGGAGTCTCAAGCCAAACGCCCTAATCGAAATGCGGCCTTCGATCAAAATAGCATTGACAAACTGCGCGTCTGAACCCGGTGACTTTGCGACTGTTGATTATCAACTCTAACATTTGACTAATCAACGGAAAATTGAACATCACCTACAAAACATGAAACACACACTAAAACCAATACGTTCCCTTGCCGCCACCTACAATTCCGGCAACCTTTCCCCGAACATGAATACTTGGTCCCGTCCCAATGGCATGAGCACCCAGCTCAATTGGTATGCCGCCAATGCCGGAGCTAACGCCCTCAGCCTCAAGGGAATTCACCATAGCCAAGGCGGAAACACCGTCTCCAAATTCGGCTACAGCTACTAATACTGAGGAACACAATACTAAGGGACGGACCAAAAATACGATGCGATGTGCTCGATCTCAGGCAAAATAAGGTTGAAACAGCTACCGTTTCGAGCTACGATTACATCGTGAACGCCATCGGCCAGCGCACCAATGTCGAGCAGGGCGGCACCGCCTTCAGCTCAGCGCGTGGCATCGCTTGGGGCTACGACGCTCTCGGCCAAGTCACCAGCGCCGACTCCAGCATCCCGGTCCACAACCGTGCCTACGAGTATGACGCCATCGGCAACCGGAAAAAGTCCGCCGACAGTCTCACGCTCCCCGCCACGGACAACTACGCTAGCAACGCGGTCAACCAATACACCGCCGTGAACAGCGTAACTCCCGGATACGACGATGACGGCAACGCCACCGCCTATCCTGTCCCTGCGCACTCTTCCACCACTAGCACTCTCGGTTGGGACGGGGAGAACCGCCTTGTCAGCGCGGCAGTCAACGGCGTTACGACCACCTACCTTTACGACGCCTACAGCCGCAGAATCGCCACCAAACAAG
>JBGSUW010000080.1:0-50451 GCA_041753275.1 Akkermansiaceae bacterium | reverse complement strand
GGTTGGTTTGCTTCACTCTGGTGGATTCTGGAACAGGAGGCGTGGTAGTGGCCTTTATCGATCTAGGTGAAGTCGAGGAGGCTGGCACAGAGGAAGAAAGGGACAATAAGGTCCCTACTCCTTATTCCACAAATCTTGATGCGCGGCAGTATAACATGAAATGACATCGATTTTGTAGTGACTTTGGGAAGTAATCACTGATCGTCAATGACTTTGGCCGTGATATAAGAAACTTGGGTTCAAATATTTGTGGCTTGGTGGCGATGGGATAGCGGGCAACATTCGGAGCGTGCGGCTGCTTACCTTGCAAATCCAAGAACCCATTCCAGGGAGTGTCCTGCCTTTGATGGCGGCGGAGCAGGGTGCCGATGAAGCCGCGCGCCGCTATCGCGCCATCGCCGTTACCTCGCTGCGGCAACTGCGTGGGCTGGCGGACACACGCCTGCGGCTGCTCGTAACTCCAGCCGATGGCCATGAAGCGGTGCGCTTCTGGCTGCTCCCGCGGCTGGCAGCAGCATGGCAGTGCGAGCAGGAAATCTTCCGCAGCGATGGCTGGGAGATCGACTTCGGGGGGGCACCGGATGCGTTTCCGGTCAGAGCATCCGGAGAAATCCTCTGTCCTCATTTGAGTG
This sequence comes from Akkermansiaceae bacterium, assembly GCA_041753275.1. Classification (GTDB taxonomy): domain Bacteria; phylum Verrucomicrobiota; class Verrucomicrobiia; order Verrucomicrobiales; family Akkermansiaceae; genus Luteolibacter. The sequence continues at coordinate 49,819 of JBGSUW010000080.1, read as the reverse complement.
CTCGCTGGGTGCATACCGCGCTGCTGGGCTTGGGCCGCAGCACCCATGAGGTGATCGGTCCCGCCGCCGATGGTGGTGAGTATTTCCGCGCACATTCTTTGGAAAAAACCAGCAACCCCAGCGTCACCATTCTGCCCACCTTACCGATTATTCAGTCAAGCAGCCACTGGGATGAGGCCCTCGATAGCGCTTTGGGTCCTGCGCTCAAGCGGGCGTGGGAAGAAGAGACCGAGAGGTGAAATCAGCGACGATCCGGCGGTGCTGGGTGAGTTTTTTTTGAAATGAATCCATTTCCGCATTTCCGCAGGCTGCCTTTTCAGATTCTACTCCGCCCGTGGATTACTCCTCTCTCATTGCTAAACGCCGCGATCGCTTTTCAGAACTTGAAGAAGCCGTGGGCGACCCAGATCTCTTCTCAGAGCCTAAGCGTGCCACCGAGATTCTCCGTGAACACGGCAAGCTCAAACAAACGCTGCAACTTTGGGACGATCTGGAGGCCACCAAGCGTCACCTTGCGGATAATTTAGATTTAGCGAAATCCGATGACCCGGAATTCGCAGAAATGGCCTTGGAAGAAATCCCTGGACTAGAATCCGAGTTAAAAAGACTCGGGACCGACCTCCAATACGCATTGCTCCCGTCTGATCCAAGCGAGGATCGGGACGCCCTGATCGAAATCCGGGCCGGAGCAGGCGGAGACGAGGCATCCCTCTTCGCCGGTGAGCTGATGCGGATGTATCAACGCTACTCGGATCTGCGAGGATGGAAATGCGAGCATCTGGAGAGCAGCCCCTCGGAAGTTGGTGGATTTAAAGAGGTGATTCTAAAAGTGACGGGGCAGGAAGTGTTCCGCTATATGAAATACGAATCGGGTGTCCACCGAGTGCAGCGGGTGCCATCCACAGAGACGCAGGGGCGGGTGCATACCTCCACGGTGACGGTGGCTGTCCTGCCGGAGGCCGAGGAGGTGGATGTGGAACTCAAGCAAGAAGACCTCCGGATCGAAGTTTGTCGGGCGGGCGGTGCGGGTGGCCAGCACGTGAACCGGACGGAATCTGCGGTGCAAATTTTCCACCTTCCCACCGGGCTTTACGTCCGTTGTGAAGACGGTCGTTCGCAGATCAAGAACAAGGAAATGGCTCTCCAAATTTTGCGTTCCAAGCTCTATGACCAGAAACTCCAAGAGCAGCAAGAAGCTTACTCGAGCCACCGCCGTTCGCTGATCGGCTCAGGTGATCGCTCGGAAAAAATCCGCACCTACAATTTCCCACAAAGTCGCGTCACGGATCACCGCATCGGCTATACTTCGCATAATCTCACGGGAATTGTGGCGGGTGATCTCTACGAATTCACCAACGAACTGCAAAAGACCGAAATGGACGAGCGGCTCGCCGAAGCCGGGCTTTAACTTCTGCGCCGAAAGCTCACTGATTTCTCCGTCCGCCACCACCGCCACGGCCACGGCCCCAAAAGCCGCCGCCGTTCATGAGACGTTGCTTGGCATCGTCCGAAAGCGAATTGGAACCTTGGATGTAAGCTTTGGCAGCAGGAGGATCTTCGCGCATCCAGCGCATCGCCGTGATACCCACGGCGCGGCTACGGTCGCGCTCATCGGTGATAGAATCTGCTAAAATGATGAGTTCCTTTGCCGGCTGAGTGGTGTTTGCAATTACATATTCTTGGGCAGCCCGATCGCGCACCGGGCCAGGTGCGAAGGTCTCAATGTAAGCCCGCGCGGCGGTGGGATTTTGATTTGTCCAAGTGGGCATGAGCTCGCGTAACGAATTGCGTTGGGACAAAGGGCTCGTCTGCGAGGTGATCAAATCAGACGCAGCTTTCGGGTCCATTCGGCCCAACTCTGAAATTGCCAGCGTGATTGCCTGATCCTTGGAAGCACCACTCGCCATTTGGTTCAACTCGCGAAATGCAGACTGTGGATCTCTACTTGCCAGGCCTTTGAGCGCTGAGGCAGTCGCTCCGGCTTGCTCATCCGCAGGCAGCCCTTGGATCCAAGCTTGGGCGCTGGAGAAATCCGAGGCGCCATACTGTGCTGCAACATCGCGGTAAGCCCCAGCGCGGTCTGCGGGATCCATCAATGCCAGCATTTCTGTGGCTTTCTTGGGATCTGTCTTTGCCACTTCACTGATGACGGAGCTCATCGCAGCACCCTTGCCATTGGTGAGGCTGCTAGCCCATGCCATGGCGGCGGCTGGGTCTTGGCGCGCCCACTCCGAGGCGATAATGGCTGAGGCCCCCTGCCCTCCCATCGGACCACGACCACCTGCCATCATGTCCATCGCCGTAAACTCCCGGGGATTCTGCAAATAATATTGCGCGGCAGTGACAGGATCCACACTGGCCCAACTTTGAAGAATCGTCGGCCGCACGAAGCCACCCGCCATGCCCATGGTGTTGGAAAATGCCATCGCCGCATTCGCATCCACCTCGGCCCAACGGCCGAAAAGCAGGAATGATGCGATTAGCCGCTCATTCATCGGTAAATTCTCAAGTTTTGCCGCTTCCAACGCAAGTTGTTCGGGGCTGAGACCACCATAGAAATCAAGCAATGCCTGCACCCGGCTGGAACTTCCCGGCAAGCGCGAGATGGCAGCAGGATCTGTATTACGAGCGGACTTTCTGGGAGCCTGCTGCGCAGTTTCCATGTCACGCGCGCTGCTGCGGGTGCGGGATAAAGTTGCCTCCGGTGCTTCCACCACGGAAGCAGGTGCTGTATTTTTACCAGAAATGAAGCCAATCGCTCCACCCACCACCAATGCCCCAAGCAGGGCGAGCCAAGAATTTTTCATCATCGTGCGAAGTTATAGAACTTAACCATCGATCAAGATGAGAGTTGCGCAGAATTTTCATAATCCAAGGTTATTTTCAAAGGAATACGGGCAATTTTAGACGTCGCTAAATATTGGGATTTCGAAATATCACGATGTCCATATTTCGGGAAAAAAGCATGGTTTCTCGCAATAGCCAATGACACTGGACGGGACATGATTCCGTAGGATTCAGACCTGAGAACCATGTCGCTTGACCTCGGGTAGCATTTTACTACCGTTCTCCCATGAGCCAACCTGTGAAACTTTCCGATGCGCTGGTCCTTGACGCCCGTCTCACCGCCGAGAACGCGGAACGCTCGATTGCCGGCCAGATCGAGTTTTGGGCGAAACTGGGGCGTGCTGTGGAACCACTCCTGCAGGGAGTCCAGGCGATGGCCTTGTCACGCGCCGGTGCTGCCAGGCCGCTCTCGGAATGCCTGGAATCTGCAGACTCACCCAAGGGGCGAAAGCGCGTCGCCGAGCACCTCAAGACCCTGCCGTATCCTCATTACGAGCAGTCCGATACGCCGGGACTTTTGGTGCGCATCACCGCTGATGGCACGCGCAGCACCGGGCGCTTTGTCAATCGTCAGTTTGAGGTGGCAAAGGCTGCGAAACGATGAGTTCCGCTCTCGATCAGCGGCCATTGGTTGTAGCGGTGACCGGCCCCAACGGAGCTGGCAAAACCACGTTTTATCACGCTCATCTCAAATCCGCCGGACTGCGCTTCGTAAACGCGGACGTGCTGGCGAATGAACTGGAAATGGAATCCTACGCCGCTGCACGGATGGCTGGAAACCTGCGAAGCGCATTGGTGGAGCAAGGGGAGAGTTTCGTTTTCGAGACCGTATTTTCCGATCCGGTCGGCGATAAGTTGGGGTTTTTGAAAAATGCGGTGGCACGCGGCTACACGGTGATCCTGTGCTTCATCGGGATTTCTGGTTCGGAGGTGTCGGAGCAACGGGTGGCGATGCGCGTTTCGCAAGGTGGTCACGACGTGCCAGCGGACAAACTCATCACCCGCTACCCGCGCACCCTTGCCAATCTCCATGCTGCTATCCGAGAACTACCCAATGTCTGGGTTTTCGACAATGATGATCTACGTGAATCCTTTCGGAATGTGGCGATGTTTGAAAACGGTCGCCGGATTTCCCAAGGGAAACCTATCCCCAAGTGGCTGCGGCGCATTTTTAAGGAAACCCCTTCGAAATGAGCGTCTGAGGTTCTCCTTGGTTGCACGACGACAACCCGCACATGCGTTCATGTAATTCCATTATGAACGGAAAAGGGCTTAATCGTTTTTGTGCGGTAATTAGGGGATTTTGCGAATGCTTTTGGATACCGTTGTGATTCGCTTGCCCGCCGCCACTTAGCGATTGCATTAAGGGCGGGTGATGATCCCAACTTATTTGTGGCGCTGCAGCCACTTGCTCGGGGAGGTGCCGGTCTCTTCGCGGAAGGCTTTGGCGAAATGACTGAGGCTTTGGTAGCCCACATCCAGGGCCACTTCAGTGACGTTCATTTTGCCTGAATCCAAGGTCTCACACGCGCGCTCGATGCGGAGTCGGCGGACGTGGCGCTGCAATGTCAGGCCGGTTTCCACGCTGACACGGCGGGAAAGGTAATGCGGGGCAATGCCCACCTCAGCCGCCAAGGCGGCGAGATCGAGAGGTTGATCCAGTGTTTCGCGGAGCAGTTGAAGGGCGCGCTTTATAGGATCGCGATCACGCAATGACGCGCAGAAGCTACTCCCGGGGTCACCAGGCTTTGAGCGAAAGAGTCGCACGGCCGCCCACTCGAGAACTCGAGCCTCGGCAAGTAGCCGGGCGGGACCTATCGCATGACCTGCCTGGGATAGTGCTTCTCCTAACTCGCGTTCCCACACACCCATCAATCCGCAGAATGCGACTGAGTCGCCGCTTTCCAGCCATCTGCCAAGTTCAGGGTGGAGCCATTCGGGATTTTTCCCAAATCGCTGTCTGAGCCAATCCCGGGAAATCACCACAATTTCCAGCCCTTGTTGACCTGGATAACGGACACAGGACCATTCTCCAGCATTGCCTCCGCCAGTCATTGCATACATGCCCGGTTTCAGGACGAAACGGTCTTTTTCTCCCCAGATGAGACCAGATCCTTCACGATTGAGCCAGAGCCAGATGGCGCCTTCCGAAGTAAGATTCCAACGCCATCCACCCGTGGTAACCCGCTCGGTTATGCTGCCGCAACGGAGTCCATTGATGTCTCCCCACCATGATCCTGGAATGTTAATGATGGATTCTTCAGAAGAATAAAGTTCAGCCACGGGATACTTTATTGTAAATGAATATCATTAGCAAGAACTACCATGAAATTCATTCCGGAGTGAGATCACGGAATTGTCACCATTTCATTGGGCAAAATATTTAAAATCGAGAGTGATCGTGGCGTGCTTCATGCATCTACGACTGACTCCACCGTTTTAAATCTTATGAGTTTGGGAAATTCGATTGGCAGACATTTCAGCATCATGGTCACTGCGGTGATGTTTGGGATGTTTGGGATGACCGCATTTCTGTCCGCAGACCAGGTCATTCGAATCATGGCGGCAAATACGACGAGCGGGAGTTTGCAAAGCTATCCAACGGATAATCTTGGTCCTGCTGGCGGGCTATCAGGACCTGGGAATCGTATTTTTCAAGGCCTCGATCCTGATATCGTGTTGGTGCAGGAGATGAACGTGGGCGTGGGTGCGGGTAAAAACACAGCCGCCACCTACCGCGCTTGGGTGGATGGGAATTTTGGGACTACTTTTGCCTACCGGGTTGAGACTGGGAAACAACTGCCGAATGGGATTATCAGTCGTTTTCCGATCATGGAATCAGGGGTGTGGGAGGATGCGCAAATTGACAACCGCGAATTCATTTGGGCGAAAATTGATATCCCTGGTGATAAAGACCTGTGGGTGATCTCGGTGCACTTCAGCTCGGGTGGAGGAAGTTCCACGCGGCAAGCACAGGCGTTGGCGCTTCGTGCGAAAATTCTAGAGATCATCCCGGCTGCTGATTATTTAGTGCTAGGCGGAGATCTCAATACGAACGGTAGAGGCGAGCAATGTATCAGCACGCTTTCCGCAGTCCTCTCCACTGGCGCACCTTATCCGGTAGATCAAAACGGCCAGGACGGGACCAATGCAAGTCGGGCAAAACCCTATGACTGGGTAATCCCCGATGCAGATCTCAATGCTCGCAGCACTCCTTTAACGGTCGGTAACAGAACATTCCCCAGTGGCCTCGTCTATGATAGCCGGGTGACGACTCCCTATAGCTTCCGCCCCGCGCCTATCTTGGCAGGCGATAGCGGGGCACCCAGTATGCAGCACATGGCGGTGATGAGGGCATTCCTGATCCCGACAGCAACTGCTCCTACAATCGCTATTGCAGCAGATAGCTCCTCCACAGAAACGGATAACGAGTTGTTTGAAATTGTCCGCAGCAGTTCCGTGGGGCTCACCGTGCTGGGTGCTGACGATGCTGGAGAGGCGACCCTAAATTATACTTGGAGTGTCACAAGTGGCGCGGGTAATTCCGTGTCCTTTAGTTCCAATGGGACGAATGCCTCCAAAAATACGATGGCGAATTTTCTGGCGCCAGGAAGCTATACTCTAACAGCCAGTGTGCAAAATTTACTCGGGCAGGTTGTAGCGAGCTCCATCCGCGTCCGTGTTGTCCAGACCGCCACTTCAATCGAGATAAGTCCGCCTACCGTGACGCTTGCGATCAATGACACTCAAATGTTCACTGCTTCATTGATCGATCAATTTAATCAATCGATGCCCGGTGCGATTGCTTGGTCAGTCACAGGCGGCGGGACGATTGATACTAGCGGACTATTTATGGCCACCACCGCAGGCGGGCCCTTTTTGGTGGTAGCCAGCAACGGCAGCATTTCTACAAATAGCAGTATCTCGATCATTCCTCCAGATCCATGGGTCTTGTGGCGGAGTGACTATTTCACCGCGGGCGAGCTTGCTGAGGGTCTGGCGGAAGATTCCATGGACCCGGATGCGGATGGTTTTACCAATCTTGCGGAATATGCGCTGGGTTCAGATCCACGCGCATTCACCCCGCCGGTGAGGCATGATTTTGATGGAGTGAACCTCACGCTGCAATTCACCCGGCCAGCGAGCTTGCCCGGCATCATCTACGCGGCAGAAGCATCCAGCGATTTGGCAAACTGGGAAGAAGTACCGTTGATCACTACCGATGAAGGCCTCATTGAAACGTTGATTACCACCGTTCCAATATCGCCCGATCCCGCGCTCCCGCGTTTTATCCGGCTACGGTTTGAAAGGCAGTGACGTCTGCTAGTGGCCTTGGGGCTTTTGCCTCGGCTCCCATTCTTTGCGCGAGCGCGAGCGGACGGATAGGACCACCGGGATACCCGGCGCGGGGTGGGCGGCGCGGTAGCGGTTGACGATGTAGGATTCGTAACTGGTCGCCATCAGGCGCTTGTCATTGACGAAGAGAACGATGGTGGGCACCGGGATGACGGTGTATTTTTCCTCAACAGCAGCAGTGGCATAGTAGAGCTTGAGACGCTTGTGCAACTTGTTGTCGATGGGTGGCGGGGTGGCCTCGAAGGCACCTTGCAGGATGCGATTGAGCTGGCCGGTGCCGGGGATGGCTTGGGAGCTTTTTTTGATTTTGAGGGCCTCCTTGAGCACGTGTTCCACGGAGCCGCCGGTCTTGGCTGAGCAGGCGACGAAGGGTGCGTAGTGGAGGAAAAATAATTCTTTTCTCACATGTTCCGTCGCTTCCTCAAGGCGGGCGGTGCGATTGGCTCCGGGGTGGAATAGATCGAATTTATTGAGCACAATCAGGCAGGGCTTTTTCTCCTCCTTGATGAGTTGGGCGATTTTCCGGTCCATCGAGGAAATGCCTGCGGCAAGGTCGATCACCAGCACACAGAGGTCTGAACGGCGTACTGCCTTCTCGGTGCGCATGGCGGAGAAGACCTCTACCGAGTTATCACGCTTCGCCCGGGGACGGAGGCCGGCGGTATCGATGAGGGTGAAATTTTCTCCAGCGAAGGAATATGGAAGGTCAACAGCATCGCGGGTGGTGCCAGCGATTTCTGAGACGATGGTGCGCTCGTCTTTGAGAATGGCATTCACCAAGGATGATTTACCGGCATTCGGCTTACCGACGATGGCGAGCTTGATGCCGACTGCTTCGGCGACTTCTGCTTCGGCTTCAGTCTCCGAAACCAAGGGCGCGATCACCGCATCGATCTCATCACACAGCACACCAAAGTTGCGACCATGCTCGGCAGAAACAAAGACACTGTTTCCCAGACCAAGTCGGGTGAAATCCGAGTGGGAATTTTCGTGTTTATCATCATCCACCTTGTTGATGACGAGTAGGACAGGCGGCTTGGCCTTGCGGAGTTTTTGTGCGAGCGCTTGATCCACAGCCGTGAGACCCGCATGGGCATCCACGACGAAAAGGATTAAATCCGCCGTCTGCATGGCGATGTCCGCCTCGATGGAGACTTGCTCGTCGAAGCCATCTTCAATGCCCCCGCCGATGCCGCCGGTATCAATGAGAGTGCACGCGACTTGGGTGGCCTTGGAAGGCGCGGCGATGCGATCGCGTGTGACGCCCGGTTGATCGTGGACAATAGCGATCTTGCGCCCTGCGAGGCGATTGAAAAGTGCGGACTTTCCGACATTTGGACGTCCTACGATGGCAACGGTGGGCATAGGCGCGGGATCAAATGGCGAAATCCCGCGAAGTGCAAGGACGGAGAACGCTGGGTCCCGCCTTCATTGAATTCGAATTTCCGCAAAAACGCCATTTCTCCCGTCGTGCATTGACACTCTCATGGTGCTCTGGGCAACCTTCGCCCATGTCCGACCAGCAGCCGTCACCCGATTTACACGAATCGCAACCACCCACCGACCCTGCTCCACCGAAATCGACGATCGCTCCCACCACAGCCTTATTGTTGGTGATCGTGGGCTTGATCGGGGTCCTCATTGTGGTGGGAGTGTTGACAGGTGTAGGCCGGAAATCTGCTTCGGATGAGGACCTAACCTCCGCCAAGGCCCAGCTCGATGCATTGCGCAATGACCTCAGCCGCCAGCGCGTCTCGATGGGGCTCGTCCCGCTAGAGGGAGGAACCGAGCCCGTGACGGAAATCGCCAAACGCCTTAAAGCCGACGCGGATACCCTGGTGGCACTTTCCCAGCGTTTCCAAGAAATGCTGCAGGAAAAGGACACCGAAATTGTGGCAAAAAGTTCTGAATTACTTCGTTCCGAGCAACTCCGCCAGACACTCACCACCGAGAGTGCCCGGATCCAGTCCGAGCTACAGCGTGCGCTTGTCAGTGGATCCGATGCAGATAAACTGCGGGGCGAACTTGCTAACCTTAAATCCCAGCGCGATGCACTGGTCACCGAACTTAGTGCAGCTCGCGAGCAAATGAAGACCGCCTCGGCCGGTGTTTCCGATGCGGATTTCGCAGAACTCCAGCGCCGATATGATGAAACTTTCCGCGCCAAAGAATTTTTTGAAGCTCGCGTGAAGGAACTCCAGGGAGACCTCAGCAAGGCAAAGCTCTTCGCCAGTTCAGAGAGCGAACTCCTTCCTGCGGCCGTGAAACTCTACCGCGCCTTGCAAGAGCTTGAAAATCGTCCGGACTCCGAGCTCACCACTTCTTACAGCGGCTTCGGCGTGGATCTGGGCGCCAACGTGCTTCACACCTTCAGCTTTGCGACTGGATCGAGCGGCCTCGCCCCTGCCGATGAGGATATCATCCGCGGGCTGGTCGAGCAGATTCCAGATGGCGATTTACTACTCTCGATAGGCTATGCGTCCGAGACGGGAAATGTCGAAAGTAACCGCAAGCTCTCCTCGGACAGAGCCACCGCAGTGGCCGAACTTTACACCACAATCAAGCGTCCGGGTCAGTCAACCCAAGCCGTCTATCTCGGCCAGACCGACCGCTTCAGCAGCAGCATCCCGGAGCGGAATCAGCTCGTGGAAATTTGGCATATCCGCAAAAAATAAACTTAATTTCCCATCTCGCACGCAAGGCCTGCGTCAACTTTTAGGAAGAAGTTCCTCGACATGCCAGCCGTTAAATGCTGAGGTGGTAGCATGGCGAAATTGATTATGGTTTCTAACCGTCTGCCCGTGAAAATCGAGGCGGATGGTTCTGCGAGCCGAACAACAGGCGGACTTGCTTCCGCGCTTGAGGGTGTGGAATTGGGAATGGAACAGCGTTGGGTCGGTTGGCCAGGCGGTGCATCCGAGGATTTCGAGGATTTAGAAAAAGTCACCTCGGAGCTACGAAGCGTTGGCGTGGAACCGGTGTTCCTAACCCGCAGCGAGCTGGACGGATTTTACGAAGGATATGCAAATTCCACCTTATGGCCGCTACTGCATTACATGGTGGAGCGCGCCCGTTTCTCCAACGAATCATGGGACATTTATCGCGAGGTGAACCGAAAATTCGCAGATGCAGTGCTGGCGGTGGCCGAGGAGGGCGACCAAGTTTGGATTCACGATTACCATCTGTTTCTGGTGCCATCGATGTTGCGCGGTCACGAACTGGGGCTGCGGATTGGATTTTTCCTACATACGCCGTTTTGCACCAGTGAGATGTTCCGAGTCTTGCCTCATCGCGCGGAATTGCTGAAAGGCGTCCTAGGAGCCGATGTGATCGGATTTCACACTTTCAATTATCTCCGCCATTTCCGCTCCGCGCTGCTGCGGGTGCTTGGATGGGAATCGGAAACCGAAGGCATGTGGCACCATGGTCGCGAGATCCGGATGGGAGTCTATCCAATCGGCCACAACCACGTGCTTTTTGAAAAGGAAATGCGCCGTGACGATTTCCCCGAAGTTCTTGCGAGACACACGGCGGACATCGGTGAAAAACGGCTGATCCTCAGTGTGGAGCGGCTTGATTACACCAAAGGCCTCCCGGAAAAGCTCGCCGCGATGCGCCGCTTTCTGGAGCTGAATCCCGGGAAGCGCGACGAGGTGCTCTTTGTGCTCATCGCCGTGCCATCGCGTCAGGGCGTACAGGAATACGATGAACTTACGGAAGAAGTGCAGCGCGAAGTGGGTGCGATCAATGGTGCTTACGGCAAAGTGGGGCACTCCCCTGTCGCATTTTTGCACCGCGGCTTTCCGATGGTCGATTTGGCCGCGCTTTACGCACTCGCCGAGGTGTGTCTCGTCACTCCGCTGCGCGATGGGATGAACTTGGTCGCTAAGGAGTTTCTGGATTGCCAGCGCCAGGAATTCCCAACTCGCCCGGGGGTGCTGGTACTCAGCGAGTTCGCCGGGGCTGCCCAAGAGCTTTCTCATTCCATCCAAGTGAATCCATACGATGTGGATGAGGTGGCTGTCGCGCTGAATCGGGCATTGGAGATGGGCGACGATGAGCGCTGGGAGCGGATTTCCATGATGCAAGACCGGCTTCGCAGACAAGATAGTGTGGCCTGGGCGAAGCGTTTCTTGCGGGATCTCGAAAAAGTGCCAGCGCGTGAGGAGCGGGTCGCCATCGTGGAAATGAGGCCGCTCGCGATAGCCCTCGCACGCCAAGTGCGTGAAGGGAAAAAGCTCGGGCTTTTCCTCGACTACGACGGAACGTTGCGCGGATTTGTGGACGTCCCGGACGAAGCCGTGCCAGACGCCGAATTGCCGGGCTTACTCAAGGAATTGGCTGCTTTTGAAAATGTCTCGCTCGCAGTGGTCAGTGGTCGCCCGCCGGAATTTTTGGAAAAACACCTCGGGCGGCTAGGTGCCACATTGGTAGTGGAGCATGGCTACCGTTGGCTCGATAAAGGAGTCGGCGAGTGGGCGCTTTTCAACCCGCATGTCAATATTGAGTGGAAAAATGCGCTGCGTGAGCATCTCGAATACGTATCACTGCTGACGCCCGGCACGCACGTTGAAGAAAAACAATCCGCCCTGGTCTGGCATTACCGCAAGGCGGACCCTGAGTTTGGCGCATGGCGGGCCCGTGGACTTCTCGATGAGTTGACCGGGATGGCCGCCAATTTGCCCGTGACTGTCCACCATGGTCAAAAGATTGTGGAAATTTCCAGTCTTCAAGTGAGCAAGGGCGAGGCCGTCGATTTCCTCATGAAATCATGGGATGTCGATGTCGCACTGGTTGCTGGCGACGATCAGACTGATGAGACGATGATCTCACTGGAACCGGAAAATATCGAATTCCATGCGGTAAAAGTCGGTAAAGGCTCGACCCGCGCCAGCTACCGCACCGACCTCTCAGGCATGCGCCAGTTTCTGGAAGAACTCCGCAGTGAATTAAGGAAACCGAGTTAGGAAGATCTTTGGTGCGATTCTGATTTTTTCAAAAACGCATGAAACTTACCAACGGTTTGGTGCGGATTACTCTCAGTGAATTACTTACGCCGCTTGTTACTCATTGGAATTTGCCTCCCGCAAGTCTTTGCGGCATTACCGGGCGAGTTGGAAGAATCCAATTTTCCAATATTCAGCGCTCAGGCTTCTGTCAGTGCAGCGGCGGTGGCTGAGGATGGATCGGTCTTTATCGCAGGGGAATTTTCTTCAGTCGATGGCGTGGAGCAGGCGGGCTTGGCAAAGCTGACGGCGACAGGAAATTTAGACGCTTCGTTCGTCGGGCTGCGGCTGGAGGATTCCGGATTTCAGCCTTGGTTCCCTTCGGCTAATGATGCGACGCCACAGCCTGCACTATTTGCGTTGCCGGGTGGGAGATTGATGCAACTCGGGCGCGATTCATGGACGCTTCATAACGCCAACGGCAGCCCAAATGTGGCGGCACTCGCGGATTTCCCGCGGGCAGGATCAACGCCGCCACGCCCGCAGTTCGTCAAAGGATCACAGGTATTTATCATCGGCGGGAGTCCTCGGGTGATTCGTGCCTATCGGACGGATGACTTGTCGCAGGACCTGAGTTTTCAAATGCAAGAAAGCCCGCGACCCGCTTGGCAAACGGTGCCTGCGGCTGACGGTAAACTGTGGGTGCTCGGCCGTTCGCCAGCGCTCACCCAGAGCTCATGGTCGCTTTCCCATTCACTCTATTCGTTATTCCGCCTGGAGGCAGATGGTGACCTTGATCTCACCTTCACAACTCGCGAACTACCGGAACAATACTCTTATTCGCTGACCTCCGCTGCGGATGGAGGATTCCGGCTGATCAGTGATTGGCTCGAACGATATTCCTATTGGCCCTCTGCGACGGGCCAAGGGCTGAAATTCCAACGTTTCGATGCGTCTGGCGCATTGGTGGCGACGTTCAGTCAGCAGTTGCCGTTTGGATGGAGCTCGCGCGAGCTGGTTTTTCAAGCTCCGGATCGAGTGATCTATCCCAATAACGGCATGACCCGGCTGTTGCGCAGTCAACCGTTGTCCTTTGATCCGGATCCTGCCTTTAATATCGTTCTTGCAGCTCCGGAATCGCCTGTGCTTGGCCCGGTGGTAGTGCGCACGCTTGACGAGTTTCCGGATGGAAAATTATTGGTCGGCGGGATCCGAAAAATGTTAGCGAACGGCACGGCGGACGGAACTTGGCATGTCCCACGGCTGGAAAGAAATGCGACGGTTTCCAAGCTGGTAAAATTGGCGGATGGCTCGCTTTTAGCGGTCGGAGACTTTGATCGGGCGGATGGTGCGATGGTTTCCGGGGTGGTGCGCTTGCTGGCGGATGATTCGCTGGATGCTGGGTTTTCTACTGATCATGATTTTCGGTTTGCCACGAAAATCAGCGAATTTCCGGATGGCTCACTGTTGGCGTTTTTCTCTGTTCCGGCATCGGATTCATTAGGGAGGCAATCTCAATTGGCTCGGTTTTCTGCCGTTGGCACCTTCATTAGCTTGTGGCCAGTGCCAGATCCGCCGGGGAGTGCCACTTTCTATTACGGGCATGTCACGGATTTCGCCATTCAGTCCGACGGGACGACGCTGGTGACGACTTATCAAAACTCCGAAGTTCCGATGGTCGGCTTTAGTCGCATCGAGCCAAACGGTTCCGGTTCTATAGTGAGCAGCTCTTTCACCTCTTCTTTCAACAGTTCCTTATTGGTGCTGAGCGATGATTCCTATTTGCTGGGGAATGTTCGATTCGCGGCAGATGGAACGCTGCTCGGTCCACTGACAGGAATTTCCGACGCTAATCCTGCAGCCCAGCTCGCGGATGGTTCGGTGGTATATCTCCCTTACTGGGGAAATTCTCGACCGCAAAAGTGGCATCCTGTGACAGGTGTGGACGCGGCGTTCGCTGAAGCAGAACCCGGAAAACCGTCCATCCTCGCCGTCACTGCTGCGGCCCACGATAAAATGTTTGCCACATCCTATTCCGGCTTCGTCCGGCTCCATTCTTCCGGGCAACTGGACCCGACTTTCCGGCCGCCTACCGTCAACGTCAGCGATTTCCTCGCGACCGGAAATGGCCACATGCTCATTGCTGGAAGCTTCGAGGCGATCAACGGTGAGCCGCGATCCGGCATTGCCCGCCTTGCCGATACTCGCGCGGTAGGCTTCGACGCTTGGATGTTGGCAGCTTCCGCACGCAGCGGTTTGGCTAGCGGAAGTCTGGCTGCCTCGGCAGATGCTGATCAGGATGGCAGCTCAAATTTGCTGGAATATGCGGCGGGAACCGATCCGCTCGGTGAGCCTGCTGCCCAGCCTCGCCTGGTTTCAGGTGTGACTTGGCGGCTGCCTTGCAACCCGGAGGCCCCCGAAATTTCAAGGCGTCTTGAAACTTCTAACAACCTCATCGAATGGCGTGCCGCGCGGGGTGACGAGGTCCGGGTGGAGATCAATGGTCGCTGCTTGACTTGGACGCTATTACCGGGAGCAGGGAAAATTTTCACTCGGGTGCGAGTCGAGTAGCACGCACACTTGCCCGTCTATCATACGAACCTGTGGACTCAAAGTCCTCCACCATGCCCAGCGAAAGCCCTGTGTCCGATCCGCCAACTATCTTGTTGCCGGCATGGCAGGGCACGCACTTGTTGCGCCGGATCGCGGATGCGGATGAAGCAGCATTGGAGGCATTGCATCGAGTGCTGGCAGACCGTCTTTTCAGCATGGCGCTACATTGGTTACAGGACGAAGGAAGCGCGCGGGAGGCGTTGCAAGACACGTTTCTAAGAATTTGGAAAAATGCGCGTAACTACGATGCGGCCCGTAGCAATCCGTTCACTTGGTGTTGCATGATTCTGCGCGGCATCTGCCTGGACACTCTGCGCAAACGGCGGCGCATTCCCCGTTTGCTCGAAGATTTTCCGCTTGGTTCTGAAATGTTGCCTCGCCTCGCCAGTCATCATTTACGGAAATTCGGGGGAGATTGAAAAAGGCAGACCTTCCAAATTTCACAGCCCGCTTGGTCGCCTCAGCAGGTTGGGCCGCAGCCTTGGTCATGTTGGTGGTGCTCATCAATCGCCAACAGCCTGAAGCTCCAGCGACGGTCGAAACGCAAGCACCGGAAATTCAGCCAAGGCAGCAAGCCCCGCTGCCGCCCGCCTCATCCGTCGCCCCACCAGTGCTAAACAAGCGCGCGAGGAATGAGGATCCGCAGCGCAAATTGCGGGAAACGGTGATGGCGCTTCAGCAGGAATTGCGTGCCGCGCGGTCGAATTCCGCTGGTCCCAAAATCCACGTTCTTCGTTCCCCAACCGCCAGTGCGTCCGCTGCTGCAAGCGATCCAGACCGGGAATTGCGCGATTTATTGACCGCCGCACTCACCGAAGATTTGGCGAGACGCACCGAGATGCCCACCAGCCTGATTGTGGAAACTGGCTGGATGCCGGCTGCATTCGCAGCGCTTCCCGCTGGCAGCGTGGTCAGACATCGGTCGTTTCCAGTAGAAAATTTCGAGGATTACGGTTTGTTAAGAGCTGCCAACGGCAATTTTTACGATCCCGTCAGCCATTTTTTATGGACCCCGGCGGAGGACGGCGGCGGCTATCTCGGGAAAAGGCCTCCGACGAATCAGGATCTCACACTTTTCGAAGCCTCGCAGCCTGATTCCAAGCATCGTGAATTTCCTTCTGAACAATCGGCCAAGGTTTCCGCTGTGGAAATTCGCTCGACCCCAAAACCTGATCCCATCGGTTATGTCATTCAAGGCGCTACGGACGAGAAAATGACCGTGGTAATTGGCAATCTCCCGATTCTCAAACCGGCCACCAACGACAATCTCCCTGTCACGAATCCTATCCCGCAACTCACTGCCTCGTTGGATGGTGGATTGACGACGTTTCCTCTAACTGATGGCGTGATCGTGCCGGGAGCATTCGGCACCGGATTCGCAAGTTTCAATCTGCCTACATCAATAAGTGCTAACTCGTCACTCGGTTCTGACCTCCGCAATCTGACCATTTATAATACGATAGGCCCAACGACCGTGATTCTTACGACAAGTCCGCAACCGGGCGGCGATTGAAGTCAGAAATTGCCAATTTTGGGAATTTTGAAAACAAATGAGCCATCGCACTTCTCAGCGATCCTCATTTGACTTGGTGAGATTCCAGAGCGTTGCTCCCGGACGATGAAAGTTCTTAACTCGTTGATATTTGCCGCGACACTTGGCACCAGCTGTCATGCGGCTTTGGTTGAAAAATTGGTCACTTATGAACATGATGGAGTCACTTTGGAAGGATTCCATGTCTATGACGATGCGGTCACAGGCAAGCGCCCGGGCGTGATGGTGGTGCATCAGTGGACGGGGCTCTCGGATCATGAAAAGCGGAGTAGCCGGATGTTGGCGGAAGCAGGTTACAACGTATTCGCTGCCGATATCTATGGGAAAGGCGTCCGGCCACAGGGCGAAGCTGCTGGAAAGGAGTCGGGAAAATACAAGAATGACCGTGCGCTTTTCCGTGGTCGCTTAAATGCGGGACTTGACGTGCTAAAGGCGGATGAGCGCACGGATGCGGCGAAACTAGCGGTGGTCGGTTATTGTTTCGGCGGCACGGCGGCGCTGGAAGTTGCGCGGGCTGGGACGGAAATCGCAGGGGTGGTCTCGTTCCACGGGGGGCTGGACGGTCAAGGGGGCATGCTGGCAGAAGCGGGTAAAATCCCGGCGAAAGTATTGGTGCTGCACGGAGCTGTAGATCCTTACGTACCAGCGGAGCAAGTGGCCGGATTTCAAAAAGAAATGACAGACGCCAAGGCAGACTGGCAAATGATTTCCTATGGCGGTGCAGTGCATAGCTTCACCCACAAGGAAGCAGGTGATGACCCTAGCAAAGGGGCAGCTTACCAGGAAGCCGCGGATCGGCGTTCGTGGACGGCGATGATGACGTTTCTCACTGAGCTATTTCGCTGAGCAGTTCGGGGGGAAGAGGATGGGGGCTAGTCATTTTACAAAGCACTCATCCTTCTTCATTCCGTCTCCACGTCAACAGTCGCTATTTCCCTAAAAACTCAAACTCCTCGACCAGCCCGGCGCTCTTCGACGGTGTGATCGCAAACCCCGCTCTGTTTTAAGGACTCGCAAGCAGCCTCGATTTGTAAATGCATCCCATGAGTGGCAAAGCCCAAGCTGCGAAGCTTTGCCCCTTCTCGCAGGGCTAAACAGTCATTGTTTAGAGGAATGATCCGGTGACAATCTTTGCAGATCACGTGGCCCGTAGCGGATTCGTCCGCCTCTTCTTTGACAAACGAACGTTGGTCTCTTTGACCGTGGATTTCCCGCACCAAACCAGCGTCCACCAAATCTGCGAGAGTCCGATAAATCGATGCCATCGAGATCGTTGGATCGATTTTCCTAACTTGCAGCCAGAGCTCATCTGCCACGAATGCAGACCCCGATCCACCCACGGTTTTGGAAATAATGTCCCGCACGATGGTCATTCGCCCGCCCTTTTCCCGCCAATACGACAGCGCCTTTGCCAGAAAAACATCACCAGGAAGCACAGGACCGGTCGTCATCTCATTAACCCTCAAGCAGCAGCTTCCATGTAGTTACTGGAAAAATCAAATTCCATCCGAATCTGTAATCCACCATGACAACGATCTTCATGCATCCGCTGCATCGCAGAATAGCAGAAATCCTCCAAATCTGTAGCACCCTCTAATTGTAAGGGAAGCTTCTCCAAGAAGTGTTTCTGAACTCCATCGAAAACGCAAATGCTCAAATAACGTTCAAGCCAACCTCTCAATGCCATCACCTCCTTAGTCTCAGGCACCGCATCAAGCACCACGAAATAAGCCTTCACACATGAACCCGCCCGCGATGGATCCCTCGCCCAATTTCTTAAATCCAACAACGTATCCGCTACGCTCGCTAGCTGCGTTGCTAATGATGCGATGATCTCGTCTAACTCGGTCAGATGTGACATGCCTGACCCTAATGCGAACGATTCTCATCAGCAAGTAATTTTCAGATAAAAAAACCCTCTTTCCAGCAGAAAGAGGGCTTTTGCGAGAATAAGTGTCTAAAAATTACGCGGGTTGGAACTCGCCGCACCAATCGGACGCTTGAGTCGTTGGGAAGCGGGATTCAAATTTTGTTTCGTCATCAATTGTGAAGACAAATGCCTGGGGTGCGTGAGCGCGGCATTCGCCTTCGGTGGCATTGGAGGTGCCGCTCCAGTTTCTGCAATTGGAGCATAAGGAAGAGGCGGAACGTGCGGTGGTGGAAGTGATCATAGTTCAGTTGGTTACTCCTCAAAAAACTACAACTTCCTCCAACCCACAAGCGACTTCGGCAATCAAACGTTCTTGTTGATGACATACAGTCTCAACACTTCAATAAACTCACTGTCGCGAGATGACGAAATCCGGGTCACTTGCGCGAGCTGCTTGAGTGGACCAACGACGCATATCACGGAGCTGATTCTCATCGAGCAATTCCACATTTCCGCCGAGCATGGCGGTAACCGCTTTACCACCCCACCGCAGATCGACGAAACCATAACTCGCCGCACTTGGTGCATCTTCAAATTTCGTCTTGGTCCACACCCGGGAAGTTAGATTAGGCGGCCGGATCTCGAAATACCCTGGATTCCCGATGCTCCCTCTCGCGGAAGAAAATACGATCAAATTCGAAGGATCCTCTACTTCTGATAAACTACTTACATAGAATTTCCCATACGCCTCGATAATTCTTGATGTAGGGTTAAGAGGACTGGCACTGCCAAAGTGACCACCTATCAATGTCGCGTTGAGTCCTAGATTAGGGCTCGCACTCACCATGTAATCTCCGTTTTCCTGGTCTTTCAATGCCGCCTCTGTCCCATTAAATAGCATCACCCCCTCGATCTTAGGGACATAGGGCGCAAGCCGCCATGGATAGCGGGCATTCATGGGAAAGTGCAATGGCTTACCTTCAAGGTTCGTCACGGATGGATCCGTTTGATAACCTGTAAGCAAGCGACCATTATGATCTGCTGAATAGCCGACGTAGCCGTTGATCAGGTTCCGTGCGGCATTTACCTCCACTACCATTCTGGATTTCTCTCTTGCACTTTGCACACATGCAATACCGAGCGTGCCCAATGTGGCAATGATCGCGAGCGTCACCAGAAGCTCAATTAACGTAAAACCCGATTGATGAATTTTCATGGAATAGGCGAGCGTGACACTCGAAAGAATGATTTATCAGAAAGACTCTCTCCGCTCCACGTCAGTGAAGAAGGAGCGGCTGTAGTTAAGGTTTTAACAGGGAGCCATGAATCTGCAGTCAGATCGTCAGACCTTTCTAAGGTGTATGTAAATCCCGGCGAGCCATTCCACTTAAGAGACACTGTCTTCGCCAACGAATCCCGCTTGAATTCAGTGATTCGAATCGGCAATGAAAACTCAGCATCCAAGAAAGGAGCTACATCTTGGAACAAAGCTTGTTCTGGATGTTCCTTGGTGAAAAATGCAGGAAAACCAACACCATCCTGACCATCCACCGGATGAAATGAGCTAAGTGTAAACCATAGAACACCCTCATTTAACCCTTGCCGAATATAGTTAGCCACACCTGGCATCGCTAGATTGATCTGGAATGAGACGTGTGCATATTCCGGAATCACCGCACCCACCGCGAGCGGTGCATAGACTCTTGGAAGAGCTTCAGAATTTGCGAGGACTTTCACTTCAGCAACCGCCCACGGATTGCTATCAAAGCCCAAGCTTACATTATTGGAAACATCGCGCGCCACACCTACAGAATCAAAACCATTCGCATAGGCATTGCGCATTCCAAATGGTGAGTTTTCTAGAAACGTAGTAGCGGTAAAGCCTCCACGAAATCCAGTGCCGTGCAATTCCAGCGGCCTTCCAAGATCAGGGTCCGGAAGGCTGCCAGCGCCACCGAGGGAAGCTCTAGGATCTTCCGATGCATCATAGGGTAATGAATCGGTGGAGGAATAGACCGCAGTTAGAACAATTTTATGAATATCATAATTATCCGCGCCCATTCCTGCTGGTATTCCCGCCGCTACGGTATCGAATTTTATAATGAATTGCCCAAACCGATCATCCACACCCGGGAAGGGTAGAAATGAGAATGTGGAAGCAGTCGTCCGCGTTCCAGGCGTGGAGTTGTTTGGATACATCCAGCGATCCACTGCTGGAACAGGCACGTTCACCACGAACGGTCCGGTGCCACCGGCTGCTAGTGCGGAGACACTGAGTAGCATCACCAACCCAACAAAATTTAGAGAATAATTAAGCACGGCGACGACGGATGAGAGTAGAAGCCAACGCACCACAGCCTAGAAGCGCGGAGGAAGGTTCTGGAATCACCTGTAAAAAAGTATCCCCAGAATCGACCCGTAAAGAAGTGGCGGCGAAGTGTCCTGAAAAAAGGATTTCGTAGCGATCAATCGGTCCGATAACGCCGCTGAGGTCCCACTGCCATGCTCGGTCTGGATAATTTGCACCGGGAACTATTGTGGAAAAGCTCGCTGGAATCGATTGATTGCCACCATTGAAATTGAGAATCGGCAGGTCCTCGAAGACGTCACTTATATTCCCCTGCATGATCACCATCCGTAAATTAGCTACAGGACTTTCATCATAGATTCGAAATCCACCAAGCACTGTAGCGGTATACATGAAGGAAGCCCCCATGTAGCCACTTCCTGATATTTTATCAAACAACGCACTTGAATCGCCACTGGTCGGGATTGCGGGCGAGGCCCATGGATTCGCGGCATTCCCGAATGAATTGTAAGTGACTGATGGATATTTAGTCCGATTTAGCTCCCATGAGGATGTCTCGGTGATGCCGGGAAGCGTAAAACTAATCGCCGCAGATAGTGGCAAGGCGAGGGCGAATAATAATAGAATTGGTTTCATTTGGAGTAGTTGTTATATTTTTCTAACAATTATTAGCGCGTTGACGACAAGTAAGGAGTGAGAGCTTCGCTCACGGCCTCAGCGGCTGGCTTTTCCTTCTCAAGTTCCGAGAATTTACGGCTCAAGCCGACACCATTCTGAGTACTATGATACTGAAACGTCGGCCCGGGCAGTTGTCCCGCATCGATCCAGAAATTACGGATCGAATTCCACACGGTGGCGTTTGCCTGCCACCACTCGCTTGCCTTGGTGGCTAGGGCATGGTCTGTCCGAGTGTATTGATTGAGTCCGGTTTCGGCAGAAAGGATGAATTTTTTGCCATCGCGATCCACAACTTTACGATTATCCTGCGAGTGCACCCAGCCGTGGGCGGTGAGCGAGTGGCGATTGATTGCGATCAGGTAATCATAGTCGTCACGAATTTCATATTCCCTCCGAGGTAATGGCCGCCGCGTAGGCTGGCTGGTCCAAGTGGATTCTCCGTCGGCATGTTTCCATTGACCGAGACTTTCATAGCGGGGGGTATCATCGACACTGGAAACAAGCTGCGACCATTTTCCCTTGGCCTCTTCCTCGGTCACCGTATCGCGTTCCCATACATCGGAGCCGTCACTTCCAGCGTAGTCCAGGATCCGTGTATCCTGCCAAGTCCAGATCTGCGCCCAATGTTTAATGACTTTGGCTTTCTCCTTATCTCCAACCACTAATAGATGTTGCAGGGTGATACGCTCTGGAGTGTCTTCCACAACGATGACAGTCTCAAAGGCTTCCTCATGATAAGGTTTACTCTGCGGCGTGTAGTCAGGTGCGAGGGCGAAGGTTTCGGTAAAATCAAACGTGACATTGAAATTTCCAGCCATCGCGAGGATGGCGCGGCGGTCTTCTTCAGGCGGTGAGGCCAGCAAATAGGTGGTAGTGGCGAGTATAACGAGTGCGATGTGGCGTTGCATAACGCCGTGAATCTGCCTGAATTTTAAATTTCCCGCTAATGCCTGCTTGCGCAAGATGAGCGGTGAATTGCAAAAATTACGCCGCTGTCAGGAGTTGGGCGGCTCAGTAGGATCCTCATACCACGCGAGTCCGGCATCATCACTGCGGTGGAGATCTGCAATAATTTGCGCACCTAGCAAAAGGATCAATGCCACTGCTTCCATGATGAGAAGCATGATGATGATGGTGGCCATAGAACCATAAATCACGTTTACGATGGAAAATTGTGTATAGTAATAGACGAGGAGATGCCGGACGATTTCCCATAGAATCGTCGCCGTCACTCCGGCTATCAGTGCGCGCTTCCATGAGATTCTCGCGACTGGCATGATCCGATAAAACAACGTGAAAAGCAGCACCAAACCAAGCACCCCAGTGATATAGATGATTTGACTGAGATAGTTGTGAAGCAATAGATCAAGACCTGGAAAGACTGAGTTTCTCAAACTCCGTGCATCGATCACGGCATTGATCGCTGTAATCACGATCAGGCCAATTGCCACAATAATGATAAAGAAATAGGGCATCAACGCAGAAATCCAAAACTTCCGTTTCAGTGACGGTATCGGTCTTTGAAAAATGATTGAGAACGCATCCTCCAGCACGCGGAATGCGAAGGTGCTGAAGACCAGGAGCGAGGCAAGGCCCACCCAGCCGATGAGCTGGCGTGATTCCAAAAACCCCGTAAGCACTTCATTGAGCGTGGATGCAAATCCGGGCGCAATGAGCGAGGCTTCCACAGAAATGGACTTCAGCAACGTTTCTGAATCAATAAAATGTGAGAAAACCACTAATAACACGGCCGAGAGCGGGATCAGCGAAAGCATCATGTTGTTGGCAACCGCGGCGGTGAGCAACAAGCCGTGATTGCGTTGGAAAAAGTCACGAAAGACCCGAATGGCAAACCGGATGATTTTTGGCATTACATTCTTCGTCACGCCTTAGACTGAGAAGAGCGGAAGACGCTGGCAAACCAAAATCGGCAACGTTTCCGGCCCTCGCAGCGCAGTTGACTCAAGCGTCCTCGTCCACGAAGCTGCCGCGGATGAGTGAAATGATTCTTGGGATTGATCTTGGGACGACGAATTCCGCAGTAGGCGTGGTGGATTCTGGATTCCCGATTCTTTTGGCAAACGAGGAGGGAAACAGAATCACGCCGAGTGCGGTGTATATCGGCAGGGATGGAACGATTGAGGTGGGGGCAAAGGCGCTGCGCCGGCGCACGTTGGAACCCGCTCGGGTGGTGACGAGCATCAAGCGCCTGATGGGACGCCGCGCCAACGAGGTGGCTGGAGAATTCCCTTTGGAACTGGAAGCAGGAATTGATGGATCTTTGAGAGTGCTAGGTAAAACTCCTGAAGAGCTGAGTGCGGAAATTTTGAAAGAAATGAAGCGCATCGCAGAGTGGCGAATGGGTATGAAAATCCACAAAGCGATCATCACAGTGCCTGCCTATTTCCATGATGCCCAACGCGCGGCGACCAAGCGGGCAGGCGAAATTGCAGGATTGGAAGTGATACGAATCATCAATGAACCCACAGCGGCAGCATTGGCTTACGGTTTGGAGAAGCTCGCGGATCGGGCGCGTGTGGCCGTCTATGATTTGGGTGGAGGGACTTTTGATTTGTCGATCTTGGAGATGCAGGATGGTGTCTTTCAAGTACTCGCAACTCATGGCGACACGCAACTGGGCGGGGATGATCTGGATGCCATGATCCTCGCGCGAGTGACCGAGCTTGCTGGAATCCCTGAGGTTTCCAGCGCCGTCAGAGTGCGCTTGATCGAGGAAGCGGAGCGGGTAAAAAGGGTGCTCTCCGATGAGCTTGATACGGTATTTCGAGTGCCTTTCTACGATGGTATTCAGAGTGTGGAGTTGGCTTTCTCAAGAGCTGATTTAGAAAAAATCGCAGCATCTTGGATCGGAAAAACACTCCGCCACTGCAAGCAGGCTCTAGCCGATGCAGCACTGGAACCGAAGGATCTCGATGCGCTGGTAATGGTAGGCGGCAGCAGCAGGATGCCGGCAGTAAGAAGGGCGGCGGCCGACTTATTCGAGAGAGAACCGGATCTCTCCCAACATCCGGATGAAGCCATCGCACTCGGCGCGACGATTCAAGCAGGAGTCATGAGTGGCGCATTGAAGCAAATAGTCCTGTTGGATGTCACTCCATTGAGCCTGGGAATTGAAACATTCGGCGGGCTGATGAATGTGCTCATCCCCCGCAATACGACGATCCCTTGCAAGGCGGGTGAAATGTTTACCAACGCAGCAGATGGCCAAGGATCGATGAGCGTGAGAGTGCTGCAAGGCGAGCGCGAGCTGGCCAAGGACAACTGGGAACTTGGTAAATTCGAGGTCGCATTCTCACCTACTGCCAAGGGCCAAACGAGAGTGGGCGTGCAGTTTAAAATTGATGAAAATGGCATCCTTGAAGTTCTCGCCCGAGATGTGGCTACCGGCATCGATACCATCGTGCAGATCGCCAGCGCCGCAGTAAATGTGGATGATGCCGCCGTGGAAGCGATGGTCAGTGAGTCCGTGGAGTATGCCTTTGAAGACATGGCGGAGCGGATCTTTACCGAAGCGAGATTGAAAGCTGAGGAGCTTCTTCCCGCCGTGGAAAGTGTGCTGGCCCAAGGATTAGCAACGAATTCCGAGCTGCAGGAGATCACCGCAGCGTGCGATGCCGTAAGGGCCGCACTGGCGGGCAAGGCAGCTAATCCCCTCAAGGCCGCGGTTCAAAGACTGGATACGGCCACTGAGGCACTTGCCGCACGCCTGGTGGAACAGGCGATGGATGCCGCATTGGACCGCCGACTCGCGGCAGAATAACTGCCAATGCGACTTGCATCCCTTGAAGATTTCTCCACTGTTTGATGAATTCAGCACCCAATGAAGCCCAACTTGATCACTCTCGATAATTTCCCTACGGAGAACCCCATCTCTGGATATCGCAATAACGCGGAAGCCTCTTACTTCGATAAAGACTTTTTAAAGAGCGGACTTACCGTGCCGGTTAAAGTCAGAACCATACTGAACTAAGTTTTGTGAGTAATCATTCCCAATCATGGTTCCATTGTGGCCACTGTAACGCACTGTTTGATAGTTCAAATAACAATAAGGGGAGCCAGCAATGCTCTAAGTGTGGCTCCGTTCCTTACCTAACCGATGAAAGTTTAAATGAACCTTCGCCTTTGACTCGATATGCGGCTGCAAAAACTTCAAAGCGAGCCAAACAGAGCATTCGGAAAAGAAAAAAGAAGCACCTGATCCTCAAGTTGTTTGTCGCTTGGACGGTGCTGATCGGCTTGGTGATATTTGCAGTTAAATTTAAATTCCAGGGGCCTACTCCCACTGTCGCGGAATCTTCGGAACAGGAAAATGCTCGTGCACTATCTGAATCCGAGAGCGAGTTTATCTCGGAAACCATGCCAAAGATCAATCAGACTTTCGGTGGATTTCTCGCTGCAAACACGCCAGAGCAGCGAAGTCAGTTCGTGTTAAATCCCATCAAGACGGCTCCTAAAATGGCACCTTTCTACAATAATAATCCACTATTGAATCTCGACTCAAAGACTATGAGGATTTCCCAGCGTTCTGTGTTGAATTTACCAGATGCTAAGGCAATCGAAGCCACATGGGAATCCACGGAAGGCTATACTGTGGACGCGGTCTTCATCGAAGAAAGTGCGGAGTGGCGGCTGGATTGGGATCATTTTGTCCGCTATAGCAGTTTCCCATGGGAGTTGTTTCTTTCAGGGAGTGGCCCGGAAGCAGGTGAATTCCGCCTACTCGCTCGCGAGCGACTCGCGGATGAGCGTAAAGGATCGGAAACCATCAGCCTCGTATTGTATGCCCCGCGATTTGGCTCGCCGGGAGAAATTGGTCAGCAATCTCCAGAATTCACGGTCCTCCGGGACAGTGACGATGGCTATTTGATTGAAACGGCATTTGAGATGGAAAAGTCAAAAAAGCGGGTTTTTGCATCAAATCTTCCAAGCCTGGATCCGGAAGGATTCATCCGGGTTCACTTGCAAATCAGGAGAACTGAAAGCGAAGCCGGACGTAAGTTTGAAATCGAAAAAGTCATTGCTGGCCATTGGTATTCCACCACCGAGCCAGGCGTAGTAATTCCCGGTCAATCTCTGGCTGAGTAGCCCAATGCTTTCGCCATCGGAATAAGCGGCTGGGTATCATGGAACCAATGCTGAAATGCAAGAACACCTTGATGAAGTAACATGCTCATTCCATTCGATGTCCGGCAGCCCGCGGAATTTGCCATGGCCAACAGAGGAGTCACCGCTGGTTGATAAATCGTATCATATACAAAGTGTGCAGACTTGAGGCATGACATTGGTATAATCGAAGGATCTCCGGTTTTCAGCCCTAATGATGAGGTATTCACGATCAGCTCGGCGTCCTGACAATGTGCGGCCAACTCACGATCTTGCAAGGAAAGTGCTATCACTTCCAAGCCAGGATTGATGCCCTGCAGTTTATCTAACAATGGAGTAAGTTTATCCAAGCTCCGGTTTACCATCACCAGCCTAGGCACATCAAGCATCGCACATTGGGTGGCGATTGCCTGCCCAGCTCCCCCACCCGCTCCTAGGACCACCACCTTCAATGACGCAAGTGACATGCCGAAATCATGCTGGATGGCATTTGTAAATCCTGGTCCATCGGTATTATAACCACACGCCTCTTCACCGCCAAAACATAGCGTATTTACCGCACCTAGTGATTGAGCACCCGAAGAAACCGCGCAATGCTGCATCGCCTCGAACTTATGGGGCACTGTCACATTGCAACCAATAAAGCCAAGATCACGCATCCGTTCAAACGCATGCGCCACTTGGCCAGGCTCGACATCGATCCGGATATAGCGCGCAGCAATTCCAAGCGCATCCAGCGCAGCCTGGTGCATCTTCGGCGAAGCCGAGTGGGCAACCGGATGGCCGATGACTGCGAGCCTTGCTGGCTTGTCTGCACCTTGATCCAGCACATCACGCGAGGTGAGATCTTCTAGATTATAGACGTCTTTCATTGAATGATAATAATGCAGCAAACTCACGCACCCGTTTCACACAGCGATCTTGTCCCAATAAGTTTAGTATATCTCCCAGATCCGGACCATGCCCGCGACCCGAGAGTGCAACTCGCAGTGGAAACATCAAAGACCCAGGTTTCGATCCCGCCGCCGTGGCTGTTGCGCTAAGCTGCGCTTTCACCGTCTCCGCAGACCATTCGGTAACACCTGCAAAGTCTTTAGCCAGAGCGGTGAGAAGAGCTCCCGCCGCCGCATTACCCCGCACCTTGGTGACCGCTTCTTGCTCAAATTCAAATTGATCTACTATCAGAAAATCCACTGACGCAGGAACATCGCTTAACAAGCGAACCTTATCCTTTACCGCAGCCATGATCGCCACAAAATCCCCATGAATCGGCAGTCCTGCCGCGATTACAAATGGCCGCGCTGCTTCCGCAAATTCCTCGAGCGATTCCCCGAGCAGATGCTGCTGATTCATCCACTTGCACTTCTCTAAATCAAACCGCGCGGGCGAGCGATTAATCGCCTCCAGCGAGAATTTTTCAGTCAGCCCCGCGAGGGTGAAGATTTCCTGCTCCGTCTTCGGATTCCAGCCCAACAGTGCGATGAAATTCACCACCGCAGCAGAGAGAAATCCTTGTCTTGGGTAGTCCCCCACCGCCGCACCAGCATCTCGCTTGGACATTTTCGAGCCATCTGGATTGAGAATTAGCGGAATGTGAGCGTATTGCGGAGCCACCCCACCAAAGGCCTCGATCAACTGCAAATGCTTTGGCGTATTCATTAGATGATCTTCGCCACGGATTACGTGGGTGATCTCCATTTCAAGATCATCGACGACATTTACAAAGTGAAAAACATAAGACCCATCCGAGCGCTTTACCACCATATCAGGAGTGTTGG
Organism: Akkermansiaceae bacterium; assembly: GCA_041753275.1. Classification (GTDB taxonomy): domain Bacteria; phylum Verrucomicrobiota; class Verrucomicrobiia; order Verrucomicrobiales; family Akkermansiaceae; genus Luteolibacter. Next base: position 21,747 of record JBGSUW010000080.1, on the reverse strand, counting down.
ACTCATCGCGGTAATCGATGGTCACCTCGCCGCACACGAGATCATTCATGGTGATCAATTTACGCTCAAAGCGAAATCGCCACGCACCGCCATCTTCATAAACACGCCCAGCTGCGAGCAATTTACCGAACCACGCATCATAGATCGCCGTGCGTTCGCTTTGATAATAAGGGCCGAAATCCCCGCCCTTTTCCGGACCTTCGTCCCAGTCGAGTCCCAGCCAATCCATCCCATCGAAAATTGCCTGGCGTGCCTCCTCGGTATTGCGTGCCACATCCGTATCTTCCACCCGCAACACAAAAATTCCGCCGTGATGACGGGCGAAGAGCCAATTAAACAACGCCGTGCGTGCTCCACCGACGTGAAGATAACCTGTGGGCGAGGGCGCGAAGCGGGTGCGGACATTCATCGCCGTGGTGTAGGCCCGGCAAGCGTCCTCGTCCAGCGTTCAATCAGCTAATCCCTTGGCGTAAACTTCTTGCTCGGTAAACACGATCAACATCGGCCGGCAGCAAACTTCACAATCGTAGTCCACTTCCGACGGCATCTCCTCAGACGGTGGCACCACCACTTCGAAAACCTCAAAACACGTAGGACAAGTGATGTGGGCGTATTGCATAACGAAATTTCACATACCCCGCAGAGTTTCTCAATCACCAATTGTCTGCCTTGTCAGACCAAGCGTAAGTGCCATAATCATCAGTAATGAATGAGAAAACTTTGTTTGAAAAAATCTGCGCCAAGGAAATTCCTGCGACGATTCTGCATGAAGACAACCTGTGTGTGGCCTTCCGCGATATTTCACCGCAAGCACCCACCCACATTCTCATCATCCCTCGTAAACCGATCCCACGCATCGCGCTGGCTTCAGAGGTCGATCAGAATTTACTAGGCCACCTTTTGCTCATCGCTGGAAAAGTCGCCACCGCTGAGGGCCTCGCCGCAGATGGTTTCCGCCTCGTCATCAACAACGGTCCAAATGGCGGCGAGGCTGTGCCACATCTCCACATTCACCTATTAGGCGGGCGTCAGATGAAGTGGCCACCCGGCTAAATTTTACCGCATGCCTCGTCACTTTCTGATCACTTTCATCTGCCTGCTTGCCATCGGTTGCACCACGGGCCAACCCACAACGACCCAGATAACGTCGGACGGTAAAAATATCGTGCTCGTGCATGGTTTTCTCAGAACGGGTTCAAGCTTCGCGTTTCTGAAAAAACGTCTCGAACAACGCGGAGCAACTTGCCTCGTCATCCGCCTAAAGCCCAGTGATGGCCGCGGCGGATTGGAAAAACTCGCCCTGCAACTTCAGCACGATATCGATACCGCCTTTGGCCCCAAGCAATCCATCAGCATTGTCGCCTTCAGCATGGGTGGCCTGGTTAGCCGCCACTATCTCCAAGCCTTGGATGGAGCAAAACGTTGTGATACTTTCATCACCGTTTCCACACCCCACCATGGCACCCACACCGCTTGGCTTTATCCTAGTAAAGGCGCGGAACAAATGCGGCCTGGCAGCCGGTTCCTCAATGATCTCACCGCAAGCGAAGCAAATCTGGGCATTCTTCCCATCACCTCTTATCGCACTCCCATGGACCTCGTCATCCTCCCTCCCACCAGCTCTCTTTGGAAAAGGGCCGAAAATTTGGAATTTCCCATCATCCTCCATCCACTCATGCTCACTTCCAAGACCGTGCTATCCGACATCGAACGCCGCTTGCTCGATCAAAAGGGAGGAAAATAGACACTTACAAATTCTTGACACAGTCCAGAACACCTCCAAATTTCCACCCGTGACCGATCCGGCAGAAATCCTTCGCCAAAACGAAATCCCCATCACGGCCCAGCGTTTGGCCGTGATGCGTGCGGTCGCCAGCTGTCCGCATCGCACCGCAGAAGCCATTGCCGAAGAAGTTCGCTCACAAATTGGCACCATTTCCCGCCAAGCCGTCTATGATGCTCTCGGAATGTTAGCTAAAAAGGGCCTCATCCGCCGCATCCAGCCTGCCGGATCCCCCACCCTTTACGAAGATCGCGTAGGAGATAATCACCACCATGCAATCTGTCGCAGCTGTGGTAAAACTACCGATGTCGATTGCGCGCTGGGCGCTGCTCCTTGTCTCAATTCCAGTCAGCAGCAAGGTTTCTCTATCGATGAGGCCGAAGTGATCTACTGGGGCACCTGCGCCACCTGCCAACTAGAACAATGATTCTCTATTTATCTCTATAATTAACCCGCTTTTAATCACTACAACTAACGATCCGATGTCAGATTCCACAACTCCATCCAAGTGTCCATTCAATCATAAAACCGGCGGTGGCACGACCACCCGTGACTGGTGGCCCAAGCAGCTAAAGACCGAGCTCCTTCACCAGCACTCGAATAAATCAGACCCCATGGGCCCGGATTTTGACTACGCCGCAGAGTTTAAAAGCCTCGATCTCGCGGCTTTGAAGCATGACCTCGCCAATCTCATGACCGACTCTCAAGATTGGTGGCCAGCGGACTTTGGTCATTACGGCCCATTATTCGTCCGCATGACATGGCATAGCGCCGGCACCTATCGCACTGCCGATGGTCGCGGCGGCGGAGGCAGAGGCCAACAACGTTTTGCGCCTCTCAATAGCTGGCCAGATAATGTCAATCTTGACAAAGCACGCAGGCTACTTTGGCCGATCAAACAAAAATACGGCCGAAAAATCTCTTGGGCAGACCTCTTGATTCTGAGCGGCAATGTCGCTTTGGAAACGATGGGATTCAAAACATTCGGCTTCGGCGGTGGCCGTGTCGATACGTGGGAACCCGATCACGATGTTTACTGGGGTAGTGAAACCACTTGGCTGGGTGGCGATATTCGCTACGCTCACGGCTCACACGGTGTCGATAAGGAAGGCGGAGTGCTCGTTGCGGACGACTCTGCGGATGGTCAAATGCACGGCCGTAATTTAGAAAACCCACTTGCCGCCGTGCAAATGGGACTGATCTACGTCAATCCAGAAGGGCCCGATGGCAATCCCGATCCCATCGCATCCGCTCGCGACATTCGCGAAACCTTCGGACGCATGGCCATGAATGACGAGGAAACCGTCGCTCTCATCGCAGGCGGCCACTCATTTGGCAAAACTCATGGCGCAGGCCCGGCCTCACACGTCGGCTCCGAGCCGGAAGCCACCGGCCTCGAAGCACAAGGGCTGGGGTGGAAAAACAGCTTTGGCACCGGAATGGGTGCCGATACCATCAGCAGCGGCCTGGAAGTCACATGGACCACCACGCCCGCACAATGGAGCAACAACTACTTTGAAAATCTTTTTGGCTACGAATGGGAACTCACCAAAAGTCCCGCCGGAGCCCATCAGTGGACCCCTAAAAATGGTGCCGGTGAAGGCACTGTGCCTCATGCTCATGATGCGTCCAAGCGCATCGCTCCTGCCATGCTCACCACCGACATCGCGCTCCGCTTTGATCCAATTTACGAAAAAATCTCTCGCCGTTTCCTTGAGAATCCAGATCAGTTTGCCGATGCCTTTGCCCGTGCTTGGTTCAAATTAACCCACCGGGATATGGGTCCACGCGTGCGCTATCTGGGCCCCGAGGTCCCGGAAGAAGAGCTCGTCTGGCAAGATCCCATCCCTGCGCTGAATCATCCATTGATCGATGCCGCAGATATCGTCGCGCTCAAAGCTGCGATTCTTGATTTGGACTTAAGCGTCCCTGAAATGATCTCCACCGCGTGGTCATCCGCTTCCACCTTCCGTGGCTCCGACAAGCGAGGTGGCGCGAATGGCGCGAGAATCCGCCTCGCACCTCAGAAGTTTTGGCAGGTGAACCAGCCGTCACGGCTTGCCAAAGTGATCTCCGTCTTGGAAAATGTTCAAGAGGACTTCAACACTTCGCAAACCAACGGGAAAAAAGTCTCACTCGCTGATTTAATCGTTCTCGCAGGATGCGCCGGAGTTGAGCAAGCGGCGAGAAACTCAGGTCACCGCGCTACCGTGCCATTCACCCCCGGCCGCATGGACTCCACTCAAGCACAAACCGATATCGAATCATTCGCTGTGCTTGAACCCATCGCAGACGGGTTTTGCAATTACCTCAAAGGCAGCTACACCCTCTCCGCCGAAGCATTGCTCATCGATAAAGCGCAATTACTCACCCTCACCGGGTTGGAAATGACTGCGCTGGTGGGTGGCATGCGAGTCCTCGACACCAATTTCAACGGCACGCCCCACGGAGTTTTCACCAAACGCCCCGGCGCTCTAACCAATGATTTTTTTGTCAACCTGCTCGACATGGCCACCGAGTGGAAACCGACTTCTCCAGAAGCAAACCTCTTCGAAGGTCGCAATCGCAAAACCGGCGAAGTCACTTGGACAGGCACCCGAGTTGACCTGATTTTCGGCTCAGATTCGCAGCTCCGTGCATTTGCTGAAGTTTACGCATGCGCAGATTCCCAAGCGCAATTTATTCAGGACTTCATCGCCGCTTGGACCAAAGTCATGAATCTAGATCGTTACGATCTCGCAGCCAGCTAATCATTCCTTCGATCCTTTGTTTCCAAAACTGCATGCTCTACTGGGTAATCTGTGGGCGCAGCTTGGCTTTCCAAAGACTTAGTCCAACTGGGCGGACAGCCGTCTTCAATAATCTTGAAAAATACTTGTAAACGTTCTTGGCCCATGCCTAAAAACTTTCGTCGGCTGGCCGGACGCACTGTCCGACTCATTCGGTCAAATCCAGCGAATTGGTATTTGTTTTGTATTGTTGTTCCGCAGTGGCATAAAACAGGCATCAGTTCGTGGGAAAGAGTCCTTTATGGGCTTAGTTTTCATCCTCCGGAGGGGTGGTAGAGTGGTCGATTGCGCCAGTCTTGAAAACTGGAGAGCCGCAAGGTTCCGTGGGTTCGAATCCCACCCCCTCCGCCACTTAAAACCCTGATTATCAAAGGGTTACAGCGATTTCAAGCCCTCCTAGCCATTTTCCCAAAGTGCGCCATAATGCGCCGAAAAGCACGAATAAGAGGGTCTAATTGGTTACCTTTTGGTTACCCGCCTTTTGAGGGTGTTGGCAATTCGCTAGAAAAATCACGCTGCGATAGGCTTTCCCTCAGGCTCAAGGCGAGACACTCCGCTTCCTAGGTAACCAGATGATTGGTTACCTCGCCGGAGTGGCTACGTGAGCCATCCAAAACTTAGCCTTGCCTAATTCGCTCATTCAGGCTCTCCAACGCTCTGTGCTGTGATTGCCAAGCCGCTTGGCCCCATCATCCCTCACGATTCACCGAGCCTCATCTTTTTGACTCGCAGGAGAATATAGTCCACTCTGCGCTTTTCCTCATTGCCGCCGGCTTTGACGAGCGCCCGCGCCCAAGTCGCCTTGTGGATGTTGCCTGAAACCAGTTCCTCCTCGGCTGCGGCAAACCATTCGGCATCCTGATCTGAAAGATCAAACATCATTTTATCCTTCATTTTTGCCGCTGATCGAACGGCTTGGGGGATCACCCGCCAAGGACTGGTTTTCAACCATTTCCGAAGGAGTATGAAAGCGATCACAAGCACCATGCACCCCGCGATCCAATAGAGAACCTCTGCCTCACGCACGAATGAACCGATCATGCCGGGTTCCTCGGGCGGCGCAAGCGATTCACGGTAAGCGAGCGCTCGCGCTCTGTTCTCCGGCGACAACAACGGCTGCGAGAAGTCCATCCCTTGCGGCCCTTGATTTGATCGCATCTGACGAATCTCATTAGCAAAGACCCGTGCGTCATCGGTGTTCCCCGCCGCGTCTGCGGCGACAAGTGCACGCTCAAGCTCTTGTAAAGATGCCATATGTTACTGATATTTTTTAAGGTGGGAATCAATCGGGGATGAGGTCGCCGCGGCTGTCTGCGTTGACAACAAGTCAGCACTACTACGCGGCACAGGCCCTTTCAAGAAAATCCGTTAGCGGGAATATCGGCGGACTTTTCAAAATAATCAAAATTTTGTAGCGGTGGGCGATAAGATGAGACACGGCCGCGATCAAGGGGGGGTGGCGGGGTCTGGGTCTGGGGTCTGTGCGCGGTGCTGGCCTGCCGTCTGTCTGTCTGTCTGTCTGCGGTTGCGGTGCCTGCCGCGCTGCCCCTGCCGGGCGCCTGTCTGTGGCCGACTCTGTCTGCCGTCGCGCTGCTACTCATCCGCGCCCCTCCGGCCTTAGAAACTGGAGGAGTGACCCGAAATCGTTGAGTTTCCGTCAGGGTAACCAAAGGGGAACCAATTGGCAGGCTTTTCCCGCCGATTTCGGGGCTTTTCCCGTCATTCCTCAACATCGTCGATCGACACAATCACCTCGGCCTCGATGGCGGCGGCGCGCTCGAATCTCACTTTGTCGGTTGCGGCGAGCACGAGAGCCTCCAGATCGGCCGCAGACAGTTGCGAGACAACCCGTTCGTCTGCGTCTCCGATCCGGTGAAGTAGTTTGGCGGCTTCTATGCCGTGGCCGCTCGCCTCCAAGATCCAACGGGCTGCTTGGACCTTGGCGGCGGCGGGCGAGTCCGGGCTGTCTAGGACATGCTCTAGGGTGGCAAGGGCTTTGCTCGCCATCGTGCCTTGCAATCGCCGCTCACGCTGCGCGTGCGCCTCGCGCTGGATGTCTGGATGATGCTGGAGGCGGCTCGCTCCGACTCTCAGGCCCTGAGGCGAGGAATCACTGTATCCGGCGGCTCTCGCGGCCTCTGTAGCCGTTAAGCCAAGAGCTAAATGCTTGGCGAAGGCCTTCTGTCTTTGGGTTAGTGCCATGGTGGTGGTTTTCAGAGGTGATCCAGTCGCGCTGTAACCCGGTTGAAATGATAGTCGAAGTCCTTGCTCAACTGTTCCCGTAGTCGCTCGATGGCGGCAACCAGCTCGTGATCGGTGTGCTTTGCGTCTTCCGCGCTTGGCATGCCTGGCATTGTCGCTTCCGCTTCCGACGTTGCACCGCCGATACTGCGCAAGCGAAGTTCATGCTCCGCAATCCATCCGCAGAGTGTGGAAAAATTGTTGGCGTGTTCTACGGAGCGAAGAACAAGCTTCGTTGTGAGGTCGAGTAGATCAGCGACGGTCGCGGCAAGATCTGGCGGAGGTGGAGTGGTAGTGGGTTGCACTGGTTGTGATTGGGGGTCAGGTGTCATGGTCTATTGTTGGTTGGTTCTGTGGTGAATCGCTTTTACTCCGCTTTCTCTCCCCACAGGGAGAGAGAGAAAGCGAAGTAGTTGTGGCCTTTACTTCGGAAAGTCGCTTTTGAGTTTCCGGAGTTTCCGAAGTAATCCTGTTTTCTCCTAGGGGTATATAGGTTGGGAGCTTCGGAAACTCACTTTTGGCAAGCTCCATCCCTCTGTCTTGCTTTGCACTGCCCCACCATCGGCTTTGATGCGTTTCAGGAGCGCATAAAAGGCGGTCGAACCCACTCCAAGTTCGGCATTCGCCATATCCTTCCATGCGGTTGTCCCCGGCAATGGGAGGAGCTTCAAGAGTTCCCCCGGCGTCGCCGTGGCTGGTCTGCCTGTCTTGCCGGGTTTGCTCGCCATCATTTCATCCTCGTGATGAACGATGCACGAGGTGATTGGCTTGCCCCTTCGATCAGTGCCGAGGGTGACGACTTCTAGCGAGAACGGCATGGCCACGCCCGCTTGCAAGTCCCGCTGTTTCGTAACTCTCACTGTCGAGATAGTTTCACCATCGCGGCGGGAAACCTCAATCTCGGTATCGACTGCCCCCCGCAAGGACGAATGCCCCCGCGCTCCCTTCGACTCGTCCTTACCGCAATGGTGGACAATCGCAACGTGTGCCCCTGTGGCGGCTCGTATCGCGTCAACCGACTTCATTGCCGCTGTCATGTCCACGCCGCTGTTCTCGTCGCCGCCGGCCATCGCACGGGCCATCGTGTCGAGGATGACGAGCCGGACCTTCCATCCGGATTCTTCCGAAATCCTAGCAATGGTTTCCGCCAGTCTATCGGCATGTCCGCTTTCGAGTAGAGAGACGGCTTCGAATATCAGAAAAAACGGTGCGCCGGGTTTCAATCGTCCCGCCTGCTTCAATGCGGCGATTCGGTTTCTTGCGCCGTGTGCGCCTTCCAAGGCGATGTAAATCACCGCTCCTTGCTCCACTTCAAGTTCATCCCTGAAAGCGTTTCCTGATGCCACTGAGACGCCGAGGTCAACGATCCAGAAAGACTTCCCGCAGTTGCTCGGGCCATAGATGACACTTGCGCCGCCGTCGGTAAATAGTCCCTCAACAAAGTCCATTGCCTCGCTCGTGCCTCCGAGTTGATCGGCCTGCATGTAAGCAAAGGCGATTCGCTCCCCTTCTGTTTCATGTCCTCCTGATCTCTCTGACAGTTTCAAATCACGGCGGGCCGGTTTCCATCCGTATTCCTTGGCATGATGCACCACGGTTCCGAATGAAACGTCTGTGAGACGGTGGGCAAACTTCTCTGCATACTCACCCGGCACATCCTCGGGCCAGTGGGCGGCAAGGAGCGGTGTCGCCGCATCTCCAAACTTCTGCCATGCGCCGGAAATAATTTTCAACCACTCGTCATATCCCGGGCGTGGGATTGGGCGGAGCATTTCGGCCAAGTCTGAAAGCGTCCAATCCTCACGGGGGCTGTGAGTCTCGCTGAGGATGAGTCCTTGCCTTGGTGCTGTTGATACGATGGGGAGCTGCTGGGGTAGTTCCTGCGGCTTGGGGACGGGCAGCGGGACGGTTGAGCCGTTCCATGTGGCCTGCGGGTCGTGGGTGACGTAGCAAACGCGCGTTGCGTCCTTGGTCGCCGGGTCGATTTGCAAGCCGTGGGTAACGAGCATGTAGGCTTCTGCGGCCTTGAAGGCAGAGAGGTGTTCGCCCTGAGTTTTACAGACCGGGATGCTCATGATGGCTTTCACTCCTTCGCCAGTCGGTGACAGCGCGGCGGATAGAATATGTTTGTCTGCGCCTAACCGATCGCGGGTGTCTGTGGCACTCGCCGACCGCATATCCTTCGCGTCGAGATCGATTTGTAACCAGCCGGAATGCTGGAAGCGGCTTTCCTCGAATGCCTTCGCTCTGCCACCACTGGTGATGGTGCCGGAAAGCGAGACTGCCTGCAATAGATCGATCTTCACCTTGTTGACTGCCTGCTTCCTTTGTTCCGGTGTGAGGTCGGATTCACTTACCCGTGCCGCTTCCGCCCGCACCTTCGCCGCGGCGGCGGCGTGGGTGCCGTTCTGAACCTGCTTAACGAAGTCACGGATTGGTATGTAGCCGCATGGTGTCGGTCGGTTCGCTCGTTCAAACAGAGAGACGGTGGTTTGTGTTGTGCCTAACTTAGCGTTGTCCTCCGCATATGCGGCAGCTGCGGCCCTAGCTCTCTTCTCTGCGATGATCGCCGCAATCGACTTGTAGTTTCCCGTAGGTATGGCATCCTTCGGGTGTTCCTGATTCTTCCCCGGTTCCGTGTTCGATGCCCGGGCCGGGGCTTTTTCTTGGGCGGAGGTCATTATCGAGCGCCCTCCCGGTTAGCCGCGCTCTTCCATCCAACGGGGAGGGTGCGGTGCGACTCGATGAACCGCTCGATATCGGCAGGTGAGAATCTGATATTCCTGCCAAACTTGATGAATCCCAACTTTCGCTCGGTGACAAGTTCTTGGATGGTTCGCTTGGAAACTCCAAGTCGTGCGGCGGCCTGTAGAGTGGTCAGGAGCTTCACAAGCTCCGCTGTATTATGGGCATCTTGGCGCGTAATGTCTAGCGTTGGTGCAGTCATGGGGCAGACCCTGCCAGCTCCTGCTTTGCACCTCTACCGCATCAAAAAAAATTCCTGATGCAGAATGTTAGATGTAATCCCCCCACTCCAATTTCGAGATTTGCCGGGAACACTCGCCGTCACCGAATGAGCTGAGGCCAATCTTCTTAATGATCTCAGCCCGCTTCGGGAATCGCCCATGCAGCTTCTGGAGCTCGTCCACCGCATCCACGAAAGTAAGCGTGACCGGTCGCACTTTTGCCTTTTTGATTCCATCCGCAGGCGAGAGCAGAAGACGCCCAATGGTATTGTTCTTTGTCGGGATGGCTTCGACCTTTTCGTAAGCATTTAGGATCTGCTTGAACACTGCGGCATCCCCGGCCGCCTCTTGCATGATTGCACCGAGTTCGCGCATGGCGATGACCGGCCGCCTCTTCATTTTCTCATGCGCCTTCATGTTAGCCACGGCGCGGTAAATCCTCGTAGTCCAAAGATTGTGCTTTTTCGCTGGTAATGACGCAGCCCAACGGGCGCTCTCTATCTCCTCTTGGGGGATCGTTTTTAGTGACCGGATTCTCATGCGCTCGCCCTCCCTGCTTCAATATTGGTGACGTTCTCCGCTTTGGCTTCCGGGCGGATGGTGAAATACTTCTCTGCCGCCTCGCTCGTCACAATTTCTCGATAGTGCTTCTTAATTGTGCCGGGTGAGTTTCCGCATTCGTCAGCGACTCGGGCAACATCCCGAATCTCCGCGCAACGGTTAGAAATAAATGAATCCCGTGCGCCGTTCTTGATTTGTTCTACTTTTGCCAATACGAAAAGCTCCGCTATCTCGTCATCCTTCGTGCGAGGGGATGTCAGCCATGCCTTGCCTTTGCGCCGTGGTTGCGCGAACAGCCACGCCTTGCACGTCTCGCTAAATGGCACGATGCGCCCGCCTGTCTTGTTTGAGTTCACCCTAAATTCTTTCGTCGTGGGCGTGAGCTTACCTAAGTCAAAAACCTCTGCCTCGGATGCTCGCAAACCAGCGAACATGCCGAGCGCAAGCACGGGTAAGAGTTCAGGCTTGTGGTCGAGCGCGGCCTGCATGATGAGCGCGGCATCCTCTGGCAAGTATGATTTGGGTTCGCTAGTAAGAACCTGCTCGGGTTCTAGGTGGGCTAGCGGGTTGCGATCACACAAAGCGCGTGAAGGGGCGCAGGCGTATTCAAAAAGGCCGTGTAGGGTCGCGCGATAGTGGTTACGGCTAAGAGGTGATAGGAAAGGCGTCTCTGCCAGCTTATGGGGATTGCGCCGACTACGAAGTGATGAAAGCCATGATTCAATCTGGGCCGTAGTGATGGTGGAAATCGGCTTGTCCCCATATTCGACTGCGAAGCGTTTTAACTGATCCGTGAGGTTGGCGAACTGTCGCGATTTCACTCGGCTTTTCTTATAATCAAGAAACTGCTCAATGACCTCAGCGATTAGCAGATCGGATTTCGTCGCCAGCTTCAACTGTGTGCGGATCTCAGCGAGTGACCGAGAAACCAGATCCTCGAATCGTGGAACGTCCGCCCCCATTGCAAATAGTTCGGTGGATTCGTCACGGAAGAAATCGTAAGCTCTGCGTACCTCAGGCGGAATATCGCCATAACGAACGCCGTGGTTTGAAATTTCCCGGTCCTTGTCGCTGGCGAATGTCCACGCCTTGTCCTCATTAGCGAATGACTTCCGAAGCCGCACCTTCTTGCCGTCCTGCTCGGCATCAAAGGTGACGCGCCAAGGGGCCTTCGGGTGATTCGAGAAAGTCACCATGGAATGGATGAGTATTGGTCTTTTGGGTTGCTTTGCCATGCGCGGGAGAATGCGCCAAGGTGCGATAATAAGCAAGAAATTTGGTTACCTAATTGTTACCCTAACAATAAATCAACGATTTTTAAGCCTTCCTTCAGTCTTGAAAACTGGAGAGCAGCAAGGTTCCGTGGGTTCGAATCCCACCCCCTCCGCCATCACCCCAGTTCGGTATTTCCGGATTGGGGTGATGGCGTTACAGGCTGGAGTAAGACCCCTCGCGAAGCATTGGGTTTGAGTGCCTAGGTTTCGCCCTTGGCGAACTTTCATTTGATCCGCGAAGCGCACACCCCACCGCCGTGATCCAGTTTTTCGTATCCAGCGGCAGGAACTTCGCCAACGCTTCCTTTTGCCCGAGCTAAAGCAGATCGCACTGAAACTCCGCGATGATGAGGGCGAGTCGGGCGATTTCCGCAGAGAAGTGCCGTAGCTCGATACCACGGAAGTTCGTGAGCGGGATCTCGCTGCGCTTGTGGTGCTCTTGCCGCCGCGCTCTTCATCGTCCGCCACCGCTTGGATCATGGAACCGAAGTTGTCCGGATTGATCTTAGTCCAATCCAGATTCCCCACATGCATGAGGTAGGAGCGCGCGATCTTGCTGAAGCGCGGGACATCCGTGCTACCGGAGAACAGGCCACCGTTCACATAGGGGAAGACGTTCGCCCAGTTTTTGATCCCGGCTTTTTCCCGCTCGACGAGCTTGGTATTCATCGCCCGGAAAATTTCCGATAGCACCTCATGGGTGTTCGAGGAATCCCGGGCACTCATCTGATCGACGGTGGCGGTAAATAAACCGACACCATTTAAGATATCCGTATCTTCCGCAAAGAAGCAGAAGATCAGGCGCGCCATGAAGTGATTCAGATCTTCGCGACGTGCGGCAGTGCTCCATTCCGCATTGTCCCTGAGCAGCTCGATGTAGAGCTTGTTCAGGCGGCTGGTGGCCTTGATATCAAAGGCGTTTTCCCGGATCTCCTTAACCGAAATGATCCGAGAATTTCGCAAAATCGCAGGCGACGGTTTCCCCATCCGCAAGATTGTCCGCTTGGAAATCCGCGCCATCGGTCGCGAGGATGAACTTCGCCTTGTGCTTCGCCGTCGCCGGGCTTTCCCGCAGGACTTTCAGCGTGGAGGCCACATCCCCTGCCCCGCACGTCGCAAGATGGATATTGTTCCGCTGGAGGACACCGCCGGGAACATCGGATTGACTGGTAGAGGATTTCCCCGCGATCTGGAGGCGCTGGAGCGTCGTCGCCTTATTGCCAAAGGCCGCGAGGAAGTCGAAGGGATAGCTCTTCGGTCTAAAAGGCTGCTCGGCGAGCCTCGAAACGGCTTCTTCAATCTCGACGGCATTCATATTTAGGCAAATTCTCCAGTAGGGCTAAGGGTTTTGAGTGTTTGGACACTCATTGTAAACATCAATGAGGTCTTTGTACAGAAGGCGCATTGAGGAGGTATCATTTATCTAAAAAAAACATTATTTTCAAATGCTGAAAAGTTGCAATAGTTAAGAATTCGCGCTAACGTCAAGCGGTGCGAGGGAAACAACATTTGGAAAAAGATGGGTTTACTCTGATCGAGTTACTTGTGGTCATAGCAATCGTTGCAGTTCTGGCATCGGTGACGACAGTAGCAGTCAGAAAAACGCTAGAAAGAAGCAAACAAGCTGCTTCTGCTTCGAATCTGCGCTCCATCGGCATCGGGCTCCATCTTTACGCAGGGGATCACAACGGAGTTTTCCCGGAAACCTCACATACCACGGATCTGGAAAGCGCGTGGATATTCCAGCTCCAAAATTATATGGGTGACTTTGAAAATAGCCGGATTTGCCCCGCCGATCCGCAGGGACCTCAGCGCCTTGCCGCGAAAGGCACCAGCTACATCCTCAACAGTTTCCTCTTCGTCCCGGCGGTGGATCCCTTCGGCGATCCCACTGGTCCGGCACTCAATCGAATTGCTGCGATTCCCGATCTTGCGAATACACCCATGGCCTTCATCTGCTCGGATCGATATGGGCCTGGTCCGGGCAACGACCACACTCATTCAGAGCGATGGGCTTCATGGGCTGCCGTGAAAGCGGACATTGCGGTCGGACGTTTCGGCGGAGCAACCGGCGCTGATGAAAGCGGCTCTACAAGCATTCTATATGCAGATGGTGGCATCCGCAATTTCCGCGCCATCGATCTTAAATCCACTACCAAAAATGGCACCAACATCGCAAAACCACCCGGTATCGACCTTTGAATTTATGAAAATATCCACCGCCCTCCTACTATCGAGTTCCTTCGCATCTGCCGGGATGGTCCCGCTCGGTGACCATGTCGATCTTCTCTGGACTTGGCAGGCAACAGAACAGAAATGGGAACTTTTCCTTGCCGGAGAAGACAACGCCTACACCCCGCAGGAAGCTTTCCTGCCGCTGTCCGACAAGCCATATCTCGCCACTCAGCCCTCACAATCAGGCGCCCGTTTAACCCAACAGAGCAACCCGAATCTCTCGTTTACCGGAGTAGCCCCCGGAGCTAACATCTGGTATGCGCTATCTAGCAATCCCGGCCTAGGCGAGGCCTATCCGGGCTTCCGGAACAACCAGACCAGCGCCACCATCGCGCCCTATTTCGAGACTGATTTCCGCCTACCTCAGCCACAGAGTATCGCCCGGCCATGGATCACCTCTCGCGTTTCCTCTGTTTTCCACGACGGCCCGCTACCCGCGAAATTTTCGATGTGGACAGGCTTGCCAAGCAGCCCGCGCATTTGGACATCCACCAGCAACGGCCAACCGAACAATCTTTTCCTCTTCTCCGCCGGCGACCACAATCATTTGAACTGGACGTTCGGCGCGACTGGCATTTACCGCATCGGGATGAGGGCTTCCGCTTTTCTCGGCACCGGTAAAACGCTGCCCACCGGCGATAGCGACGAGGTGAAAGTGACCTTCACTATCGGCCCCGTTGCCTTCTGGCAGGCCACGCAGTTTTCAGGAGACGAATTGGAGGATCCCGCCATCAGTGGCATGGACGCAGATCCCGATGGTGATGGGGATAATAATCTCATCGAGTATGCCTTTGGAACCAATCCGAATGGTGGCGCGGCTCTTTTGGCACCCGGTTTGGGAAAGCCGGTTTTCAAAATGGAAAACTCCGGCGGAGTGAACTACTACGTCCTTTCCTTCCCACGCCGAAAATCTCAGCAGTTAACCAGACCACTAATTTACACCCCGCAGTTTTCCGAAAATCTTATGCATGATTCATGGCAGGAAGACGGCACGGAAAGCGTGACCGCGTTCACCGACGGTCAAGCCGGGCTCAATGCAGAGTGGGAAAAAGTCGAGTTCCGCCATCCCGTCTCCTCGCCTGCCCCGGCGCGTGGCTTCGCGAGGGTAAAAGTTTCATTCCCCTAATGACGAATGCCACCCGCCCTCAGCGGACAGGTGGCAATGCGAGTAAAAAGGTTGGCGCTATGATCTCTTTCTGCGGATTAGAAACAGTGCTCCGAGCCCTGCGAGCAACGCTGAGCTTGGCTCCGGCACGCTCATAAATCGA
The DNA here is from genome assembly GCA_041753275.1 of Akkermansiaceae bacterium. GTDB lineage: Bacteria > Verrucomicrobiota > Verrucomicrobiia > Verrucomicrobiales > Akkermansiaceae > Luteolibacter. Next base: position 6,630 of record JBGSUW010000080.1, on the reverse strand, counting down.
AATTCGAACTCCCCCGAATCTCCGAATGTCGCGGTCTCATCCACCAGCTTGAAGCGGGCGATGAACTCCGAGTCCGGTGCCGTGGAACCAGCTACCCATGGTACCCACTTGAAGTCGATATCATCGGAAAGGTGCGCTCCATCGGCGGGGGCGAACGGGTTGGAGTCAGGGTTGGAATCGGTTCCAAAGTTCAGTCCCGCCGTGGCGAAGGTCAAGACCATGTGAACATCCGCTCCAGTGAGTGGGCCCGTCCAGCGGCCTGCGGAAGAGTTGAACAGGGTATTTTCCAAGGCCACGTTCGGATCAAGTTTCCCCGTATCGAATGTCCTCAGCAGGGAGAAGTGGTTGTTCGGATCCTCGGAAAGCGACATTCGTCCTACATAGGCCCCGCTACTCTGCATGCCGAGCATGAGGTGGGTCTGCGGTGGTTCCGGAAGGAAATTGGATGTGGAAACCGTCACCGCAGTGTTCACCCCAAGATTAGGCCCTGTATTAATATAGCGACCTTTCGAGTGGTAGTGGTGGGGATAGAGCGGATCGTTCAAATCATAATGAGCGTAAAGAAATGTGAGCCGCTGATGGTTTGGATTGGCGAGTCCCATGTAGGCACCTGAGGGCTGCGTGGCTTGTCCGTCCACTCCGATGAAGTGGGCGGCGATGGCTGCCTGGGTTTCCCCTGCGCCGGAAGCAAGGATGATGGCGGATGCTGCGAACAGCGGTTTTGCGTGTCTGAATGCGTTTGGTTTCATGTTCTGTGATGTTGCCCGACTCTTGGCAGCGTTGCCGGCCGGGGGCTGGACAATGATCCATAAACGCGAATTAATTGCAAGAACAATAATGCTACAAAGTTGCGTTAACAGAAATTTTTCACTCTGACGCTCCCGTAGCGGGCGAACTTATCTAAAGGCCCTAATTCACTTCATTTTATTACGCCATTCATAGTAATTCATAAACTTGAGTATAGGCTATCCCGTGATGGTTTGGCCAAACAAGATCGAGGCAATTCATCCAGTTAGGATTACTACGATCGATAAGAAAGGTTGGGAATCAGTGGCCGCGTAACACTGCTCCCACGGCATCGTTGGCGGAGGCTTCGAAGATATCAATGGTCGCATTCACCGGGGTGTGTTTCTCCAATTTTCGCGCTTATGCTTCGCGCATCAGGGTCAGCGGTCCGGGCAGTGCTCGATCAAAAAATCATTCGATGCACGCGCAAGGGGGCGTGCATCGAATGTTTCAATCAGAAATGGATTAGGTCATTTCGCCACATTTGGGAGGGATGAATGATGAAGGACGATGCGCAACACGCCTTCATTGTCCCTTTTAAAACCCCAAGTTTTATCGACTTCGGTGACATCTCCTTTGCTGTTTGTCACGCGGACTTTGCCCATGGTGAGGGCAAGATCTCCAGTGATGTGGATGGCAACGTTTTCAAACTCATAACTTTTCCAGTCTTTGAGCGCGAAGCCTTTGTCGTCCGGAAAATTCGGATCTCCGCCGACGAAGTAGGCGAGAGTTCCTTCCTTGGTAGGGCGGAACGTTCGCGGAGCCACTGTGAGAGTCGGTTTGAAGAGCACCGGTCCCATGTTATAGCCATAAGCTGCATCCAGCACAGAACTGGCAGTAGATTTAGCTTTCTCAAGACCACCGGAAGTGAAGTCATCCGAAATCTGGATCAGCGCTGCGCCCCAGTCTTTCTGGGCCTTCTCTACTTCTTCAAGGGTGATGTTCGTGTTCATTACCGGAGTCTTTTCCTTGGCGGATGCAATCAGAGGAATGGCAAGAACGGTGATGGCTGCGAATGTTGTAATAATGCGTTTCATGATATGTCGATTAATTGTGTTGTTATTTGGTTGAGTTGAGTTGTAACTCAAATGAATAAGGTTGTTTAATTTACTAGCTGGAATTCGTGCAAGCCTCGGATTCTAATTCTGTTGATCACCGCCGCAAGTGGAAAAATTGGGTGTTTTTCCTGGTGTGATTAAGTGTCTATGTATCTATCTGCGGCGGTATGTCATCTATCTTTGATTTGCACGGTATCGACCACATTAGCGATCATGAATGGACAGTTTGTTGAAAAAAGATTTAGGAGCCAGTGATGGATTTAGACCAAGCTTAGTAGCCGAAAATTGTATCGATGTTTTATGCTATAACGATGCTTGCAAGCGGTAAACTCTACACCGGAATGAGAGCGCGGGAGAAGTGCTTGGAGCGCGGAGCGGCGGCGGGGTTTTCCATAAAAAGCTGAAGCCAAGCGGTGGCATCGTCAGGGACGAGCCAAGGTTTGGATTTTGGAAGGGATTTATATTTGCGGTGGCAGTTGATTCGATAGGCACTGCCCATTTTGCCGCGGACCCATTCTTCGTGATCAAGCCACCAAGAGAGGAACGGGGTAACGGCGGGAAAACCACCTACGATGTCTGGCGTAGAGAGGTTTTCCGCAGGCCACTCACCGGGGATTGGCGGCTTTCTGCCGTGCCAGAGGAAGCATTTGGCTTTCGGGCGAATGAAGACAAATCCTGCCTCTCCGCTTTCAGGAATCCAGCCGACGCATGACCCGTGTAAGAAGATGGTGCCGTTCTGCCAAGGGAGGGAATAGCAGCTTGTACCTTTGAGACCGGCAGACGGGGTTTTAGTGAAACCTCGCTTTTGGAAAACATTCCCAGAAGAACAGGCAGCATCCATACCCCAGAAGAACATCTGCTGCATGAAAGCGGCAGAGAGTTCCCGGAGGACGCGGGACTGGGAATTACAAGGAGATGCTGGAGCAACAATATTGATTTGAGAAACGCGCACAAACGCAAGTATATTGCGCTTAACCGAAACGCAAGTATTTTGCATTTAAAAGCTCGCGTTATTTATCAGTCAATACCGCAATCCCAGTCTGGGAAATTGGGTTTCAACGAGATCTACCTGTTAGCCAAGACGACCAATAGTGATTTCATGGGCACCGCGAACACCGGTCCAATTTTCCTTAAAAAGTAGTTAAATAATAGCCGATTCTACGTGGTTGGGACACAAATATTGGCTTTTTGAAAATTCATCAAATTTTGGCTTTCCCATGAGCGATGAATGAGGATACTCCGCCCCGAACGCAAGTTCCCGGCCGGCTTAGCTCAGTGGTAGAGCAACTGATTTGTAATCAGTAGGTCATCAGTTCGACTCTGATAGCCGGCTCCATTCTAAAAGCCCTGTGATGCGGGGAAAGCTGGCTCAGCGTTCTGAATGGGTTGGATTTCAGTGATTGCGCTTTTCTGCTCAGATGAGCAATCTGGGGACATTGGGAGATTTCTCCCGTCGGTTACCGCTTGGCGCGGGCTGACATGCTTTGCCGCAGCTCCGCTTGGCTGAGGATCTGGCGATTGATCAGACGAAAGTTCGTCGATGCGTCGCTTTTCCTGTTCGTCCCATAAACGAGTGACTCGCTATGTGTCTTCTACTGCTATGGGGCTGGCTTGGGTTAGCGGACTTTCACGGCGTTGATTCTGAAGTGACGATTTAACGCTGCTTTCACTTCCTCGAGGTTTATGAACTTGCGTTTCCCGAACTTCAAGTAGGGATAGAAGCCCTTGCCTTTCCATTCGGCAAAAGCTGTTTTGAAAGTGCTTTTAGGCCGATGCCAGAAATTGCGATTCGTCCTTTTTCAAGGCCCACTCACTGCGGTGAGGAGTTTTAGAAGCTGACAGACCTAATCATTGATTTCTTCGATCTGCATTCGCTTCACACCGCCACTCGCAATTCCGAACGCTGTATTCTTAGTATTCTCCGGAGAGGTGAGTTGAAATTGATACTCTACCGAAGGAAAGCCTTGGAGTGGTCTTTCTTCACGGAGTCCTATGCCTTCAGCAATCTTCCCCCTATCAGCAGCATATTTATTGGCAGCCTAGATAGTCTCAGCCTTCAATGATGACATGTTTGTGAAGGCTCCGCCAGCGCTTGTTCTTGTGATAAGATAGGAGTTTGGGCCAGTTTGCATCACGGGTGGTGCGGCACATGAGGCAAGGGCTAGGCTGAGTCCAGCTAGCAATGTTAGTTTGTTTTTCATGGTTCAGAAATTTCTAATGCGCGGCAGATTTTCCGGGCCAGCAGGTCGGAGATTTCCGCGTGGCGCGGGACGGGTTCGCGGCGTCCGGATTTCGGGTTCCAGTAAATGGAATGGGAGCCTCCCTCACGCTTGAGCGGGCATCCGTTGGCTTCGAGGTGGCGGATCAGTTCATTGCGCTTCATGCTAGGGCGAGGGGAATCAGTTTCTCCCCGCTGCTCAATGTGGCGCGTGCCTCCTCGCGCCGGTCTTCCAGAAGTAACATGATCGACTCTCTGAGTGATTCAAGTGCCTCCTCTTGGTTAAGTCCTTGGCCGTTGCCCTCGGGAAACTCGGGGGAGAATGCGACGAACCATTCTTCATCGCGTAACACGCGGGCTGTGAACGTAGCAGATGTTTTCATGCGCCTAATGTGCATCCAGCGGCAGCTTTCTGCAAGGTTGGACTTAGGTTCCCGCGGTTAGAAAGTCATTCATCTGCCCGCCGAGCATTGGTGGGTCATACGGCTTTGAGGTGCGGAGTGAGATGGTTTTCCACTTCTGGCCAAGGTGGCTTTGCGCTTCTGCAAATCTGGAATGATGCGGAAGAAATCCCGGCCTTCGTCTTGGGTGTGGGTGTTCAGATAGTGCCGCTTGACGATGGCCTCGCTGTTTCCTGCCTGTAAAGCAGCGTCGCCGATGCTGCGGTGAAGGGCGACATGATAGGAAATGAAAATCTGTCGCTCGTGGCGGGTCTTGGAGATGTTCGCGGGAATGGTGATCGTGAGTGTCTTGAGATTGAGAAGCTCCTTCTCCCTCCCGGCCATGCGGCGGAGTTCGTTGGGGCGGATGCCAGCGAAGTAGAGATGCGCGTAGAGTTTCACCATCCTTCCTCTTTCCAGCCTTGGACGAGGTAAAAGCGGTATAGCCTTGCTTATCGACAAGCGGGCGGACGATGATTTCACAAACGGCAGTCTTTCTGGCTACAATTCTAGTCCGCTTCAATGAGGCAACACGTGATGAATTCTACGGCCAGCAGCCGGCATGAAGCGCTTAAAAAATCCCGATTGACCGCAATGCTAGCATTGCATACTTTGCAAGCATGAGCACCACACTTACAATTCGGAATCTGGATGAAGGCGTGAAACAGAAGCTGCGTTTCCGCGCCGCGAGCCATTCACGTTCGATGGAAGCAGAAGCTCGTGAAATTTTGGCCACCAGCCTTGCCGGGCCAGAATCGTTAGCGCCTCCTCGCACCCCCGAGGAGATGCGGGAGCGTCTCAAGGCTGTCAGCGGTATCTGGAAAGATCGAATGGACGGTAAAACCACCGATGAAATCATGAAGGAACTTCGAGGCGATGATTGAAGCTCCATTTGCCCTCGTCGATTCAAATGTGGTGATGGACATCACCGGGCGCGATCCGCTTTGGGAGGCTTGGTCCGCCCGACAGATTGAGGCCTTCACGGGCAGACTGGCAATCAATCCGATCATTTATGCCGAGTTATGCTATCCATTTACCTCCACCGAGGAGGCGAATCAACTCATCGCTTATCTCGGGTTGGAATATCGAGAGCTTTCCCGGGAATCGCTCTTTCTGGCTTCCCAAGCGTTTCGCGCTTACCGCAAACGCGACGGCACCAAGTCAGCTCCGCTCCCGGACTTTTTCATCGGAGCCCACGCCGCCGCGCTCGGCGTCCCCATCATCACCCGGGATGTTACACGCTATCAAACCTCCTTCCCCAGCGTCACCCTGATTTCTCCTTGAATCCTTTTTTTTATTTAAAATTTATCACTGGTCTCTATGCCGTTTTCTATAACTCTCCGCTTGAGCAATGCTTTGATAATTCCTAGCACTTTGCCGTCGCTGATGTGCGCTTTGACGAGTTTCATGAGGGCTTGGTGTGGGATGTTGTCGAAGTATCCTTTGATGGCTACGTCTAAGATGTGGTGCCGACCGGCTGCGAGGTGTCTTTCGACTTCTCGTAACGCATCATGGCACGTCGGTTTTTCCGGCGTTGGTTTTGCCACAGATTGCTAACACTACTATGGCGGCTCTGACTTCTGACGGGTGGCATTGCTGCGATTCTGTCCCGCCAGATCTCCTGTGTTCACACACGCGTTCCATTCCTTACCTACTGCCACCAACCACCACGATGGACCCCTGCTTGCACAGGGGAAACTTCGCCATTCAGTCGCAGGCTCGTCGTCGGCATCATGGCCGAGTCGTGTTCATTTTTTATCTTCATTGCGGTCGGTTAGGTTGTATCGGTTGCTCTCCACCCCGCCTCGCGGCGACGCAGTTACATCTACTCCTCGTCAGCACAACGGCTGCCGAAGGCAGGGTTTCTTCCTCCCGGTGGATCGCGTGTCTTCACCGCGCACGACTGCGGCAGCCTGCTGCGTGATCCGGGCCAGCAGGCTGGCCACGGAAAAGAGGCAGCAGGCTGCACGCATTCTAAACCAAGAACTCACCGCCCTCCGCGACTGGCTGCTGCCCATGCTCATGAACGCTACCCTCTGCCTTCGGCCTTGGACTGCTGCAGCCTGCTGCCGCTTTGGGATTCGCAGCCTGCTGCGAGATCCGGGCCAGCAGGCTGGCCACGGAAAAG
>JBGSUW010000079.1:0-13363 GCA_041753275.1 Akkermansiaceae bacterium | reverse complement strand
CAGACCTTCAGACCTTCAGACCTTCAGACCTTCAGACCTTCAGACCTTCAGACCTTCAGACCTTCAGACCTTCAGACCTTCAGACCTTCAGACCTTCAGACCTTCAGACCTTCAGACTCTTAATATCTCCATGAACATCCATCCAGAATTCCATCGATTTCTTCACCGTCAGGACAAAGAGAATCTTCTCGGTCAACGAGGTGTAGTCGTTTGGCTATGCGGGCTCTCCGGCTCGGGCAAGTCCACCATTGCCAATGCTGCGGAGCGGGTATTGCACCAGCAAGGACGCTTCACCACCATTCTTGATGGCGACAACCTTCGCACCGGCCTCAATACCAACCTTTCCTTCACCGATGATGATCGCTTGGAAAATATCCGTCGGATTTCAGAGGTGGCGAAAATTTTCGTTTCTCAAGGCATCATCACCTTCGTCTCCGCTATCACCCCAAAAGGCGTGCTTAGAGACCTTGCACGTGGAATTTTGGGCGAAGACCTTATCGAAGTTTATGTAAAAGCCAGCTACGATGCCTGCGAAAAGCGCGATGTGAAAGGACTTTACGCCAAAGCAGCCCGTGGTGAAATCGCCCATTTCACCGGCAAAGACGGATCGTTTGAAGCCCCCCAAGATCCTGACCTGATTCTCGATACAGAAGCATCAACCATCGAGGATGCCACATTCGAGCTGCTTGAACGGATTCGTGAGCGAATCGCCGCACACCGTCCGCTCTAGCTATAAAGGCAAATCATTATTAAACAACCCAACATAATTATTTAATCTTGACGCTGCGAGGTGCGAGTCCTACTCCCTCCCCACCCACTTTCCTTCCAGCCTTCCAATCCAAGATGCCAAATTATCACCTCAGCCACCTCGATCAGCTCGAAGCCGAAGCCATTTTCATTCTTCGCGAAACTGCTGCCCAGTTTGAAAATCCAGCACTGCTTTTTTCAGGCGGCAAAGATTCGATCGTTATGGCATGGTTGGCGCGCAAAGCATTCTGGCCTGCACGCATGCCATTTCCGCTTGTCCACATCGATACGGGACACAACTTTGTTGAAACCATGACTTATCGCGATGAATTCGTCGAACTGATCCGTGCAACGCTTGTCGTGGGCTCGGTTCAAAATTCCATCGATAGCGGACGAGTCATCGAGGAAAAGGGCCCGAATGCATCTCGCAACAAACTTCAGACCATCACCTTGCTCGACACCATCGAGAAAGGTCAATTCGATGCCTGCCTCGGCGGTGGTCGTCGAGATGAAGAAAAGGCCCGTGCCAAAGAACGGTTCTTTTCCCACCGCGATGATTTCGGTCAGTGGGACCCTAAAAACCAACGTCCCGAGCTCTGGAACCTTTTTAACGGTCGCAAAAATCCCGGTGAACATTTCCGAGTCTTTCCACTTTCGAACTTCACCGAGATGGACATCTGGATGTATATCCAACGTGAGAATATTCCTCTGCCTTCCATCTATTTTGCCCACGAGCGCGAAGTATTCGAACGCAATGGCTCGCTTCTCGCCGTGACGGATTTCCTCAAACCTCAGGACCACGAAACCGTCACCAAAGAGATCGTCCGCTTCCGCACCATCGGAGACGCCACCTGCACCGGAGCCGTCCGCTCCCCGGCATCCAATCTCGATGAGGTCATCGCAGAAGTCTCTGCCGCCCGCCAAACCGAACGCGGCACCCGCTCCGATGACAAACGCTCCGAAACCGCCATGGAAGATCGCAAGAAAGAAGGGTATTTCTGAGCGTCGCTTGGAAATAGCCTGTCTAAAGTCGAAAAGTTCAAAGTCCAAGGTCTTCTCACCCCGACCTTCCGACCTTCCGACCTTCCGACCTTCCGACCTTCCGACCTTCCGACCTTCCGACCTTCCGACCTTCCGACCTTCCGACCTTCCGACCTTCCGACCTTTAGACCAAATGGACCTACTTCGCTTCACCACTGCCGGCTCCGTCGATGACGGCAAATCAACTCTCATTGGCCGCTTGTTATACGATTCCAAATCCATTTTTGAGGATCAACTCGAAGCCATGGAAGAATCCTCCCGCCGCCGTGGCGATGAAAACGTTAACCTCGCCCTGCTCACAGATGGCCTCAAAGCCGAGCGCGAACAAGGCATCACCATCGATGTCGCTTACCGCTACTTTGCCACGCCCAAGCGGAAATTCATCATCGCAGATACCCCCGGCCATACTCAATACACTCGCAACATGGTTACCGGTGCCTCCACCGCAAACCTTGCAATCATCCTGATCGATGCGCGCAAAGGCGTGATCGAGCAAACCAAACGCCATAGCTTTATCGCCAATCTTCTACGGATCCAGCATTTGGTAGTCGCCGTCAATAAGATGGACCTCGTGGACTATTCTGAAGAAATCTATAACAAGATTGTCAAAGATTTCCATGACTTCGCCTCTCGTCTCGATAACATCGTCGAGATCACAGATATACCCATCTCCGCACTTAATGGCGATAACGTGGTGGAACGTTCCGAAAATATGCCATGGTATAAAGGACCTACTTTCCTCTATCATCTCGAAACAGTCTATGTGGGCGGCGAAGAAAATCATATCGATGCCCGCTTCCCTGTCCAGTGGGTGGTGCGCCCGATGAGCGACGAATGGCATGACTTCCGGGGCTATGCTGGACGGGTCGCAGGCGGAGTTTTCAAACCTGGAGATGAGGTCACCGTGCTTCCTTCCGGATTTAAAACCCGCGTCAAAGCCATCCACAGCCCCGATGGCGAAAAGGAAGAAGCCTTCGCACCTCAATCCGTGTGCCTCACACTCACCGAGGAGATTGATATCTCCCGAGGTGATACCTTGGTCAAAACCAACAATCCTCCACACGTCGGCCAAGACATTGAAGCCATGGTCTGCTGGTTTTCCGCCAAGCCAATGCCACCCAAGGCAAAACTTGTCATCCGCCATACCACTCAAGAAACCAAAGCCATCATTCAAGAGGTGAAATACCATGTCGATATCAACACCCTCCACAAAATTGAAGGAGTCGATGGTTTGAGCATGAATGACATTGGCCGCATTTCCCTCCGCACCGCCGCGCCGCTAATCTACGATTCCTATCGTCGCAATCGCATCACCGGTTCCTTCATTCTCATCGATCCCGGCACCAACGAGACTGTCGCCGCAGGAATGATTGTTTAGTGAGTCGGAATCAAAACGAAGGGTGAACTAGACTCACTTTCACCCTCGCCGTCGGCCCAGTCTTGTATTATATCCCTCCCCGTATGGAAGTTTCCAGTCTCGAAGCAATCGTAAGGGCTCTCAATGAAGCCAGTGTAAATTACGTCATTGTTGGGGGCGTTGCGGTCAACGCCCATGGATTTGTCAGGATGACGAGGGATCTGGATCTTGTGATTCAGCTTGAAGAACGAAATATTATCAGAGGGCTGGATGCCCTTGTTTCAATTGGTTATCAGATGTTATTACCGGTAGGGATCGAGGAATTTTCGGATCCGCAGCTTCGCGAGAAGTGGAGAAATGAGAAAAACATGATCGTTCTGAAATTGTGGAGTGACATTCACCAGCGTACTCCTATCGATATTTTCATTTACGAACCATTCACTTACTCAGATGAAAAGGAACAATTATGTTGGATGGAACTCACTCCAAATCTTGCCGCACCCATTGTTTCTCTAGAAACGTTGTTAGAAATGAAACGAGTCGCAGACCGCCCTCAAGACCGCATCGATATTGTCGAACTTCTCCGCGCTCGATGAATCCTTTACCACCCATCACTCCCGATTGGAAATGGGGAACCGCTGAGGGCAGTCGGGAATTCGACCGGTTAATGGACCGCCGCATGAGCTTTCGTGAGAAGATTCTTTGGCTCGAAGAAGCAGAAAATCTGTCTAATCTCATGGCTGCCGGTCGTGAGAAAATCAAGCAAGCAAAAACCTCCGGCCCCGCGACCGTTGACTCTTCGCCAGACCTTCTGAGCGGAGGGAAATAAAGCCACTAATCCCTAACTTCTCCTTCCACGACCAATTTTCTTTTCGCCAACCATCTGCGGAGCAATTGAATCAAGATCAATCCCAGCACGATCATCGACACCCCAGTGAGAGCGGGAAGCAATCGCCCATCGGCAAGTCCAGCTCCGCTCAGAATAATACCGCAGCCGACGACTCCAGAACATAGAATCGAAATCGGCAAATAGAGCAAAAACGGCGCCCGCAGGAACCCAAGAAGATAATTTTGAAAAAATAGTGGAATTCCCGGAGTGAGTCGCAGCACGAGAATCAGTTTGACGTGGTCCTCACGGGGTAAGTCAGGAATTTTGATCGCGCTCGCCGCAATCAATTTCTCCACCAATCCCCGCGCAGGCTTGGCGGCAAGCCAATAGGTCCAACAGAAATTAAGGCTCAGCGCCAAGAGGCCAACGCCACAAGCCATCCAAGGTCGATCACTCCAAATCACACCTGCCGTCAGAAGCAGTGCACTTGTTGGAACAGGCAGCCCTGGCAAAATCACAAGCGCAACAAACATCAACCATGGATATTGAGACAAAAACCGCTCTACCTCTTTCCATCCTTGTTGAATGCTTGCGAAACTAAAACCCATTCTCCAAGCGATCAGGCTTCCCACTACCGCGAGAACTCCACAGATCAACAATGCAATCCTCATCCGGCGGTTTGTCAAAAGTTCGCTAACCCGTACCATTCGCGCTGATCCTCAATGAACCAGAGTATTTTAGCAAGCTTACTAGTTAGCGGACGCCCCTTGCTTCCCCAATCTTCAGATTCTCGTCAGCTTTGTTCATTTTTTCTTGAACAATAACTTGAGCGTATCAATCTCGCCCGCCTGAGAGCGGGAATTTCCTGTTCAGTCCTTCACCATAGGCGATTTCATTTAAATCGCCACCCCGCAACCAAGGGCGGTAGCGTGCCTTTAAACTGCCACTTTGTATTACTACTGCTGGCTGTTTCCATTTCGAGACTATGCAATCTCAATCCCGCATGACAAAAGACCAGCGAGTCAGAGTGGTTGAGGCATTGAAGCATTTCGAGCCAGCGGTGATCTACCTTTTTGGTTCTTTCGGCACCGACTCACAGCATCCGGAAAGTGACATTGACGTGGCGTTTCTGCCTGAGGTAAGCGTGGACCCAGTTGTCTGCTTCCAAGTCGCCAACCAGCTCGCCGACCAATTGGGACGGAGCGTCGATCTCGTCGATCTCACCCAAGCCAGCACCGTTTTTTCCAAAGAGGTCCTCCGTACAGGCACCTCGATCGACATCCAAAAACCAAGCCGGCAGCAGCAATTTGAAATGTCCACCTTGGCTGATTACGCACGTCTCAACGAGGAGCGCCAAGCCGTTCTGACATCATGATTGATGACATAGATCTAAATAAAGCGGCGATTATTCGCAGATGCTTGAAACGCATCGCGGAAGAATAGCTGGATGATCCTCGTCGTCTCAATGATTTCACTATCCAGGATTCCATCGTTTTAAATATCCTGCGAGCCTGTGAAGCGCGGTTTTGCCAAAACCGCAGACGCGCCTTGGCTCAGGGCGCACGCCCATGAGCCACAAATGACCCGTCCAAGAAAAGCCATCCTGTCTCACCTCAACATCCTTCATTCTCCTGCTATTCTCTGCGGTCTGAGCCAGACCGCGCTACCTATTTTCCGATCATGAATCCAGTCCTTATCCCCGATCGTTGCCTCGGCGTAGTCATCCCCGTGTATAATGAGGAAAAGACCCTCCACATCATCGTCGAAAAAGTATTGGCTCGACCGGAAGTGGGAGAACTCGTCATGGTCAATGACTGTTCATCTGATGGCACTTGGCAGACCATGCAGGCACTCGCGAAAACGGATGATCGTATTCGTATCTTCACCCATGAGGTAAATCAAGGAAAGGGAGCTGCTCTCCGCACTGGTTTTCAGCACGTCAATTCCGACATTATCATCATTCAGGACGCGGATCTCGAATACGACCCTGATGAATATCCAAAACTTCTCATGCCCATCCTCACGGGTCGCGCCGATGTGGTCTTCGGCTCCCGCTTTCTCGGTGCGGGTATGCACAGGGTGCTGTATTTCTGGCATGCCGTCGGAAACAAATTCCTCACACTCATGTCGAATATGTTCACCAATCTGAATCTCACGGACATGGAAACCTGCTATAAAGTCTTCAGAAAAGATATTCTTAAACAGATCATTATCCAAGAAAATCGCTTCGGGTTCGAGCCAGAGATTACCGCCAAGGTTGCCAAGCTCCGCGTCCCAATCTACGAAGTCTCGATCTCCTACTACGGGCGCACTTACGAAGAGGGTAAGAAAATCGGCTGGCGTGACGGCGTTCGCGCCATCTGGTGTATTCTGAAATACTGATCTCTAGGATAATTTGAATATCTCAATCAATCTGGATTGCTTATAAGCCCTATGACTTCTCGCGACAAACCAAACGGTATCTTTGCTTCTATAGCAATCGTCGCGTTCGCAATAATCTTGTTTTTTCCTGCCATTTTTGGAGGGAAAATCGTCGCTCCGCTCGATATCACCACAACATTGATTGAGCCTTGGGCAGAAAATGCAAATGGCGCAAAGCCTCACAACCATAACCCATCGGACGCCGTCACCCAGTATCTTCCCTACCGCCTCTTCGCTGCAAAATCTCTCAAGGAAGACGGTTACATCGGTTGGAACCCTTACGAAATGGGAGGTTATAGCCTAGCCGCCAACACCATGGCCCTTCCCGGGTCCTGGACTATGCAGTTGCACCGCTTCCTGCCGTTCAAGGACGCATGGAACCTCGGTATCATTGTTGAGTTTCTCATCGCCGGTGCGGGCATGCTCGTATTTCTCCGCAGCCGGAACCTCCCCTGGCTCCCCTGCCTAATCGGTGCCGTCGCCTACATGGCGAACAGCCAGTTTACCATCTGGATCTACCACCGTTGGACGCTTGGCTCTTTCTGCTGGATGCCCTGGGTCTTGTGGTCTGTTGTCGGTAGCCTCTCCTGGAAATCGCTCACCACCCGGCAATTGCTACTGCCCGGGTTTCTTGCACTCGCCCTTCTCGGCGGCTCCTTGCAACACCTGGCATTTGTCGTCCTCGCCTGTGGCTGCCTCTTCGCCGGAGCGATACCCGGCTCCAGATTCAAATTCCTCCACAAGGAGTGGCCTGCGGCTGCCGGCTGGTCGATCGCTTTCGCGCTCGCACTCGCGATGGCGGCGTTCTCCCTGCTTCCCCAAATCTCCGCCTACCTCGCCAATGTGCAGCTTGGCCACACTCGCGGCGGCATCGGCTATGCAGACGGTCCCACCCAGCCTCTGATCCACTCCCTACTCATCCCCGCACAAATCTGGCCTTGGCTGATGGGCGACCCGCAAACGATTGATGGCCTCAAGCTGATCAAGTCCGGATTCATGGATCTCGCCTACCTCGGCACGATTCCCATGCTCCTCGCCATCGTCGGGCTATTCCACAAGCAGATGCCCCGCCAAGCGAAATGGTTGATCCTCGCCGGACTCTTGATCCCTCTCACACCGCTCGTGGGCCCGCTCTATCATCGCGTGCAACTTCTGTTCCTCCTCGGCGGTGCCTGGATGGCGGCTGAAATGCTGGCCCGGCTGCCACAGCTCGCACCCCGCAAAATGATCCGGGGCCTTTCCATCGCGGTCGTCGCACTAGGCGCGGCATTGCTCATCGGAGCGGTTCTCCCGGCCAAAATCAGAGATTCTGTTGAAAACAAAGTCGTCGCCAAATCGATCGCCGCCAGCGCCTCATCCCAGTTTGGCTCTGACAAAAAGTGGATCGAGGGCCGCGCCCGCAAATGGACTGACCGCTTCTCACTGCTTCATCCCCGCACGGCTTGGGTTTACGGCCTCCTTCTCATCGGCACCGGCGGACTGATTTTCTCCTCACGCCAGAATCCCGGCGGCGCCAAATGGGGCAACGCCGCGATCCTCGGAGCTACCTCACTTGAGTTGTTCACCCTCTTCCAGACGTGGACCACCTTTTCCGATCCCAAAAACCTGCAACCGGAACACCCGGCAATCGAAATGGTTCGCCAAGCCACCGGCACCAACCGGGTTCTCCAAAGTTTTCCCGATGGACGCTTCGCAGATATTTTCGCAACACCCAACCTCCTTTCTGGCTATTTTGTAGCTTCCGTGGATGCCTACGAGAGCATCCAGCACCCGTCAAACTCCACCACCCTCTCCAATGAGCCCGCAGAAACCCGGCTGACATTGGCCGGAGTGGGAACCTCGGTGCAACCCACGGACAGCGCCGCAAGCGAGGGGACTGCGGACTGGCCGCTCACGCTAATGCCCGGCGGCTACGCGCTCCGCCAGAACCCTAACGTCCCCGCTCCCGTCATCGCAGGGACAGGGCCGCTTCCCTTAAACCCGCAGGAAATCCTCACCTCGCTCAAGGCTACAACGCCCGTCCCGCAGATTCAGGAAAGCATGAACCGCCGCGAGTTCGAGGCTCCGCAAGACAGCACTTGGATCCGAATCGCACAGAACTGGCATGAGGGCTGGCGCTGGAGAGCGGCCGGGGGGAACTGGCAGCCATTGCTCAAAGGCACCGACTCCGCCTGCTGGATTCATCTGCTTCCAGCCGACAGCCACCACGTCGAACTTCAATTCTTCCCGCGTCCCCACTGGCTATTTTTCGCTTCGCTTGCCGCACTCCTCGCATGGCTCTTTCTAATCCCTGCGATCGCCCTCGCCAGAAGGTCCTCCCGGTAGTGCGCTACCTCCGGGAGCGCAGCCCATGGCGAGCGGGACAGGAGCCCATGTTAAGGACGTTGCGGCTTTTCTGGACAAATTTCGCTCCCTTCATTGGCACGCGACCCCGGCGGTGCCGCGCCACCTGCGCCGGAAAACATCGAACATCAAGAGTAAAAATCCGCACCACTCAGTAACTTATTCCACATCTTCACTGATCACTCGGCACTTCTTCCTCTTCACACTCCGCGTTCCGCGCTCGCCACCTCTAATCCTCTTACTCTTAGCATTCCGCACTCCGCGTTCCGCGTTCCGAACTCCACCAAATGGATTCCCAAAAGCTCAAAGCCATTATCATCGCCGTCATCGGGATCGTCGTGGCGCTATACCTCGGCATCAGTGCTGCCACCGCCCAATTCGAGACCGTCGCTTGGGTCGTCGGCTCTCTCACGATCATCGCCTGCTTTCTTCTCGGCCGCAAAATTTGGCTGCTCATTCCATTCTTGGGAGCAGTCGGACTCGTCTTCCGCGTTCCGGGGCTGCCCGATACCCTGCTCATCGCTCAACTTTTGGTCATCGGCTTTTCAGTGATGCATCTGCTGATGCGCCGCCTGCCCCACCAATTCAGATTCACCGAGCTTGAAGTTTGGGGACTGCTTCTCACTCTTTCTGTGTTGCAGGTATATCTTCGCAACCCAGCCGGGCTTAATGTATTCGGCGGAGGTTCGGTTGGAGGAAAACCCTACCTTCTATTTGTGCTTTCCTCCGTCACAGCGATTCTGCTCGCTGGACTCCGGGTTCCGCCAAGTGAATTAAAAACAGCTTTGAAGCTTACGATCGTCGGTGGATTGATCAACTTTGGTATGTCAATGATTGGCCGCTTTGTTCCGACCGTGGGCTACCTCCTTGGATCCAGTTACGTGGATACGAGTGTTGTGGACTATTCGGATCATAACAAACAGGTGGACACCGGTGCCGCCAGCCGGGAAGCCTTTCTTGGAACACTTGCTAGAAACCTTTCTCTTTGGGTCTGTGCTTTTCGAGCTCCCCTCATGGCATGCCTTCATCCGCTATTCGCTTTGCTCATTGTGATCTCACTGGTTGCAGCAGGCTTAAGCGGATTCCGCAACACGATTGCCGGAGTCGGTTTGACCTATTTTGTCGGGGCATGCTACCGGGGTAGCTTCCCGCAGATGATCGTCTCATGCGTCGCTGCCTTAATGGGTTTAGGAGCTCTCGCGGTAACGAATGCGATAGCACCGCTTCCACCCAATATCCAACGCTCCCTGTCCTTTCTTCCGGGAACCTGGGAGCAACGTTATGTTTCAGACGCTGAATCCTCGACCGACTGGCGGGTGGAAATCTGGGAAGAGGTCCTGCTAACCGACCGCTGGATCGCGAATAAGTTCTTCGGGGATGGCCTGGGCCTCACAGCCCGTGAATTTAAGTATCAACTTTCAGCAGGAAGCTCAAATGCGCAAGGTATCTCAGGATTTGATGCTCATCGCGAAAGCATCCTTGCCAGCGGCGACTACCACAGCGGTCCGGTGCAAACGATCCGTGTCACTGGTTACTCCGGACTTTTCATCCTCCTCCTGTTTCAGATTCGCCTTGCGGTTCATGCCCATCGCCAGATCAAACGCTGCCATGGCACAGAGTGGTGGCCCGTTTCACTGATCATTGGCATACCCCTGATTTGGAACCCTGTTTTCTTCGTCTTGATCTTTGGAACCTTTTCCACTGCAGCCACCACCTTGTTCATTGGTGCTGGAATGATCCGTTTGCTCGAAAATAATCTGCCTTTGCCAGCATATACCAAGGCAAGCAGAATTCCCGTCATGGTGCGCGCTAACGATCATCAGCCCAAGGGCCGCCAGTTTGCTGGTGGTTAGAAGGGCGTTAATGCTCTCCCAACCGAGGACTTGTAAGCTCATTAATGGTTATCAACGCTCGCCGAGCGACTTCCAAGGTGCTCCGAACTCCCATGTCCCGCTCCAAGCGGTTTGTCACCGGCTTGCTCTCCAGTTATGCAGCCATTGGTGTGAATATGGTCTATACGATCGCGTCCATACCCTTGGCATTACACTACCTTGATAAAGAAGAATTCGGGCTTTGGGCTTTGGTTACCCAGCTTGGGGGCTACCTGATGTTACTCGAGTTTGGCATGAGCGGCTCGATCTCTCGCGCCTTGTCCGATCACAAAGACAACGTTGAGAGCGGAATCTACGGCAACATTCTCCGTACGGGTGCGCGAGTCTTTGCGATTCAAGGGGTTCTCGTTGGAGCGCTTGGATTGATAATGGCGTGGCTGGCTCCTTCCCTACTTAATCTCCCGGCCCACTTGCAGCATCCTTTCATGATGCTAATGGGGCTCCAGGCGCTTATAAATGGCACGAGGCTCGCCTTGGGAGCATTGGGTTCTCCTCTCTGGTGCCACCAGCGCCTCGATTTAACAAACCTAGCCGGCAGCATCAGCCTCGTCTGCACGTTCGCTCTGCTCTGGCTTGGATTCGAGCTGGGCTGGCAGTTGTATAGCTTGCCATTTGCCACGGCGGTCGGCTTCATAGTCGCCACAGTAATTAACTACATTTCATGCAGACGACTCGGATATTACCCGCCCCCTGAGCATCGGGGCCATTATGATCCGAAGCTGTTTCGGGAGCTTTTTCACTTTGGCGGCAGCCTGTTCATGATGAATCTGGGTGTCCAACTCACCTCCGCCAGCCAAGTAATTATCGTCAGTCGCCTCCTTGGCATGGAAGCCGCTACCACTTGGTCCGTATCTACCAAGCTCTACCAAATGGGCCAGCAAGTGGTCGCTCGGATTCTGGATTCTTCGGCACCGGCACTTACCGAAATCATCGTCCGGGGAGATTCATCTCGGATGAAAAATCGCTTTCGCGATATTCTGTCCATTTCCGCCGTGGTAGCCGCCGCTGTCAGCGCTGGCATCGCTCTGACCAACGGAGCATTCATCGAGATCTGGACATCGGGAAGGGTTACATGGGAGCCGTGGAACAACGTCCTGCTCGCATGTATCTTATTCAGCACTTCGGTGACCCGCTGCCACACCGGTCTCGTTGGAATCACCAAGCAAATCGGAGGAATGAAATACATCTACCTTTTCGAGGGATTGGCGTTTGTTGCAGTGTCACTGATGCTCGTCCCCAACATCGGCCTGACCGGGCTCTTGGTCGCAGCGCTAGTTTGTAATCTTGCAGTCACTGGAGCATACGGCGTTGGCCGGACTGGCCGCTATTTCGGCATTCCGCGTAACGAGGTGGTTCTTTGGATCGCCCGTCCCACAGCGACCATTATGATAAGTATTCTTTTGTTTTCACTGACCTGTGTAACGATCGTGGCCCAACTCGATGCAATATCTAGGCTTAGCATTGGGACCGGTTTGTTCTTCTTCATCTACATTCCTGCACTATGGCTTGTGGGAATGAACCTCCACTCACGCATCGAAGCCACTACTGTTATCTCAAGAATTCTATTGAAAGCCAAAGCAAGACTTACACCTGCATAAACTCTTTTAAAGAACCATAATCCACCATCCAATGATCGAAAAAATACTACTTCTATCCGGACGTTTAACCCGGCTTGCTCTGAGAAATCCACGCGACCTTCAACACGTATTCGGGATTGCTAGCAGCTCCGCTGCTGCAATCATGGATCCGGTGGCGGACACTCGTTCCATCCCATCCATTGACGTGCTCGACATATGCCCCGGTACCCAGCGCTGGACGCTTCAGTCTTTTCCAAGTGTTGGTGCATCAGTCTCGCCCATGGAGTGCGCTGCACTAGCGGCACTTTCACGGCTGAGCCGCGCAAAAAAAATCTTTGAGTTCGGGACTTACAAGGGGGTTTCGACAACCCAACTCGCGCTTAATGTCGAAGAAGGTGGAATGGTCTTCACGCTCGATCTCCCCGAAGACCATCCTGCCTACAGCCTTCCGATTCCAAAGCCGGAAGAACAGCAAATAGCCGCAGAAGGGGGCAAGGGCATACTGATCCCGCGAGATCTCTTGGATCGGGTCACATTCTTAAGCTCAGACTCTGCCACCTTCGATGAGACCCCTTACCATGGGACTATGGACCTCATCTTCGTAGATGGTGCCCATAGCTACGAGTATGTGAAAAATGACACTGAAAAGGGCTGGGAAATGCTGCGTCCAGGAGGAGTTCTTGCATGGCATGACTGCGTAGCAAGTCATCCTGATGTTGTCAGATATATCAAAGAGCGAAAATTAGTTACAAAACTAGTGAATGGGACAGCACTTGCGTATGCTATCAAACCGGAGAAGGAATTAGCACTAACTAATGCGGATTAAACTAAAAAAAATTCATGCTGGTATTACGACTAATCTTCCGGGACATTTACGACGTCATACAGCAAATTAGAGCCCGTGGATATCTGCGCAAAAATGGTTTGATATGTTCCAGTACAGCTATTATTAAATCCTCCAATCTTTCAAAGATACAAAATGGAAAGAACTGCAGCATTGGTGATTATTCCATCATTGATATTACGTCTGAAATCCAGGACGACGACGAGCAAACAGGCTTAACCTTAGGTGATTTTGTTTATATAGGGGAGCAGTGCAATATTCGAGCAAGCGGAAGTAAAATAATAGTAGGTAGCCATACGATGATAGCAAATA
>JBGSUW010000078.1:0-134065 GCA_041753275.1 Akkermansiaceae bacterium | reverse complement strand
TTCTAGCTGATGCTTCAAACTTTCTGGGGCTTCATGCGGCTCTACACGAGTTAGAGGCGGTGCCTATCGCCGTACCAAGATTTGATCCTAAAATTCTGGATCGAGGGCATGCAGTTCATTTTCGCTGCCAAGCAAGTGGTGTAAAAGGCCTGCGAATTGATGTGATGACTCGGTTAAGAGATCTCCCTCCATTTTCAGTGATGTGAGATAGAAGGACGACGATTACCTTTGAAGGAGGCGAAGAGATTCACATGCTATCGATTTCGGATCTGGTGGGTGCCAAGAAGACCCAGCGTGAAAAGGATTGTCCAATGATCGGCGCATTGGTCTAGGGGCACTATCAGGCCATGAAATCCTCCCGATTTTGGAAAGAATTGAATTTTGGCTGTTAGAAGTTCGAACTCCAGAACGCCTTGTCGAACTCACAGCACGATTCATCCCGGAAGCACAGCGGCTCCTCAAAACCCGACCGCTACTTGCGCTGGCCATGAATGGAGATTTGCCAGATTTACGGACGGCGCTCGACGCAGAGGTCCGGGTGGAACAGGAAAAAGATCGCATTTATTGGGAGCCGCTGAAACGCGAAATGGAATCTTTTCGCCGCGCAGAGAGGGAAAACAATGGGGATCGCTTTGGCTAAGTTTCGCGCATAAGACTACCCGCGCCGCCGCTCCAGCATGACGAGCATCATGAAAGAAAGGAAGAGATTGAGTTCCTCGCGTGGGGTCATTTCGGCGAGCTTCTCGATTTTGAAGCGGCCCTCGAAAAAGGCGGGCTGCTTGGTGAGGCGCATCGCGGGGCTACCATTCGCGCGGGCGGCGAGGAAGCTTGGATGGAAAAAATAGCCGCTGAACATGCCGATGATGGGAATGTCTCCGAGGATGGAATCGAGGACCTTGGTCCACGGATTTTCCTCCCGAATGGAGAAGTCTGGAACCGAGTCTCCGGGATTGAAGGTTTCGTAATGGGCCTTCCAGATCGAGCGCCAGCCCTTGCGGCCCACACTGCCAATTTCCGCACCCTGCGCATCGGTGGAAACATAGCGGGCAGACCAATCGATCACCTTGTTCGCCTTGATCTCGGCGAGGCGGGTGCCTTGGGATTTATCAGTCCAGATCTCGACATGTTCGCGAAATTTGAAAAGCTTCTGCTTGGTGTAGAGAATCGTTCGGCCGCTGGCATCGGTCACAGTGGCCTGGCTGGCAAGCGCGAGAACCTTGAAAGTGAGGGTGAGCGGATACTGGATGCCCTGGAGTTGGCGTGAAATTTCATCACTAGCAGGCGCGGCGGGCATCGAGGGAGGAGTGTAAGGATTCGGGGTGCTCATGGGCGGAGAATGGGGGAATCCGCTCCTGATTGCAAGCTTGCGGCTGCAAAATGAGAATTGACCTCTCACCATGGTGATTGAATTCAAACAGCCGGGGAATTATGGGATGCGGCAAACAAAAAACGAGGTATCATTGGTGTATCTATGAAATCGATCAGCGCTCTCATTCTGGCACTTGCCCTGTCACGCGCGGACGTCACTGCTACCGAACAAATTGTGACACTTGGGGATTCTCTCACTTTCGCCTACGAGTCTGAATTTGGCACCGGCGTGACGATTCCATTTGTAGGTAGCTACGGCGATGGCTTTGGCCCAGGTGTGCGGAACTGGGTGGAAATTTTAGACAACCCACTCTATCGAAAATCGAAGTTCGATCTCGGTGCGCGGCGTTCGTTTTCTGTCAACTTGCCATTCGGTGGCAGATTGAGTTTATACTTACGCCAAGAATATAACTGGGCGGTGCCGGGTATGAAAATCGATGAATTGTGGAAGTTCATGAATCGGCAAATCACTGTCTTTTCACTTCTCGATCCTGACCTCGCAGCCATTCTTGCCCTGTCAAACTTCGATGAGGACAACGATTTCGCGGTGGAGGAAATGGAAGAACAAATTATAAATACAGCGGAGCGGCTAACCCTATTCATTGGTGGTAACGATGTAAGAGCTGTCTATGGCGGGATCTATCAACAAAATTCAGCAGGAACCTTCGTGGCGGATTTTGTTAATTATACGACCTTGATTCTAGATCGAGTCATTTCTCTCAATCCCGATATTCAAATCGTTCTAGTCAATGTGCCACACGTCGGAATCACTCCAGAGGTAAAAAGTATCTATCCTCCGGACGTGATCAAGACGCAGCGGGTGACCGATGTATTGATTGATCTCAATGCGAAGCTCGCAACCCTAGCAGCATCTAGAAATATCGGTTATGCAGATGTTTTTAACCTGACTCTGCCATTACTTGGCAATCGGCCGCTGTGTATCCATGGAATTAACTTCGCGAACAGCGGATCGACTTCTGGAGACTTGAATTTCGTCTGGCTCAATGGCCCGCTCAGCAGAAATTTCCATCCTAATACCAATGCACAGGCATTAATCGCCAATCAAATCATCGCCGCATTTAATAAGCGTTATCAAACTGCAATTGCTCACCTTTCCGCTACAGAAATTCTTGGTGGAATGCATGGCAAAACCAATGCTCAGATCGATATGCCTTTTGCGACCTGGATGACGAGATTTGGCAAAACGGGGTTACCAGTTTCTGACGACTCAGATCACGATGGGGTTGCTGCTGCGGTTGAATTCGCAATGGGACTGAATCCGACCATTCACGATGGCGAACGTATCAATTTGCTGCAAACTGGCGGAAGCCTTGAATTGTCATATCCAATTCGATTGCCCGTCTCGTCGCGCTATACGTTAGTTCCGGCACGTTCTACAAATTTGATTACTCCCTTTATTCCGATAAGCCCTGTACCAACTCTCGGGCCAGATGGACTTGCGCGAGCGGTGCTACCTCTCTCGCCCGGATCAGGCTTTATGAGGATGCAAGCGACGATACCATAGAATTATAATTTAGATCAGATGATTGTATTCTTCGGCGCATCGGTTTTCTGTAATTCCAAAAGGCCCCGATGACGCTCTGTTCCGATCCGGTCCAGCACTCGTTGGAAAATTTCTCCAAGCTTCTCCGCTTCCACATCGGTGAGGTGGGAGGCGAATGACTGCTCGATCAATCCCTTATAGACGCCCCAGGCTTTTTTCAGTGCTTGATGCCCTTTGCGGCTTAGTCGCACACGGAAGACCCGCCCGTCGTGTAGGCATTGTTCGCGATGGAGCAGCCCACGCTCGGCCAGCCGCGCCACGCGGCGGGACATGCCGCTGTTGCTCA
Organism: Akkermansiaceae bacterium; assembly: GCA_041753275.1. GTDB lineage: Bacteria > Verrucomicrobiota > Verrucomicrobiia > Verrucomicrobiales > Akkermansiaceae > Luteolibacter. Next base: position 130,847 of record JBGSUW010000078.1, on the reverse strand, counting down.
GTAGCACCGCTTCAGCCAAGTCACTCATCCGGAGCGTCTCACCCTCAGCCTCGTTGACTGTGAGCAACACATCATAATCGTCGAACGATATGCAGTTTTTCTCGATCAATCCACAATCGATTTTCCGGTAGGCCAAGGCATGAACTGTCAAAAATAGCCGCCATGCGACCTGTTGTGGCGACGATTTTGGTTTGGATAGCAGCGGGGAAGTCATTGAAAACAAAGTAGATAGATGGGAGATTAGTTGCAAGCGCAAATAAATTGACCGGATGGCATGGTGGGTGCTATGTATGCCATGAAAGCATGTCCGATTCACTAGCCAGTACAGGTGTTCCAGCAACTATTCCAAGGGGAATAGTGCCCACACGCGTGGCTCGGAGGTCGATTTTTGAATTCGGCACTCCATTGCAGTTTGGAGTAAAAATCGGACTGGGGCTGCTGGCATGGTTGTGCTTTATTTTACTATGGCAAGGTGTCTCATCGTCCGGGCTTGCGGATCCTACATTGCTGCCCGGGCCCATCGCAGTGTTTCAAGCTTGGGTCACACTCTTTGCAGAACGGGAATTTGCCATGGATGTGCTGCAGAGCTTGAAGCGCATTTTTACAAGTTTTGGCATCGCAATCGTAATCGCACTGCCGCTCGGAATGTTGATGGGGGCTTTCACTCCTGTCGCAGGATTTTTCAATGCGTTGGTTTCACCTTTTCGTTATCTCCCGGCACCTTCATTCGTGCCCTTGTTGCTGATGTGGTTTGGGACGGGGGATGATCAAAAAATCGCATTGCTCGTCATTGGGGTGGTATTCTTTCTCATCTCACTTTTTATGGATAATACGCGGGCCGTTTCTGCCGAGCTCGTGGAATGCTCGCGCACTCTGGGCGCCACCCGAGCCAAAGTTTTGTGGCACATTCTTCTTCCCGCGGCACTACCGAGTTATGTGGACACGGCACGCCAGATGCTGGCTGTGAGCTGGACCTACTTGGTGGTCGCTGAAATCGTCGCCGCTACTGATGGCATCGGCGCGATGATGATGCGTGCGAAACGCTTCGTGCAGGTGGATGATATCATGGCCGGTATTTTGACCATCGGCCTGTTAGGTCTTATTACTGATACATTGATCCGCTCTCTTCACCGCCTTCTATTCAAATATCTCCATTGATCATTCCTATGAAAATCATCACTCGTTATCTGCCCATTGTCGCGATTTCTTTAATCGCATTCACTGCTTGTAACAAAAAAGAAGAAGCTGCTTCACCCGCATCCGCGAGTAAGCCACAGACTGTCAAAATATCATTATTTTCATGGCCCGGCTATGCTTTTTGGTTCGTCGCCAAGGAAAAGAATCTCGTGCCCGAGCTGGATTTGGACATCGTTATTATTGAAGATCCCTACGAGAGTTTTGCCCAGATGGCAGCTGGTAAGCTAGACGTCACATCATCTACAGTAGAGTACGGCCCAATCGCTGCAGATAAGGGGGTGCCGGTAAAATTAGTTACCTACACGAATCCCTCTTATGGCACGGACAAGATTATCCTAGCTCCGGGAGTGAATAGTGCGGCGGATCTGAGAGGCAAAGAAGTCGCGGTCTTGGAAGGCGGGCTCACTCAGATCTTTATGGGCATTTGGTTAGAGGAAAATGGTGTGAAGTTCGATGAAGTTAAATACACGAATCTCATCATGGACGATGCTGTGGCCGCGATGGTGAGTGGCAAGGTGGCGGCGGGAGAATTTTGGGAACCCTTCGGTGGTAAGGTCTTGGAAACGTTGCCGGGTTCCAAGGTGGTGGCGACTTCCAGGGATCCATTCTACAAGAAGACCGCGTTGCTCGGAGATGGGATGTATATGAGCAGCTCATTCATGCAAGAGAAGCCGGAACTCGCAAAGCTTACTCTCAAAGCCTATTTTGCTGCGGTAAAGTATTGGAAAGAGAACCCTGAAGAGGCAAACGCGATCATGGCGAAAGGATTGAGTTTCACCAAAGAAGATGTGATCACAGTAGTGGGTGCAGACGGCAGTGCCACCGATGGCGGAATCTATCCGTTTAATTACGAGGAGGCGGGCCGCTTCATGGGCATCATTGATGGCGAGCCACCCTTCGGCTCCCACAACGAAATCACCCGTCATTGGAAACTTACGAATGATTGGTGGATCAAATTTGGAACGGTGAAGAAGAGTCACCCAATGGAAGCTGGTGTCGAGCTTGGTCCGTTCAAGGCCCTTAAGGCTAGTGGCTTCTGATCGCTCATTGGAGACGACGACAATGACCTTCATCGAACCATCCATCATCCGGCAAAGTCTGCACGAACCTGAGTTGGTTGGAGTGCCTGAAGGTTGTTTTCTGATGGGCGGAATCGATGAGGATAAATTCGTCAACGCCGTCGAGCTTCCTCGGCACCCAGTGAATATCGCGCATTCTTTCGCGATCGGTGCTAGGCCTGTGACATGCGGTGAATGGCGGGCGATGATGGGTGCGCTTCCTGCCGGGAATTCACTCTACGAGAATGAAAGTTTCCCGGTGGTAAATGTTACCTATTCAGAAGTGCTCGGTTACTTGAGAGAGTTATCAGCAACGTTTGGTAAGTCATATCGTCTGCCCTCGGAAGCCGAGTGGGAATGCGCCTGTCGGGCAGGGAGTTCTTCGGTTTTTCCTCACGCTAATTCGCTCGCTCCGACGGATGCAAATTTTTTCTATGATGAACATGGCGCTGAAGTGGGGGCAGGGAGGCTGATGGCAGCGGGGAGTTTTCCGGCGAACGCGTATGGGATCCATGATCTCATCGGAAACGTCTGTGAATGGACGGCAGATACCTGGCATCCGAATTATATCGGTGCGCCCAGCGATGGCTCAGCGTGGATGAGTGGAGGAAAGCTAAAATGTCGCGCGATCCGCGGGGGTGCATGGGATCATCTTCCACGGGTGCTCCGTGCTTCTTGGAGAGATTGGGCGCCTGAACAAGCACGTTGGGATAACTTAGGATTTCGTGTCGCTCTTACACTTTGATAAACTGATGGAACTTAAGCTCTTTAAAACACTATGGGGTCACGATGGTACTCTTGATGAAGCAATTCTGCTTTGCAAGGAAGCTGGCTTCCAAGGCATTGAAGCACCCGCCCCGCTGGATCCTGTGGAACGTGAGGATTTTTTTGAATCACTCGTAAATGCCGGCCTTCAATGGATCGCAGAGATTAGCACCTGCACATTACCGGGCGTGTTTGTGCCACTCCCCAGATGCAGTGTGGAGGAGCACCTTCAATCATTGGAAGAAGGAATTCAGCGGAGTCTTGTGGGGAAGCCGCAATTCATCAATACCATGGCGGGCTATGATGCATGGCGCACTCCGGATGCGATCCGTTTTTTCGAAGGAATTGTTAGACTGCAGGATAAGTATAGCATCGTTATTTCCGCAGAGACCCACCGCGGCCGCTCGACTTACAGTCCATGGCTGACTCGCGAAATCTTGCTAGCAGTGCCAGAACTGCGGATTACTTGCGACTTCAGCCATTGGTGCGTCGTTAGTGAACGCTTGATCCTTGATGAGGAGCCGGAAATCCTCGCACTCGCGGCGAAGCATGCTCACCATATCCAACCACGGATTGGCTACGACCAAGGGCCACAGGTTCCTGATCCACGCGCGCCTGAACACGAGAGATCACTCGTTGCTCATGAGCGCTGGTGGGATGCTATTTGGGACTCGATGGCATTGCGGGGCTTCACTGAATTCACAATGACACCAGAGTTCGGGCCAGATGGCTATCTCCAGTGTGCGCCTTATACCCGGACACCTGTTGCCGACCTTTGGGACATCAATCGCTGGACTGGACTACGGCAACGGGAGCGATTTCAAAGCCACTTCAAACTATAACTTCCAAAAACTACCATGAGCACTTTAACCACACCACCACCCCAGGCAAAGAAATCCACCATCGATCCACTGGACGAACTCTTCAACGCCATCCTGGAAACCGCGAACAAGCCGTTGGAAAGGGCAATTACCCTGCCTGCCGCTGCCTACACCAGTCCTACGTTCCTCGAATTTGAAAAAGCGGAAATTTTCGGCAAGGAATGGATTTCACTTTGCCATATTTCGCAAATCCCGAATGCTGGAGACTTCGTTCGCGTCGATCTCTGCGGCGAGCCCATGCTGGTGGTGCGCGGTAAAGATATGGCAATCCGCGTGCTTTCCCGCACTTGCCGCCACCGTGGCATGGACTTGATGCCTAGCGGCTTCGGCCATCCGGACGAGGGGAACAAGCGGGTGATTCTCTGTCCTTACCACTTGTGGAGTTATGATTTGGGAGGCAAACTTGTAGGTGCACCTGAAATGCAAAAAGCTGAAGGATTTGATCGTAGCGAGGTATGCTTACATGAATTCCGCAGTGAGATATGGGAAGGATTTGTGTTTGTCACCCTATCGGCCGAGATTGCGCCGCTTGCGGAAAAGTATGGGCGCTTCCGTGATGAATTTGTAGGTAAGTGGGATATGGCTAATTCGGATCTTGTCTGGTCGGCCCATTGGGAGTGCGACTTCAACTGGAAAATTTTGTTAGAAAACTTCATGGAAGCTTACCATCACCTCGGTGCGCACATGAAAACCTTGGAGCCCTTCCTGCCTGCTCGCGGGTGCTGGACGGAGCCTTATGATCCAGAATTTTCCTACATGCATCTGCCGCTCAAGGCGAGTATGAAGGAGCAAATCCTCGAGTCCGGAGATGCTGGCACGCCTTTTCCAATTTTTCCTCAACTGAAAATTGAAGACTGCACCGAGTGGGGAGTGTTCTTGGGCTTTCCGAACTTCCTGCTCTTCTCCGCGCCAGACCGGATTTATTGGTATCGCCTCCTGCCGACTGGCCCGGAAACTTGCACGTTGATGACGACGATGATCATCCCGAAAGGTGCGAGCAACATTCCAAACTATGAAGACGTTCTGAAAAAGGAAGTTCAGGGTGGCATCGATTTCCACATGGAAGATATGGAAGTCTGCGTGGCCACCCAGCGCGGAATGCGGTCCAAGGGCCACGCTCCCGGGCGCCTCAGCCATTTGGAGGAACCGATCTGGCATTTTGAGAAATACCTCGCCGAGGTGATCAATAAGGCATCCTTGGGTTAGAAATTGATGCCGCTTCTGCGATCCCATTAGAAGCCAAGTTCGCCCTTAAGAATGAGTTTTGAAATTTATCAGCGGCAGACTGGAATTCTGGTTGCTCGGTGCTTGCCCTGCGTGATTTCGCGGCCATGCTTCGCGCCGTTGTGAGTTCTATTCCTGTCGAGCCATCTTTGGAAATCTTTGTGCAATTGGCGCAACGGGGGAATGTCGTACCCGTTTACACCCAGTTAGCCGCTGATTTTGAAACCCCTCTGTCCGCCTATCTCAAGCTGCGGGATGATCGGCATTCTTTTCTGTTGGAAAGTGCCGAAAGCTCTGAAAAGGGCGGGCGGTGGTCGATCGTCGGTAGCGGACCGCGCTTGGTTTTTGAGGCGCGTGGCAAGGAAATCACGATCCGCGAGGGTGCTAAGTCACGGACATTTACCGCTGAAGATGATTTGTTGGCAGCATTGGAACGAGAAATGGAGAGCTATCGTCCCGTCACCCACGGTGCGCTGCCGCAGTTTTCCGGTGGAATGGTGGGCTACCTTTCGTACGATGCGGTCAGGCAATTCGAGCCGACCTTGGGGCCACCGCCGCCCGACGTGCTGGGGATCCCGGATGCGATGTTTCTGCTGGCAGATACGCTATTGGTTTTCGATCATCGCTTACGGCGCTTGCAGGTGATCGCGAATGCGTTCATCGAAGAATTTGAAACTCCCGAAGATGCGTATGCCGCCGCACGGGGCCGGATCGCGGCGATGGTTGAGGTTTTAAACCGGCCCTTCCATGTGCCGGCGCTTAATGGCCTGCTGAAGATCGAGCCAGCGCAAGCCACCAGCAACACGACCCAGGCGGAATATGAAGCGATGGTTCTCGCAGGCAAAGAGCTGATCGCGGCAGGGGATATTTTTCAATTTGTCCCAAGCCAGCGCTTTGAGACGGACTTTAATCAAGCTCCGGTGGATCTCTACCGGGCATTGCGGTTGGTGAATCCATCGCCCTATATGTTTATTCTGGAGCTAGGGGATTTCGCGTTGGTGGGAAGCTCGCCGGAAGTGCATGTCCGCTCGATCAAGGGTCGCATCGATATTCGCCCGATCGCTGGAACTCGCCCACGCGGGAAATCACCTGAGGAAGATGATGCGCTAGCTTCTGATCTGATGGCAGATCCCAAGGAGCGAGCTGAACATTTGATGCTGGTCGATCTCGCCCGCAACGATGTCGGCAGGATTTCCAAACATGGCAAAGTGAGTGTGGACGACTTTATGATCGTGGAGCGCTATAGTCATGTGATGCACATTGTTTCCAACGTTTCCGGGGAGCTTGATCCATCACACAGTGCTTACGATGTGCTGCGAGCTACGTTTCCGGCCGGCACCGTGAGTGGTGCGCCGAAGATCCGGGCGATGCAAATTATCAACTCATTGGAGAAAACCAAACGTTGCGCCTATGCTGGTGCTGTAGGTTATTTTGGCTTCGATGGTTCACATGATTCATGTATTACTCTGCGCACTTGTTTGTTGAAAAATGGCAAAGCTTACGTGCAATCCGGAGCGGGAGTCGTCGCGGACTCTGATCCCACTTACGAGTATGTAGAAACAGTCAATAAAGCGAAAGCCCTGCTCAGTGCCATCGCGCTGGCCCGCACGCTAGTTCCATGAACTCTGAACTAATCATTTCCTATGCTTTTGATTCTCGATAACTACGACTCTTTTACCTATAATCTCGTCCAATATTTCGGCGAGCTGGGTGCGGAGATGAAAATTTTCCGCAACGATGCACTTACCGTCGAGCAGGTAATAGAGCTCAAGCCAGAGCGTATCTGCATCTCCCCGGGCCCATGCACGCCGAATGAAGCGGGCATCTCCTGCGCACTAATTCATGAGCTAGGCGCATCGGTTCCCATTCTCGGAGTGTGCCTCGGCCACCAATCCATCGGGCAAGTGTATGGTGGTGAGGTGGTGCGTGCAGACCGCTTGATGCATGGTAAGACATCGCCCATCCATCATTCCGGCAAGAGCGTTTTCGATGGAATGCCATCGCCATTCGAGGCCACACGTTACCATTCCTTGATCGTCAAGCGTGAGACTCTGCCGGAATGTCTGGAGATCACCGCGTGGACGGAGGAGGGCGAAATCATGGGCCTCCAGCATAAGCAACATCCGGTGCACGGAGTCCAGTTTCACCCTGAGTCGATCTTGACTCAGGATGGAAAACGGCTGCTGGAAAATTTCCTGAAACTCTAGGAAATTTGCACAACTCTAGCTTTTCTTGCGCAAGGCAAACACCCAGGCGGGGGGCAGGTTCTTCATGGAGAAACTGGTGCAGTTACCTTTCAGATTCAGAGCTTTCATCACCTTCCCGGGCACCGGGCAGAGTGGGCGATAGGTGAACTGATAGATGGTTCCATCCTCGCGAAGATGCGTAAATGATCCCTCCAAGATTTGGTGAATCGTGGAGTGAGGCATCGAGAGCAGCGGCAAGCCACTCACGATCGCGCCCACGCCGTTTTTCTCGAAAAGATCGAGGCTGGCGAGCTTCGTCGCACAGGCGGAGACGACTCGCACACCAGGAAAACGCGCACTGAGCAGCTTGGCGAGCTTTGGATCGAATTCCAAAAGGGTTAAATTTTCCGCCGCTACGCCCCTTGCAAGCAGAGCGCGGGTAAATACTCCAGTCCCGGGACCCAGCTCGAGCACGGGGCCGGTGGCGGCTGAGATCTCCGCAGTGATTGCGCGGGCGAGGCTCGGGCCGGACGGCATGATCGAACCTACTTTAAGAGGTGCCCTTAGCCATGCTTTTGCAAATGTAGCAAATTCGTTAGCGGGCGATGACTCAGAACTCATGAGTGAAGTTGGCGATATTGCGAGAAACGTGGGATGAAATTTCCTGAATTTTCCCTCGGCACCCCGTGATTTAGATCTTCAAAATACGTCGCTGCCAAGGAAGTATTTGTTCCTCACTTAAATTAGCTGAAAGGGAATCAATGGACCACCTCACGCAATTCGTCTTTGGAAATCTTTGTTTATTTGGGAATTATTGGGGTTTGAGTTGACTCGGAGGAAGATTTCATCAAATTTTCCGCTCATGTCAGCCGCACTCTCACCACCCGATGTCCTCGCATCATTGCTCAATCTTTCTCATCAACTCGGACGTGAAGAACGGAAGCTCGCCATTCTAGGGGAGGGGAATACCTCGGCGCGCTTATCAGATTCGACTTTCACGGTGAAGGCTAGCGGATCGAATCTCGCGACTCTCGCCCATGACGGAGTTAGCGAATGTCGATTTTCGGACCTTGCGGAGTTGCTCAATCAAGAGACGATGACGGATGAGGCCATAGATGAGGCTCTTTTCAGTGCCCGCGTCGATACCAATGCGAAGAAGCCTTCCGTAGAGGCGGTTTTCCATGCGTATCTCCTTACGCTGCCAGGTGTAAACTTCGTTGGGCACACTCATCCGATCACGGTGAATCAACTGCTTTGTTCAAAATTTGCCCGCACATTTGCCCTAAATCGCACCTTCCCTGACGAGATTGTCTGTTGCGGAGTAGAGAGCGTTTTCGTCCCCTACACAGACCCTGGCTTAAAACTCGCCCAGGCGATCCGGAATGCCGTGATCGCTTACATCGAGCGCTTGTCTCGCCCGCCGCGCGTGATTTTATTAGAAAATCACGGTCTCATTGCCCTTGGCGCCACGCCTGAGGCAGTCCTCGCGGCGACCCTGATGGCGGCGAAGGCGGCTGAAATATTTGTAGGTGCCGCAGCCATCGGCGGTGAACCGCGCTTCCTTACATCGGAAGAAGTCGCCAGAATTGCTGGCCGCCCTGATGAACATTATCGTCAAAAAGCACTTGGACTCTAAGATGATCTGAATTTTCTCAACTACCCGTTATGTCGAACTACCAATACGTCAATTATCTCTGGGATGATGCCCATGCCGCTTCTTTAGATCCAGTCGGCCGGCTGATTTATCGCTCCAATCTTCTCGGCAGCGATCAGCGAATCACCAATACTGGCGGGGGCAATACCTCGTCGAAAATCATGGAAGCCGATCCGCTTTCCACCCAGCAAGTAGAAGTGCTCTGGGTGAAAGGTTCCGGCGGTGACCTCCGCACCAGCACCCGCGAGAATTTTTCCTCCCTCTATCAGGAAAAATTGCTCGATCTTCAGAAAATCTACGCAGCGCGTCCGGATAATGGCCTCAAGTCGCAAGCGGAAGATGACATGGTTGGGATGTTTTCCCATACCACCTTCAATCTTAATCCCCGCGCTTCATCCATCGATACCACGCTCCATAGTTTCCTCCCCGGGAAGCACGTGGATCACATGCATCCGAATGCGATCATCGCCATCGCGGCCTCTGAAAACCGCGAAAAGCTCACTCAAGAAATCTTCGGTGGCGAGATGGCCTATGTGCCATGGATGCGCCCCGGCTTCGAGTTAGGTCTCGCGATGCAGAAAATCGCCCAAGAGCAACCTGCGATTAAAGCAATCATGATGGGCCAGCATGGCTTTATCTCATGGGATGATGATGAGAAAGTTTGCTACGCCCACACGCTCGATTTCATCGAGACTGCTGCTGCCTATATCGAGAAGAAGTATGCAGCGAAAGGTGGCGATGCCACGGCCTTTGGCGGTGCGAAGTATTCCACACTTAATTGTGAGGAACGGAATGCTACATTTGCTGCGATTTTACCATGGTTGCGCGGTCAGGTTTCCAAAGAGAAGCGCTTCGTCGGCACCGTGCAGGATGATGAGAAAATCCTCAGATTCGTGAATTCCAAGGATGCGGCACGCCTGGCGGAACTTGGCACTTCATGTCCTGATCACTTCCTCCGCACCAAGATCAAGCCGCTTTACGTCGATTGGAATCCACAGACAGAGGACGTCGCCGCACTCAAGGCCAAGCTCACCGCAGGTCTTGATGCCTATCGTGAAGACTATGCAAGTTACTATGCCAAGTGCAAACATGATAACTCACCTGCACAGCGCGATCCGAATCCTACGGTCGTCCTCATTCCCGGCATCGGTATGATCGCTTGGGGTAAAGATAAATCAGAAAGCCGGGTGACGGCGGAATTCTATAACTGTGCGGTGGAAGTTATGCGCGGTGCCGAGGCGATCGATACCTATGTTTCACTTCCTCAGCAAGAAGCCTTCGATATCGAATACTGGTTGCTGGAAGAGGCGAAGCTCAAGCGCATGCCTGCGGAAAAAGAGCTCGCACGGCAAGTCATCGTCGTCATCGGCGCTGGCTCCGGCATTGGCAAGGAAACGGCCCACCGCTTGGTCAAGGAAGGTGCTCACATTGTGTGCGTGGACTTGAATGAAGCTGCGGCACAAGCAACAGCGAAGGAAATTACGGACAAATATGGCATTGGTATCGGTGTGGCGGGTAGCGGAATTTCGAACTGTGGCCAAGCCATTGGTCTTGCTGCGAATATCACGGACCGCGCGAGCATTCGCACGATGTTAGATCAAGTAGCACTCGCTTATGGTGGATTCGATTCCATCGCTGTGACCGCAGGCATATTCGTGCCAAGCGATACTTCCGGTCATATTCCTGATGATAAATGGGCACTTACATTCCACATCAACGTCACTGGCAGCTATCTCGTCGCCGATGAGGCGTTCAAGACATGGAAAGAACAAGGTCTGAGAGGAAATCTCGTTCTCACGACCAGTGCCAATGCTGCGGTGGCGAAAAAAGGTTCACTTGCCTATGATACCTCAAAAGCAGCGGCCAATCACCTCGTCCGCGAACTTGCCATGGAGCTCGCTCCACTTGTGCGCGTGAACGGTGTGGCTCCGGCCACCGTGGTGCAGGGTTCTGCAATGTTCCCGCGGGATCGAGTGATCGGTTCACTCGCAAAGTATAACATCGCTTATACTGAAGATGAGGAAACCGAGTCACTGGTGACGAAGCTAGCCCAATTCTATGCGGACCGCACTCTTACCAAGGCACCGATCACTCCGGCAGACCAAGCGGAAGCTTACTTCTTGTTGGTGACTCAACGGTTGAGTAAAACCACTGGCCAAATCATCACGGTAGATGGCGGCTTGCACGAAGCATTTTTACGCTAAGTGAATTAGCAACGATTAAGGGCCGGATGATGCAATCATTCCGGCCCTTATTCTATAGCTGCTGAATTCGCAGCTTCAGCAATGTATGATGATATTTAGCGGCAGTATTCTTGTTGAATAATCACTCTGTTTCTTGAGGAATGTCTGCCGTGATGGCGATCTCTGCGGTAGTCCTGATTTGAGTGATACTCGGCGTGACGTTGGCGGACCACGGGGCGGTATTGAGGCCGCACAACGGGCTGATAGTGGGAGCGCACGGTGCGGTGACCATAGATAGGTTCCCCGCATGCATCGTAACCGACAAGATATCGCTCGGTATAGATCGGAGTGCCGCATGATTGATAGCTGCTGATGTAGATGTTCTTGTTTTTATAATGCCGCGCATCTGCTTGGGTGGTGGTTCCTAACAAAGTGATGCAGGCGGCGGCGATGAGAGTGACGATCGATTTCATGATTTAGTTTTTTTAGTTGACGCCAAATTCGACGAAGAGATTGGAGATTTATTCGAGAGTTTCGGGATATTTTTTAATAGTAGGAAATGTGTCGTCATATTTTGAGATTTGACCATGTCCGGTTGATTTGTTTGCCTGCGCGTCCAAGAATATGATTCGCGAAATTGTCCAATACGGTCACCCCGTTCTCCGCCAACGTTGCCGCCCTGTCACGCAGGTGGATGATGCACTCATCGAACTCGTGTCCGATTTACTGGACACCATGGTGGATGCAAATGGAGTAGGGCTGGCCGCGCCGCAGGTGGGTGAGGATCTGCGCTTGGCCGTGATCGATGTTTCACATGATCCGGAATGCATCACATTTCTAAAAGTGAACGGTGAGGAAGCAGAGCTGGACTCCATCATGCCGCTGATTTTTATCAATCCTGAGCTGGCCTTCGGCCAGGAGAAAGAATTTGGAATGGAAGGGTGTTTGAGTATCCAGGGAATTCGTGCGGAAGTGCGGCGGCCATTGGCGATTAAGGCGACCTTGCCGCAATTGGATGGCTCAGTGTTGGAAATCGAAACTGATGGGCTGCTGGCGAGGGCTTTGCAACACGAGATTGATCATTTGAATGGGGTTCTCTTTGTAGATCGCTTGCCAGCAGTTGCTAAAATTTCGATGAAGAATCGATTGAAACGATTGCTGGGTGATACTTAGAATTTGTAAAATATTTTCATCTTGAACCTCGACTTTCAGGATTTCTTAATATTATCTCGGGTGTCTGCATTAACAATTGAGACGGCCAACCCTTTAATCTGATCTGAAATCGCCATGAGTACTTCCCGAGGAATATTTGAAAGTTTTCCAAATCAACCAGTCACCCGCTTGGATTCTCCTTTCGCAGTGGTATCCGACCAGGCAGCCGAGACCGCGCCTGTCACTAGCCCGTTCACCGCTGCGGCAAAGCAAGATTCGCCTTTCTCGATGGCAGATGAAGCACCGACATCACGGCAGGGGGAATCCGGTAAATCGGTGAAATTACCTGATCGCCGCAAGATAGATGGTCCATTCCAAGTGGCTGAGCCCTCGGAAGGATTCGGCTTTGAGGCTGTTCCAAGAACGACGAATACCTCACCGTTCGAGACTTCCGCCCCAGCGGCTTCACCATTTTCCATGCCTTCACAAGCTCCTAGCCAACCAGCTTCGCCATTTTCCACTCAGGCGCAGGCACCCTCGTCTCCTTTCTCTATCGAGCAGCCAGTCGCTCAAGCGCCTGCTGCCCAGCCCGCTCCAGCTAGTTTTAGCAATTGGCAGGAACCGGCAGCGAGTTATCAAGCACCGGTAGAAATTCCGGAGGTAGCAACTCCAGTAGCATCTACTCCGGCGGCGACTCAGTTCGCACCCGCTTTCAGCCAGCAGGCAGCTCCCCAGCAAGCGGTGGCGCCAGCATTTACTCCGCCACCGGCTGCTCCTACTCAAGATTCCCACTCTGATTCTTTTTCCATTCGCCAGCTGGAGCTTCGCGCGATCTTTGGGGTGGATCGGGAAATGAGTGTGGAGGAAATTTTCCAACGCACGAGAGCTCTTCCGGGTATCAAAAATCTTTCCCGTGTTGCGAATCAAGATATTGCGACCATTGACGCGATGAAGGCGCTTCTGCCCAATCTGGGCTTCGGCGGTGGCAATCTAAGAATGTTTGCAGGATCAGCGCCGCTGGAGTTTATTCGTGAAGGTGGCGTGATGCTTGCGGTGCAGACAGACGGCGGATTTGCGCCGGGCGTGCGCGAGATTTTGATGCTGGTTGCTCGGGAATTAAATCGTAATTCTTGAGAGGATCTCAGCTCCTGCAGACAGCAGGAGCCATGTGAGACAGATCTAGACGGAAATACCTCGTTGTTTGAGAAATGGAATTAACTCATCAACGCCGAAATCTGCCAAGACTTCTCCATTCCAATCCATAGTTGGTGCTTTCGATTGGCCGGATAGCTCGATCATTTCCTGCATTGCCTCTCGGTTTCCCGATACTACGACTGAACGCACGGCGATTTTCTTACGGTCGAGAAATTGCACAACTTCGTCGCACCAAGGGCAACCGGGTTTGATATAGAGAATGGGTAAATTTGACATGGTATAGTTAAGGAGAAGGATGGATTCAGATTGCTAGGAAACTGCGTGAATTTGTGGTTATTCGCTTTTCAGAACCACTCTGTAATTTGCTTTGCCGGAGCGTAGATGGTCCAAAGCTGCATTCACATCTTTCATCGCGAATGTCTCGATCACGGGGGCAATCTGGTGGCGGGTGCAGAAATCCAGCATCATTGCAACCGTGGCGGGTGAGCCAAGTGGCGAACCTGAAATGGATTTTCTCCCTCCAATAAGGGAAAAGGCTGCTACTGGCACTGGTTCCAACACCGCGCCTACGAAGTGCAGCCGACCATCAGGAGCAAGAGCTGCAATATAGGCATCCCAATCTAATGCCACATTGGCAGTCACGAGAATGAAATCAAACGATCCAGCCAGTTTTTCCAAGGCTGCTTTATCTCGAGTGCCGACGACGTGATGAGCACCGAGTTTGCGCGCCTCTGCCGCCTTCGCTTCGCTCGATGTGAAAGCGGTCACTTCGCAGCCCCATTTATTGAGAAATTGTAAGGCGAGGTGTCCGAGTCCACCAATGCCGATGACGCCTACACGATCGGTTGGCTTGACATTGAAATCATTGATCGGTGCGAAGACAGTGATGCCACCGCAAAACAGGGGCCCGGCACTTGCGGGATCGAGTTCCTTGGGAAGTTTAACCGCCCACTCCCAATTAGCCCGGACACGATCCGCAAACCCACCGTGGCGGCCAACAATCATGGATTCACTTTCCGCGCAGAGATTGTGATTTCCTGAGAGACAGGGGCGGCATGACATGCAGCTTCCGGCGAACCAGCCCAACCCCACGCGGTCTCCAACAGTTAGGCCTTTCACTTGATCGCCGATGTTCTCGATGACGCCCACCACCTCGTGACCGGGCACGAGCGGGTAGCTGGAATTTCCCCAATCGTTATCGATCATCGAGAGGTCCGAATGGCAGATTCCACAGGATTCCACCTTCACTTGAACTTGCTCGGGGCGAATGGTGCCGGGATCATACTCAAATTCGGTGAGTGCTTGTCCCGCTTTTGTCGTTGCCCAGCCGTGAAATTTCTCAGTCATGCGGGCAGGATGGCCCAAATTTTCGCTGAGGCAAATTTCCTTTTTGAATCCTTTCAGAAAAACGGCCTTGTAAAAAATCCTAAGAGTGCTAGCGATGCCGCACAAACCTCCGACAAATGAACCATTCCAAACCTTGCTCATGCCCGATGATGAAATCAGCTATTGTCTGGCTGGGAGTTACTTTAGCAGCTCACGCGGTGGTGATTGATTCGGGTGCCCTAAATAATACAGCTCCTATGGGCCAGCCCTATTTCGGGAATGTGGGGGTGCTCAATGGTGCGTCTGCGATCTATCTAAGCAATCAGTGGGTGATGACGGCGAGTCATGTCGCAGGTAGCTTACCAGCTTCTGTATCCTTCGGCGGAACTTCTTATGCAACTCAAGCAGGTAGTTGGCAACAAATCTCAAACAGTGGCCTAGAACCCGGTCTTACGGCTTTTGCTGATATTGTATTATTTCGATTGGCCACCTCACCCGGGCTGCCTACGCTTACTCTAAGAACTACCGCTCCAGCGGTGGGAAATAATGTGATGATGATAGGAAATGGGAAAGTCCAGGAGGCCGGTCTCACTTATTGGACTGTCAATACCGCGCCGGATCCTGATGTCTGGAATGAAGTGACTCTTCCGACTCCTTTTGATCGCGAAGGTTTTAAAACAACCGCTGCCAATCAAGTGCGTTGGGGGACGAATGAGGTGGCCATCGCCGATGAAACTGTAAACGCGGGAGCAGGGGATACCAAGTCATTTATCACCACCTATAATACAACTGGAGCTTCCAACGAGGCTCAAGGGGTCTTGGGTGATTCTGGCGGAGCTGTGCTGTTCGACACTGGCTCGGGATGGGAGCTCGCCGGAATGATGCATGCGATTGGGACATTTGATGGACAACCTTCCCCAACCACTGCGGTTAGTGGGAATGAGACTTATCATGCCAATCTTTCTGCTTATGCATCACAGGTAAATGCAATTGTAGCGACGGTCCCGGAGACCAGTTCCTCTATGCTCGTTGGAATGGCAATGTTAATGTGTCTGACAAGACGATTGAGGTAAAGTCACTCATTTGAAGTGACATCGCGGTGCCTCACCACGCGAAAATAGGCCATCCTTTGGTAAAACCAGCCTGAATTTGTAAGACAGAATTTTTTGCTTAGGGATTACCCATGAATGCGCTAGACCTCCGGCATGGATGAACTGACACGCGATCACGGACCGCAGCCACTCGATGCGCTGATGGTGCGCTGGAATTTGACCAATCATGTATTGGTGGAAGTCTCGGACGAACAACTGAACCACAAGCAGGTGCTGACATGCAGCATGGGTCGCGAACTCACGTTGCATCTGATGCAGAAAATGATGCGGGCGCTCAATGAGACGATCTTGGGGAAATTATCAAAAGAGGATCGGCCGAAATTTGTGCCATATCTGCACAAGCAGTTGTTCAATTATGCAAAGAGTTACGATGCCGCGTGGGTGGATCCGAACGAAGAATTGATGCCTAAGTGAACGCTGCGGACTCCAAGTGGGTGATCGTAGGACAGGGTCTCGCTGGAACTTGTCTCGCGTGGGTATTCTGGCAGCGTGGGGTGGATTTCACATTGATCGACCGTGCTCGCGGCGGCAGCTCGCGAATAGCGGCTGGGATGATTAATCCAATTACGGGGAGAAACTTCGAGCCAAGCTGGCGAATCGCCGAGTTTCTGCCAGATGCGTTGCGATTTTTCGGTGAGGTGGAAGGGATAATGGGTCGCCAGTTGTGGTTTGTGTTACCGGTGTTGCGCTTGGCAGAGACGGAAAAAGAATGGGGAAAAATTTTAGCGAAGACTTTAAATCCAGAGGTGCAGCCGTGGATCGGAAGGGAAATCCCGGCACCGCTAGGTTGGGCGGGTGCGATGGAAATCGCAGGAGGGGGGCGGTTGGATGTGCTCGCTTTTCTCGAAGGCTCACGTGAATTTTTCCAAAGTGAGGGACATTATCAAGTAGGTGAAATTGCCACGACCACGCCGCATACCATCTGGTGTGAGGGTGCTGCCGGCTTGATCGCGGGGAAGTACGGTCAGCACCGCTGTGCCAAAGGGGAAATTTTAACCGTGAGAGCGGAGGCTTGGGACCAATCCCGAATTCGAGTGGGTGCGGGAGGCTGGCTGGTGCCAATAGGGAACGGATGTTTCAAAGCTGGCTCGACGTATGAGTGGACCGAACTTGATGAGGCCGCCACCGAGCGGGGCAGGGGACGGGTGGAGGAGATTTTGAAAAGACTGGGAGGTGAAGACTTTCAAGTGATCGCTCATGATGCCGGGGTAAGGCCTATTCTGCGGCGCAGTCAGCCGCTCATCGGTCCATTGGACGAGGGTGGATGGATGTTTAACGCGCTGGGTTCTAAAGGATCGCTTTACGCGCCCGGCATGGCGCGGCGGCTTGCAGATTGGATATTAGATGGCCAGCCTCCTGAACCCGAGGTGGATTTCCGAGTGTTTCTCAAACATCGTTCAGCTTGATGAGTACGCTGGATTCCGGAGCAATGTTTCCACCAAGACCGACCGCATTGGTGCAGGAAATTTTAGCAGGATTGCTACGCGAGGGGGACCATGTGATCGACGCCACGGCAGGGAACGGTCATGATACTAGATTTCTAGCAGAATGCGTGGGCATCAGCGGGCGAGTATTTGGATTTGATGTGCAGGCTGCGGCAATCGCAGCAGCGAGTGCGAGAATCGAGCAGGCCGGATTGGCGGAGCGGGTGGAGTTTTTTTTGGAATCTCATGCGAATTTGGATCAACATGTGGATGAGAATTCGATTGCGGCAGTGATGTTTAATTTGGGTTATCTACCGGGCGAAGATCATGCTTTGACAACGCGAACTGAGGGCACTCTTACGGCACTTGCCGCTTCCTCCAGAGTTTTGAAAAAGTCGGGTGGAGTGATTTCTGTGATTTGTTATCCGGGCCATCCTGCGGGGGCGATCGAAGCGGCTGCAGTGGAGAAATGGATGGCAGAGCAAGCGGGCAAAGGCTGGCGAGTTGCAAAATACGGCGCACTGCATACCCGCCGTCCGGCCCCATTTTTACTATTGGCAAAACCCTGAGGGATTGTCATTTTCCTAGAATCTCCGATCCTTGGGCTGTCAGTGGTGCCGCTACTGAGACAAGCATCTCTTCCATTGATTTGTTTTTTGAACGCGTCTTGGTCACAGATGATTATAGTAATTCAGCGTCACGACGTTTTGTGCGGGTGCAAGTAGCGGTAACACCCTGACTCATTGGTGGGATCTGTTGGGTATCTCAGTGCGCCTGTGTTGCAGGCGCATTTCCGCGAATTTTTTTGGTTCCCATCACCATTAGCAAGACCACTGTTCCGGCGAGAAGGCCGCAGATTCCATTAAGTAAAGAGGGGATGAGGGGAGCGAGAAAGGAAGACACTCCGCCAGCGAGTTTCGCCGATTCCGCAAAATGGGAGATCGTGTGGTGAAGCCATGGAATACCATGGGTGATGATGCCGCCGCCGACGAGAAACATGGCTGCGGTGCCGGCAATGGAGAGTGTTTTCATCAAAAAAGGCGCGGTCCAGAGAATCGCGCGACCGAAAGCTTGTGACAGTTTATTTTTCCGTTGGGTGAGATAGAGGCCTCCATCATCAAGCTTCACGATTCCAGCGACGAGGCCATAGACTCCCACTGTCATGACGAAGGCGATCACGGAGAGGACGAGCACCTGCCTTTTGAAATCCTGGCCTGCGACGATGCCTAGAGTGATGGCAATGATCTCTGCGGATAGTACGAAATCGGTGCGGACGGCTCCTTTGATTCGTTCTGCTTCGGTCGTCGGAGAAGGTGGTGTGCTGATTTTCTGAACGGCTTGTTCTACCGACTTCTCACGGCGGTGTAGAAAATGATGGGCGAGTTTTTCACAACCTTCGAAGCAGAGGTAAAGTCCGCCAATCATCAGTAGCGGTATGACGGCCCATGGTGCGAAGCTACTGATGAGCAGGGCCAGCGGGACGAGGATGAGCTTGTTGATCAATGAACCTTTGGCGACTGCCCAGACCACCGGGAGTTCACGATTCGAAACGACTCCGCTAACTTGCTGTGCATTGAGTGCGAGATCGTCGCCTAGGACACCTGCCGTTTTGGCCGCAGCTTTTTTGGTAAGAATTGAAACATCGTCAAGGATTGTGGCGATATCGTCGAGGAGGGCAAGCAGGCTACCAGCGGGCATGTGAGATGATGGGGTGGAGTGCGGCGGGGACGGCAAGCAACAAGTTGGGGAATTTTATTGATTCTCCGGAGCCTTGATATCGGCGAGCAATGCTTCCACCGTGAGCTCGACGAATGATCCGGGCGTGCCGACGTAGCGAATTTTTCTCTCTCCATCGAGCACATAGACCAGAGGCCATGAACTGACGCGGTATTCGGCGGCAAGTGTGTTTTCCGGATCGGTGAAATTCGGCCAAGTGAGAGTGCCATCGGCCCGCATGGCGCGGAGATTTTCCAGAGGATCATTGTTCACGCCGACAATGGCGAAGGGGCGATCTTGGAATTTCTTTTCCAGCTCAGAAGTGATCGTAAGGATCCGCTCGGAGTCCTGCATGCTGCTGTTCCAGAAAATTAATACGACGACCTTACCCTCGAAGGAAGAGAGAGTGAGTGAGCGGTTGGACGAATCCTTGCCGACCAGATCCGGAGCGACCCGGCCCTTGGTGAGGAAACGGATGATGTAGAGTTCATCTTCTGCGAGCTTGGCGACGGTCATCCCATCGAGCACAACTTCAGAACTCTGGATGATGGACTTGCGGATGTAGCCGAGGCGTTTTCTGAGTAATTCTGGATTTTCTCCCAAGCTTTTTAGCAGCATTGCGGCCCCGAGAGCCGCCACACCTTGGATCGATTTATCCGGATGTTCGGCTTGGAGTTGCTCTAATAGTGCGAGTGAACGCGGATCCTGGCTGGAAACGAGTGCGATGCACATGGGGATGAGTTTTTTGCTACTCATGTGGTGGGCTTCCACCGCCTTACGGATGGCATCGTTTTCTTTTGCGAAGGTAGGTGCGGTGGATCCGTTCGCGAGAGTGGTGGTGAGCCCATTGCTATTGCGGATGATCCATGCGGCTGGCTCCAGAGTCCAATCTTCCGCGAGCGAGGGTGAAATTTCCTGCCACATTTGATTGATATACGAAGTGGTATTTGGGCGAGCAGCTAACACAGTACTGCGTAGCTCCGGAGTGGCGGCACTACGCAGTTCCGAGGTCCACTTCACCATTGCTGCCTCATAGGATTTCTGGATGCGTTCAGTATCTGCGGGGCTTGCAAATGAGGCAGTGGCAAGCAAGCCACATGTCAGGACGATGAGAGAACTCGTGAATTTCATAGCATTTAAGTGGCTGGCACCTCGGGCGCGAGATGGGCGGATGATCAGGAAGTGCTGCGGCAATGGGCCGCCGCAGCTTGCCGCGCCCAGCCGTCTGCCGCAACAACGGATTCGAGAGTTGAGGAAGATTGGGGCGTGTGACTCTCCATCACCGCAGCCACACAATGCCAGATTCCAGGAAAGGAAATCGTTCCACTGCGGAAGGCATCGACGGCGATTTCGTTCGCGGCATTGTAAACAGCCGGCAGCGTTCCACCTAGGGTTCCGGCTTGTTGGGCAAGATTTAGGGCGGGGAAATCATCACGGCGGGGAGCTTCGAAATCGAGCTTCCCTAATGCGGCGAAGTCTAGCGGCAGCAGCCCACCCTTCACTCGTCGCGGCCATGTGAGTGCATACTGGATCGGGAAGCACATGTCGGTGCGGCTGAGCTGGGCGAGCACGGAGCCATCGGTGAATTCGACCATCGAGTGGACGATGCTCTGCGGATGCACGATCACATCGATCCGGTCCATACCAATGCCAAACAGCCAACGGGCCTCGATCATTTCCAGCCCTTTGTTGAAAAGCGTGGCAGAATCGATCGTGATTTTCGCGCCCATTTCCCACGTCGGATGCTTGAGTGCTTGGGCCGGGGTGATGGTGGAAAATTGATCCGCAGGCCATGTGCGAAATGGGCCGCCCGAAGCAGTCAGAATCAATTTTGAAATTTCCTTCTCGCCGCCACGGTGGCCTGCCAGGCATTGGTGGATGGCATTGTGCTCACTATCCACCGGGAGTAATTGGATCCCTTTACGGGTTGCCGCGGTGGTGATGACCTCCCCGGCCATTACCAGAATTTCCTTGGATGCGATGGCGAGATCCTTGCCAGCTTCGATCGCGGCGAGTGCGGGGAAAAGCCCTGCAATGCCGACGATTGCCACCAGCACCACATCTGCTTCCGCGAGGGTCGCCAGCTCTGCCAGTCCTTCGGGACCTAAGTGGATTTTCACGGCAGCCGGCAATAGCGCCCGCAGGGCATTTTCCAGACTGGCATCATAGAGCGCAACGTGGCGGACCCCGGTTGCGCGAGCTTGCCGTGCAAGTTTCTCGATGTTTCCCTTGGCGGCGAGGGCGATGATTTCGATGCGATCTGGGAGCTCTTTCGCCACCTTCAGCGTGGATTCTCCGACGGACCCGGTGGAGCCCAATAAGACTACCTTTCGTTTGGAAATTTCACTCATGCTTAGGGAAAGAGCACCCAGCGGATATAGAAATAGAGTGCCGGTGCGGTGAAGCAAATGCTGTCGATCAGGTCGAGAGAACCACCTATTCCAGGGAGCATTCTACCCGAATCTTTCGCACTTAGGGCACGTTTGATCACGCTTTCCGCAAGGTCTCCGATCACGGCGAGG
Source organism: Akkermansiaceae bacterium (assembly GCA_041753275.1). Classification (GTDB taxonomy): domain Bacteria; phylum Verrucomicrobiota; class Verrucomicrobiia; order Verrucomicrobiales; family Akkermansiaceae; genus Luteolibacter. The sequence goes on along the minus strand of JBGSUW010000078.1, from coordinate 109,292 downwards.
ATGGATAGCAAGAAGCAAAGGAAAATCACGTGTCCCCATGCTTGGAAGAATTGCAATTGCACCGGGAAACAAGCGTAAAGCCCGCATCCCGCGAGTTGGGAAAAGAATAACGCCCCGGCGAAGCCTTCCCAAGTTTTTGCCGGACTCACGTGCGGGATCATCTTGTGGCGTCCGATCATGGATCCGGTGATGTAGGCACCCATATCGGTAAATTTCGTCACCGCCAGTAGCCAGAGCAGTAGCAGCGCTCCACTGGTTCCCACCGTGCCGGGGTTCACACCTGTCTCGGGGATCATGAAGGTGAGGCGGGCTACAAAATTGAACAGGAATGGTACGTAGAGAAATCCCAAAACATTGGCCGCCACAGCCACCAGCGCTTCGTGGCCACGGATGGGGTAGCGTAGCTGGAGAATGAAGGCCCCGGCGATGGAAACGAAGATCGCGCATGTATCAATCGCAAAGGAAACTTCGCGATTTCCCTGGTGCAGTTGCCAATATAAAACCAAGCAATAGACCGTCCCTACCAACATTCCGAAGCGGGGGAAACATAGCACCCCGGAAGCACGCAGCATGCGGTAGAACTCGACAGTCGCGAGGATGGCCAATGCTCCCATGAGCGCGAGAAATGCCCATGAATAATGACTGATGAAAATGGACGTGACCAGGCCCCAAAGCAGCAGTGTGCTAAGGGCGCGCCTCAGAAAGACGACTCGCCTCCGCTGGGTTGGTAGCACTGGTGAATCTGCCATGGACGCGGCAATCCAAGACCGTCGCGGCGAGTGTGGCAACTCATTCCGGCATTTGCGGCGCAACCTTTTCGAGAAGACCGGGTTTTATGACCATGTGAGACTGGCAGAACTGCTAATCTCCAACCCACCAACCAACTATGAAAACAAACTACTTAATCCCACTCGGTGCATTTCTCGCTACCTGCACCTTCGCTTCCGCTCAAGATAGACCCAATCGCCCACCTGGCTCACCTCGCGAGGTGCCAGCTAGAATCCTTAAAAAATTCGACAAAGATGGCGATGGCGAACTTTCAAAACCTGAGCGCCAAGCAATGCGTGCAGAGCGAAAGGCAAAGATGTTAGCGAAATTCGATACCGACAAAAATGGAGTCCTATCCGATGCCGAGCGTGAAGCCATGAAAGCCGAACGCGCAGCGAGGCAAGCCAAGCGCCAGGAACTCTTGAAGAAATATGATACAAATAGCAGTGGCCGACTCGATCCCGAAGAAATCCAAGCCGCCAAAGCCGCTGGTGAAGAGATCCCAAGGTTCAAAGGTGGCCCGAATGGTAAGAAGGCAGGGAATGGAAATGGACGACCTACCGGCCCCACACCTCAGCCATGATTTAACAGAATTCGCTTAGCGGTGCCCGTTCGGGCTCGGGAATCTGACGAGAAATGTTCTGAATGCCGGTGCCTTCCGCGACCCATGATTGGTAAAGATCTGGCAACGGTGCGGCGAGCGTGAGTTTACCATCACGCTCGAGCCGGCGCAGCACCACCCGCAGCAGCGCGAAGGCCATTTGTCCCAATTCCTCATCTTCCCGATTCCGGTGGATGCGTTTCACGAGATCAGTCTGCGCAATCTGAGAAAGTTTTCCCATTTTTGCCAAATCGATTAGATGAGCGATTTCCACCCCGTAGCCGATGGGGAATGCGAGGGTCTCTAACAAACTTCTTCGCGCGGCGTATTCGCCTGCGAGTGGCTGGAGGATCTGAGATAGCTCTGGATAAAATAAGGAAATAAGCGGCCGGATGAGAATTTCAGAAACACGGCCGCCGCCGCTGGCGAGAGTGCTCTCACCGCGGTCCAAGGGGCGTTCGTAGTAGGCTTTTACATAGTCGATCGAGGAGTCGGTGAGCAATGGCCCGACCAGCCCGGTGATGAAGCCTGAGTGGAAATTGGTGATGTCGCCATCGATGTAGCAGATAATTTCACCCTGTGCTACATGCAGCGCTTTCCAGAGATTTTCGCCTTTACCACGGTGGCTGCCTAGCTCCGGAGCGATCTCATCTGCTAGAAAAACTTTAGCACCTCCGCCGCTCGCGAGGGTGCGGGTGCTATCGTCTGAGCCGGAATCGATCACTAGAATCTCATCCACCAGCGGGACAATCTCCATCAGCTCTTGGCGGATACAGCCTACGATTTCACCAATGGTTTCCGCCTCATTCAAGGTCGGGATGCATACGGAAATTTTGAGTGAAGCTGCATCCTTCAAACGCGCCAAGTGGCCGCTGTCTTGGAATTCTGAGAAATGAAACCGCTGCATCGTGCGACTATTTATGGAGCACAGCCTTTTCTGCAAGCAAGATAGAGTCGAGTTCTGAAAGCTTGGATCATGGACTCTATCCAATTAAATTTCATAAATTCTAGTTTCATCGAATAATCGCACACGGCGCATCGTCCCAGCGAATATGAAATTTCCGCAGATTTTCAATTCTCATCTGGCAAGTGTCACAATGACGTTCGCTCTCGGGTTGGCAACTTCAAAGGGGGCCGTGGCCGGTGCATGGGAGACATTTTTCAATCAAAAAAATACGGATGCATGGATTGCTTTTGATTATGCGGACGGCAAAGACTACTTTCCATCATGGTCAGGCAGTCCATTGAATCAAGAATATGCCTATTTCACATTTGCCGGTGATAACTCGTTTTCCTTCATCGCGGAACAGACTGTGGGAACGAATGATTTTACCGGAAATTACAAGTCCAAGAAGATTTCAGGAATCACTTGTGATGTCTTTATTGGTTCGCTCCCTGCCTTGGACTATATGGATTGTGCATTATTGGCATCGGGGCCCAATGGGATCACCTATTACTACAGCACCGCTTACTATGCGGATGAATTCAATAGCGGTGGCTGGTGGACCCTGAATTACCATTTTGACCGTCCATGGTATTACTTAAATGGCACCAACTGGGTGGCGGTGGATCCGAAAACATTCACGGGGATTGAACAAGTCATCTTCAATTTTGTCCCCAAGCTGGGCTCGGCGGGTGGCAGCCGGATTGGATTGGATAATGTCACGCTTGAGCCGACGGTGGTGGGCCCTAAGATTGCAACATCTGTGACAAATGGGACTCCGAAAAAATTGCGATTGGAGTTCACTCCGGGTCCTGGATTAGAGGCAAGGATTGAAAAACTACGCAATCCGATCTCGCTCGGGTGGGCTACAGTGACTGGTGAAACTGAAATCAAGGGACCTGGCAGCCATGTCTTCCAAACACCCGCGACTTCAGGCGTAGGAATCTTCCGGGTGGCTGTGGAGCCGTTTTACACCCCAGTGATCACGCCTTGATCAGGGCGGATCAGTGGGCCATCGGGCTATCGCCTGAGGCATCTCCAAGGTGGGATAAATTATCGGGAAGGAAGCGTTTGAAACGTGTCTTATCGATTGATTTCATATATGCTTCTTCAGGTGAAATCATGCCTTCGCGGAGTTTCGACCAGATCGACTCATCCATGAATTGCATCCCTTCATTTTTGCCGCCGGTGATGACGTCGTAAAGTTTTTGGGTGGCACCTTCACGAATAATCGCGGAGACGGCTGGAGTGGCAAACATGATTTCGTGAACAGCAGTCCGGCCAGGTTTATCAACGCGTTTGCAGAGCAGCTGGGCGACAACGCCGCGCAGCGAAGCGGCAAGCATGGTGCGGACTTGGGATTGTTGATCGGACGGAAAAACGTCGATAATCCGGTCCACGGTCTTGCGGGCATTGTTGGTGTGGAGAGTGCCGAAGACGAGCAGACCGGTCTCTGCTGCGGTGAGCGCGAGCGAAATGGTTTCCAGATCCCGCATCTCGCCGACGAGGACGATGTCCGAATCTTGACGGAGCGCGGCGCGGAGACCATCGGCGAAGGATGGGGTTTGAATTGGAACCTCGCGCTGGGTGATGATGGAGCGCTTGTTCGAGTGAACGAACTCGATCGGCTCCTCCACGGTAATGATGTGGCGGTTGAAATTGATGTTAATGTAATCCAACAACGCCGCAAGGGTAGTGGATTTCCCCGATCCGGTAGGACCGGTGACCAGCACCAAGCCAGAGCGCATGTGCCCGAATTCCTTGACGACCTCCGGCACGCCCAAGCTCTCAAGTGTCGCGATCTCGGTGGGAATCAACCGGAAAACGGCACCGAGACCGTTTTGTTGTTTGAGGTAATTGCAACGGAAGCGCGAGTCCTCGTCCATCTCGTAGGCGAAGTCGAGGTCGCCAGTGTCCAGATAGCGTTGGAAAGCGGCAGGATCGCAAATTTCAGCAAGCATCGCCTTGAAAGACTCTCCAAGTAGGACGTCTTGATCAGGGATGACGGTCACAGCGCCGTGAATGCGGATCTTTGGTGGCTGACCTTCTGCGAGGTGAAGGTCAGAACCACGCTGAGCGATGAGGTAACGAAAAAGGGAATCAATCTTGGCCATAGCGCAGATGAGAAAAGGTTTTTGAGAATGAAGGTTAGGGGAGGGAAGGCGGCTCAGGATTCGAAAAAGGCCTTCATTTGATTCTTATCATCAGAGCGGAACAGGGCTTCCTCGCGGGTGATGGTGCCTTGGGCATAGAGGCGGCGGAGAGATTCATCCATGGTGATCATGCCGACGTGTTTACCCGGCTGCATCACACCGGGGAGCATGAAAGTCTTACCCTCGCGGATACAGTTAGAGACAGCCGGAGTATTGACGAGCAGTTCAAGTGCAAGCACGCGGCCATTACCATCGGCACGCGGGATCAGCTGTTGGGAGAGAATGCCGCGGAGCGACTCGGAGACCATGATGCGGATTTGGTCGCGCTGGTCGGTGGGAAATACATCGAGCACCCGGTCAAGCGTACGCGGAGCATTACCGGTGTGGAGCGTGCCTAAGACCAAGTGACCCGTTTCCGCAGCAGTGAGGGCAAGCTGGATGGTCTCCAGATCTCGCATTTCACCGACCATGATGACGTCGGGATCTTCTCGCAAGGCGCCTCGCAGAGCCTTGGCAAAGGATTCGGTGTGAGTGTGAACTTCCCGTTGATTGACGTGACAACCCTTGGATGGGAAAACGTATTCGATGGGATCTTCGAGCGTGAGAATGTGGTCTTCGCGGTCGCGATTGATGAAATCGACAAGAGCGGCGAGGGTGGTGGATTTCCCCGATCCGACTGAGCCGGTGACGAGCACAAGGCCGTTCTGGTAACGGGTGAGTGGGAGGATGTGCTCAAGTGGCAGCCCGATGTCTTCGAGCGACTTTACCTGAGTATTGATGATCCGGAATACCATGTCATAGCCGAGGCGTTGCTTGACGACGGAAGCGCGGTAGCGGCCATTGGTGGAAGAATATGCGAAATCAATATCCCCGTGATGCTGGAGGCGGTCCCACTCGGCATCTTTAAGGAATGAGCGAGCAAGGCGCTCCGTGTCCGAAGCGAGTAGCGGTGGATGATCCGGCCAGATTGGTCCAAGCTGGCCGAAGCGTCTCCAGGCGGGCGGATAGGCGGTGGGGAGGTGTACATCGGAGCAATCATATTCGCGTCCGAGTTGGAGATATTGATCGACGTGATCGAGGACCTGATGTTCTGACATGATTTGGGCTTTTATTAAACAGAGGCTGGCGGCTGTGGGCGAACACGACGCATGGGTTGTCCTGGAAATGAAATGGACCTGCCGGCTAGGTAGTCCTTGGTATATTTAATTGCCCAGCTTTGGATGAAAGGACGTAGAGCGGCAAAGGCAATGCCGAGCAGCGCGACTGGGAAACTGCGGGCTGCAGTGCTTTTCGCGCGTGGTGGCTTGCGTCTGAACATAAGACTGGCAGCCACACCGGATGCCAAGCCACCGAAGAGCCATTGGCTGGGCTTTTGTTTAATCGAATGACGCAACCGTGATTGCACGTCCAATCGCTCGCGCACTGCGTGAACTTCATGTCCAAGCGCCGAGCGAGCATCTTCGCTGAGGCGGGTTAATCGACTGATTTCTTGGTTTTTAGCAATTGATGAAGCCATTCGCGGTCTTTTTGGAATTCAGCACGGGTGACGGAAAAGGTGGGGCTACTGGAAGACTTCGCGAGAGCCGCGAAGATCAAAGCAACGAGGAGATGAATCAATCCCGCTCCAAGCACAATCCAATGCATCGGCCAATCCTTGAAAAAATGGATGACATGGATCAAGCCCGTAACAATGAAGCCCCATGCAAATAAGGCTGCCAAAGCTGCGACTACGAGGAAAATGAGTTTCCGACAGGTCCGGGCGGCGGCATCTTGCGATTCTAGCTTGATCAGTCCGATTCGCGAAGTGATCAAGGCATCAAGCGCAGTTTGCCAACCCGAAGCACTGTCAGATGGGTCCTGTCGATGTTCACTTGGAGAAACTCCAAGTGAGGCGGGAGGTGCGTCAGATGACGGGTTCATGAAACGATAAATCGGCGGAGATTAGGCCGTGAATTTAGCGTCGTACGATGAGGCCGATTAGGAATCCAGCAGCGATCGCGGTGAGCACGCTTTTCGTTGGATTCTCGCGGATGTAATCTTCGGCAGTGCCTTGGAATTCCTTGGCCTTGACCCGGGAATCTTCCCATTGGCATGCGGCGGAATCCTTGAGGTGACTGGCACGTTCGGTGGCAACGCTTTTGAATGCTTGAGCTTTTTCGCTAGCTTGCGCTTTGAACTGGCTGGCACGCTCTGCAGTGGCAACGCGGAACTGCTGAGCGGATTCCACGGCACGCTCTTTCAACGATGCGGCCTTGCTTTCAGCGGTGTGGACAAATTCTTTGGCTTTTTCGCCCGCAGCAGTGCGGAGATCATTAGCGGCTTGAGAAACGGAAGGAGTCTGTGTGAATCCAGCTTCGGGATCGAGACTTTCAGGGGAAGAAAATGGATTGGACATGTAAGTATGATTGGTAAGATGGGTGAATCCTAATGACTCACCGCGCTGGGAAGATTAGTGACACTTTTTGCCCAAAGATGCAAGGGGTGTATTTATCAATTATAGATTATTCTTGGATAATGGTGGCTTTCGGGGGGATCTGCAAAAGATTATTTTGGGCGGCAGGTGGCGAGGTGAAGCCGATATTTTCCCAAACGGGCGCTTTGAGTGGGCCTGTGCCACGGAACTGAAAAAGTCCGTAAAATGGGCGCAGCGGTAAGGTCAACAGGCCGAGAAGACCGCGGGCATTCATGCGGAGATTCATATCCAAGGTGAGTTTGGTAAGATTCACAATTCCATCGCCAGCAAAGTTGATGGAGGTGGTGGCAGAGTGGAAATCGTCTGTGACGAGAATGCCATTCTTGATCTGGAAATTACAAAAAGCGCTTTTGAGACGTTCAAATCCTGCGCGGCGATCATTGAGAACGCCACTGATGAGTGGAGTCAACGGGCCGAACATGGGGATGGAATAGATTTCAGCCTTTTCGATAGCGATGAGGCCGTCTCCCGTGAGAGTTTCAATGTTGCTGTTTTTAAGACTGAAATTGAGACGGCCGGTCAATTCACCACCCACTTTATCCATGGAAATGTCATAAGCTCTCATTAGCTTGGCAAAGGAGATGCGGGACCAATTGAGCTCGCCTTCAAGCACGCCTTTTCCCCGATAGGTGAAGCTGCCGGCTATGGGACCATCGAAGCTACGGAATTCCATCTCCGTCACAGAGACTCGTTCGCCACGGATGGCCACCTTGGCGCTGGGATTCTCCAAGGTTAGATTTTTGCCGAGGAAGGTGTAATCAGCCGGCTGCTTTGAAGAAAATGTGACGTCCAAGATCGTGCGGCCTTGCGGTGTGACATCAACGCGGCCAGATCCTCGCAAGCTAGGAGGTCTGTGAAATCGATACACCTCCAGGGTATCCGCCACCTTCGGAGCGAAAAGGCGGCACAAGGGGCCGGCCCAGAAAGAGCCGCTGATCGCCTCGACCTCTACCAGTTTATTAGGCGCATCATACCGGATACGACCGACTTTCGCGGTAGCTTCTCTGGGCCCATCGAAGGCTTTACGCAGTGGATAATTGTCATAGTTGAACTCGACCGAACCATCGTAAAAATCCAATTCGTAGTGACTTAAACTAAATTTACATTCCGCAGAATTGATGGGCACGCCCTTGTAGTTGTAGTTTTGAAGATTGCCACTGCCGGTGTAGGCCCAAGAGGTTCGCACAGTCGCATCGAAGCCGCCTTCTAAATTTACGAGGATGCTGGAATTGTCGCGTTGAGTGAAATCCTGGATGACTTTTTCGAGTGGCTTGCCGATAAATAGAGGCTTGTAAAGATGCACGGGCAGCGTGCTTTGTAGGGCGATCCTGACATTGGGCCACTTGATCATCGCCTTGGCGGTGGCTTGGCCATCGGCGTGGACTATTTTGAAATCTCGCAGAAAAAGTTCATGATCCCGCCATGAGAATGACGTTCCAAGGCTGTTGAGTTTAATATCCTTAAGGGTAATCCCATCGCTGCTAAAATGACCGGAAGTCTCGAGTTCAACCCGATAAGTGTCATCGAACCGGAATTTACCCTCTGCTTCGAGCACTTGTCTGCCATCAAAGGTTACAAATTGGAGCGCGGGCTTGGCCAACCATGCTTTCACCAAGCTTGGAATATTGAGGGAAGAGGAGAAATCGAAGCGTCCTTCACGAGTGTCGATATTGTAGTCCGCACGGGCATTGATGGTGCCGCCAGCATCATTGGCTTGAAGGGTGCTCAGGGTGACGAGATCCCCTATGAGATCTGCTTCACCCGTTACGCTGCGGAGGGTGTAGTCGTTTTTTTCAATGCTTTTCGCAGTCATTGCCACCTTGGCAATTAGGGTGGAAAAGTCGTTCACATCACCTTCAACATGGATTTTTAGATTGGGTGGGGCGGTCTTGTCGAAGTCCCAAAGCTCGAGTTCTGAGATGATTTTAGCAAGCAGCTTGCGGCGCTTTCCGATATCATCCTCCTTGGGTGGGGTGGCAGGACCTTGTTGGTAGCCGATCATCTGGGCGGTGAGTTCCACTTGGATGCCGGCGATTTTCCCGCGTACGCCTTTCACCTCGAGGCGGCGGTTTCCGGGCATGTAGATCGCACCTTGGGCATTTGTGACCACGAGCGCTTCGGAAGACGGGTCATTGGGATCGATCGGTAAAATAAGGTTGGCATCTTGGAGTTCGACCTTGGTGAGATGGAAGATGCCGCGAGTGAGTTTTGTTTTATCAACATCAAGGACGATGCTTTCGAGCTCTGAAATTTGACGTTGGTGTTGTGGATCCGAATAGACCCGCACGTCCGAAGCGGTGATTCCTCGCAGTGGAATGTAGCGGAGGGAGCCGATTTGGATGAAAACTCCTTGCTTGGAAATTTCCTGCTCGATGACGGTGCGCCAGGTCTTCGGTAGCCCGGTCTGATTCGCCCACCAGAGCAGCCCGCAGCCGCCGATAACGGAGCCGAGGATGAGGAAAAAAACGACCGAACGGAGGTTCTGTTTCAAGCGGAAGCGATACATGGCCGAAGTAGGAAAGGGGGATAGCGCGGCTTTTGGCAAATTGCAACTCAAGCGAGCTGCCCGGCTTCCCGGAATGAATAATAAGCGACGCGGCCGACGGCGGGCCTGCCGATGATGAGGTGATCGATCATGTTGATGTGCATGAATTCAGAGGCAGCTAGAATTTGTTTGGTGATGTGGAGATCTGCTGAACTGGGGCTGGGATCGCCAGACGGGTGATTGTGAAGGAGGATGAAGCCGAAGCCCCCACGGCTGATCACGGGGCGGAAAATTTCGCGCGGGTGGACTTTGGATTCATTTACCGTGCCAACGGAGACCACCTCGGTGCCAAGATGGTGGAGGCGGCTGTCCAACACCGCGACGAGGACTTGCTCGCGCGCAAGGTGCGCCATCTGGGGGCCGAAAAAATGGTAAATCTGCTGGGGTGTGTCCAACGCCACGGATCTCATTTGCTCTTGGGCGATGCGGATGCCGAGCTCGAAGGCGGCGGCGAGTTTGGAGGCTTTTGCAAGACCGAGTCCCTTTTCCTTCGCAAGTTGGGAAACGGGCAGGCCGCCCAGTGCGGCGATCGAGCCATATTTGCGTAGCAGATTTCCTCCGATTTCAATCGCACTCGCGCCCTTGGTTCCGGAAGAGATAAATAACGCCATCAGCTCATCATCTTTCAGCGCGGCGGCACCATGTTGGGCCAATTTTTCCCGTGGCCGCAAATGTTGAGGCATGTCTTGAATCCGCGAGCTGGTGATCGCCCGCTCACCATCTGTCAGCACGCCCGAATCCTCATGGGTAAACATTTGAACAGCGTATTGAATTCGCCCTGGATGGCAAGAGAATCAATAAACAGACTGGAAAAAATTGCTTCGAAGGTTAGAATGCGGCATGAATTGGGTGCTTTTCTTCGATGGCAGCTGCGCATTTTGCTCGAAATCTGTGCAATATGTGGTCCGCTTCGATGGACGAGAGCGAATTTCCTTCGCCCCATTGCAGGGAGAACTCGCGAGAGAAAAAGGCTTCAGCGGGTATGCGGCAGCCACGAATGGCTCGATGGTGTTGCTCCGTGAATCAGACGGGCGGGTGTTTATGCACAGTGATGCTCTCATCGAGTTGGCACATGCGCTGGGTGGGTTTTGGCGGTTCTTTAAAATCGCACGATTGATTCCGAGGTGGCTGCGGGACGGCGTTTATCGCTGGATTGCGCGGAATCGCTACCGCTTCATGGGCAAGACCAACGCGTGTCTTTTGCCGGATGCCGCGCTTTTGAAAAGGTTGCGAAATTAGCAAGCTCTCAATGGAAATCATGCGAGCGGCTGGCGTGTTCGGGCTCGGTGTGCTGCAGTGGCTCAAGGTGAGTTACAAACATCGTCGGTTGGTCGCCTTCGGAGCGTTGCAGCATGCCATGGGCTAACAGAAATGACTCGGTTACGATGAGCATTTGGTGCAGTTTAAAAGTCTCCTTTTTCACAAACAAATTGGCGATGCCTGTCTCATCTTCCAATGAGATGAAGCAATGCCCTTTCGCGGTGCCGGGGCGTTGGCGGCAAATGGCCATGCCGGCCACGGTGATGGGTGTGCCGTGGGGAAGATTTTGTAAATCACGGGCGCGTAGAATTTGGCGGCTGCCGTGATTTTCCCGCCACAAGCGCATGGGGTGCGGGCCGGTGGTGGCACCTTGTGTGAGGAAATCGGCAGAGAGTCGCTCGCCCATGGTCATCGTGGGCAGGACGGCTTTTTTCTCGGCTTCGCGTGGCTTGAGTAAATCATCAAACAAAGGCAGCTCCACTTGCCAAAGTGCCTCACGGCGATGCTCGATTTCTGGCAACCCATTGAGGGCACCTGCTTGCGCAAGCAGTCGCTTTTCCTTGGCGCTGGGTCTGGCTCGTAACAAGAAATCCTCCAAGCTGTGGAAGGGTTGAGTGGCCCTCACCTTGACGAGCCGTTCGCGGGTGGCGAGCGAGAGACCTTTGAGCCGATCCAGCCCGAGGCGGAGGGTGTTTTCTGATTCTACGATGGTGATACTTCTGCTAGAGATACAAGAAGTGGGTAAAATGCGTAGTCCATGGCGTTTGGCATCTTGGATGAGAGTATTTACCGAGTAGAAACCCATCGGTTGGTGATTGAGTAATCCGGTGAAAAATTCCGCAGGATGATGGACCTTGAGCCAGCAACTGGCGTAGGCGATGAGGGCGAAGGAAATGGCATGGCTCTCGGGAAATCCATAGAGCGCGAAGGAGCCGATGGAATCGATGATTTTCTGTTGGACTGGCAGTGGAATGCTGCGCTCGCTCATGCGCTGGCGGAGGTTTTCGGTGACTTTTTCCATCCGCGCATCGCTGCGTTTGAAGGCCATCGCCCGCCGCAGCTCATCGGCCTCCGCCCCGCTGAAGCCAGCCACATCCATCGCCATTCGCAGCACTTGTTCTTGAAATAACGGCACGCCCAAGGTCCGCCGTAAAGTTTCCTCACAGGCTGGATGAATGTAGTCGATTTTTTCCCGGCCACCGCGGCGGTTCAGATAGGGGTGCACCAGATCGCCCACGATCGGGCCTGGCCGGATGATGGCCACTTGGATGGCAACATCGTAGAATGTCTGCGGCCGTAAAATAGGAAGTGTCGCCATTTGCGCCCGACTCTCGACTTGGAAGGTGCCGATGGTATCCGCGCGGCACAGCATCTCGAAGACGGCGGGATCGTCCTTCGGGATCGTGGCGAGATCCACCGGATGGCCACGCAGGGCGCAAATTTCGATGGCATGCTCCATCGCGGCGAGCATGCCGAGCCCGAGTAGATCGATCTTCACAATCCCCATATCTTCGCAATCGTCCTTGTCCCACTGCACCACATTGCGTCCGTCCATGGTGGCGGGCTGCAGCGGCACCACGGAGTCCAGCCCATGATTGCAAATGATCATGCCGCCCGAGTGCTGGCCAAGATGGCGCGGCATGCCCAGCACCGCATTATACAAATGCTCCAGCGCTGCCAGCCGTGGATGGGATAGAGGTAAAAGATGTGCGATTTTTTCCCGGAAACTTCGCGGATCTTTGCTTTTTCCCTCACCTTGAAAATGCGAAGGGCTGTTAGAAAAACGATCTGCCACGGAAGGTGGGAATCCTAGCACTTTGCTCATCTCGCGGAAGGCGGATTTTGGCCGATAAGTGATCACGTTGGCCGTCATCGCCGCATTGCGGGTGCCGTATTTGCGGAAGACATATTGGATCACCTCTTCGCGCCGCTCGCCGGAGGGGAAATCGATATCGATGTCTGGCCAGCTCTTCCGGTTGTCGCTCAAGAAGCGCTCGAACAACAAGCCACTGCCCACCGGATCCACCGCCGTGATTCCCAAAGCATAACAAACCGCGGAGTTCGCCGCCGAGCCGCGCCCTTGGCAGAGGATGCCACGCCCGCGTGCGAACTCGATGAGGTCATGCACGATCAGAAAATACCCGGGAAATCCCAGCCGCTGAATCATCGCCAGCTCATGCTCAAGCTGCAGCCGCACCGCGGGTGTGAGATTCGGATAACGGCGGGCTGCTCCGGCATAGGTCTGCCGCCGCAGCAGGGTGGCTTGCTCCGGCTGGGAAAGCGGATTGCCATGGCCATCGGCATAATCCGGGAAACGATAATTCAAATTTTCCAAAGTGAACTCCAGCCGTTCGGCCAAGCTTGAAGTGTTGGAAATTGCTTCAGGCACATCGTGGAAAAGTGCGGCCATTGCCTGCGGGGATTTGAGATGCCGTTCTCCATTTGAGGCGAGCAAATGAGCGGCTTCATCGAGCGGTAGGTGATGGCGCAGACTGGTAAATGCATCACCCAGCCGCCGATCTCCGCGAGTGGCGAATAACGGGGCATTGCTCGCTAGCAGAGGTAGCCGCAAGTGAGCTGCCAGATCGATGAGTTGGCGGTTGAGCCGCCCATCATCCCGCAGCCCGTGGCGGGTGAGCTCGAGATAAACATTGCCCGGGCCGAAGCTTGCTAACAATTGTTCCGCCGCCCGCAGTGCTGCTTTCGAATCACCGCGTAAAAGTGGCTGGCACACCGGCCCGTCGCGGTCTCCTGTGAGCGCAATGAGGTCGCCAGACCGCGCCAGGAAATCCATCCCGGCGCGGTGGGTGAGATGGTGCTCGGTGAGCTGCCTGCTCATTTGGCGGTAGCCATCACGGGTGGCGCATAACACGGGAAAACTGGTACCATCCGCAAATTTTAACATACTTCCCACCAACGCACGGATGCCGCATTCCTTCGCCGCATGGTGGGCGCGGGCAGAGCCGTAGAAACCCATCTGATCGGTGATGGCGATGGCGGAGTAACCAAGCTGGGCCGCCTGTTGCACCATTGCTTCCGGTTGGCTTGCCCCTTCGAGAAAGGAGAAAGCCGAGCGGGCGTGTAATTCATGGATCATTTTTATTTGAAATTCAGTGCGTTTTCATTGATAGATCCCATCGAGTTTCCAGCAGTTCGGTTTTTCTAATACCAGCCTGAGCAAGTGGCGGGTGGCAATTTGCACATCCCACTCCAGCCGTTGCCACGCTTGTGTGGGTTCCCACCATGCGCCGGAAGCAGGGTAGGGGCCTCGCGCTTCCATGACCTGCCCGGGGTGCGGCCCGGTGAGCAATGCCAGCGGCAGCGGATGGCCAGCGCGCATTTCATGAGCCACCGCGATTTCCAATGATGGTCTGAAACGCTGCAATGGGAGTGTGCACATTGGCAGCGGCCCTGTGATTGCTTGCGCCATCGCCGGGCCTGCCGCAGGCCAGAGCTTGAAGGCATCTGGCGCATGCGTCTGCGATGGCACTGGAATACCCACCCGTCCCGGGCCTAGTAATGCCTCCAGCTTGGCTAAAGTTTCTGACCACCGCTCCGGCTGCGGCAGTTGGCGGCAGAACCACTCGCGCTGCGCCGCCACTGCAAATGACGTCTCCGCATCCAGTTCCAGCCCGCTCACTGCCGCGCGGAGTTTGAGCGAATCCAGCCATGTCTGCAATGGCCCTAGCATTCCCTCCACGGTGCTTTGGGGTTCGGGCAAATGGATCCGGCGCGGCATTTCCTCACCGGTTTCCAATAAAATCCGCAGATCGATGGTGCTAGCCGCCAAATGCCGTGCCGCCAGCCGCCCGCTGAGCGTGTGCAGCAGACGCTTCAAGGCGAAAATCAACGGCTCCAGTGCCACGATGTGATCTTCAAACATCGCCCGCTGCGTGAGGCATTCTGGTGGCCGGTGAAGTCGTAGCAAGCGGCACGTTTTTCCATGCAGCAGATCGTGCCAATGCCCCACTTCCAGTCCCAGCCGCTCTGTGAGTGCTTGCCGTGGCAGGGCCATGAAATCGCCCAAAGTTTTCATTCCCCAAGTTTCCAGTAATCGGATGGAATTGGAATGATGGCTGATGGCATGCAGGAAATCCAGAGGCACCGCAGCAAGGTCGGCCGGCTCGATCCAACGTCCTTGCGTGCTTTGGTGGCGGGCGGCCAAGAATGCGAGATCCGGCGTGGCGGCTCTTGCATGCCATAGCTCCACTTCAGGAAAATCCAGCGAATCCAAGGTCGCGCGGGCATGTGCACTGGGGCAGGAAAAATCCAGGATCAGCCCATCCGCCGCTGTGATCTCAAGGTCTGGCGTGAGCGATTCTGCCAGCTCGATGCATTCGGCCAGCAGGGCCGCTTCCGCTTGTGGATCGCGCGGCAGCAGCTGCAATTCCGGGCAGCGGACGAGTGCCCGATTGAGCGGCCAACCTGCCGCCAGCCCCCGTAGCCGTGCGGTTTGATTGACCGCCGCGAGTGGCAATTTTTCCTTGGCTGCATCCACTTGTGCTGTCGCCAAGATGGCATAAGGCAGCCCTGCCAGATCTTGCCGACCTCGCAAAACGGCCATTGCCGAAAAATCCCGGATATAAAGTGCGGCAAACATATTCAATTCGCCCGATGGAATTTTTCCGGTACCATGTTCAGTTGTTCTCTGAGTTCCTCGCGGGTTTTATCGAAATCCTTCAACGATAAATCCGCAGAGAGCAGCCACCGTTGTTTGGCACAAGGCACCAGCGGAAAGGCTGTCATCACCACCAGCCGCCCGCCGTTATGTTCCACTGTTTGTTTCAGCCGCCACCAGCCAGCGGCTGGGAAGGCTAGCAAGTCTTTGCGCGGTAGGCGGGTGCTGTCCAAGAGCAAAAACGGCACATTGCCATCCCGCGCGAGCAGGTCTGCCGCCTTAAGCATCTCCGCCACCGCCCGGCAGCGCACCCATAGCAGCCGTGAGCATGCCAATGCAGAAAAAGAACCCGGATCGAATCCATCCGCGCCATCAATCCAGACGAATTCCGGGTGCGGATTGCTCCGTTCCGGTTCCCCCAATAATCCCGCCACCCACAGCCCCAGCCCGGAAACCGGCCCTGCTGCCACCACTTCTGATATCGCCCCTAGCGGAAATGCCTCCGGCGTGAAGGCGACGCTACCTTCGGGATTTTCCGAGATCTCCGCCCGCAAGCCATGTGCCTGCGGGAATTTCTCCCGTAATTGCTGTCTTAAAATTGCCACCGCACTCATCGTCACGGCCGGAAGATAGCTTCCGCTGAAAAATGTTCAAGAGAACAGTTTTAGAGAAATTCAATTGATTGATTTCTACCGGCTTTTGCGAAAAATTCCTTGAAGCTACCTGTCTCAATGACATACTCTGCATTCTCAAACGAGCCTCCAGACAGAATCCATCGGCAGTAGGGAATTACCCCATTGGATCTATCGGTTTAAGGAATACAATCTACACTGCTAGACTAAAAATACGATCGTCTCCACAACCCAAATAAATAAAAATATGACTATGACTCATTGCTTCCAGATTCTTGCATGTACTTTTGTGATCGTGAGTTCTACGGCTTGCCAAGAGAAAACGACTGGCGAGAAAATTGAAGACAAAATAAAAGACGGCCTTGATGCACGTCCTAATGAAGGCATCCGTGATGCCGGAGAAAATGTTAAAGACGCTGTCGAAGATGCAGTGAACTGAATTTAGATGTCACTGAATTTTCCTACGATGTTCATAGCTGTGAGCGCAGCAATGAGATGATGGCATCTGTAATCTTTTGCCGTAATGGCCTGGCTAGCCAATCATCGTAGGTTAATTCACGGGCATTCGCTTTGTCTGCTTCAAAAGTTTGTGTTTCTGCCGCTACAAATTCCGCATCGATGATGTTTAAATTTGCCTCATCATTAAGGCGGAACGAGCGGTTGTCAAAATTAGCAGAGCCTACTGAGATTAAGAGCCCATCGATGATCATCAGCTTGCAATGATACATCGTGGGTTCATATACAAAAATTTTCACGCCGTGCTTGAGCAGGTGTCCCCGGCGGTGACGTGACGCCGCACGCACAAGCTTGGAATCTAAATGTGGCCCCGGAAGTAAAATTTCTACAGTCACACCGCGATCCACTGCTGCAATCAACGCCGACGAGATGAGATCATCTGGCAAAAAATAAGCGTTCCCTACTTTGATACTATGGCCGGCGCCAGTGATGGAGAGTAAATACATCAAACGTGCGCTTTCACTGCCTTCCATTGGCGAGCTTTTGAACATTTGGCAACGCAGCGCCCCGACCTCAACTAAAGGAGGAAAATAGTCTTCCCCCAGCAGCACTCCGCCACTCACTTTCATCCAGTTCCCGAGAAATGCTGCTTGAAGCTGTGCGACCACCGGGCCCTCAACTCGGTAATGGGTATCGCGCCAATGATCCGGCGATTGCGCATTGCCTTCCCATTCGTCAGCAATGCCGACGCCACCAGTGAAAGCTAAAATCCCATCGATCACGAGTAACTTGCGATGGGTGCGATGATTGAACCGAAGAAACTTCGATTGATGGTAAATTTCCACCTGTATTCCAGCATCCCGCATGAGCTTGATCTCGCTGCCGTTCACACAATTGCAGCCGACACCATCAAGCAGTACATGCACTTTCACTCCGCGAACGGCACACGCAGCAAAAGCATCAGCAAACGTATCTGCCACACGCCCTGATTTGAAAATAAACGTCTCAAAAGTGACGCTGCGTTTCGCATTGGCGATGGCGGCCAGCATTGGTGGGAAAATCTCCGCGCCGTTTTCTAAAGGTGTTACCGCGTTACCATCTACGAATGGCGGGCCAAGTAGTTGGCTCATCGTGCGTTCAAATAGCGGATCTTCGATGTCATAAAGCCGCGCGACCTTTTGTTTCATCTTCTTTTCTCCGGAAATGAAATTATTACCGATGATCATCGCCACCGCAGTGGCAAATATAGTGATCGCGATGATGGTGAAGTCATTCATGAAATTGTCCGAGCGTTACCCGAGTTGAAGTAGGTGAGTGTCATAGTCTCTACAATTGGAAATCGGCATTTCAGATCACTTGCAATGCTACGGCGTTACAAGTGATTGCTTTGCCACTAAAGCCAAGTGCAAAGTAGCAATATGGAAGATATAAAAAACGCCCGCATTGTTTTTCAACGATGCGGGCGCTGTGATGATTCTGTAGATGATTTATTCTGCGCAAGCGTCACGGCGATTGCGAATATCATCGTGTGTTGCTTTTACAACCACACTTTGCTCGGTGACAACTGACCGGACGTTTGCTGGCAGCTCTTCCTTCAGCGCATCGCGATAGGCTGCGAGAGCGTGGTCTTCACCGCGCTCACATTCGGCCAGAATGGCATGATCGCTGCCTTTGGTGAAGGCGGCCTTCAAATCGATCCAGCCACGATGGATGGCGCTAGCGATGCTGCTAGACTTTTCAGGCTCTTCGCCCAGTTGTGTGACGAGTTGTTGCAGTTCGCCTGCAAACTTTGAACGTTGCAGAGAGTAGCTGGCGAATAAGGATTTGAGATCGGGATGCTTTACATTTTCACCCGCATCACGGAAGCCGTCTTGTCCATCTTTACAAATTTGGATTAAATCATTTAAAGTCTTTGTAGTATTCATAAGTATTGCTTCTATTGGTTTGAAGTTGAGTTCGTAGAGTAATTTATGAGTCTGTTTGAAGGTATGGGGTGAAACCCTACTTCGGGAATTTTGGTAGCTGGTGGTCGCTATTAAACAATCATATCAGCGGCTGGAAATTGAAATGATGACATAGACTTAAAAGTATATTACCAGTGAAAATCACAGGCAGGGTGGGGTGGATTGATCTCTTCGCTTTAGTGCGTTTCTCCAAGGTGCTGATGAGACAAAAGTGGCACCCGTTGAGAATTTTTGACCATTGCAATTTAGCGGGTTGCATCCTCAGCCATGCCAGCTATGATCCGGGAAGTAGCGGGAGAGCCGCAGGATATTCCTCCATTTCATGTTCGGTCTTGCTCTTAAAATGCTCTTTGGCGATACGGCAAAGTATCTGATGCTGGTGGTGGGGTTGTTTTTTGCCACTTTTCTGATTGTCCAGCAGGCATCGGTCTTTTGTGGGTTGATCACTTGGACGACAGCCACTTTGAAGAATGTCGGTGCCCCGATCTACGTGGTGGAGGAGCGGGTGGAGCAGGTAAACGAGACCAATCCGATGCGGGATACGGACGTTGCCCGAGTGCGCTCGGTGTCCGCAGTGCGTTGGGCAATGCCGTTGTATTCAGGTATTCAGCGGGTGCGGTTGGAGAATGGCGCTTTTAAAACCGTGCAATTGATCGGCATCGATGCCGCATCGCTCGCAGGAGCACCGGCCCGAATGGTGGAAGGGAATTTGGAGGATTTGCGGCTCCCAAATACGGTGATCATCGACGAACTAGCCGTGCAAAGACTCTCGATCGACCCGAAGAATCCCATCGGCTTGGGCGGAGTTTTCGAAATCAACGACATGGAGGCGCGGGTGGTGGGAATTTGTAAGGCAATGCGCTCCTTCACTGGCGGTCCGTATATTTGGACCACCTATCAGCGTGCTCTTCAATACGCTCCGCCCTCACGTAAGATGCTGTCCGCAGTGATAGCGGCACCCATCGCTGGCATGACGGCGGGTGAGGCGGCAGTGTCCATCGAGAAGCAAACCGGACTTCGAGCTTATGTAAATGTAGGCTTTGGCGAAAATAAGCAGGATTTCAATACTTCCACAATCTGGTGGTATGTGAAGAACACCGGCATCCCCATATCATTCGGCACCACGGTGGTCATCGGCTTCATCGTCGGCATGGCGATCGCCTGCCAGACGTTCTATGCATTCGTGTTGGATAATCTCAAACACCTCGGTGCGCTCAAGGCCATGGGAATGTCGAATTTCCGGCTGAGTATGATGCTCATGGTGCAGTCATTTACCGTAGGTCTGATCGGCTTCGGGCTGGGCCTGCTCGCCACTTCCGGCTTTGCGCTGGCTGCTTTGGAAAGTGGCCAACCACCCTTCGTGATGCCATGGCAAGTCCCGGTAGGTGCATTTTGCGCCATCCAAGTGATCTGCCTTCTTGCCGCGCTGATGGGTATCATCCGCCTCAGTCTTTACGAACCCGCAATGGTCTTCCGTGCCTGATCCATCTCCATCTTCTCACATCGTCGTCGATGTCCGCCGCGTTGAAAAAAGTTTCGGCGATGGGCAGGATAAAATCCACGTTCTCAAGCAAGTGAGCCTACAAGCCTACACTGGCGAGATCCTCATGCTAGTGGGTCCGTCTGGCTGTGGTAAAACCACATTGCTCAGCGCCATCGCCGGCACGATGCGGGTGGAAAGCGGCGAAATCGAAGTTTTCGGGAATCCGTTGGGAAAAATGTCAGGTGGTGCGCTCACTCGATTCCGGGCGAAGCACATAGGCTTTATTTTCCAACAGTTTAACCTGATACCTACCATCTCAATCGCGGAAAACGTCGGCGTGCCACTTCTCATTCAAGGTCTCTCAAGCAGCAAGGCTCTGGCTCGCTCTAGGGAAATTTTAGAGAAGGTGGGTCTCGGTCCGCGTTGGAAGGATAGGCCGAATAAATTATCCGGTGGCCAGCAGCAACGCGTCGCCATCGCCCGGGCGCTGGTGCATGAACCGCCGCTCGTCATCTGTGATGAACCTACCGCCGCGCTCGATGCACAAAATGGCGAAGTTGTGATGGATCTCTTCCGGCAAGTCGCCCGCTCTGAGAATCGGGCAGTGATCATTGTCACTCATGATAATCGCATTTATACTTACGCAGATCGCATCGCCCAGATGGACGATGGCGAGATTCTCCAAGTCAACGAGCAAGCGCCCGGAACCAAGGCGCAGTTCCAGCATGAGCATGCGATCTGATCGTTTTTCCCTATGAATATTTTTTCAATAGTCCTCCGTTATGGCTCCATCCTCGCTGCGATTCTGGGCGTGGTCGCCATCGTCAATGTTTCCAATGTCCAGGCCGAGCGCGCCATGCCGCCGCCGGGTGAGCCGCCAGTGCCGCCGCCTCATAAGCCTTTTGCAGATGCCGTTGCGGCCACCGGCATCCTCGAGGCGCTCAGTGAAAATGTCGCCATCGGAGTGCCAGTAGCCGGCCTCGTCACCGAGGTTTTTGTGAAAGTAAACGACGTGGTGAAGACAGGTGCGCCTTTGTTTAAACTAGACGATCGGGACCTTCTCGCAGAAAAACTCACCATCCAAGCTCAACAGGAGATTGCTCAAGCCCAGCTGGCTGTCAGCCAAGCCCAGCTGGCTAAAATCGAATCCCAGCTCGGACGATTGAGCGCTGTCACTGATCGCCGCGCGGTTTCGGAAGATGATTTGGAAAATCGCACGCAAGACGTCGCTGTTGCTCAAGCGCAGGTCACCGCCGCCAAGGCCCAACTCGCGTCCTCCGAATTATCGCTCCAGCGACTTTCACTTCTGATCGACCGCCTCACCGTGCGCGCCCCTCGTGATGGTGACATCATCCAGCTCAACATCCGCGCGGGCGAATTTGCAGCCACCGCACCACGGGTCCCCGCCATGATCATCGGCCAGACCAATACACTTCAAGTCCGCGCCGACATTGATGAGCAGAACGCCACCCGCATCCGCGACGGTCAAAAGGCCATCGCCTACCTCAAGGGCGATCCGCGGGTCACGTTTCCACTCGAATTCATCCGCGTGGAACCTTACGTGATCCCTAAAGTTTCTCTCACAGGAGCCACCACCGAGCGCGTGGACACCCGCGTCCTGCAAGTCATTTACTCCTTGAAACGTCCGGAAAATCCACCGCTCTATGTTGGCCAGCAGGTTGACGTCTTCATCGAGGCTCCTCAAACTTCGAACTAAGTTAAAAATTCCACCTGATGCACCGCTTTTTGATTCTGTCATGAAATTCCAGCTTCATCTCCTAGCCACCGTCATGCTGCTCGCTTCGTGCAAGCTCGGCCCGGATTTCCAAGTTCCTGGCGCTACCGGTGGCTCCGGTTGGAAAGAAGGCAAAGCTACTTCCGCGGCCTCGCTGCCCGATCAATGGTGGCGACTTTTCAACGATTCAGAACTCAATACCCTCGTCAATCGCGCCTTCGCCTCAAACAACGATCTCGCAGCTGCCAAAGCCCGTGTTGATACCGCCCGCGCCCTCGTCGGCGTGGATCGCGCCCGGCTCTTTCCCACGCTCGATCTTGCAGGCTCAGCCGGAATTTCGCGTAGCTCACTTGGCGCTAACGGCGGCAATCTTCCAGCCGGGATTGCCATCCAGCAGGAAAATCAGCGCTACCGGGGCTCCTTCGATCTTGCCTACGATCCAGACCTGTGGGGTCGCAACAAGCGCCTCATCGAAGCCTCATCTGCCCAAGCCGCCGCCAGCGAAGCCCTGCTGGACTCACAGCGCCTCGGCATCGCTACCGAGGTGGCCCGGCAATATTTCACCCTGCGAGGCCTCGATGCTCAGGAAATGGTGCTCAACGATACTTTAACCAGCCGCAATGACGCGCTCTCCATCCAGAAATCCCGCGCCGATGCCGGGCTCACCGATGGCCTAGCCACTACCCGCGCCCGCACTGAGATGGAGCTCGCCACTAGCGATCTCGCCGCCGTCCAACGCCAGCGCGGCTCCGCAGAGCATGCTCTTGCGGTCCTTTGCGGCACCCGCCCATCCGCGTTCTCTGTTTCTAAAAGATCCTTCAATAAAACCCTGCCAACCATTCGCGCCGGACTACCTGCGCAAGTGTTGGGTCGTCGCCCGGATGTCCGGGCCGCCGAGCAAGAACTTCGCGCTGCCAATGCCCGCATCGGCGTGGCAGAAGCTGCATTTTACCCGAATTTTAACCTCATCACCTCCGCCGGTCTTGAATCCCTCGATGCCAAGGATTTCCTAAGTTGGGAAAACCGCATCCTCTCGCTCGGTGCCAACCTCGCCGCGCCAATCCTCGATGGGGGGACAAATCGCGCCAACTACCAAGCCGCCCGCAGCCGTTATGACGAAGCGCTCGCCCGCTACCGCCAGACCCTCCTCGTCGCCCTTCAGGAAGTGGAAGATGCGTTAGTCGATCTCAAGGGGCTCGCCAAATCCCGCGCCGCCCTCGAGCGCGCCCTCACCAGCGCGGACGATACCAAGAACATCTCCCAAGAACGCTATGACAAAGGCCTCAGCAGCTATTTAGAAGTCGTGGATGCGGATCGCACAGTCCTCCAAACCCGCCTTGCACTCCGCCAGCAAGAAGCCCAACAGCGCATCAGTCTCGCTGCCCTTGCCAAAGCTCTAGGCGGCGGCTGGAGTAAAAAATAGAAATATCAGTTTCGATTTTAGCGGAACTTGGTGGTGCTTTAAAGAGCGAACCCAGCTCGATTGCTCCAAAAAATCCACTTGGATCAGATCACGTCTTGCCAAACCTTTAAATATCCGTAGTTTTTCCGCCGAGCAGGTAATTCCTACCTCCATTGCCCGCATTTGGCCGATTGCTGATTGATTTGACGCTGTTCTGAGAGCGTCGAGATCGGCCCGCAGGCTGGAAACCCGGGATTTCTTGTCTCACGGGCGGCGGCGCAAGTCGGTGCGTTACGACTACTGGTGAAGGCCCCTTTCGCAGGCGCTGCGGAGCTTCACCCCGGCACCAATAAGTCGGGATGTCGTGGCGCTATCGGTCAGCACGAGGTCCATCCAGCATTGCCGGATTCATCTGAATCCGCCGCGCCGGGCCGCCTGAAACCATGACCCCACTGACAAAATGTCAAACGTAACACAAGATTCCCGCAATCCGGGAGATAATAAACGCCGCCGCTCGCGCGGAGGCAAAAACCGTAACAATCATAGCAATAACAACTCCGAGAATCACCAAGGTGGCGAGCGCCGCTCAGGTGGAGATCGGGGTGGCCACTCGCAGAACCGCCGTCAAGGCGGTGGCAATCGCAGTGAGGAATTCCGCCCTCAAGCTCCGCGTCCCGCCCGTGTCTATTCGGCTCCGAAGTTGAGCTTCTGGCAGAAAATCCTCAAAGCGATCGGCCTCTACAAGGAGCCAGCCCGCCCTGAACGGACGCCTCAGCCAGCCCAAGCGAGTTCCGAAGCCCGCGCGCCCAAGTCCAATACCCGCGTTGCTCGGTCCAACGATGGCGCTGTTAAGGAAAGGCAAGCCCGCCCCGAACGTCAGCCGCGCCCAGAGCGTGGAGAACGCCCGGAACGTGGTGAGCGGCAACCTCGCGAACGCACTCGTGGTGGCAACCGCGACAGCGTGGAGTCACCCCGCGTTTACGTTGGGAATCTCTCCTACGATGTGACCGAAGAAGATCTCAAGGAACTCTTCAAAGGCGTGGGCGGAGTCCGCAATGTGGAGATTGTTTACAATCGCAGCACCCACCGCTCCAAAGGCTACGGGTTCTTGGAAATGCTCAATATGGACGATGCCATGCGTTCGGTAGAAGTCCTCAACGACCAATTCTTCATGGGGCGGAAATTGACCGTCTCCGGAGCGAAGGCCAAGGGTAATGACGAGCGCGAGGAAGCTGAAGAGCGCCCAGAACGCGAGCCGCGGCCGATCGTGGTGGCATCTGCAAATCGCCCGGTGCCTGCCGTCGTGGAGCCGGTGATTTCGGAAAATCAGCCTGTCAGCGCAGAACCAACAGCAGTTGCTGTAGAATCAGCCCCAGTTGTCACCGAAGAAGAAACCGTCACCGCCGAGGCCGAGCCGAAGATCGAAACCATCGTCGAGCAAGTTGCCGATGTGCCGGAAGATCTTGAAGCCCGCTACGGCTTCGATGACAAAGAAAAATCTGAAAAAGCCTAATCCGCTTCGTTTCTAAATTGATTAAAATAAAACCCCCGCTTGGAAATTCCAAGCGGGGGTTTTTCAATTCCTAATAATTCGACAGAATTACTTCTTCCCGAAAAGGCTCCCTAAGCTGCCAAGAATCCCGCCCATTTCTGGCGATTTACCCGCCATCACATCATCGATCATCGAATGGTAAGTGGATGGGATCTTCGTTTTCACAAAATCGGCGACCGTGACGATCGTCTTGTTGGTCATGTCCTCACTCAGGCCCAGCGCCATCAGTTTGATTTTGAGTTCGTTCATTATGATTGATTGTGAAAAAGTACCGGGAACAGGACTCGAACCTGCACAGATGAATCCACTTGATCCTAAATCAAGCGCGTCTACCAATTCCGCCATCCCGGCATGCGGGGCGACTATTGGTGAGAATCCCGCCGACCGCAAGCGAACAATGCGAGCCGATGCGAATCAATTTCAGGAAGGGGCATTTTTACAGCTAAATTCCACCCAATTTCTAGCACGTGGAAGCTCCCGCCGAGGTGAGAAGGGTGGGTGAGAGTCTGGAATTGGCGCAGAAGTTGCGCGTCCGGCAGCCCTTCTTGCGCGAGCAGCCACTCGCGTCCGCAATCGGTGAGCCATCCACCCTGATTGCGAAAGGCACGCGGAATACAGCCAAGTTCTAGCCCCGCTTCAGCCACTGCGGTGAAATCCACATGCGCGGTGATGTCGATGTCTCCCGGCGTGACGAGTGGATTTTCCCCTGCATGATGTTTTGAAAATGTTCGCAACGTGCCTTGATGGCGTTCTGGCAGATAATACTCAGGCCGGGCGAATCCGTAATCCAGCCACAGCAAAAGCCCTGAGGAAATACAGCGGGTGAGTGGTTCTAGAAAATCTCGAAACCCAGTCCGCACCTCCGTTCTGTAACCTTCCGGGAAATCCCCATCCAGTTTTGCAAGTGCACCCGCCAATTCGGAATCAGCCGTGATTTCCTGCAATTGCCAGGAAAAATCTCCCTTCGCACCATTCACCACCATGCAGGATTGCCATTTTCCTGCCCGCCATTCCACCAAATGAAATGGCAGTGCATCCAGTAATTCATTGCCAAAGACGACTCCCGGAAGAGGATCCGCCGCGAGCGCTTCCAGCTTGGATCCCAGCACCACGTGGTCGCAGAAGTCGCTTAACCGCTGCGCTTGGAGCTCTTGTAATCTGGGTAGCGGCTCGCTAATCACATATTCCAAGCGATCAAAAGCCTGCTGATCCAATTGCTGGAGAGCTGTTAGAATATCCGCTGCGAGGCTGCCATCGTGCGCTCCGCATTCGAGAATTCGCCAGCGCTGCGGTTCTCCAAGTTCCCTCCATTCGCGGAGAAACCGCCGCGCTAGAAAATTCCCAAAGAGGGGGCCCACGCTCACACTGGTGAAAAAATCGCCAGCTCGCCCCACTTGTTGCGCCTTGCCCGCGTAGTAGCCCAGGTCCGGATGGTAGAGTGCGGTGGCCATGAAATCCGCAAAATCCAACGGGCCTTGCTGGCGGATTCTATCTGCTAGAATCCTGTGCAACGAAGGGGTTGCCGGAAGCATTTCTTTGCGATAGTTCTCTTCCCGCTCTCCCGCAGTCAACGGCGGGGATGATTCAAAATCTGGCATGGCTAATTCGCTCAAAACAGGAAGCAGGAAAGGTGGTAAGTCCATCTTCTTCAAGCGCAAAGGCTTTTGGCTGGGGCTATTTCTGCTTGGCTTGTTGGGGATGGGGATCAGCTACTTGGGCTTCCGGATTTACAGCTCGGAATTCCGCGAACGGGCCGCGAAGTATGATTTGGAACGGATCAATGATCTGGAAATTCCGAGTATTATTTTGGACCGCACTGGTAAGGAGATTGGTCGCATATTTGTGCAAAACCGCAGCTCCATCCCGATTACCGATGTTCCGGAACTATTCATCAACACCCTCATCGCTGGAGAAGATTCCCGCTTCATGACCCATGGTGGAGTGGACTACATTGGAGTGGTCCGTGCCTTGATTTTCACGGCCCGCGGCAGCTCCCAAGGTGCAAGTACCCTTACCCAGCAGCTCGCGCGGAATGCCTATAACCTCAAAGAAGAAGCGGTCCGTCGCAAGGAAAGCACCATCCAGCGCAAGCTTGTAGAGGCATTCTTGGCGAAGCGGATTGAGGAAAAATACCGCAAGCGTCAGATTCTCGGATTTTACCTGAATCGCATCTACTTCGGCAGCGGTTTCTACGGCATCCGTTCTGCTTCGCTCGGCTACTTCGGCAAGGAGCCCATGGACCTCACCGCGCAAGAATGTGCTTCAATGGTCACTTTGATTAAAAATCCAAACAACCGCTCGCCTTTGAATAATCCGGAAGCCAATCGCAGCGGGCGGAACTACGTGCTGGGGCGGATGAATGCTGAGGGAATGCTCGGTGACATCGAGACTGCCGAGCTTCAGCTCAAGCCACTCGTTCTCAATCCCAAGCCATTGCAACGCGGCACCACCCACCTTTACGAGCGAGTGGCAGATGCAGTGAACCATGCGCTGGGTGAAGATGCGCTCGCTTCCGGAGGTTTTAAAATTCACACCACTATCCTTGCTGACGTCCAATATGCCGCTGAGAAGGCTTTGGAAAATGAGCTGTCCCGCGCCGAGTCCCGTCCCGATTATGCCCACCCGAAGTATCAGGACTATCGCAAAAGCTCTGGGAAACAAGCCGAGTATCTCCAAGGTGCCGTCTTGATGATCGATCACGAAACGGGCGACGTGCTAGCCCACGTCGGCGGGCGGGATTACGCTCAAGTGCCTTACGATTTCATCGAGCAAGGTAAGCGGCCACTGGGCACGGCCTTTTTCCCCTACATCTATGCGGCGGGCCTCCGCAATGGCCAGACTCCCGCATCGCTGGTGGAAGACACGGCCATGGACAACCGCGCTGTCATGATCGGCGGGCGTGAGGGCATCCTCGGAGAATGGGGGATGGAAGTTTCCTCACCCACCTATCAGGGGCAAATTCCAGTTCGCGAGGCTCTCGAGCAATCGAAAATCGCCGCCACTGTCCGCTTTGCCAGCCAGACGGGATTGCAGAAAGTGGTGGAAACGAGCGTCGCCTTCGGCCTGCCATTGGCGAAGGCTGAGCTTCTGCCGCGATTGGCCGTGGGCTTCGAAGAAGTTCCTTTGAAAAATGCGGTGAGCGCGATGGCGACATTTCCACTCTTTGGCCGGGCGGGGCCGCAGTCATTATTTTACGTCGATCATGTCGAGGATGTCACCGGTCGCGTGGTTTACCGGCGCCCTCGCCAGTCAGTTTCGCGAGTCCAAGTCATCGATGATGCGACTGCATGGCAAGTTCACAGCATGATGGCCGGTTCGTTATTCCGCGGAAGTGCGAAGGGGGCCTTGGATGGCCTCGTCGAAAAACCATTCTACGGAGCGGGGAAGGGGGGCTCCACCCACGATTTTGGCGATTGCTGGTTCTTTGGTTACAACAAGCGTGTCACCTGCGGAGTTTGGACGGGATTTCTAATGGCCAATGGCGGTTCTATCTATCCCGGAGCTTTCAGTCGGGATCTCGCCATGCCAGTCTGGCAGGCAGCGATGAATGCAGCGGCACCATCATTCGGTGGCGATAAATTGTTGCCACCATCGAGCGTGGTGGAGGTGCCGGTTTGCTCGATTTCCGGTCAGCGTGCCACCCAGTTTTGCCAGGAACACACCGAAGATATCACAACCGGGAACGTTCAAACCCGCTCCACGGCCGTGAACGAATATTTCCGCAAAGGCACGGAAGCGATCGCATTTTGCACCATCCATTCCGGTGCGGTGAGTGATGCGCTTACGCCTGAGAATGCATTGCTGAATCTTCCTGCTCTCAATGCCACTCCGATCCGCCCCAAGGAACCCGTCCTGATCGGAGATGATCCTTATCATACCGAAATTCCCAGCTTCGCGGCAACGTCTTCGGAGCCGGGCTTCATGCGCCGCCGGACCAATGTCTTGGACAGCCTCGACCTTGGGGACATCGAAGAGGATATTAAGCTACCACGTCCGAAACGGCTTTCGATTGAAGACGAATAATGATTCTCACAGAACCGCGAGCATCACCGCACCGCTTTTACGCAGACGTTGATTGAGTTTTCTCAAATGAATTTCCAGTCTAGCTGCACTTGCTAAGTGCTTTTTGGTGCAATCGGCTCAACTCAGAATCTGGAATGCGGACAGGATCAGGATATTCAAAAATTTCTCCCTCGAAGTTCCGCAAAGTGATATTTCCCGATGATGTATCGACCACATAGTTAGGATTGATGGGAATTTTTCCGCCACCGCCGGGTCCATCGATCACGAATTGCGGAATGGCGTAGCCAGTGGTGTGGCCACGGAGCCCCTCAATAATCGCCACACCCTCAGCCACCGCAGTGCGAAGGTGGGAGGAGCCATGAATCAGGTCACATTGGTAGAGATAATAGGGTTTCACCCGGCACATGAGCAATTTTTGCACAAGTGCTGTCTGAACTTCCACACTATCATTGATACCGCGCAGCATCACGCTTTGGTTGCCCAGTGGAATACCGGCGTCTGCAAGGCGGCCGAGCGCATCGCGGACCTCAGAAGTGAGTTCCCGCGGGTGATTTGTATGCACGGACATGAAAAGCGGGTGGTGCTTTTTCAGCATGATACAAAGCTCCGGAGTGATCCGCTGCGGTAGGAAGATTGGAATTCGCGAGCCGATGCGGATAAACTGAATGTGGGGAATCGCACGCAGCCGGGTGAGAATTTTATCCAATTTATCGTCAGAAAAAATCAGTGGATCGCCGCCCGAGAGCAGTACATCGCGGACTTCAGTGTGGGTTTCCAGATATTTGAAAGCCATCTCCCATTGAGTTTCAAGGTGTTGCTCGCCCACGCCGGAGACCACGCGCGAGCGGGTACAGTAGCGGCAGTATGAAGCACAGCGATCCGTGACAAGGAACAGCACGCGGTCTGGATAGCGGTGCACCAGCCCGGGCACCGGCATGTGGGAGTCCTCACCGCAGGGATCCGCCACTTCTTCAGGAGCGTTCCACGCTTCTTCGATCCGAGGAATCACTTGCCGGCGGATGGGGCAATCCGGATCATCGCGGTCAATGAGGTTGAAAAAATGCGGAGTGATGGCCATGGCCAGCTTCGTGCCAGCCAAGAGCACACCGGCCCGCTCTTCATCGGTGAGATTCAGATGCGAATCGAGATCAGCGAGGGAATCGATGCGGTTGCGGAGTTGCCACCGATGGTCGCTCCAATGCTCCATGGAATCAGGTGGCCAGTAACCGGGAGCGTGGGAAATAAAGGTGAGATCGAGATCGGTGGATCGCATGGATAATTGGGGAATCACGAGGCAGGCTCGGATGAAAGAATCTGAACTGAATCCGGAAATTCGCAATAGGGAATGTTACTACCGCTCACTTGCTGGTGCGGCAGCGCAGCGGCGGATCAATTCAATGAGACGTCCCGTGGAAGCCGCCACAGTAGGGGCAAAGGGGAGGCGATCAGGATCTTCGGCAGGGATCATCGTCCGGCGGGTGGAAACACGGACTGCGGGCAATCCAGACTCGGCAAGGATGCTGGTAAAGTCGGTATCCTCACCCACGCAAATATCCTCAGCTCCGTGAATTTCTCCAAGTCCAGTGATGAAATTGAGCGGCGCGGCAGCAGTCTCGCGAGAACTCATCCAAAGCGCTTCACCCGCACCCATTGCCTCCACGTAAAGTAGGGTGGTCTTAGGCGGGGATACGCTGTATAATTCTAGTACTGTGCCCACGGTTTCCAAGATGGGTCCATCGGGATCGTTGGCATGGGGTAGAAATAGAAAATGAATCGAGCCCGCGGGAGCGTCATTCGCGAGTGTTTGGGCGGTGGCGAGAGTGGCAGCCAGTCCGGTGGCATTAGCCTCAGTTCCACGTGAGCCGGGTGGGCTATCGTAGGAGGTGAGCACCCAGATGGCAGGTGCTTTGGGATCTTTTCCAAGGATGCTGACTTGTAGCAAGGGCCATGAGTCCGGGCCAGAATGGCGTTGAATCGCATAGCCGGTATTCGATGGTCCCAATAGACCCTCGATCATCGAACTGGTGCGAGATAGGTTTGCCGCGGCCTTTTCAGAAGATCCATTCCTCTCACCAATCACTTCAACGATTTTGCGTAGGTCATCGCTCAGCAAAGGAATCGAGACAGATTGTGAAAACCGTTGTTGTTCGACTAGGGTTTCCTTTTTTTCTAAATGAAAATAATACCAAAGCGCACCGATTCCGGAGACGATCAACCACGCTGGAAGTACGATTAACAGAATATTGATCCACAGAGGCCGTTTCGCATTCTCACTCATCAATCAGTTCTTTTCATCCAGAGTAGTCGGTTCCTCTTCCAATTCCACTTCAATTTCCTTCCGTAGTCTCTGAGAAATCCAAGGTCTGACCACTAGCCCATATAACAAGTAAACGCTGAAAAGAACGACGGGCATCACATACCGGAACTGCACCGTCACAAACAGGAGTAGAACCGCAATCACGATGGCTCCGAGGGTGCCGCGTGTGCTCCAGTCCACCTTTTTAAAACTCGGATAGCGCACATCGCTAATCATCAGAAGTGAAATGCCAAGCATGGCGCCAGCGAGGATGAATTTCCAAGCACCTAGCTCATGATCGTTTTCATGCAGATCAATGAGTAAAAAGGTGATTGATGCGATGAATCCTGCCGCCATGGGAATCGGAAGCCCGCGGAAATCGCTGGAAGAGCCTGGTTTTTTCGGCATCGATGCGA
The DNA here is from genome assembly GCA_041753275.1 of Akkermansiaceae bacterium. Classification (GTDB taxonomy): domain Bacteria; phylum Verrucomicrobiota; class Verrucomicrobiia; order Verrucomicrobiales; family Akkermansiaceae; genus Luteolibacter. The sequence continues at coordinate 77,972 of JBGSUW010000078.1, read as the reverse complement.
GGCAATTGAAGCGGGCTAGTCGCATCGCCCCACAGATTAAATAGACTAACGCAATTGCCCAACCGACGTTTCCCAGCGGGAAAAGCACTGCTTTAGAAAGTAGCATCGCGGGAGCCATGCCGAAGGAAATAATGTCTGCGAGGGAATCGAACTCCTGACCGAAAGGAGATTCTTGGCCACCGAGTCTCGCAAGGCGGCCATCGAGTAAGTCGAACAAGCATGAGCCGAAAATCAGTAGAATGGCATATTCATAATACTGTTTAACAAGTTCGTAATATTCTTTTGGTGGCAGCCGCGTGCTACCCACCTCCACCAAGCCGCGGAAAATCATGAGCACTGCGAAGAATCCGCAAGCCAGATTGCACGCCGTCATTAAGTTTGGCAAAAAATAGATTTTCGGTTCGTCTGGATCGCGTTCCCTCGGCATGATGAGATTCTATTTCACAGATCGGGATTAGACAACAGTGCAAAGATTGAGTGAAGCAGGAGAAGGGATCTGCAAGGCATTTAATTCTTCATCCAAGTTCCGTGCCTTTTGTGATCTATGGCGTGGGTGTGGTCAGCCCCGTTCCTGTCACTTGCAGGCGCGGAAATCGGTGGCTAGTGCGTACTAGAGCAAGTTTGAGAGGCTGTCTCCGTCTAGATCAGCTTCGGGATTGGCACGCGCATCCGCTAGTTTGAGGAAGGCCCAGTTCATGTAAGCGGTCGCTGCGGTGGCGGAGACGATAGCAGATGGAGCACTCTCGAGTATCCCGCTGAGTGTGATGACCCGATAATAGCGAATTTGCCCGGGAGGAGCTGTCGTATCGACGTAATTCGTGGCACCAGCCGCTGTGGTTGTCAGACTTGTCCAACCAGAGCTGCCATCTGCGCTTTGTTCGATGCGGAAGCCAGTCTCGACCGTCGAGTCATCCTGCCAAGTGACGGTGATTCCATCCGCTCCAGCCGTTGCCGTGGGTAGTAGAGGAATGCGCGGTTGGACAGCGACGGTGTTGAATGTGTAAGTGAGGCGCGGAGTCAGCTCAGGAACACGCCAGCCGGTGAAGGTAACCCCGATCGGTGAGGATCCGCCGGCATCCGTGATGTCCAATATGCCATATTGTCCAAGAATTCCATTGTCGGGGTTTTGAACTGGCGCACCACTTGAGTAAGGCCCACCTTTGATACTTGAGCTGTTCCGTCCGAGCGCGGCGGCATGGAAGACTTTAAGCGGAGCGCCGCCACCTGTAGCATAATCGCTATTGGTGCCATCATCGAAAGCGAGAGCGTGCATGTCGCCGGAGAGCAGGGTCACATTTTTGATAGAATTTGCCTTAATGAAATCGGCAATTTCCCTGCGCTCGGTGGTGTTGTTCTGCCATGTGTCGGTGCCCAAGCTCGGGATTCCAATCCATGGAGCACTGCACACCCATAAGATCAGTGGGGCTTCCTCATCACGTGCGGCGAGAAGTTGCTGCTTAAACCAAGCTTTCTGGACAATACCCATTTTGGTCTTCGCCGCGTTGTCAACCTGCGCCTGAGGATCGGCCTCACTGCGAAGGTCAGTCATGATGAGCCGTATCCGTCCTAATCTAAAAGTTTGATTGATGGTGCCTTGGCCAGGGACGAGCGGATAATGCGGCACCCACTCGCGATACACCTGCCGCACCGTGCTTCGTCCGACTGAATTACGGTCGCTGTCATTGCCACAGTAATCGTGATCATCCCAAGTGTAAGCGGTGGGGACATTCCGATAAAGCGCGGCTTGTGAGGTGTTGTTGAACACTTCCGCGTAATTGGCGCGGTAGTTGGCAGGGTTGGTCGAATTTGTATCCCTGTAATGGAAATCGCCCATGTTGATAAAAAGACGAGGCGAGGCTGCCAGCAGAGCATCGAAAGAGAGGCGAGCGACGTCGGTCTGAGCACACGCACCGAAGCCAATTCGCACATTGCTTGCTCCAGAAGGGAAGGTTTGAAAACTGCCACGTCGGACTGCTGTTGTATCCACTACTCCGCCTACTTCGAGCGCGTAGTGGTAAACGGTGTTTGGTAAAAGGCCGGTGAGAGAGAGGCGCAATGTTTCACCTGTGAGGGCAGCACTGGTTGCGGAGTTTGAGTAGATGGGATTTGAAAGGGTTGGCGAAGTGCTCGCCACCAGACGGGCGGAAAGCCCTGCTGAATCAAGCCGGGCTGTGACTGTCGCAGAATCGGGAGTCACCCCACCCACCCACGGACCAGAGGCAATGCGGCTAGGTGCGAGGTCTGAAGAGATCAATTCAGCGTCAATCATCAGATCTGAACTGGTGGAATTAATTTGGTGTAATTCCACTGCGATAACATTCGCACCTTCCACTAGTGAGGCTTTACTCAGAACCAGCGATTCATAGCTGGAATTGATTAAAACCGTATCTGTTGCAAATGTTGAAAACGTAATTGGTCCGGCAGGCATACCACGCCGTCCGGCCTCAACGCCATTGATGTAAACCACGAGTCCATCATCGCGCAGGATATTGAGACTCAGGCTGGTCACGCTAGCAACATTCGTCACGTTGAAGCTCTTCCTAAAATAAGTGGTGGGATGTCTAGCACCTGGGTTACTGCCGAAACTTACGGTGGTTCCGAAGGAGATTGATCCATACGTTCCAGGGGTGTTCGTAGAAAATCCGAGCGGTGCCGCTCCCGATGCCCAGGTGCCGTCAGCAAAGGCCGATGCTCTCCAAGCGGTGCCTTGGTCAATGCCATTATCCAAATATTTCCATGTCGCACCTTTGCCAAACAACGTGGTTTCAGCGGCAAAGCTTGAGGAGCAAGCTGAGGCGAATATTAGGCACAAAAAGGGGTTGCGAGAAGACATGGGTTCAATTATGGTGAAGAGCTTTTCTTGTATTTGGATGGGATGATCGATTCTTTGATTTCCAATATTCCAAAATCCAAGAGATTTCAATCTAGATTCGGTGGTCAGCTTGCCAAGATAAACTTCTCGTTTGCTCTGTTTGGAGGGTCGCTAGCAGCCGATAAAAACAAAAACTCCCGGAGGTTTCCCCCCGGGAGTAGTGATGGTTCAAATTGTCGATTTTCGATCATTAGCGACCGAAGTGGATTGTAATTCCGCGGTGAACACGGTGCCGTGGGGCATGATAGTGATGATTGTGATGATGTCCGCGCCTTGGGCCCGCTACTGTCTTATATTTGTAAACAGGACGGTCGAAACGGTCATAACCTACGAAGATCTTTTTGGTATAAATCGGGCGTCCGTTGCGATGGCCGCTCACGTAGGTGTGGCTGGATGTGACCTCATGGCCATGCCCACCACGATATGGGCGAGCTTCGGATTCGACAGCGGTTCCGATAAAAGCAAAAGCGCTGATTGCAATGGTAAGTATTAATTTTTTCATTGTCTTAGTAATTTTGGGTTACGCTCGATTCGACCCCTCCCACTTCAAAATTATTCAAGAAAAGACAATTTTCGATCCGATGCGATGCTGCAACGCCCTCCTTGTATGAGAAAATCTACTGCGTGAAGATCGTATTCAGACAACTCAATTAGAACCTCGGTGAAGAGGCGTTGAAAATTTTCGGGTAAGAAAATAGCCGATCAAAAGCACGATGAAAAATGCCACGAATATTGAAATTCCAGCCATTTGCCATACCGAGTGAGGATAGAGAAACAGGCTATAACTTCCCTTGGGAAGTATCCAACTATCATTTTGGAAGATCCACCAATGCAACGTGCGGAACATGTGCCGCCATGCTACCGCACTCCAAATCCAGAAAATAATTCCTTCGATGGCATAGAAGATGAGTGCATAAATCCACGCAACTTTCCACACGATGAATTTTCTGAAAAGTAGAAGAACCGGGACTAAAACCATTACCACATAGATCGCGCGACGGAGTAATGTTCTCACATCTTCGAAATGTCGTTGTTCTTTTTTATTGAGCACGTATGCCTTTAGTTTGCCCGAGATTTTTGTATAGTTTTCCTGCGACCAGAGACCGCCGCTGATCAATAGTGCATCTTCTATGATGAGCTCCTTTTTTTCGTAGGGCTTCAGCTTTGATTCCATGGCGAATCGATAGCCGGTATTCCAGACAGGAGGCAGCGAGAGGAGCACGCAAAGCGAGCACAGGATCACGATGTGCAGAGTGAGCGGGACAAGAATCCGGGAAGCAAATTTACCAAACATTGTGGATTATACACTTCGAATCTGTTCACTCAAGAATGCTGCCCACCGGCTTGCGCAGTGCTAAAAATACCGGAATACAGCTGACGAGAATTCCAAGATTCGCGGCGATGATGATCCACATTGATTCGTTGCCCCAGTAGAGCTCTGCGATATCACTGACCGCATTCACTTTTAACGCTTTGAAAATCGTGTCGTGGTAGAATGAAAGTAGCCAAATCACACCTATGGTCACGGAATTGACGATGATCACGTTTTCAAATATCGTTCTCAGCACCAACATGATCGGAGACACTCCAAAGCTCCGGAGAAGCGCGGACACATACATGCTTTGGCGAAATTCGAGAATGGAGAGCACACCATAGATCAATGCGAGCGCGCTTCCCAAGATGATCGCCAGCCAAAATCGCAACATAGTTTGTTGCTCTTCCATTTTGTTAAGCTTCTCCCTGAGCATCTCAGCGTTTTTGATATCCACCTTGCCACTGCCGTCTGCTCGGACGACATAACGCACGGCCTCGCTTAGGTCTGCGATTTCTGGAGCATCTTTGTGACGTTCCAAGTAGTAGATCATCGAGTAGCCTGATTTCACCAACTCGGCAGCTTGTTGAATTGGCACAAACAACGTATCGCCTTGCAGAATCTGTGCGACTCGATCGCCAGGGTCCAGGGCGATCCCGCGAAGATTCGCCTGCTGCACGTTGTAATCCACCAGTAGTCCGGGCGGCATGTTTCTGCTGAGAACAAAAATTTCATGACCGTATCGGAGGTAGGGTAGAAGCCCCACAATATCGGCATCATCATAGGCGACGACTGTGGCATTGCGGCCATTACTTCCGGTTGCGGAAACCATCAACACCCGGGCCGTGAAAAGATCGCCCCATTTCCTGATGCTACGGAATCGATCCGATGACTGCCCGTTCGCAATATCCTGCTCGGTAATATTTTCGACGATTAGTAGGTTATCGAGACCAAACGCCCGCACTTGGGCACGGATTTTCTCAATCTGCATGCGGAATCCCACAAGCAACAGGATTGAGAGGCTCACCATGATGATGGTGACCACGGAGCGCGCCATGACACTCCCTGGTTGCTCAAACCAGCGCTTCCAGGTGTCCTTCCAGAGGTAAGAAACGGTTAAAATCCAAGATGTCATCAGCTAATGTGTCGAGTCGTGAGTCATGCGTGCAGATAATAGCCACTCGTTCGCCTTCGGCGATGAAGTCACGCAAGACTTTGATAATGATTCCAGTGTTGAGGTCGTCGAGGCCCGAGGTGGGCTCGTCCAGCAACAACACGCGGGGTTCTTTGATCAATGCGCGGGCAATGGTTGCGCGTTGCTGTTGGCCGCCGGACATGGTCTTTGGCAAGCGTTGGGTGAAGTCTTCCAGCCCCAGCAGTTTAAGAAATCTTTTGGCGTTCTGATTGCGCTTTTCCGTGGAAATACCCGCCAGTGAAGCGGCGAGCTGTAGATTGCGTTCGACGCTGGCGAGAGGAAGCAAATTAAGTTGTTGAAACACAAAGCCCAGCGCCTCTTTTTGAAACTGGGTGGAATTCTTTTTGAATCCAGCAACGTCAATCACTCCGGATTCCGGTTTGAGGTATCCGCCAATAATTCGAAGCAGTGTGGATTTTCCGCAGCCGGAGTAGCCTTTGATCAAATGAATGCCCGCTTTAAATTCATGGCTAAATTCATCCAGAACTCTTGGAGTGCGAGAAGAGTAGCGAAAACTAATATTGCGGCAATGGACCATGAGGAGGTGAAATAACCGACTAAGGCGCTTGAGGATTGGAAATCGCGAGATGCTTTTGTCCTTGGGCCAGAACGGTGGCTGCGGGCCACAGTTTCTTCACCATTGCGACCCAGTCGGTCGTATCCGTCTTGCCCAAAGCATACAGCGCCAAATCATACTTAGGAATGATGTAGCACTCAGACGGCAACTTATAAACTAAATCGCCAGTCATCTGGGTTCCCGCAAGGCGTTTCAGAGACTCATTGTTTTTGAGTGGGACCGAAAAAACATATTTTCGCTCTTCGCGCAGAGTGCGTTCATCTTTTTCAACTCGGTCATCGATGAAGGAAAGGATTGTTCTTTCTTTGTCATTTAAACTGATATGCAGCCGCTGCGGTTGAAGATTGATCCATGCCGCATTACTGACATTAAGAAGCGCATTGATTTCTTCATAATCGCTGAGTGTGGCAATTGTTTCACGAGCGGCCACGGTATATTCATTCTTGCCTACTACGTAATTGACGTCCAGTCGGAGTTCTCCGTCAAATGGAGCCATATAGACGGAGCGTTCTTTGGCTTCCTGATACTGCCGTTTGCTTTTGGTCAGATCCATTTCTTGAATCCGCTGCTGGCCGGTTTGAAGTTTTTCGTCGAACTCATTCGCCCACGCCATCTTCTGCTCAGCGAGTCTAAGTGTATCCTTTGCCTCAGCTAGTGCTGCTTTGTTGATGGTTCCCATGTCTGAGCCAAAGAGTTCACTGGACATGCTTTCCATGGCTGGATTGTTGAGAATCATCTCCACAAGTTTAACTTTACGCCGGGCCTCCTCGAGTTCCTCTCTAGCCTTTTTACGTCTTTCCGGCGTATCAAGATTGTCTCGTTTCATATCCTCGAGAATCTGCTTTTCTTCTTGGATCGTCAGGCGTTCGCCCTGTTCTTCGAGAGTTTCCACATCCATCCGAGCAATCGATTGACCCTTGCTGATTTGACTCACTTTTTCTTGTACCTCAAAGGTGATAATGCCACTGGCTTCGCTTTTAATCGCTAATGATTGCTTGGGCCGAATATCCAAAGGTAAAGTGCCTAGCACAAGCTCGGAAGATTTCTGGAAAGTTTTCCATTCCCATGAAGTTTCTGGCATGGTAGGGGACTTGGGATCATCTTTTGCATCCGAAACTTTAGAGTCACAGCCCAATACGAGGAGTATAATAAGGAAAATAGGAAACAAATGAAGAACTCTCATGGTTGAAGTGCTAGAGGATGAAAAGATTAGGACTATCGTTTCGGTTTTCTTGTTTGCGTGCGGATCTCCCGAGTTTGCAGCCAGCGGCGGGTGATAGGAGCCCAACGCTCTTCGTCAATCAGCCAAAAGGAAGTGCAGATTTCGATCTCTTTAGCCGTTAGCTGAATTTCAATTTCTTGAAGCTTACGCATTGTCTGAATCGCCGATTGCGGGTCAATGACTAATCCACTTAGCACCGCCTTGCGATATCCGCCCATCGCTTGACGGTGTTTTGCCAATTCGCGTTGCACAGTGGCGAGAGCTTGCTTCCCTTCTAAGAGTTTAGTTATCTCATCCCTCTGGCGCTTATCTTTACGCCAATCCCTGATAGTTTTATCGGCCCAGGTGCGCCTGAGTTGCTGACTGATGGCACCTTGCGTATCGAGATTCCAGTCCAACGAAGGGCCAATATTGATATTCGCCGCGTCAAATGCTTGGCCGCTTGTTGAATTGTAAAGAGGTGGAGCGGATACGCTTAAATTGGGGCTAGGAAGGTAGCGGAGGTAAAGATCGAGAATCCTACCATCTTCAGCGATTTGTTCTAAGGCCAGTAGATTGAGCTGAAGTAGTCCCCAGCGAGAAGTGTCGGAAAAGTCCAGTTCATTAGGATTATAAGTGATATTGGGTATTCCGCTATTGATTAAGTTTGCAGCGGAATAACCGGTCATGAAAAAATCACCCACTCGGCTGAGCCATAGACGCTGCGCTTTTTCCCAGCTTGCTCGTGCTTCGGTATATTCGGTTCGCATCTTTAATACCTCAACGCTCTCTAGCCCTGAAACTCCACTTATAAGCTGTTCTTCAAAATCCAAGGCGCGGCTTTGCATCGCGAGAAGCCTTTGCTCTTGGAATAGGCGGTAGAGAAAAATCACCTGTTGCCGCATTTGCTGCTCTGCCTGCAGTTCCGCCCCCATGTAAAAGAGCTTCCTAGTGTAAGCCTCCTTAGGCAGCTGTAATAGCGAACCTAGGGGAAGATAACTATAAATGCGGAATTGTGGGTTTGAAAAAACTTTCCCGAATTCTTCAATGGGCGCGTTATTCGATAAGCCAACCCCTACCAACGGTAAAAGATTACGCCAAAGTTGTTTTTGCTGCTGGCGAGCATTTTCAATTTGGTTGTCAGCCTGAATCAACTCTGGATTACTCAAGTACATCTTCTCGATCGCTTGCTTCCAAGTTAGCTTCACGGTCCCTTGTCCTCCAGGATTGCCTTGGATTCGAAGTTTGCGTAAGAAATCATCACTAATTCCTTCGCGAGTTTCATCAACCCGTTGTTGCGCGGGCTTCATCCAAGCGCAAGAGGAAAGTAGAGCCATCAACACTAATACCGGAGCTGGAATGAAACGAATAAAAATATGAAGGTAACTCATGGAACGTTTAGCGAGACAGGCTGCAATAAAAACAAAACTGGCGCAACTTCAATTGTTAATCACTAATTTGTCGCAGGAAATTAAGCTATGTGACGATAGCGTTTTAGTGCGGTAAGTAAATCTCTGGTGTTAAGAAATCATTTTGTGACTTTTAGTCGCATGAATCTTCGGGGATTCCCCGCAATCGGCACGTTATCTCGGATGGTTTCTTCATGAAATGAACCTTGACTCGGGCCTGGGGAATCCGGCGCGTGGATTGATACGGCGTCCCACTGCCCAGCAACAAGTGTATTGGTGACTTCCACGGTGAATACGAGATCCGGTGCGTCGTCATTCCTTCGATACTTTAGTGTGAGATAGCCATCGTGTTGAGACATTTCAGGCAAAATCGCCGGAGCCATTGGAGGGATCGCCAGCGCATATTTCATCAGGTTGCTAACTCCATCATTTGCAGGGCTTTGATTCATGCCACTGATATTCGGGTCTTCCAGTTGTGAAGCAGTAAAGTTCGCTTTGGCCCATGACTCGTAGGAGCCTGGACGGGTAATCTGAACGGTGTAGTTGGTGGTCGTAGGATCATCCGGAGAAGTCACTTGAACTATGACAGTGGTCTTACCCACAGCTAGCGAGATAGGAGAACTGGAAGTTCCAGATACCACCACTAGACCATTCACCGTTACGATGGAGTTTGTTCCTAAAATAGTTGGAGTGAGTGAAATGAATTCTACCGCTGGGGCAACGCTAGTTGTGTAGCTTAAGGTGGAAACTGCAAAGGCTGGGCTAAGCGTGCCCGAGCTTAAAGTCAATCCGTCCAATGTGGCGATTCCACTCGGCGCGGCCCTTGTCACAGTCACTGTGTAGGATCTGGTCATTGTGCCATCAGGAGATGTCACCAAGATCGTGAGGATGTTGCTACCTGTAGAAAGTGGAATCGGAGCACTTGCCGTTTCAGATGAAACACTGATTCCTTCAACACTAATTGTAGCTCCAATGTCCGTTACTGTTGGGGTAAATGTGATTGAAGAAATGTTACTGGCTACACTGGTAGTGTAGGATGTTTCTGTCGGAGAAAAGAGTGGACTTAAAAGACCGGAACTTAAACTTAGATTGTTCAACGTCGGTCCCTTGATCACAAAAGCTTCAAGATTATTAAAATCAGTATTCGGGGCAACAATCCTAGCCCGGATCTGAGTATGACCACTTAAAAGGGTTCCAGTCCGAGGAACTCCCTGTTGCAAATTCTTACTGCCGACGGGGAGGGTTAAAAAGTCCGTCCATGCTCCTGAGCTGCCGCGGCTTTCCAGATGAACTTCTAAGCGGGTACCGGTCTCAGGTAGATTCAAGGCCCATGAGTTCCAATTTGGTCCTTGCAATTTGAGTCTGGTGGATGGCCAAGAGAATGAATCAAAAAAATAATCATCTACATGTATGATCGTAGTTTTAGTGGTTTTCTTTCGCAAAGTGTAGCTGATCTCGACACTCTTAAACGCTCTAACTTGGCTTTTGAGCAGTTTGAGAACGCCATTTTCAACGATCCGGCCTCTGATAGTTACCGGGCCTATTTCTTCTAATATTTCTTCAGACGTCCATGTCGAAGGGGGAATTGGACTAAATAAACCGTTTGATACATTGATTTGAGTTGAGACATTGGAGTCAGGAATACGATCTGGATTACTATTGTCCAATAAGCCGTTCCAGAGAGGACTGCTCCTAATGGGTGGTCCAGGTAGCGCTGATGTCGATATCAATGCGCCATCACCAAACGCCCAGTTCACCCTGTCAGGTATCCCATCGCCATCTTCATCCGTAGAACCATCTGAGGATTCAGAAAGCTTAAGTTGCGATTTCCAGAGATTGTAGTTTGGAGTACTAGAGGTGAAAGCAATTTCGCCAAGAACCACCGTCGGGCTTACTAGAGGAGTGATTTGGACGTATATGAATTTAGTATTACGCGGAATTTCAAACTCTCTGAATTGGGCCGGAGAAGGCACGCCCTTCAGTCCTTTACTGAAGAAATATTTTCCTTCATTCGACGGCCGATAAACAATAGTGGGATGTGCGAGGGCATCTTGCAAGTTAAAAATCCCATCATTGTCATTGTCAGGATCGCAGAAAAATTTGGCCGATCTCAATGAATTATCAAAGGTAGAACCCCATAAAATCACTCCATCGACAATAGTTTTTCTAGGTAAAGTAATTACGTACGTAGGAATCGGATCTGATTGTGTATTCTCAGTCAATGAGATAAGTCCATCTGAAGCAGAAGCTGAAGAGGGGGTGTGTTGCAAGGTTTGGCCCTCAGATATCTTAGTTACTCCATCCTGATAACGAGTAATTAGTCCACTCTGATTAATCACATTGGCCAAAGCATAATCTGGATAATCGATTCCTGCATCTATCCAATTCGATCTTATTGCTTGCGGTTGTACTAAATATCTATCCTGACCCGTTAAAGCACCATTGCTCAATAAAACCAACGCAGAAATGAAATGCAATTGGGAAATACTGCGACTTAAGAACATACGAGAAGGATAAATAAAAGCAGTCACACTTCAAATGAAATGTGACTGCTTTGCTAGACTAATTTCTAAATAGTGTAGTTCTAAGTAGAATTAGGATCCTGAACCTAGACCAGAATTGGTTGAGAGTAGTCCAGTGTCTCCACCTTGAGTGGAATCGATGTCGAGACGGAATGAACCAGTGGCAAACTCAGAACCAGAATCGGCAACGATACGTTGCGGTGTTGTGGTAGCAACGAATGTGCTAGCCTTAGCAAAATTGCTAATGTCGAACACTTTACCGGTGAAATCATAACCGACTGCTGGCTTCTTGACTACGAAAACAACGTCGCCAGTAGCGCCTTGGAACCGGAGAGCTACTTCATCTGCTTTGAGTGTGTAAAGAGTTACGCGCGGTGAGCTAGTATCTTGAACGAGCACTTTTGTTGTGCCGGTCTCTTGTTGCACGTTAACAAGCGTTGGGAATGCAGCAGGAGCAGAAACTCCGATTTGTGCTCCCAAGTTTTCCGCCGCAGCATCCTGCGAGAGAGTCACTGGCTCAGCAGTGGTTCCAACAAGCGTTGTAAAAGTACCGATGTAGGTATTTTGAACGATTTGCAGTGAAGTGAGTGTCATTGTTTGGAACAATGGTGCATCGTTCACGTCGATATCGCCGTCCTCATCCACATCGCCCTTGATGGAACCGATTGTGAATGTGCCGTTGCCAGGAGCAGCAAGTGCATTGAAACGAAGTTGTGGGTTACCAACAACTTGGTTCGTGAGAAGACCAGAATTGAGCGATTGGTTTTCGAGAGTTCCAACGAACTGCGAATCAAAATCGATAAACACTTCAGGAGTTCCGGTGTAAGTAGCACTAGTGCTAGGATCGAGTGTCATCCGCAATTGGCTTGCGGTGAAAATATTCGGAATCAGATCCGAATTCTTCAATTGTGTGAATGGAGCACCCGGTGCGCCGTCTTTGCCGTCGTCGCCATCACAGGAGAACAGCAATGCGGAGGACGCTATGATCGCGCTAAATTTAGCAATCTTCTTAATTTCGAATTTCATTTTTGTGTATTAGTAGGAATGAGCGACTTTCCAATCGGGTCCGTCACGGCGGAGGATTTACCTGCGAGGCCGGTATCCGGCAAGCACAATCTTCTTCAATTATGTTTTTTCTCGAAGAATCTCGAATGAGTTTGCAGGATTTGGATGGAGCGGCAGGAGGATGTCTTTTCTTAAGAAAGCCTTGTTTTAAAGGAAGTGAGGCAGCTTAGCGTGATCACAAGAACACTTAAAATATTACGTTAATCTTGATTATCTTATTTATTTAATTTTTTGAGTTTCAATAAATTATGAGGAACTCGATGGTGTGTGAAATTTGGCAGTTTGGTCGATCAACCCCATTTTCATGAGGGCTAATTGTAGAATTCCGAGGTGTTTACGTTGTAATGCCTGCCGGTCAGAGCTGCTTTTCGATCTATGTGTTACGGTGAACGATATTGCCGCACATCAAGATTTGTGATTTTGCGGGCTAAGGAGTGGCGACTTCAGTGTCGCCTCTTTGGCTGACACAGAGGAAGAAAGGGACAATAAGGTCCCTTCTCCTTATTCCGCAAATCTTGATGCGCGGCAGTGTAGTAGCCTCCGAGTATTGGCAACGATGGCGACTTTTGCGGGACGTGCAGCCAGCCGGTGGCTGTGTTTCAGTGAATCTGCGGGAAGGGGAGTTCAGGCTGCGGGGACTGATCGCCCAACGAGACAGCAGCAGGCAATCCAAGCAGTGTGCCTTAGCTGGGCTAGTATTTGATTGGCAGCTAGTTAAAGAGCGTCGAAACTGCTATTGCTATACGAGTATGGCAATGTATCTTTTCGCCATGCTTGCGATTCGGTTAGAGCCTGAAATTGAAGCCCGTCTTACTGCCTTGGCAAAGAGGACTGGCCGCACCAAAACCTTTTATGCTCGGGAAGCGATTCTTGAGCATCTCGAAGATTTAGAAGACGTTTATCTTGCTGAAAAAAGGCTTCAAGAAGACGGCGAAAAACTTAGCTTGAAGGAGATGAAAAATGCCTTGGGTCTTTGAATTTAAGACAAAAACCCTCAAAGATTTCCAAAAACTAGATAGGCAAGCGCAGATTCAAATTATCGACTATTTGGAGAAGCGAGTTGCAGGGGATGAAGACCCTCGAAGATTTGGGAAGTCACTCAAAAGTAACCTTGCAGGGCTTTGGAGTTATCGCGTCGGTAACTACCGTATTGTTTGCCAGATTAAGGATTTGGAGCTTCTGGTTTTGGTCGTAACCGTCGGCCACCGAAAAGAAGTTTATGAGTAACTACTAGATTTTAAGTATTTCGCCGCCAATGCGAATTTTATTCGAACCAAACTTCACCATGGCTGTGCGCTCCAGCTAGCGCGTTGATTTCTCGCGGACGCGAAACTGTGGGACTTGCGGTTGCATTTTAACGATATTGGCTTATTGAAGCGTTGTCGTGTATCAACCTTTAACACTCCTCGCCTGTTTTCTAGCCACTTTGATGGCTGGTTTTGGGGAAGTGCGGATGATTTCGGTGAATCCGTGTGCGACAGCGGAATCAAGCTGCTGTTGCAATGGTTCCGTGGAGGTGGAGCCGTGCATTTGCGGTGATCATTCGGAGGCGGATTTTCCCGAAATGGTGGTCGCTGCTGGCTTAGGAAATTTGGTGGCACCTTGTGGATCGGAATTGCCGATTCTGAAAATGGCGTCACTGGCTCATTTGGCTCCGAGCTGGCACCCGGCGCTGCCGTGGCATGCCCCGCCTGAAGAGAGGCGTTCGCGACTGGCGATTTGGATTTTGTGATTTTAGGAAAAATGTCGATGCACCGAAAGGTGTGATTTGTCTATTTTTCCTAACTCATATTGAACCAAATAATTGAAAACTATTGCATTAAGTCTTATGATGGCCGCCACAGCTGCGGCTCATCCAGTGGCCTTTGAAGGCGCTTATCAACTCATGTTCGGCACGTCTGGTGACGTGCAAAACCTGGAGCTCTATCGCTCCTATTCGGCGCAAGCTGCATGGGGTCTTCATGCCATGCGCTTCGACGGCGACGACGAAGAGATCTTCACTGGCATCCAGCACAATTGGCTGCTCAAGAGATGGAATTTGCCATCGGCGCAGGCGAATCTCTACACGGGCGTCGGTGCCGGAATGGCGGGTGATGTTGGTGACGGAGCGTCGCCGGCGGGTATCGGTTTCTTCCGGGCGGATTATGAAACGCGGCGGGTTTACACGGCTTTCGATGCAAAATGGGTCGAATCGGCTGATGTGACCCGGGGTGTTTTTAGCGCGGCGGTAGGTGTGGCACCCTACAAGGCGGATTTCGACCATCTGAACACATGGCTCATTCTCCAGGCCGAGCATGTCACTGGCATGGAGGATAAGCTCGAGCTGATTCCAAAAGTCCGTTTTTTCAAGGGCCCGTATTTCCTCGAACTTGGTAGCACTCTCAGGGGTAAACCAGTCGTCAACTTCATGATCCACTTCTAAATTCAAACAATTATCAAAATGAAAATTACTTCGATTATCACCATCCTCGTTCTATCCGCAAGCTTCGCTCACGCAGCGGCTGATCGGGTGTTTACGGTGAAAACAACGGTCAATGGCATGGTCTGCTCGTTCTGCGCGCAGGGCATCCTGGCTCACTTCAAGAAACATCCAGCGGTATCTGACGTGCATGTCGATCTCACCCGCAAGCTTGTGCTGCTGGAAGAGCGGAAAGGGAAATCGATCACCGACCAGGAAATTACCGATTACATCAAAAAATCCGGCTTTGACCCTGTGAAGGTGGAGCGAGTGACCGAAAGCTTCTCAAAAGCGAAAGGCGGTTGAGTTTTTGACTCTTCCTAGGGATGTGGACATCTCGTCCACAGGGGCAATGGGAGGTGAAAGAGATGTGGCGCTGGCTGCGGTTCTTTTGCATTCCATTGCCACAGCCACGAGACGTGGCTGCCCCTTTAGATGTAATCGCGCCGCAAAGCGGTGATCGTCGCTGCTTTCCGGTGCTTCTGCTAATTTTCAGCGAAAGAGTAGAACGGGCACGTGGCAGGTGCGGATGAGGGCGGTGGTGGTGCTGCCGAGGATGAACTCGCGGATGCGCGAGTGGCCGTAAGCGCCCATGACGAGCAAGTCAATTTTGGCCTCCTGCACTCGTGCGGAGATCAGATCGTCGGCATCTCCTGAGATCAGTTCTGAAATGACGGAGTAGCCTGCTTGTTTAAGGGTGGTGGTGGCATTTTCCAGCGCGCGGGCCTGCTCGGTGCCGGGCTTGGCGATGGTGAGGAGGTGACATTCAGCATTGTTCAGAAGCGGCTGGGTGGCCAAATAATGGACTGCTTTTAACGAACTTGGGCCGCCATCGAAGGCAATGAGAAAGCGCTCCAGCGGCTTGAATTCACGAGCTGCGACAAGCACCGGAATTTGTGCTGATCGAACGACCCTTTCTAGATTGCTGCCAAGATGCCCTTTCGAAAGATCCGCATGTTCTCCTCTTTTTCCGAGGACGACGAGGGCAGCATCTTTTTCAAATTCCGCTAGCGTATCCACCAGCGAGCCATGGCGCTGGGTGGTTTTGACCTCGCCCGGGATGCACTTGACGGCGTCTTCCAGGATGGCTCTGCCGCGCAAACGGGCGACTTTTGCGTGGGTTTCATCGAGCTTGGTGAGTTCTTCAAGTAGCTCGTCATTTGCATGGAACCCTAGGTTTCCGCTGAAGTCGTGAGTGGCAGGCAGATCCTCACGCTCGATGACGTGGAGAATATGCACGGGGAGATCCAACTGCGAAGCGGCCCAGCAGGCGTGGTGGTAAATGCTGGGCGCGTAGAGTGAACCGTCGGTGCAGGCGAGAATAGTGGACATTTGGGGATTTTTTTGGATTGAAGCTTTAGTGCTCGTGCATGCGATCTAGCATACCGGGTTTATCATGGGTGCCGAGCTTGCTGACGATGGTGGCAGTTGCCTCGTTCATCCCAAGGACTTCCACCTCAGCGCCTTCCCTGCGGTATTTTAAGACAACTTTGTCGAGAGCCCCAACCGAAGTCAGATCCCAGAAGTGGGCGTGGGAGACATCGATGGTCACTTTTGAAAGGACTTCCTTGAAATCGAACGCCGCGATGAATTGATCCGCCGAGGCGAAGAAGATTTGCCCGCGCACGGTGTAGATTCTTGTCTCTCCGGAAAGCTCGCTGGTGATGCCGATGACTTGAGAAACTTTGTGAGCGAAGAAAATTCCGCTGAGTAACACTCCCACTCCCACGCCGATTGCGAGATTGTGGGTGCCGACGACGGTGGCGACGGTGGCAAGCATCACAATGCTGGTCATTTTGGGTTGGATTTTGAGGTTCTTAAAAGTTGCCCAATTAAATGTTCCGATTGAGACCATGATCATCACGGCGACGAGGGCAGCCATCGGGATATTTCCCACTTGGGTATTCATTGTCAGCAGCAGCGCCAGCAGGACGAGTCCGGATGTGAGGGTGGAAAGCCTGCCGCGGCCGCCGGATTTCACGTTGATCACGGATTGGCCGATCATGGCGCAGCCTGCGATGCCGCCGAAGAGGCTGGAGGCGATATTGGCGATGCCTTGGCCACGCGCTTCTTTGTTTTTGTCGCTGGTGGTATCGGTCAATTCATCAAGAATTTGCGCGGTCATCAAGGATTCAAGGAGGCCGACGACTGAAAAACTCAGGGATACCGGCAGGATGATCCATAGCGTTTCAAGTGTGAGTGGCAGCAATTTCCAATTTTCAAAATCAAGGGTGGGCAGTCCGGTAGGTAGGATTCCGAGGTCTTTCACCCTGCGCACATCCATTTCAAAGAAATTGGCGATCAGGGAAATCACGACGATGGCGATCAACGGAGACGGGACCGCCTTCGTCAGCAGTGGAAATAGGTAAATGATCGCTAATCCGCCGGCGACGAGAGGAAACGTGACCCAGGCACCCATATTTCCGGCGAGTAGAAGCTCTTGGAGCTGGGTGATCATGTAGAGAATCGCCAAGGCATTTACGAAGCCTGTCATCACCGAGGCTGAGACGAAGCGCATCACGCTGGCGACGTTGACCATCCCCAGAAAGAGCTGGATGACTCCGGTAAGCATGGACGCTGCGAGCAGGTAGGCCACGCCATGCTCCACTACCAGATTCCCCACCAGCAGGGCGATGGCTCCCGTGGAGGCGGAGATCATCGCAGGTCTTCCGCCGACGAAGGCGATGGTGACCGCGATGATCACGGAGGCGAATAGACAAACTTGCGGGTCCACTTTGGCAATCACTGAGAAGGCGATGGACTCAGGAATCAGCGCGAGGGCGACGACAAGGCCTGCGAGCAGGTCCGCCCGGATGTTGGAAAACGAAGGCGATTGAATTCGAGAAAACATAGGTAAATCAGATCATCCGCCGGAAGTGTGAGGCGTGATGGAAAGGGGGAGAGTTCCGGCAGTGAACTGACAGGGCAAGGATTTTTTTGGTTGCGCCGCTGGTGGTAAGATGGGGCAGCCACCGGAAAGCTGAGGAGACTACAGCAATCCAGTGCGGTGAGAATCACCAGAATTGGCGGCGTCCCTTATTTTTTCTTCGCGTTGGAGAGCGCTTGGGAAAACCAATCGTTATTCGGGGCGGCGTTGGGGCTGAAGTTCGGGGTGCGGTTGCCTTGGTGGCGTTGCCCACCGCCGTGGTTCGGCCTTGCGTCGCGGTCGTCGCCGGTGGAGCGGCGATTATCTAGATCGACTTTGGACTTCATCGAGAGTGCGATGCGGTTGCGCTTGAGATCCACTTCTACGACAGTGACTTGGACTTTTTGGCCGACTTTCACGACTTCTGACGCATCCCGAATGAAGTGGTCCGCAAGTTGGGAAACGTGGACGAGGCCGTCTTGGTGCACACCCACATCGACGAACGCCCCGAATGCGGTGACATTGGTGACAATGCCGGGGAGCTTCATGCCGATTTGCAAATCCGTCGGCTTTTCGATCCCCTCGACAAAGGAAAACAATTCGAACTGCTTGCGTGGATCGCGGCCTGGCTTGGCGAGTTCTGCGACGATGTCTTTGAGGGTGGGGAGGCCGACTTGGTCATCGACGTATTTTTGCAAATCGATCTTCTTGCGGGAGGCTTCGTTAGCGAGTAATTCCTCGACCTTGCAGCCTGCATCCGCAGCCATTTTTTCCACCAGCGGGTATCGCTCGGGGTGGACGGCGGAGGAATCGAGTGGATGCTTGCTGCCACGCACCCGCAGGAATCCGGCGGCTTGCTCGTAGGCTTTCTCACCTAGGCGGGGGACTTTTTTCAACTGTTCACGGCAGGTGAAGGCACCGTTTTCATTGCGCCAGGTTACGATGTTTTCGGCCAGTGATGCATTGAGGCCGGAAACGTAGGAAAGCAGTTGTTTGGAAGCGGTGTTGATTTCCACGCCCACGGCATTGACGCAGGAAATGACGGTGTCATCGAGGCTGGCTTTGAGCGCGCGTTGATCGACGTCGTGTTGATATTGTCCTACGCCGATGGCTTTGGCGTCGATTTTCACCAGCTCGGCGAGAGGGTCCATCAAGCGGCGGCCGATGCTGACCGCACCGCGGACGGTGACATCTTCGTTAGGGAATTCTTCGCGAGCGACATCTGAGGCGGAGTAGATGGATGCTCCACTCTCGTTGACCATCACGACGGGGATGGAGGAGGGGAGTTTGAGCTTTTTAATGAAGGCCTCGGTCTCTCGGGAGGCAGTGCCATTGCCGATGGCGATGGCCTCGATATCGTGCTTTTTAATCAAGGTGGTGACTTCTACGGCAGCTTCGTAGGCTTGATTTTGAGAGCCTGCGGTGGCGTGAAGCACGGTGTGGTGGAGAAGTTTTCCAGAGCGATCCAGGACCACGGTTTTGCAGCCGGTGCGGAAGCCGGGATCGATCGCGAGCAAGCGTTTTTCCCCGAGAGGCGAGGCGAGCAGTAGTTCACGGAAATTATCGGCAAAGACGGTGATGGCCGTTTCGTCCGCGCGCTTTTTCGCAAATAGCCGGGCTTCTGTTTCCATGGAAGGCATCAGTAAGCGCTTGCAGCCGTCTTCTACCGCTTGGGCCACGTGCTTGGCGGCGGGGCCTTGCGAAGTCACCCATTGCGGCAGGGCTTGGGAGGTCACGCGGTCCAAGGGGACTTCCACCCGCATCAGGAGAAAACCGTCTTTCTCACCACGGCGGATGGCAAGGGTGCGGTGAGATGGGATGGAGTGGAGTGGCTCGCTCCACTCGAAGTAATCGCGGAATTTCTGCGCATCCGGCTCTTCTTCTTTGCCGTACATGATCTTGGAAGAGACGGTGGCCTCTTCTTCGTAGATTTTGCGAATCTGGCCACGGAGGGGAGCATCGTCTGCGACGCGCTCGGCGATGATGTCGCGGGCTCCTGCGAGGGCTTCCGCGATGGTGGGGACTTCCATTTCCGGATTGAGAAACTTGGCGGCTTCTTCCTCGGGATCGGCAGCTTGATTTTCAAAAATATAATCGGCGAGCGGGGTGAGGCCGCGTTCGATGGCCTTTGTGGCGCGGGTTTGGCGCTTCGGTCGGAAGGGTGCAAAGATGTCCTCCACGGCGGTGATGGTGATGGCAGCTTCGAGTTTTTTCTTGAGCTCCGGGGTGAGTAGCGAGCGCTCTTCGAGTGACTTGAGGACGGCGGTGCGGCGGCTATCAAGCTCGGCGAGCTGAAGCATGCGGTCCCGGATGGTGGTGATCTGGACCTCGTCCAGCGATCCGGTTTGCTCCTTGCGGTAGCGGGAAAGGAAAGGGACGGTGCCGCCCTCGGCGAGGAGCTTGGCAGTGGTGGTGACGGATGAGAGAGAGATCCCGGTTTCGCGGGCGATGGCTTCGAGGTGAGTCATGGGAGCGGTTTTTGTAAGCGAGGCTCGCGAGGGCGGCAAGATTTTCCAAGAGAGTATTTAGTGAGAACCGGGGGCGCTTTTGGGTTTTTGCGCAATCAGAAATCCTTGGAGGATCGGCAAATTGGAGCCAAGTGGGATTTGGCGGAGGATTTTCACTCATTTTTCTTCCACCAGTCCGGCTCCTTTTCCCAATCTTCTAAAATGGGCTTGGGGGTGCTGGGCGCTGGCTGTGGCTTGGCATCGCGGGCGACTTCATCGAGAAGGTCGTCAATCTGCGCATCTCTCCGGGAGCTGCTTTTTCTGATGAGGAAGAACAACATGGCGATCACGCCCATGCTGAGGAGCATCACGCACAACATTGAGACGGCGAAGGCATCCGCTGCGGAGTAGTCGCCTGGATTGTGAATTTCCATTTGTGAGAGAGTGGGTCACAAACGGTGAGTGCGCACTGAAAATAGTGTCAAAAGTGAAATGTGAGCTGGATTGAATTTTCAGAATCCAAAACACTGGCGGGTGTTTTCCCGAGTAATCTTGGCGAGTTCTTCCACGGGGATTTTGAATTTAACGGCCAGTGCCTCGCCGATCATGGCAAGGTTAGCGGGGTGATTCAGGCCAGCCTTGAGTGGGTGACTGATCGACGCAAAGGGCGGGAGCATATCCGGAGCGTCAGACTCTAACAGAATTCGATCCATGGGCAGTTTTTTGAAAACATCCAGAATTGCTGCTTTGCGTTCATGAAGGAAATAGCCGGAGAAGGAAAAATAAGCGCCTAGTGGGATTAAGCGCTGCGCCGTCTCGATCGAGCCATTGAATGAATGCATCAAAAATCGCGAGGGTGGGGGAGAGTTGGCAAATGATTCAAACAAGGCCCCCCAGGCTTTGAGGCAATGGATGGTTAGAGGTCGCTCCATCTCAACGGCAAGTTGCAGTTGGGCTTCGAATATGGGTTTTTGGGTTTTTAAATTCGGTGTCGTTATCCATTGATCCAGTCCGCATTCGCCGATGGAGGCGGACGGATTTTTTTCCAAGCGATCCCTCAATCGATCCAGCCAACCCGGCATTGCGAGGTTAGCCTTCCATGGATGAATTCCAAATGCGGGAAGCGCCCAGCCGCTTTCGGCCTGCGCAAGTTGAGAGACGAGTTCCCAGTCCTCCTCGGATGTCGAGTTCACCACGCAACCTTCCACCGCAGCAGCGCGCATGGCTGTGATGAGCGGAGAGGGATTTCCCAAACGGGCGTCTTGAAGGTGATTGTGAGAATCGAGCCACATGAGAGTCGTAAGGATCGGCACTTTGACGAGGGACTCAAGCTTTTCGGGAGGATCCCTACCGAAGTTGGTGGCCCTGAAGCAGTCCAACCCCGATGAGTGGCGCAGATCTGTTCAGACTTAGCTTGATTTCACGCGTTTGTCCGCTTTTAGCATTCCGCATCCGGCCGCGACGTCGATTCCGCGGCGCTGGCGGAAGGTGCAGGGGAATCCAGCAGTTTGGAGAATTTTTTGAAACGCTTTGCCGGTGGAGCTTTCCACGCCGGCGAAGCCATCGGTGCGGTTGAGCGGGATCAGATTGACGTGCGCGTCCATTCCGTGCAGCAACTCAGCGAGACGTTGGGCAGTCTCCGGAGAGTCATTTTTCCCGGCGATCAAGGTCCACTCGAAGAAGATGCGTTTGCCAGTCTGCTCGCCGTATTTCCTGCATCCATCCATCAGCATCGCTAGTGACCAACGTTTACTGGCAGGCACTAACGCTGCCCGTTCTTCCTCGGTGGAGCCATGGAGACTGACAGCGAGCCGATAGTGGCGCTGCTCTTCCGCGAGCCGTAAAATACCTGGAACCACGCCGACGGTGCTGATTGCGATTTTTGTGGGGCCAATCCCGATTCCTCTCACATCCGAGATGGTTTCCAGCGCTTGCATCACTGAATCATAGTTATGCAGAGGCTCGCCCATTCCCATCAGGACCATGTTCCGCAGACGCTTATGAGGAGCGATGCTTTTTAAAATTCGCCGCGCGTGCAGCACTTGCGCGACGATTTCGCCCGGGCGCAGGTGTCTGACAAAGCCCATTTGCCCGGTGGCACAGAATACGCAGCCCATCGCGCAGCCGGCCTGGGTGCTGACGCACACCGTGTGGCGGCCATCGTATCCCATGAGCACCGTCTCGATGGTCTGGCCATCATGCAGGCGCAGCAGAAATTTGCGCGTCAGACCATCATTGCTATGGATTTCGTCCACCACTTCCGGCGCACTGAGTTGGAATGATTTCCCCTCGCCGATTGATTGATCCACCCAACGGCGCAGCGGTGGCAGAAACGCGCAGTTTGATAAATCTAATAAGCCTTCGCGATGAATCGCCCGCCAGAGTGGCTTCACGTGGTGGGCGATGACGCCATCCACCGCCATGGCCTCACGCAACTCAGAAAAACTGAGATCGTGCAACGAGCGCTGAGTGGGTAGAGTCACGTGCAGATGCAAGCCACGCTGCAGGGTTTGCGCCAATGAAAAACGGCTGGGGAGGAAATTATCTGGTAGCGTTCAGGTTTTTTTTCATCTGCTTGGCTTCGGGAATTTCTGGCGCATCCAGTTGAGGAACTCGTCGCCCTCCGGCCACTTGTCATCGAGCAGCCTAAGCGACGATGGGCAGCCGCAAGCGTCCTGATTGCGCAAGCGGTAAAGGCTCGCCTGTGAGAGTGAAGGTTTGGCTTGGTGCAATGATAAAGTCGGTCTGAAGTGGGGCGGGGTCGGGGTGAGAGTCGTTAATTCTGAACGATGAGGGTGATTCCCGCAGTGGATCAATGGGAATCAAACCCGCAAACTATGCCTACGAATTACCAAAAATTTCGCTTGGAAAGTGATTAGGGGTTGTTTAACATTCGCCACCATGAAAACAAAAACATTGATTGCTCTCGCGAGCTCGATTACGGCAACTGCGTTTGCAGGCACTGAAATGATGATGCCAGCGCCTGCTCCAGCACCAGAACCTATCCCATCCGTTGGTGGTTGGTTCGTTGGCGGCACTTACGGCCAACTTGACGGCGTCGGTAGCAACTTCGAAGGACAGCTCGAAGATGAGCTTGGAAGCGCGTTTGTTTCCCGCAACAACATCCACGCAACTGATTTCGATTTCGATCTCTACTCGCTTCACGTCGGACGTGATTTGGGAACTCAATTTCTCGGAATTGACGTCGCGGCATATCTTGAAGTCGCATACCTAACTGGCGATGCGAATGTTTCGGGTAACTTCCTCACTCAAAACAATGGTTTTGACGGCGACGGATTCATTGATGGCTTGGGTGGCTTCGGAGCATTTTCGGAGACTGTCGATTTAGACATCCTTCCCGTCACTCTCAACATCAAGCTTGAGCGTAACCTTGTTGCCGGACTCGCAGTTTATGGCACCGCTGGTGCTGGTTATGCATTCTCGAATATCGAGATTGACGGCGACGGCGAGCGCGATGGTGGTTTCTATGCCCAAGCATCCGCCGGTTTGCTTTATAACATCAATGAGAGCTTTGAAGTGTATGGTGGTGGCCGTTGGCTTTACTTGGAAAGCGTCGGAATCGGTGACACCGACATCGAGCTGGACAACGATTTCGCATGGGAAGCTGGCGTTCGCTACAACTTCTAATTTGGAATTTCACGATTCGCTGACTTGATGTCAGCTAATAGACTTTAAGCCCTCTTCGCAAGAAGAGGGCTTTTTCATTGATGGCCATTGATGAGCCAGTCGTTGCGGATAAACAAATTAAATTTTAGATACTCGTGCTGCTAAAAGTTTATCGACGTATTTGGCCAGCATATCGACTTCAAGGTTCATTACCTGACCTACCAATGCATGCTGAAGATGGGTATGCTGCCAAGTATGAGGTGTGATCCAGAATATCGCGCTGTCAGAAGTGAGCTCTGCGATGGTTAATGAAATTCCATCAAGCGTGAGCGATCCTTTAGCGATGGAAAGACGATGAATTTCCGGAGGGAGATAAACTGTTAGAACGTGGTCTTGGCCGCGGGTTTCCAGTGCGGTGAGAACGCCTGTATCATCGATGTGACCTTGGACAAAATGCCCCCCGAAACGGTCTCCTACCATCATGGCGCGTTCTAAATTGATGACAGCATCTTTCTTTAAGCGACCGAGCGAGGTAACTTCGAGAGTTTGCGTCAGTAGATCAAAAGTGACTTTCGACTGGTCAAGCTCTGCAACAGTGAGGCAGCAGCCGTTGATGGCGACGGAATCTCCAAGCGAGAGTGCGGAAGAAAAAGGAATCTCTAATAAAAGCGTCGCTTGCTCTCCTTTATATTGGAGATCGAGAACGGTGCCTAAGGCTTCTACAAGACCAGTGAACATTTTCGTAGATTAATGGTTTGCGGGTGTGACCACTTGAGTGGGTACTACAGGGTCGAGGGCGAAGGCTTGATCAATACCACGATCTGGAAGTAACATCATGCAGGCACTGACCACTAGAGTGGGGATCATCGCAGCCATTGCAAGTTTGAGGGGTGAAACCCCATCGCCAAAGAAGCGGCTGAGTAGTGCTTGTCCGGCGGGATTAGGAGCATTGGCAATCACAGTGAGACCACCACCGGAAACGGCACCGGCGAGGACGGCATATTTGAGTTCCGGAGCCAGCCCTTCCACTTGGCTTGCGAGGAAAGTGATCGATGCGTTATCGTTAAAGGAAGTTAATACTGTGGAACCGATAAACAGTGGCCAGTCAGATAGGCTGGAGATGATCGGCTCGAGCCACCAACCTTGAAGGCCACCGTGAACGACGAGTGCACCGAGGAAGAAGCCAACCAGAATCGGACCGCGTAGATTGATATCATTCTGGTGATGTGCGGTAGCTTGAGAGAATGCGAGAAAGAACAGGAATCCGCCAATGAAGATGGGCGGGTAGTGGGCAAAGGCGACGGTCCAAGCCATGAATGCAAGGTGCGTGATTGTAACGAACAAAGGAATGCTGCGCTCATTTTCGATTAAGTCGCCTTTGCCATCGCCATCATGATCGCCAGCACGTTTAGCCAACGTTGCGAGTTCTTTCCGGAAGAAGAAGTAATAAAGAGTGCTCGAGATAATGATCGAGATCATCGCCTTATCGCCATAATGAGTTAGCATTTCTAATGAGGTAAGACCCCATTTATTCGCCACCATGAGGACAGGTGGAGCAGCGAAATTAGTGAGCACTCCGCCCACGGAAACGTTCACGAAGAGCAGGCCGAGAGTGGCGTAGGCAAACGGCGGGGAGGGTCGTAATTTATAGAATTTTTTAGCAAGTAGCATGGCGGCGATGGTCATGGCACCAGGCTCAGTGATGAAGGATCCTAGCAGCGGGGCGATGATCATTAGCGAGAGCCACCAAGCAGCGGGCGACTGCTTGCCAATGCGGGCAAACAAGCTGAGGCAAGTTTCAGCAAATCGCAAGATGGGGCGCGTGGAAGCGAGCGCCATGATGATGATCACAAATAAAGGCTCGGTAAAATTGACTCCCATGATATAAGATTCAACTGTCTGGAGATCGTAGAAATAAAGCATTGCTCCAAAAAGGGCGATCAGCCAAATACCAAAGATGGCCTCGACCTCACCTAGAAAGTGCAGGACGGTGGCTTTAAAACTAACCATGTGCACATCCTGGGTCGTCTCTCCGCGGGAAGCTCGCTCGCGGCGAATTTCAGCATCGTGATGATGCTTCACTCTGTGAGCATGCTTCGTAATCGGCACGGCTACGAATGTATGTAGGATGGCCAAAATAAAAATAATCGTGGCTACGAGTAGAAATGGTTGTTGCTCGGCGCGGAAAAGTAATTTGGAACCGATGCCATTGAGTGCCTGCTCTTTCTCAAGAGCGGGAAACTTCGCCATTTCTGTCACAAACTCGGGTGGTGGTGTGGCAGCAGTCGAAGCGTATAATCCGGCGGGGATGATGAGTAAGGCTGCAACAAGGAGAAGTAGAAATGGCTTCATGATGAGATCGATCGTAGCGCGGCTGTTTTAGGAATCATCTCGCTGCGCGACAAGGCAAACCGCATGATCAAGCTCGGGAGATTTCCAGCCAAGCCTCGCGACGGAACCATGTTTCCTGGCGTTTGGCATATTGGCGGGTGGCGGCGTTAATCAATTCTTCACAGTGAGCGCGATCAATCTCGCCGCGGAGGAGAGCACGGATTTCTCTGAAGCCGATGGCTTTTTCGCAATTTGCGGAGACATCGGATAGATTTGCGACTTCCTCAATCGCGCCGCACTCCATCATCATTTTCGTCCGTTGAGCGATGCGGGCGTGAAGGTCTGGGCGGCTGCGCTGGATGACGATGCCGCGGAGAGAGGAAGAAATATTTGCGGTTTTTGCTTCCCAGCCATCGCGCAGGTCTGAGGCCTTACTGCCGCTGAGGATGCAAATTTCCAAAGCCCTTGAGACGAACCGTCGATTCTCCAAGGAAGTGCGTGAGGCTTCGAGAGGGTCAATTTTAGTCAATTGGGCGACGAGGTAAGCCAGCGGTTGGCTTTCAAATTCAGAACGGAGAGCAGCATTACCGACCGGAAGAGGTGAAGGGCCGTGGGTTAAAAATTTCAGGTAAAGCCCCGAGCCACCAGTGATGATCGGAGTTTTTCCACGTGATAGAATTTCAGTGATTACAGGTTGTGCTAGAAGGCAATAGCGCCCGGCATCGATCGCGATTGCGGGATCAAGCTGACTGTAAAGATGATGGGGGATATCACCTTGCTCAGCGGGTGAGGGGGCGGCACTTAGAGTTTCGATTCCTCTATAAAGTTGAAACGCATCGGCGTTGACGATCTCGCCGTCAAGCTTGTGCGCATATTCCAAAGCGAGCGCGGATTTTCCGGAAGCAGTAGGACCGCAAACGTAAAAGGGAGCGCGAGGGCAATCAACCATTCAAGATGACTAAATTCTAGTATGTATAATTCCGACTTCGCATGTGAAGTCTGTAAAAAAATGCCGGACGGCAAGGCCGTCCGGCACGTAGGTGGAAATTAAGGGGCTTCGTCCTTAATGTCCAATGCGGCGTATTCGCCATCCTTCCTTCGATAGACAATTGTTAGACAATCGCGGCGTGCACTTTTATAGAGAACGAACGGCCGATCTGAGAGTTCCAGCTGCATGATAGCATCCTCCTTATACATTGTGCGAATGGAGTAGTTTTCAGGATGTATGATGAATGGAATCGGATCTTCCTCAGCTTCTTGAGGGTGATCAAGCACCTCTTCATTGAAGAAACGTTCCTCAAGATAGCGGATGGATTCATTGCGGTGAGGACGGTGTTTCTTGAGCAAGCGGGTCTTATGCTTGCGCATCCGGCGAGCGATTTTCTCAATCGTCTCATCAAGTGCCGCATACATATCTTTGCCCTCAGTGTGAGCATCAATGGTGATATGATTGGCGCAAAACAAAATAATTTCCGCGATATGGCGATTCTTTTGCACATCTAGAATAACCTTTGCTTCAATGATGCGCGGGTAGTCGAGATGAAGACCTTCGATCTTTTTATGCGCATGTTCTCGCAGGGCGTCTGTCACATTTTCATGTCGAACGGTGACGGTGATTGGTAAATTAACGTTTGCTGTTTGCATGGTTCAGTATGGTTTGCAGATGGATGTTTGGACTACCAGTCCAACACGTCCAATCTGTCTATGACGCTACACCTAATTTGATGGAAATGCCATGCAAGAATCCACTAATTTTCGCTAAAATTCGTTCCAATCGAATGCGCCATTTTCGGGCATTGAAATGCGGCTAGCGAGGCTTGGTAAGTTCCTCAAATGTGGAGCCTTTGTAATCAGATTCCGGGTTTTGCAGCGGCTTTTCGGCTTGAGCAGCAAGGAACTGATCTTTGAAATCGTCATTAGGATTTTGAGCTGTGCCACTTAGCTGCACAGTGAGCCAGCGGTATCCCTCCCGGGGTTGGCTAAAGAGTGTGCGGAGGCGTGAGGATTTATCCATTGCAAGGATCATGCTATCCGCGATGCCCACTTTGAGTTCACCCGATAAAGTTTTGTCTTTGGCCACAATAATCTGCCCTCTCAATGCCAAACGTCCTTTGTTCTGAAAATCAATTTTCCCGATGATTGTAGTGCCATTTTCACGAAGAATGGTGGCGGATGCGTCTTCACCGACGAAAACAGGGCGCTTAAACCACTCGTCCTGCATCGTTTGACTCAGGGCAAAAAGAAACGGAAATTTAGAAACTTCAAAGGCCGACCCGAGGTTTTTACGGAAACTGAGTGTGAGTTTCTGCTCCGCGTCCTTTTTGGGGTAGAAAGAGTAGAAATTCGATTGGGTGGAGGAAACGGAATCGATATTTCCAATGAGAATATCCTCAAATTCAGGTCCTAGGATGCTTGCGATAGGATAATTTTTGATTTCCGCAGTGAGCGTTGAAGGCCGTTTCAAATCATAGGGTGAGATGGTGCCGGAGAATTCAAAAATTCCATCCCGCCCTGAGGGATCTATTAAGCTAAGACTGATTAAATCGATCTCATTGCCACGGAATTCCATAAAAGCGCGGTCCAACTCGAGCAATGGCCATCCGGGGAGTGTCAGTTTGCCACCATTGAGGCTAAATTGGAGGCGATTTGAAACAGCGTTGGGATAGAGAGATGCTTCAGATTTAAGCAGGGAGAGGTTGTTAACTCCTTTAAAATTCACATTGAATTTTGGAGTGCGGTAGCGATTGAACTTGATCGGCAGTGCGCCGTCGGAAGCAGGCACCCCAGCTAACGACTCGCCCGCTGTCGGCAGTTTCAAAGTGAGGGAGGAATCCGAGACGATCACCTCTTCGCCCATCATCGTTTTTCCGAAAAAACTGGATGGAGCAATATCTGCGACGAGACCGGTGGTTTTAAGCTGATCGAGGAAGTTACCTTTGGGCCAAGTGAGATCCAACTTGCCGGCATTTGCGGTGCGGGGATTCATCCTGAACGTGCCAATCTCCGGTGTGGCTCCAGTGCTGGCAGTGATCTTTTTAAGCAAGCTCTCGCGGAAAGCTGGACTATTGGCGTAGGCGATGGCGATCCCACTGGCCAAAAGCGCGATAATTACCAGAGAGGTGGCGGCTACCACTTGAAGAATCCGCGAGCGGCGGCTTTGCTTTACAATTTCTTTTTGTGGCTGCTCGGACCGGCGCTTGCGTTTGCGAACTTTGATTGCCTCCGTACCATCGGCCCGGGTGACTCTTTCGCCTTCGCCTTCGGGATTAGAAGGAGTTTGGTTTTTGAGCCTCTCCATCATCTCATCGATGGAATATTTTTCTGGCTCGCTGTCGGCAGATGGCATGTTCAGACGGTGCTGGAAGGTAAATTGGAAATGGTTTAATTATCTATCACGGTAGGGTCTTCCAGTGGGATCGATGATTTCGACATTCACTAGGAAGATGATCGCTTTAGAAATCGACTGTCTGGCCTTTGTCTGGAACATTCTACCAATAATAGGTATATCTCCCAAAACTGGAACTCTATCTTCTACGTCTTGGCTTCTGTCTGTGAGAAGACCACCCACTACGATTGTCGCCCCATCTGCAATGTTAATGCTGGAAGTAATCGAATTTTTACTAAACACGGGCATTAAGATGGCATTCTCTGTAATGGTGATGGCTCTGTTACCTTCAGTGCTATTGATTGGACTCCCGTAGTTTACAAATCCGTCAAAATTGACAAACTGTGGACTTAGTGTGACATCGATAAATTGTTTGTTTGCATCGGCGACCGGCAAAACTTCGAGAGTGATACCGGTTTTTCGCATTTCAAAAGCTGTCGGCGTAGCAGGAGTTACGGGAAATGATGCGTTTGAGCTTCCTACTAAGACGTCTCCTCCGCCACTTATGACACCAATCACTCCTTCGCCAATGCTGGTAGGAAGTTCTGGGGGCTCATATTCTGTGGGATAGATGAATTCACGAGTGATTTCGATGGAGGATGATTGGCCATTGCGAGTGGTGACAGCTGGCTGGGCAAGCACATCCTTGCTCTTCTTCTGATCGAGTCCACGGAGAAGGGTGTTGACAGTAGAATCGTCAATGGTGCCACGCAGACCCAAAATGCCGGGTGCACGTTCAGTGATTTGCCGACCGCGTTGATTTCCGATCACAGCGTCGATCCCATCGTTGGTGATGGCACCGTCTCCACTTCGCAAGCCAGCGGTGACTGGGTCTGAATTTGGGAGTATATCTGGAACGTCTGATGTATCTCCGCCGTTGCCTTGGGTGCCGCCGGTGAGATTAAAGTCACCGCTGCCGAAGCCAAAGTTGGTCAGAAGCCAGTCAAATCCAAGTTCTTCAAGATTGGTTTGTTCCGTCTCGATCATCGTTACGCGCACAGAGATCATCATGGGCTCTGTTTGCGTGATTGATTGCACCAATTGGGAGATATAATCTTGAATGGTGGGTGTGTTCACCACCCGCAATACGTTGCTTGACGGAATATATGTCACACTGGCCCCCTCCGGGAACTGCACACCTTGTCTCTCGAGTGCTTCTTTTGCACCCAAGCGCTCGGTGAGTAATCCTTCGTTCGCCGGTTCAGAGGCAAAAGGATCCGCAGCGGTGGCAGGCGCTGCACCTGCGGTGTTACTGAGGCTGCTGATGAAATCTGGTGGCACCCGGTAGTTGCGGCTAACGAGTTGATCATTAACAGTTCCGATGGGGGCAATAATGACTGAAAAATCGTCCGTAGTGTAGGTAGTGCGCGTGAGTTCTGTGATATATTTAATGGCTTGTGAAAGCGGGATTTCGGAGAGCTGGAGATTGAAACGTTGGTTCTGGAGGTTCTGGGCGATCTCTGAGTTTGGAGGGCCGAAGTTGACGGTGAAATTCACACCCTTCCGTGCAGGATCAGTTTCGAAGTTATCGTTTTCTGCGGCACGGATTCTCAGAAAGTCGATCGCTTCCGAGAGGTTTGTCTGATCTAGTGCGATTGATGGAATGATAATCTGATCAATTTTGGTTGAAACAGGGATTCCGTCGGGTGCTGCCCCATCTGAATTACCACGAATATCGTCAAGTTTGAAGTCCAATTCCGGGACTTTGGTCTCCCACGCGGCATCTACTTGGCCGAGCATTTCCGCCCTGGTGTGGTCAAAAGCGGCCTGCATGTGGCCACTTTTAGCAACGGCGACTTGTTCCATCCCACGTCGTGCGGCGGTGTTGGTGGGATCAATGCGTAAGACTTTTTCATATTCATTCTTAGCCTGATCGAATTTTCCCAATTCAAAAGCCCCTTGTGCAGTGTAAAGGAGGCGGCGGACCGCATCCACGTTTTGGGCATGTTCCTTGGTCAGGGCAGGATTGGTGCGGATGGGGTCGTTAAGTTGATTAAGAAACGCTGAGGCATCCGGATTTTTAGGCGATATGGTGAGCGCCTTCTCCACAATGGCGATTGCGCCGGACACATCGCCGTTTTTTGATAGAACGCGGGCTTGTTCAACAGCGGCTTGGCAATAGCGCTGGGTGGCGGCCTCGCGGAGTTCTGCGGATTCTGCCGTAACTGGGATCAGTTCGCGCGCGCCAGTGTAGGCTTCTACGGCGTTGTCATAGCGGGCATTCCGGTAGGCATCGTCGCCTTTCTCAAGTAATTCGCGAGCTTCCTCGAGTGCCAATTTTACCGAGCTTGCTTGCTTGGCTCCAGCACCGGAACTGGGTTCAACGCCTGCGTGGAGAGGCGAATAACAACAGAAGATCACCAGCCAACACGCTGGAAAATAGGTTGAAAAGGTAGGCTTGAATGGCTCCATGCGTAAAGGTTTCTGGATTCATAGAGAGCTTCTGTGATAAGCGTAAGCGTAAAATCAGGAAAAATCACTTTTTTGGTTCCCAAGGAAATTCGAGCTGAATCGCCGTGGGTCTCCTCGGTGGTGTGGAGACCAGGAAATAGTGATGGAATTTCCGCTCAAGAAGCTGGATATTTCTTTGAAAAATGAGTTTAATTTGCTTCACAAGAACAGTGTTCATGCGAGTAAATTATTGTCAAGCTAGGTTCGAATTAATACCGGAAAAATTCTTTTGCCGAGATGGTGTCGGTTTGGATCTGTGCTTTAAGCGCTTCTAAAGACAGAAATTTCATTTCGGGGCGGAGAAACTTCTCAAACTGGATTTCTACTGTTTGACTATAGAGATCCTCATTAAAATCGAAAAGATGGACTTCGAGCAAATGGGAAATTCCATCGACAGTTGGACGGGTTCCAAGGTTGGCGACGCTAGGTATGGATCTTCCATCGGCAAGGAGTGCCCGGGCGATCCATACGCCATCGGGCGGAAGCTGGGCATCTGCGGTATTGAGATTCGCGGTGGGGAAACCGAGTGTGCGTCCAAGTTGTCTTCCTGCGATGACGTTTCCCGATAGCGAATACGGACGCCCGAGCATGTGCTGGGCGGCAGTGAGATTGCCATCTCGGATCGCCTGGCGGATGCGGGTGCTGCTAATGCGTTCCCCATCAAGCATCACGGGTGGCACCGCTTCAAGACGGAAGCCGCGTGTGATCGCTTCGTGGCGTAGCAGTGTGACATCGCCACCACGCTGGCGTCCAAAGCGCCAATCTTCGCCAACAGCAAGGGTGCGGGGGGACGCTGTGAAGAGCCGGGAGATAAATTCAGTGGGAGACATCGCGGCGAGAGCGGCATCGAAATGGAGTGGAACAAACAAGCCGACGCCTAGCTTGCTGACGATCTCCGCCTTGTGTTCAAGCGTGGCGAGCAAAGACTTTGGAGCCTTTTCCGGAGCGATGACGCGAATGGGATGAGGCTCAAAAGTTAGCATGCCAGCAATACCTCCATCGGCTTTGGCGGCCTTCACGGCTCTTGCGATGACGGCCTGGTGGCCAATGTGAACTCCGTCAAACACGCCAAGCGCGAGATGCAAGGGCCGATCCAAAGCGGCGAGTTCTTCAAAAGTTTTGCAAATCAACACAGCCGGGAGTTAGCAAGTGGACTGCGGGAAATCAAGCTTTGGGAGTCCTATCGCAGCCACAGCCATTGCCACAGCCGGATTTTTTCTTGGGCCGTGCCAAGAAAACTAAAAATACGGTGAGCGTGAGTATGACGACTCCCGCGGCGGTGTAAGTTTGCCAATCCATGATGATTTAAAATCCGAGTTGTGTGCCAATTTGAAACACCAACAATGAAGCACAGTAAGCAAATAGCGTCATAAAGAAAAATTGTCCGATCGCCCATTTCCAGGATCCGGCTTCCCGAGCGACGACGGCGGTGGTTGGTAAGCACTGCAGGGCATAGATGAAAAATATCAACAACGATATAAGTGACAACGGCGTGAAAATTGGCCGTCCATCTGGCCATTTGGCAGCAGCGA
The DNA here is from genome assembly GCA_041753275.1 of Akkermansiaceae bacterium. Classification (GTDB taxonomy): domain Bacteria; phylum Verrucomicrobiota; class Verrucomicrobiia; order Verrucomicrobiales; family Akkermansiaceae; genus Luteolibacter. Next base: position 44,722 of record JBGSUW010000078.1, on the reverse strand, counting down.
GTTGATCTCTGAGTAGGCTCCGGCCTTGTTCTTCATCGTCCACCTCTTCCACCCGATAGAGGATACCCATAGAGGTATTGAAGACTTCACGGGCCGCAAAAGAGGTGAGAATGGCAGTGCCCATTCGTCCATCGAACCCAAGCGGCTTCACGATTGGTTCGATTACTGCGCCAATGCGGCCCATCGCGCTGTGGGCGAGAGCTTCAGATGGATCGTCACCATCATTTTTAGGGTAAGTGCTGAGGGCCCAAAGAAGAATCGAAAGTCCAAGAATCACGGTGCCTGCCTTTTTAACAAATGCCCATGCGCGGTCCAAAACATGCCGGAAAATATAGTCCCACTGTGGTTGACGATAGGGCGGTAATTCTAGCAGGAAATGCCCGGGGCTGACATCCTCCCCAAGCCTCGCACGCAGTAATTTGGCGACGATGAGAGCTGTGAGAGTGCCAAAAAGGTAGATTCCAAAAAGCACCGCTGCCTGCTTCCATGTTCCTTCATCTTCATGTAGAAGCAGTGGAATCAACAGGAAATATACCGGAAGTCGGGCGGAACAACTCATCCATGGGGCGATGAAGATGGTGACCAGCCTCTCCTTCGCAGAATCGATGGTGCGGGTGGCCATCACTCCTGGAATGGCACAGGCGTAGGAGCTGAAAAGCGGCAGGAACGATTTTCCACTGAGGCCCGCCTTGGACATCACTCCGTCCATCAGGTAAGCAGCGCGAGCCATGTATCCTGAACTTTCCAAGAGTCCGATGAATAGAAATAGCAGCACAATCTGGGGCAAAAACATGATCACACCGCCCACTCCACCCAGTACACCATCGACGATGAGCGATCGTAAATCACCATCAGCCATCTGTGACTCAATCCAGCCACCTAGCAGACTTTGGCCATTTTCGATCCAACCCATCGGAGTTTCTGCAAAGGAAAAGATCGACCAGAACACGCCGAAAAAAATGACTGCCATGCAAATCCAGCCGTAGATCGGATGAAGCAGCACGGAATCGATTCGGTCAGAAAGAGTCTGTTGGTGCGCATCTGGTCTTCTCGCCGCAAGTTCGCAAAGGCGTGCAATAAAGGCCCGCCGCCCGCTCTCTGGGTCCGCAGGATCGGTGATCCAGCGCTCAGAAGAGGCAGGGGGGTGGGGGAGTCGCAGCGCATGTTTCAACTCGACGATGCCTTTTTTGGCATTTGCCTGCATCACCACCACGGGAATTCCCAGTTCCTCAGAAAGTTTGGCTGGGTCCAGCCTCAGGCCGGTGCTTTCCGCGACATCCACCATGTTTAGAGCCAGCACGCAAGGCAGCCCGAGCTCGATGACTTGAAGAGTGAGTTGTAAATGACGTTCGAGATTCGAAGCATCCACCACGCAGACGACGATGTCAGGACTTCGCTCTCCGGGGAGGGCTCCAGTCAGTGCATCCAGCGCCACCTTTTCATCAGGCGAATTTGCCTTCAATGAGTAGCAGCCGGGCAAATCAAGAATGCGGAGTTTACGGCCGTGCGGAGTGAAAGTTTCCCCGACCTTCAGCGCCACGGTGACTCCAGCGTAATTTCCAACCTGTTGATTTGCACCCGTTAATGCGTTGAAAAGGGTGGTTTTACCCGCATTGGGATTTCCAACCAGCGCGACAGTTGAGGGACTTTCCGAGGCAGATGGCATGATGAAAAAACGATCCTTCAGAGGATTGGGGATACGATCACATGCTCGGCGAGCTCTTTGCTGATGGCCATCCGAGTGCCGCAGATTGAGCAGATCATATTGCGGCCGCTGGTGAGCTTCCTGAGCTTCAACTCTTCGCAAAATCCCAAATCTCTCAGCCGATCACAGCCAGGCCCACTGATTACCCGGATCTGCACGTCACAGCCGACCTTGACTTGATTGAGAGTCATGACGCTATCGATTTTCAAATCGGCTACATTGGCTTGATGCATGCGCCCCAACCATCGTCAATTGAGATTGGTTTGCAACAGGAAATCGATAGATAATCTAAAATCTTGGCTGCCGCACCGGTTGGTCACACGCCTTTCAAGCGCCTTCTGACAGCCTCAAGTGCACTTTGACTTACTGCGAGTTTGAAGTCTTTGCGATTGCGTGGATGGTAGGTTTTAAAAGCTTCTGTCGTTCCATTTACCATAGCCACAGCGATCCACGCCGTGCCCACGGGCTTGCCTTCCATGCCTCCGCTAGGTCCGGCGATGCCTGTGACGGCCACCGCGATGTCCGCCCCACTGCGGCGCAGCGCCCCATCGGCCATCTCTTTGGCAACGACTTCACTGACGGCACCTTGTTGGATGATTGAGACGCTAGATACATCTAACATTTCAGTTTTTGCCTTATTTGAATAAGTCACAAAACCATGGGTGAAAACTTCACTTGCACCCGGCACATTGGTGAGGCGGTGTGAGACTAGGCCGCCGGTGCAGCTCTCAGCGGTAGCGCAGGTCATGCTCCGCTCTTTCAACAACCGAACCACAGTCTTTTCCATTGAGGCCCCGTCGTCGCTGATGAGGAAATTTTCAAAACTTTCCAACGCGATGGCACGACCCGCTGCGAGTGCTTCAGGATTCCCTATCAAGCGCAGATCCAGCTCGCCGATGTGGGCACAATACCCATATTCGAGATCTGGAATCGCGGCGAGTTGTGCATCGATGCCTTCATGGAAATTACTTTCTCCAATGCCGGTAAATTTAAGTTCGAGGGCGGAATTTACCAACTCCAGCCCCGCCAACGCCCGCAGGCGCGGGGCGACTTCTTGGTGGAACATCGGGTATAATTCTCGTGGTGGTCCCGGTAACAAAAATACCGCGCAATTTGAACGCCCATTCAACCGTGGCGGCACATAGATTCCGGGAGCAGTGCCATTTGGATTCGCCATGACATCTGCTCCTACCAGCGTCAGTGCCTGTTTTTTATTGGCATCCACCATGGGCTTATTGATCAGTTTGAAAAATTCATGGATTGAGCGCAAGGCAGCCTCATCCATGATCATTTCCACACCAAGAACTTCCGCCGTAATTTCACGAGTGAGATCATCACTTGTGGGTCCAAGACCACCTGTCACGATCACCGCATCCGCGCGGTTAATCGCGTCTTCCAGAGCCTCACGGATTGCCTCTCCATCCGGCACCGTGGTCTGCCGGGTAATTCTCAGGCCGAGCATAAATAACTCCCTGCCAAACCATGCGCCATGGGTATTAAGGGTGTTTCCTAGTAGCAGCTCGGTGCCGGTGTTGATTACTTCGATGCGCATTTGCGGCAGCATCAAACAGCGGCATGTGGCAATCAAGAGCAGATATAGAATCTCAGCGTTTCAACCGAGACGCGACCGCCCATAGTAAAGCCGGAATCATTAGACTCAGACCGAGAGCCCAGTTCGGTGCGTCATTCCCTAAATGGCCGATGGTCGCAAAGATAAAGGCCATCGGCACGCTGCCACATATCAATGAGGTGAGAAATTTTCCAAAGGGCATTCGTACCAGGCCTGCTGTGCAGGAAATCACTTCCGGTAAAATTGGTAGAGTCCGTGATAGTGCGACGATCCATCCGCCGCCTTTGGAAAAAAAAGCTTGGCCGCGATTGAAGTCCGCCTCGCCTAACCAGCGGCGCGCGTGCTTCTCACCACAGATGTAGCCTATGCCATAACCGGTAATTCCAGCTACGGTTAGCCCGATGCTTGCGAGCAGTCCACCCACCCAGAATCCATAAAGATATCCCATAGCAGAAATCACCAAGGTGCTGGGAATGGGTAGTGCGAGATCACATAACAATAGCAGGACTCCCGCTGCTCCGCCCCACGGCCCAGCGGCGCGTAGCCATTCCACACTGCCCATCAAGGAGAAATTTTCTTCCATCCTCCCGCCCCATAGCAGCCAAGAGAGCAGCACGAGAACTGCTAGACCGATAAATAATGCCAACAGCCGCATCTACTGAAATGATGATTGAGAGTTACGTTTCAGCAGACTCGCAATGTGCTGTGTTTACTCTGCAGCGGGCTTTTCTTCCTGAGTGCCTGCTTCTTCTGCTTTCGCGGCTTCGAGCTTTCCTTTGAATTCTTCTAACTGTTCTGCAACTTCACTTTCAGGTGCGACCGCTTTTGCTTCATCCAAGGCCTTGATGGCTTCATCAAATTTTTTCATCTGTGCGAAGATCATCGCTCGTGTGGCCATTAACTCTTGGGTTTCCTGAGTTTCGAAACCACCTTCTTTGATGGTTTTATCTACCAGTGCGAGTGCACCCGGAAAATTTTCCTCATTGGCGAGCCCTGAGAGTTCTTTCTCGAATTTTTCAAGCTTGGCTTTGGTTTCACCTGCTTTAGTGAATCCTGTTTCGTCTTCGGGATCAGCCGCTTTAATCTGGGCTGTCACCTCACCGTAGAAATTTTCAATCATGGTGTCGCTGAGTTCCATCGCCTCGAGCATGGCGATGAGAGCCTTCGCTTTTTCCACGCCCTCGCTGGCATTTGCCTGTTTGAGGGCTTCATCTGCTTTGACTTTCTTCGCACGAAGATCATCGAGATGTTTTACATACTCTTCTGGTCCGCCTTGTTGATAGCCAGTGGAGGCATAGGGTTTCCCGTCTGCGTCAGTGAGCAGGATGGTGGGGTAGCCTTGCACATCATATTTTTCTCCTAGCTCGGCGTTCTGTTTCTGAGTGGCTTCGCTTAGCTTGGTTTTATCATTTGGGAAATCCAGCTCCACGAGCACGAACTTATCTTTTACTCCATCTTTGAAAGCTTGCTTACTGAAAACTTCCTCATCGAGCTTAATGCACCATCCACACCAATCAGACCCGGTGAAATCAATTAACAGATCCTTCTTGGAACTTGTAGCTTCTTTCTGCGCTGCGGCAAAATCAGAAGTCCAGCCCTCGCCGCCTGCAAGAGTAGAGAGGCTTGTCATGGCAGAAACGAGAGAAATCAATGATAAGGACTTTAGGTAATTCATGGTGGCTCCAGTTCAGCATGCAGATTTTTATTTGCAATTTATTTCAAGCGTAGCCCAGCCATGGTCCAAGCCATTTCTCGGTCTCCTCCAAGGTCATGCCCTTGCGCTGCGCATAGTCCTCGATCTGATCTTTCTGTAATTCCGAGATCGCAAAATAATGACTTTCCGGATGAGAAAAATATAGACCACAAACTGCCGCACCTGGATGCATCGCACAGCTTTCGGTGAGAGTGACTCCGGTAGCATCAGAAGCAGCAAGGAGATCAAACAAGATTGGCTTCTCGGTGTGGTCTGGCTGGGAAGGATAGCCGGGTGCGGGGCGGATGCCGCGGTAGTTCTCATGGATTAGCTGATCATGAGTGAGCTCGTCTTCCGTCTCATAGCCCCATTCGACGCGTGCTTGATGATGGAGGAATTCTGTAAATGCCTCGGCAAAGCGGTCGGCAATGGCTTTGACCATGATCGCGCCGAAGGGATCGATTTCTCTATCAAGTTCATCTGCGAATTCATGCGCACCATGGATGCCAACGACGAAGCCACCGCAGTAATCATTGATTTTTTCAGGTGCCACCCAATCGGACAGGGCGACGTTTGGTTTGCCTGAATCTTTTTTAAGCTGCTGGCGCAGAGTGTGGAAGCGGCTGCGTTCGGTGGTGCGAGTCTCGTCGGTCCAGATGATGATATCGTCGCCATCTGAGTTTGCGGGGAAGAATCCGTAGATCCCTTCGGCACGAAAGCGATCTTCGGCGATGATGCGGTCGATCCATGTGAGTGCTTCTTGGTAAAGCTTGGAAGCTTCCACGGCACCCGCTTCGTTTTTGGTTTTGAGTGATTGCGTTGCACGATCCCACACGCCCCGCAGTTCCCATGCGTGGAAGAATGGTGTCCAGTCGATGAACTGAGTGAGCTCGCGGAGAGATGGGTTTTTAATCGTGCGCGTGCCAGAGAAGGAAGGAATCGGTGGAGTATAATTTTCCCAATCATACTTTGGCCCTGCGGAGCGAGCGGCGGTGAGAGTGATGGTATCTTTTTTAGGGCCCCCAAGGAAGTTATCGCGGAGTTTTTGTTGTTTTGCCTTATTCTCAATTCCGAAACTTTCGCGCTGTTCTTTGGAAAGCAACGAAGTGGTAACTGGCACGGAGCGCGATGCATCCAATACGTGAACGACTTGACCGGAATAATGCTGGGCTATTTTAATTGCGGTATGAGCCGCTGAGGTTGTCGCACCGCCGATCAGTAGAGGCACGGTGAAACCTTGGCGCTCCATTTCCTTGGCCACATGCACCATTTCATCGAGTGATGGTGTGATTAATCCGGAAAGTCCGATGACATCCGCACCGAGTTCTTTTGCTTTTGCGAGGATTTTGTCGCACGAGACCATCACTCCCATATCTGTGACTTCGAAGCCATTGCAGGAAAGCACCACGCCGACGATGTTTTTACCAATGTCATGCACGTCGCCCTTGACGGTGGCGATGAGGAAACGGCCAGCAGAACGTGCTCGTTCGGCGAGTTTGAGCGCCTCATCATCGGTGAGTGCGGGATTTGCGGCTTTGATCTCGGCAATGTCGCCCGCGAGGTATTCCGCTTTGTCTGCCTCCATGTAGGGGAACAACCATGCGACGGATTTTTTCATGACGCGCGCGGATTTGACGACTTGAGGAAGAAACATTTTACCAGCGCCGAAGAGATCGCCCACGACGCCCATGCCGTCCATGAGCGGCCCTTCGATGACCTTGAGCGGACGCACGTATTTGAGGCGGGCTTCCTCGGTGTCTTCATCGATATATTTATCAATTCCACGAAGCAACGCATGTTCCAAACGTTTCTCGACGGATTCATTACGCCAAGAGAGATCTTCCTCGATTTTTTTACCACCTACGTTCTTATAGCTTTCGGCAAGGTCTAACAAGCGTTCGGTAGAATCCGCGCGGCGGTTGAGTAATACATCCTCCACGCACTCCAAGAGATCTTTTGGAATCTCATCGTAGAGTTCGAGCATTCCTGCATTGACGATGCCCATGTCCATTCCGGCATTTCCTGCATGATAGAGGAAGGCAGAGTGCATGGCTTCGCGGACTTTATTATTACCACGGAAGGAGAATGATATATTAGAAACGCCGCCGGAGATTTTCGCGCCCGGTAGATTATCTTTAATCCAGCGGGTGGCGTTGATGAAATCGAGGGCATAATTGTTATGCTCTTCAATTCCAGTCGCGACGGTGAGGATGTTAGGATCGAAAATGATATCGTCCTGATTGAATCCTACCTCATCGACGAGGATGCGGTAAGCACGCTCACAAATGCGAATTTTCTCATCATAGCTGGCGGCTTGGCCATTCTCGTCAAATGCCATCACCACCACGGCGGCTCCGTAGCGCATGATGTGGCGTGCTTGATTTTTGAAATTTTCTTCGCCTTCCTTGAGCGAAATCGAATTCACTATGCCCTTGCCTTGCAGGTATTTGAGGCCTTCCTCGAGAATTTCCCATTTAGAGGAATCCACCATGATCGGCACTTTGGCAACGTCTGGCTCGCCTTGGAGGAGACTTAGGAAACGCGACATCATTGCCTTGCCATCGATGAGTCCATCGTCGAAGCAGATATCGATCACATTCGCGCCGTTTGCCACTTGCTGGCGTGCGACTTCTACCGCCGCCTCAAGGTCGCCAGCGCGGACGAGTTTGGCAAACTGAGGTGAGCCGGCCACGTTGGCGCGCTCGCCGATCATCAGGAAGCGCTTTTCTGCGGTGTGGTTGTAGGCTTCTGTGCCAGAGAGCCGAAGGGCGTGAGGAATGGTGGTCATTAAGATGGGAAGTTGTGGACGACTCGTTCGATGCCGTTTGTGAGGCGGATGTTATGGAAACTGACTAAGAGTCCTAGGTGATGGTTGGACACGATCAAGCAGGTGAAATTTATCGAATCACCGGAATCGCGCGCGGTGCGTAATTTGCAACAGCTTTGGCAATCGCGGCGACGTGTTCGGGAGTATTGCCACAACATCCACCCGCAAGATTGAGAAGACCGGCTTTGGCAAAATCCGACATGTAATCAAACATGTGACTCGGCTCGAGATCGAAGCCCGTCGGTGCGAGTGGGTTGGGCAAGCCGGCGTTGGGATAGCACGAGACACAAGTGGCGGCACAAGCGGAAAGTTCTTCCAAATGGGGACGCATCAGGTCCGGGCCTAGCGAGCAATTCAGGCCGATCGCCAAGGGCTTGGCATGCGCAAATGCATTCCAGAGCGCCTCGACTTTTTGCGCGGAAATCATCGTTTCTCCACCGAGGCCCACGGCAGCGGAGATGATCACGGGCAGGCGATAGTGGTTTTCTGCAAAAATTTCCTCGATGGCGACCACTGCTGCTTTGGCGTTGAGCGAATCGAAAATTGTTTCCACCATCAGGATATCGCAGCCACCCTCGATGAGTGCGAGCACTTGGTGGCGGTAGGCGGCGAGGACTTGATCGAAAGTGACGACTCGGAAGCCCGCGTCATTGGCATCCGGCGAGTTGCTGAGCGAGACGGTGAGCGGGCCGATGGCTCCGGCCACGTAGCGTTTGCGGCCGGTATCGGAACCAATGTTGTCCGCCCATTTCCGGCAGAGGCGGGAGGACTCCACATTCATTTCCCATGCGAGATCGTTGAGGTATGGATCTTCGAGGATTTTTTGGAAGAACTCGGGGTCCTTGCGACCGCCTTTTTCGCGGGGGTCTTCCACGAAGAATTCACTCTGGGCAAGGCCGGTGGCAGAGAAGGTGTTGGTCTCACAAATGTCTGAGCCTGCCTCGTAGAAACGTTTGTGAATATCTCCAATGGTATCGGGCTGAGTGATGGTGAGGATATCGCCATTGTTGAGCAAATCCTTCTCATTTTCCGCGTAGCGGCTGCCTCGCGCTTGTGCTTCGTTTAGGCCGTAGCTGCGGATCGTGGTTCCCATCGCTCCATCGAGCACGAAGATTCTTTCTGAGAGAGCGCTTTGAAGTTCTGCGGTGGCATCGGGCTGAGGCATGCCGAAAACTATGAAAAATTCGAAGCATTTCAAGAAACAAATCTTCGTATCTGGATATGATGATGGGAAACTATTTTATTGTGATCCGCTCTTGTCGCCGGAATCTTCAGCCTCCTTATTTGGGCTTCAAAATGAATTCCTTGAAAATTTTCTCTGACACACCATTGGATGCTTTTTCGAAGTCCTTGCTCACCGAAGGGGCCGCGCCGCATGAAGTGGTATTTTCTCAGACATCCGCAGCCTCTATTTTAGCGAATGCCGAGCCAGATCCCGCATTGTTGCAGGCAGATATCGCGTTCGGACAGCCTGATTTGGCAAGTATTCAGGAAAACGAAGGTCTTCGCTGGGTGCACGTTAGCTCGGCAGGAATCACACGCTACGATACGCCGGAATTCCGCGCATTGGCGGCCTCCCGGGGTATTGTAGTGACGAATAGTTCCAGTGTTTATGCAGCTCCCTGCGCGGAGCATGTTTTATCGTTCATGCTCGCGCAATCACGGGCGCTCCCCCAGAGCCTTGAGAGTCGCGCTGCGAATGGTGCAACGGAATGGAATGAAATCAGGCAGGCCTCGAATTCTCTACGTGGACAAAGTTTGGTGATCCTCGGGTTTGGGGCGATCGCTCGGGAATTGATCAAACTGCTGGCGCCATTTGTTATGAAACTCACCGCCATGCGTCGCACGCCGCGCGGGGACGAAGGTGTAAAGACAGTGACGCCTGAAAATCTGCCTAGTCTGCTGGCAACTGCGGATCATGTGATCAACATTCTGCCGGACAATCCCGCCTCGCGAAATTTCGTAGATGAGTCATTGCTCGCCAAAATGAAGCTTGGTGCGATTTTCTATAACATCGGCCGCGGAACGACCGTGGATCAGACTGCTCTGTTGAAAAGTTTGCGCTCGGGCCACCTTGGGGCCGCTTGGTTGGATGTGACTGAGCCCGAGCCACTCCCTGCCGATCACCCACTGCGTCGTGAGCCAAATTGCTTCATCACGCCTCACACTGCCGGTGGTCATCGGGATGAAACGAGAAGCTTAATCCGGCACTTTTTGGCAAATCTGAAAGCGTTTGATGAAGGCCGTCCGCTCGTTGATCGGGTGATGTGAGATGTGTGGCAATGAGTGGCCCATTTTTGAGAGACACTTAGACTGATTAACCCTTTTTTGCTAGGCGGACTTAGCCTACTTGAGAGTTGTGGGGTCCTTCGCAGGTAGGAGAACTGACATCACAGAGGCGATGGTAAGTGTGCTGATCACGACAACGAGTGAGATGATCGGATCGATTTTGATGCTTTTTATTTCCACTGCGGACAGTCCGATGTCGTTCATGTAAGGAGGAGCGGCGAGTAGCAATAACTTCACGCCGACATAAGCGAGGATGAGGATCAAGGCAGGTTTTAAGAAACGGAACTTTACAATCAAGGCGGCGAGGCAGAAGTAAAGTGCGCGTAGGCCGAGGATCGCAAAAATATTACTGGTGAAGACGATGAAAGGGTCTGGAGTGATCGCGAAAATCGCAGGAATCGAGTCCACCGCGAAGACGAGATCTGTGATTTCCACCATAATGAGAGCGAGGAACAGTGGCGTGACGGCCCATTTGGCGGAGAGAGTGCCAGGTTCAGCAGCGGCATAGACATCCTTGCCGGTGATGGGATCTTTAATGTAATGCGGTGCGATGGTGCGGCGGGTGAAAAATTTCTGACCATCGAAGAAGTCCACGGTGCGGAACATTTTTTTGGCGAGTTTTACGATAGGGTTATTTCCCGGCTCATCGTTGCTCTCGATCAGGGCCATCTTCAGAGCTGTGAGAATCAGGAAGATTCCGAAGAATATCAGGATCCAAGTGTAGGCCATGATCAGCTCTGCTCCCAAGTAGATCATCGAGCCACGCAGGATGAGAGCTCCGATGATACCCCAGAAGAGCACGCGGTGTTGATACTTATTCGGGATGGCGAAGTAGCCAAAGACCATCGCGATGACGAAGATATTGTCCATCGCCAGAGACTTCTCAACCACATAGCCTGTGAGGTATTGCACGGCTGCGGTGGCACCGGTGACTTCGCCCAATACAATGACGCCGCCGACGTATTTTGCGGTATCAAGACCTAGGCCAAGCCAATGATTCTCATAGGAATAATAGACAACGGCGGTAAACGAGATGCCGCAGGTAAGCCAAACGGCAGACCAGATGAGCGACTCTTTCATACTCACCTCATGGGCCTCGCGGTGGAAGACTCCCAGATCGAGAGCGAGGAAAAGAATGACTAGCCCGATAAAACCTAAGTAAGCCCAAATTCTCAGGTCAGCAGGATTTGCGACCGTGGCGGCCTCGGCGAGAAAGGGTAGAAACGTCATATTTTGTAGAGCAGCGGAGGGTGTGCGGACCATTCACAGATTGCCCAGTGTGAGCAACTGGAAATTTTTGGGATGTCGGCGACTGAGTAGAAATGGACGGCGATACAGTTAAGGCTGGCTTGATGCAATGTCGCGGCCTGCCGCGAGATTCGGGCCAGCAGGCTGGCTCCGGGAAAGCGGCAGCAGGCTGCAGCAGTCCATGTCCATGTCCATGTCAATCATAGCGAAAAGAATTTTTGTAGGTCAGGAGGGCCTAATCAGGAATGAACGATGGGGGAATCACTTCGAAACGAAAAAAGCGAGGCTGCGGATGCGGCCTCGCTTTGGGGAAATTTCGCTAATTTTGAATTAGAATGGAATATCGTCTTCTTCCTGGAAATCGTCCATGGGCGCTGCGGAGGCACCTTGCGGTGAGCCGGCGCTCGGCTCACTGGAGCGAGAAGTTTGCGGCGAGCTGCCACCACCGCCGCTGCCTTGGCCGCCTTTGCTGCCGATGAACTGGAAATTTTCACAAACGACGCGCATTTTAGAGCGTTTTTGGCCAGTGGTTTTATCGTCCCAAGTGTCTAACTGGAGGCGACCTTCAATGTAGATCGGACTTCCTTTAGTGACATATTGTTGAATGACCTCCGCTTGGCGGCCCCAGACGCTGACATCGACGAAAGTGGTTTCCTCCTGCTTCTGTCCTTGGTCGTTACTCCAAGTCCGGTTGATGGCAAGGCCTAACTCGGAGACCACTTTGCCGGAAGGCGTGTGACGCAATTCCGGATCCCGAGTGAGATTGCCGATGAGCATCACTTTGTTGAGATTTGCCATATCGTTAAGCAGTTAGGGGTAGGGGATCGGTGCGAAATTTCGCAGAGATCAAGCGACGCGGGAGTAGTGTTGGAGATGAACGTGTTCGTTGAGTTTGAGGCGGTTTTGGAGCTTGGAGATGATCTCGGCGGCACCCTGGAAGGTGTAGTTGACGTAGTGGCCAGACTGGACGTGGCGGGATTCGTAGGCGAATTCGCGGCGTCCGAGCTGGGCGACCTTGTCGATTTTTGCGCCTTCGGCTTCGAGTTCCTTGGAAATGGTGCTGACGAGATCGTCAACGCTGCCTTCGAGGGATTTCGTATTAAGAATGATCAGGCCTTGGTATTTGCGGCTCATGGGATGGAAGTGGGAGTGGATTGTTACGTGTGTGAAAGCGATTCGCCGCGACGGCGATGCCTTGGGAACGCGCAAGCTGCACAGCTTCCAAGGCAGTGGCAAGCACGTTTTCGAGTGCGGGCCGTTCATCTTGGGAAAATTTTCCGAGAACATGGCCTACCATTTCTCCCGGCTCGCTGCCACCGATGCCGATTTTCAGGCGCGGGAAGGCATCATTGCCAAGCTGTTGAAGGATGGATTTGATGCCATTGTGGCCACCGGCCGAGCCTTTTTCACGGAAGCGGAGGGTGCCAAGAGGTAGGGCAACATCATCATAGATGACGAGCATCTGCTCGGGTGACCATTTATGAAAGGAGAGAATTTGCTGAATAGCGCGCCAGCTGAGGTTCATGAAAGTCTGGGGTTTGAGCAGCAGGGTGGAGCTTTCCGGGATTTTCGCCAGATGGCTCTGCCACTTCGGCGAGGATTTGAACTCGGCTCCACTGGCGGCGGCTAGCTTGTCCAGCAGCATGAAGCCGATATTGTGACGGGTGTCTTCATACTGTTTCCCAGGATTGCCAAGGCCGACGATGAGTGAAAAGGGCATGAAATGAAGTTGGGTGAATGCTAAATTTGACCCTCACTCAAGTCCACGCTCGGCGACTTCTTCTTCGTCCCAGCCGAGGTAGTGACCTAGCTCATGAAGGAAGGTGGTGCCCACTTCATCGCGGTAATCGTGCTCTTCCTCCTCGGCGTATTCCCAGATATTCATGAGAAACAGGCGGATTTTGGGGATTTCTCCGGAACCCTCTTCGTCCATTGCCATAGGGCCTTCGAACAGGCCAAGCTCGTCTCCCTCAAGAGACCCATCATCGCTGCCCTGGCCTGGCTGTTCTTCGAGAGAGATCACGACTTTTTGCGCAGCCTCCTGAACGTCGGCTGGTAAAATTTTCACCAATGATTTCAATTCTTCATCTGCCCATTGGCTTAGCGTTTCAAATTCCATGGCCACGGAATAGCGACTTCGGAACTTGGATTCAATCGTAAAACCGCAGCTTGCGTCTGGAGGATGCTGGGCCACGCTCAGGCGATCCATGACCATCCATACTCTCGAACAAGAACAGCGGCTGCCCATCACGCTTGAGGCTGCTTGGGAATTTTTTTCATCCCCGCGCAATCTGGATGAGATCACTCCGGGTGATATGGGATTTAAAATCGTCAGTCTGCCGGGTGATAAAATGTATGAGGGGCAGATTATTACTTACAAAGTCATGATTTTCCCGGGGATCTGGATGCCTTGGGTAACGGAGATCAAAGCTGTCCACGAAGGGCACTCGTTTGTGGATGAACAACGTTTCGGGCCGTATAAGTTTTGGCATCATCGTCATACATTCGAGGAGATTCCCGGCGGCGTCCTGATGCGGGATCTTGTCCATTATGGATTGGGATTCGGCCCTTTTGGTGCGATCGCCCACGCGGTATTTGTGAGGGCGAAATTGAAGTCGATTTTCAGCTTCCGCAGCGCTGAGCTCGCCCGCAAATTCGGCACTCTTCCATAGAGATTATGATGATCCCTACGAGCAGAGCAGTGCCTCATCCCAGTCTTTCCACACTGGATCGAGGTTCTGGCTGCGCAACATCGTGGCAACTTCGGCGGGGCTGCGGGTGTCGTGAATTTGAAATTGCTCGGTCGCTTTCTCACAGCCGGATTTTTCTAAAATTTCCACGCGGCGGCCCTTCACGGTGAGGTGTAGATCCTCGCTACCTGCGCCGGTGTAGCCGCCCGGCTCGGTCTTTGCCCCGGCGGACATGTGAGTCACTCCCAGCGTAGAAATTGCATCTCGCAAAGGCGCTGGCTCGCGGGTGGAGACGACGATTCCCACCTGCGGGAAAAGGATTCGGAATACCGCGATCATCCGCACGAAGTCTCGATCTTTCAGATAGAGCTCCGGGTCTGGCAGGTATTGATAATTTCCCGCATACGGGCGCATCCTTGGGAAGGCGATGGTGAATTGGGCCTTCCAGCCATGGCGGTAGAGATATTCCAAATGTGCACAAAGCGCCAGCGCCTCATACTTCCAGTTCGCAAGGCCGAATAACGCGCCGATCCCGATCCTGCGAAAGCCACCCGCGTACGCCCGCTCCGGGCAATTCAGGCGCCAGTCGAAATTTTTCTTGGGTCCGGCGGTATGGAGTTTTTGGTAGGTCTCGCGATGATAGGTTTCCTGATAAACGACCAGCCCCTCAGCGCCGTGGCTGACAATTTCCGCGTATTGATCATCCTCCATCGGGCCTACTTCCAGGGCGAGTGTGGGGATCAGCGGCGTGAGCGCATCCAGGCATTGTTGCAAATAGCCTTCAGAGACAAATTTAGGATGCTCGCCAGCGACTAGCAACACGTTGCGGAATCCCAGCCCGTGCAAATGGTGTGCCTCGCGCATGACCTGCTCCACGGTCAGGGTGGTGCGGAAGATCCCGGCGTCGCGCGAGAAGCCACAGTAGCTACAATTATTCACACACTCGTTGGAAACGTAGAGCGGTGCGAATAGCCGCATGGTCCGGCCGAAGTGGCGGCGTGTGATTTGCTGACTTTGCTTGGCGAGAGATTCCAGAGTTCCGCCTGTCTCAGGAGAAATCATTTGTGAGAACCGCCGCATCAAAGGGGTAGGGTGGTTCATCAGTTCAGGAAAATCGTCTGCAAAAGCCATGGCAGGCGTAAGATGCGAGCTACCGGGCCGCGCGTCAAAGCTGGTTTAGCGATTATTTTCGCCACCCGCGCGATGAGCGTGTCATTGGACTCGCCATGGACCTTGGTTTGGGTTAATCACCACGGATGAAAATTTGGATTTGTGCACTTTTCAGTTTCGTTTGGTGGGTAGTCCCGGTGACCGCCAGCACGATCATGGTGGTTCCCGTCTATGAGCCGCTCAGCCTGCACGATACGGATGGAGATGCCGCGGCGACTGATGTGGGGGAGGCGCTGCAAGCATGTGTGATGTCCCGCCCGATGGCGCTCACGGGGGCGATGCCTGAGGATCTTATTTCTGCGATACGCAGTCCTCACCTGATCCCGACCAATAATCCGAATTACAAGGTCCAAGAGGCAAATTTACTGGTTCTTTGCAATCTCCTCATCAATGCGGAAATGACGGATTCAGGTCTTGTCGTGAGGATCGACGTTAGCGAATTAAGCATCCCACCTGACGTGGATCTTACTTCGCGGCAAATTTTAAAATTAACCATTATCGCGGTGAGAAAAACGCTCGAGGAGTATCAAGCACCTCAGAATAAGCCGCTCGGCGTGAATCTCACCATCGAGGGCGCGGGCGAGGCCAAGGCCACCTTGCGGGAGCTAAATACGCAATTCATTCTAGGCGAGGAAGTGCCGGCATTCTAGCGTAGGTCCGGAAGTTCTGAGGAAAAATCAGCAGATGCTTTCCTTGCTTGCGGTGGGAGGCCGGACGTCATTATGCTCCAGCCCATGGGGAAATTGAGTTTTAAAATTCTATCGCTGGTGATTGTATGTCTGACGCTCACTCAGTGTGCCACTACGTCTGGTGGTGGTAATCTCGGTGGGCCCACTGTGGCGGAACGCAATGCCAAAATTGCCAGTGAACCAAGGGGGGATTTCTTTTACGGCAGACGTTATTTTGTCGAAAAAACTCGATTTTGGGGTTACTTGCGTAAACCGGGTGAATCTTGGAATCGCGCGAAGCTGGTCATCTTTCGTGAAGATCGGAAACTCGCGCCAGACCGCCTGAGCGAAAATGGCCCATCAGGCCAGAGGTATGCATTCGATAACAATTACGAGTACCGCATCCGCGGGAACTTTACCGGTGCCAAGGCTTATGATCCTAATAGTAACCAATATTTACCCGTATTCATGCTGACTGGATATGAACTTCTTGATAAGCAGCCTGGCTGGTTGTTCAGCCCGGCTGATCGTTATGATCGAAATAGGATGACGATGATGCCGCGGTAACGATATTTTTCTACTTATTTGATGCTTATGAAGCCTGAGCCGATTAGAAAATCAGTGACCAATTCAAGGCATGAACGGTCTGCGGGAGATGCTCCAGATCTAGGAAGGGTTTCCAAGATGCCGGGCGCGGGATTGCCGAAAGGTGAGAAACGAATGCGTAAACGGGGAGCTCATCGAGCAAAGGGCACGGGCGGGAAAATCGCCTCGAACTGGGTGTTGCTGATCGGGATACTGATTTTATTGGTCGCTGGTGTCTTCATTTTCAAGCTGGTGCGATCTGGCAAATCCAAAACGGAAGGCCCGATTACGAAGCGGTTGGTAGTCGATGGTTTGCAACTGGGTGCACCTAAAGATTCCGGAATGGCGAGTCCAAGCGAAGCTGAAGCTTTAGCATTGGTGAAGACGGCTCTCGCAGTGAGGGATGTAGCGCAAGTGCCAAGGTATTTTGAATCGGTGAGCCACAGCGCGGAGGAGATCGTGGCATTTCTCGCGGGACTGGAGGCGAGTGAAGGAAAAATCACCGATTACAGTTGGCTCAGTAATATGAATACCAACGGTTTGATTCTGGAAGGTGTCCTGGTTCGGTTTAACAAAGATGACAAGAATCAAAGCCGGATTGTATTTCTCAAACCTGAGCCCCAAGCTGGCTGGAGAGTTGAATTTGAATCTTTTGCGAGAATTGAGAGCCCGAGTTGGAATGACCTAGTGGAGGGGAAGGTGGACCAAGCGCAAGTCAGGGTTTTCCTGGTGGCGGATAGTTATTATAACGGCCCATTCAGCGATGAGAAAATTTGGGCCTGTTATGCGATCAGTAACCCGGATTCCAAGGAAATGTTACAAGGCTACTGTCGAATTGGCTCTCCCCAGGCTGCTGCAATACGAACCATCTTATCTAAGGGACAGAGAGCCAATCGCGTCACCCTCGAGCTTAAGCGGGTGCCGGAGGGTTTGGAAAAACAAGTCGAGATCACGCGGATCATTGCGGAAGACTGGGTGATAAGTCCCGAGCCTTTGGATCAGAAGTTCTAATAAAATCGCGGCTGATTTCTGCACCGCTGCAGAACTAATTTTGTAGTCCGGGATCTTAAGACAAAAAGACCACCCGCCTGGTGGACCAGGGGATGGCATTTGAGAGTGGAAATTTACGTGAGGTAATCGTTTAATAATTCAGGCGTAGGAAGACTCTACGCGTTGTGCGACGTCACGGTAGCCGTAGTCCACTTCGTAAATTTGCTTGAAGCAATCAAGCGCGTTCACTTTATCGCCCACTTCATTGTGGATCAGGCCCTTTTCGTAGAGGACTTCTTTCTTGATAGTGTCCATGGCGATCAGGTCTGCGAGGGCATCAGACAATTGCTTGATGGCAAGGTCAGACATGCCTTTGGCGCGGAAGGTGCGGGCCAGCATGAGAAGGACCTTGGTGCGGATGTGAGGATTCCGGGTGGCTTGTTGGAGGTGGGGAATCGCACCGCTCAGATCGCCGGTATGATAGAGCGCGGAACCCAGTTCAAAGCGTAGTTGAGGATCGGTAGGGTTCTGATCTACTCGTTTCTGTGCCTCGACGACTTGCTCGGCAAGGCGCTCTGATTTGCGCAGTGCGAGCGCGGCTTTGAGTTCCTCGTTCTCCGGATCTGCTGCGAACGCGGCTTCGAGTTCTTTTAAATCTGTTTCGATTGCACGGTCGTTCATCGCGGAAGCTTTGGTGGCGAGGGCGACGTCACCATTGCTCAGGCTGTGTGCCCAAGCGTAGAAGGTATGCGAATTTTTCCAATCTTCGAGTTGTTCGTAGATCGAGGCGAGGTCTTTGACGGTAGCGAGGTGGTTGGGATCCTCGTTGTATCTGCTGATGATTCGATCACGGCGCTCTTCGAGTTGCTCGCGGGTGAGGCCGGTGCGGGATGCTTTTTCAAGTTCCTCAAACTCAGCGGAGTTTTTCATGAGGGACTTCATATCAGCATTTTCGTCCCACTTGGCTTTTTGCATGGAAGCGCGAGCGGAGGCATCTTTGGAGCCCTTGATCGCTGGGCCATCCGTGGGGTGATGCTTGATGATGTCGTTGTAAACTTCTGAAGCGGTGGTCGGCTGGTCGCGAGAGATGTAGAATTCGGCCAGTTTGTGGAGAAGCTTGGCATTTTCCGGGCTCCCTTTGCGGACGGTCTCGAGGGCGAAAGCTGCGGTCTCGAAGAGCTCGCATTTCACACAAATATCGAAGAGAAGGTCGTTGGCCTGCTCGTTGTATGGGTCTTTTTCGAGTTCTTTTTCCAAAAGTGGGATAGTGCCGAGAGGATCTTTTTTTGCCGGACCTTGAAGTTTCATCACTCCCATGCTGCCACTGCCGAAGAGCCCTGCTTTTTTCTTACTGTTGCCTGTGAGTTGGATTTCACACTTGCGGAGCATCGTGCGCCCTTCGAGGAAACCTGGACTTTCTTTGAGGATGGATTGCAAGATGCTGATTCCGTAGGCGAGGTTGGCCGTCTGCACGGCGCTGAGTGCTTTTAGCCAAAGTGGCTTGAGGTTCGGCGGGAGTTCTTTTTCGGTAATCTCAGGCATGGCGATAAAGTTTGTGCGGTTTTCTGTTTCCACCGGAAGGCGGGGACGAAGGAGAAAAGTGGAGAGTCATTGGCGGCTTGGCAAGCGTCCGATGCGCAAGAAAACGCTGGATTGGGAAAAGTCTAAGTTTTTTGGGATTGATGCTCGGCCGAGGTTGGCCTATAATGTCTGCACGAGCGAGCGTTATTCAACGGCTCGGTCCGCTTGATCCCAATCCAATTTATGCCTCCTAGCCCAAAGAATACGGGACGTCGTCCCTCACGTAACCGCAATCGCTATGGCCCGCCAAAGCGCTCCACCAAGGATGAAGAAGAAAAGGCAGTCGAGGTGGATGGTGAAATTTCTTCGGTGCTGGCAGGTACGATGTTCCGCGTGAAGCTTGAGAGCGGCCATGAAGTTCTAGCCCACATTTCCGGTAAAATGCGCAAGCGTTTCATCCGCCTCGTGGTGGGTGATAAGGTGAAGATGGAAATGTCACCCTACGATTTGACCAAAGCGAGGATCGTATTCCGTCTGAGCTAGGTCCGCTGGCTCACGAGTAGTCCGCGCCCATTTCCAAGGCCTCAAGTGTGGCCGCGTGACTTTGGTCGCGTCGCTCAATGACGATATCACCGAGCAATTCGCTTTGGCGGACGATGAATTGGTTGAGTTTCATCAATTCGAGCAATGCCAGGAATGTGACAATCACTTCTGCTTTGGTGGTCGCAGTTTCGAATAATTCCTCAAAGCGGCGGGATTGGCCTGGTGAGAAGTTTTGTAGGAAGAGCTCGATTTTATCTGAGACGGTGAAGCGATCATCAACGATGTCGCCGAAGTCATGGGACTCTTCGAAGCGTTTGAGAACATTTTGAAAAGCCCGGATCAGGTCAAAAATTGAAACGTCCGCCAATGTGGCGGGTTCTTCCGGTGGTTTATCGTCGGCATCAGGTTGGTGGGCGAAGCGGCCTTCCTGTTCGAGCTCACGAAGGCAAAGAAACCCAGCCGCGTCTTTGAATTTTTTATACTCGATGAGCTGGCGGATTAATTCCCAGCGTGGATCGTCTTCCTCAGCGTCTTCTTCCGGCGGTTGATCAATGCGGGGGAGGAGAGTGCGACTTTTCAGATACATTAAATTTGCAGCCATCACGATGAACTCGGAGGCGAGGTCAATGTTGAGCAATTTAAAGGTATTGATGTAGTCGAGATATTGGCGGGTGATGCGCTCGATGGAAATGGTATGAATATCAAGCTCATCCTTTTTAATTAGATAGAGTAGGAGATCGAGAGGTCCTTCAAAGATTTCAAGACGGACTTTGTAGTCGGTTAATTCCATGGAGCGGTTCGTAAGGAGTGGAAAGCGGCGGGGCGATGTCAAATTTCCCTCGCCTCGGCAGCAGAGGGAGGTTTTAATCCGCCCGCCGCTAGGCGAAAGAAAATATGGAAGCTGAGCAATCTCAAAATTTTAATGAACGCCTGAATCAGTGGGTTTCTAGCCAGGGTTTCTGGTTTCAATTACGCCACTCACTTGTCGGCAATGGTGGCAAAGGGAACCTGACGTTTCATTTTATTCGGTTGGCCACCCGGTTGCTGGTTTTTGCGATTATCGTAAGTATTATTTTCTGGATCTATCTTGTGCGCCGCCAGAGTTCCGGTTCTTACACCGATGCCATCCGCAGTTCCATTCAAGAATCACTGTCCGCTTCCGAGTCCCAAATGACGGGATATAACAATCAACGGGGCGCACGGAATATCAACCGTCTGGTATTGCAAGGCGGTGAAGAAACGTTTTTTGACACCTTGGAAGTGCGTAACATCCGTTATCGGAAGGATCTGATCGATGAACTCAGATCAGAGTGGGATCCGGGAAATATCGCGATCACCAAACTAGATATCGAGCTACGGGCGGGAGCGGATGATGCTGAAATGTCTCAGAATATCTCAGAAGCATTATTCAAAAAGATCCCTAATGTAAATTTAGGAAATTTCGAGGTGGCGGATGCCACGGTGCGTTGGGGCTATTCCGAGCGGACGCGTGGAATGATCGAGGGGAGCCAACTGAAAATGCTCAGGGGAGATGGTATCTGTAAGTTGGTATTCCGCGGCGGCACTTTTTCGCAAAACTGGCTGCGAAAGCTCGAAATTATCACCCTTGTCGCCCAGATCGATTCCAATGGAATTACCATTGAGAAGGCAGAATTCCGACTCGATGGCGGCACTGCGGAATTTATCGGAGTGAAGGTGATTGGTGGTGAGCGTCCAACGGTGGAAGGAACCGTAAGACTCAAGAAAATGAATTTGGATAATTTAATACCTGTGGCGCTTCAGAACTTCGTAGAAGGCTCTATATCCGGAGATTTCAAAGTCTTTGGGTCAACCAATACGTCCGAAGGAATTGGTTTTAGAGGAATGGTAACGCTGGACGGGCAAGATACCATTTCTTTACGTGAACGGATTCACATCTTCAGGGCATTGTCCGTTATCGATTATTCTCGGAACTATCATCGGGTTGATTTCACGGAAGGCCAGTTTCAGTTGGAAACCAAGAGTGGTGGGATGGAATTGACCGAGGTTAATCTTACTGCGGAAGAACTACTCACAATGGAAGGTAGTATGAGTGTGAGGCTACCGACACCTGTAGAAGCAAAAGCCATCGTAGAAGAGGAATCCAAAGGTGGGGCACCCATCTTCATGGGGGAAGATTCGATTCATGATGAGAAGCAACGCAAACAGGCGGACCAGGACTTCACTCTCAAGGCGGCCGCACTCCAAGAGAAGCGCGCCAAGGAAAGCAAACAAAGCGAAGGCTCTGTCAACTTAATGGAAAGAGTCGCGAATAATCAGGAATTGCGCAGCCTTGAAGTGCAAGCTGCGGAGCGTGCAGCGCGCACACTCCGATATAGTGGATTATTTAAAATTACGCTACCGGCCGATGCATTCGAACGGACTCCCAGACTGATGGAACTCTATCCGATGGATGCTTCCTCAAAACGGGTGGCGTTAGAGGTGCCGATTGAAGGGAGCATCTATGAAATCACTCTCGGACAAGCCGAAGAGATCTATCAGAAAGGCCGACAATAGGAATCTCACACAGCGGCGGCCATTCCCAAGCTGTGGTAAATTTCACGTGTGGCATGGCTTTTGTTCAATGTGTAGAAGTGGATGCCATCCACACCTCCGTCCAGTAGTCCGGCACATTGTTCTGCAGCGTAATGGATTCCTACTCGTTCAACGGATTCAGGGTTGGATTTCGCCCGATCCAGGGCACGCAGTAATTTGGCCGGATACCTTGCTCCTGCGGCGAGTTCTGCCATCCGCTTCATCCCTTGAATGGATGAGACGGGCATCACACCTGCGATGATTGGAACATGGATGCCTGCAAGACTACAACGATCGCGGAAGTCAAAAAAATCGTGATTATCGAAAAATAACTGGGTGCAGATGTAGTCCGCACCTTCATCTACCTTGGCTTTGAGGAAATCCATTTCTGCCACTCGGTTCGGAGTCGCAGGATGTCCTTCGGGAAACCCTGCCACTGCGATTCCGAATCCACGAGGGTCCGGGTGAGCGCCCGAATCATTGAATTTTTTGATAAATCGCACCAAGTCCGAGGCATAACGGAAGTCGCCCTCGGACCAATCGTAATTTGGCTGGTCCTTCGGAGGATCACCACGCAGGGCTAGGATGTTGGAAACGCCGGCGGCGGCGTAGCGTTCAAGGATTTCAAGGATTTCCTGCTCCGAGTGGCCAACGCAGGTGAGGTGGGGGACGGGAGGGATGGAGGTGGTTTTGGTGATTCTCACCACCAAATCATGGGTGAGCTCTCTAGTGCCGCCGCCCGCACCGTAAGTGACGGAGACGAACGACGGTTGCAGCGACTCAAGCTCGCGAATTGCTTGGTAGAGATCTTCCCACGCTGCCGGACTGCGTGGTGGGAAAAACTCGAATGAAAGCGAAGGTTGCGAAGATGCGAGGATGTCTTGAATGTGCATAGCGGTTGATGCAAAGAGTCCTATTCCAAATTTTCTTTAAAGCCGAAACTTTTTTCAGAGTTCGCAGTTTCTATGCAAGACGGCTTCATTTATCGGAGCTGCAAGAATCTGTTGTTATGAAAAAGACCTTCGTCTCAATCCTCGTTGCAAGCTTTCTGTTGCCGGGAATTTGTCTCGCACAGCCGCCGTCCCGGCAAGAGGCTGGAAGTAAGCCTAATCCCGGCTTCGGCAAAGCATGGGAAGTGGCGGATCAAGACGGCGATGGGGTAATCTCAAGAGTAGAATTTGGTGGATTGCCTCGGGTGCAACGATTGCCAGATGATAAGCGGGAGGCGTTGTTTGTGCGTTTGGACAAAGATGCTGATGGGAAATTGAGTCGCTCGGAATTGAGTGGAATGCGCAAGCGCCCGCCCATGAAGCGTCTTTGGGAATTAGACATTGATCAAAGCGGCGGCGTCAGTTTTGAGGAATTCAAACGTGGGAAATTTGCCCAAAAATTGCCAGCCGAGCGACAAGAGAAGGTTTTCAAGCGTCTCGATGCAGATGGCGATGGGATGATTTCCCGCAAAGATCGTCCCCAGCCGCGCGACCGTAAAGGCCGGCCAGATGGGCCGCAAGGTGGTGACCGTCCTGAAAGAATTCGTGGCTTCAATCGCCAACTGGATGCGAATGGGGATGGGGCACTCTCGTTTGAAGAATTCCGTAATGGACCCGCGATGAAGAACCTTAGCGAAGATCAGCAGGAAGATCGTTTTGAATCGTTGGATCGGAACAAGGATCAGAAGCTCAGTCCTGAAGATTTCCCGCTGCCACAGCCACCAGAAGAATCATCTAGGAAGGAGAATCCTCGCTAGTTTCTGCACTGGCGGAGCTGGGCTTGAAGAGAAAATGCAGTAATATTCCGCCAACAATGATCCCGCCTGCCAAGATGGGTGCTGTATGCAAATTTCCATCCTGGCTTAGGATGGCCCCATGTACTCGGCTAATGATGAGAATCAAGCAGACGAATGCTCCCAGCATTGGCACGAAGTAAGGAATTTCAAATCCACCGGTTGGCTCGTCTTTGCGCATTTTAAGAAGTATCAAGGCCACGTTCACCACCACAAAGACGGAGAGAAGTAGAAGCGCCGTGGCCTCAGCCAAGGGCCTCACACCACCGATCAGGATCAAACTGGTGACAATCAGAAATAGTAGGCCTACAGCGATATGGGGTGTGCGTCTTACCGGATGGACCTTGCCAAGCACGCGCGGCAACAAACCCTGCCGGCTCATCCCATAGATCAACCGTGAACCCATCAGATAGTTCAAGAGTGCGGTGTTTGCGATCGCGAAAATGGTGATGAAAAGATAGATATTATCGATGTTTTTGAACCAAGGTGCTGCCGTTTTGGCAACTTCCAAAAGGGGGGCTGAGCTTTTTGACAATGTTTGCCATGGCACCACTGAGACGGCGGTGATGGCTACAGCCATGTAGATGATTGTGGCTAGCAGCATCGCTCCTACAAGACCGAAGGGGATCGATCTGCGGGGATTCTTCACCTCCTCGCTCACATTGATAATGTCTTCGAAGCCTATAAATGAGAAAAATACCAGCACCGCGCCTTGGAGGATGACGATCATGCTGATACCCGCAAGCCCTTGGCCCATTGCTTGCGGTGGCACTTCGAAGTAGTTGACCCCACCCCAATATTTCATCCCCACTCCGACGATGAAAACCAATCCAGCTACTTCCACAGCCGTGCAGAACAGATTGACCCACATGCTCTCACGGATGCCGCGATAGATGACCGCCCCTAGCATCATCACTCCGAGGATCGCAATGACTTTCACGGGAAGCTGGACCCCAACGTATTTCGATAAATTTTCCGCAATCGCAAGTGATCCGGTGGCCATGCTCGTGAGGCCGCTCATCATTACGGCGATCCCCACGGTGTATCCCAGCCAGCTCCTGCGGAAGGCAAGCTGGCTCACGTACGCCGCTCCTCCTGCACGAGGGTAGCGACTGCCGAGGCTGGCATACGAAAGTCCCGTGAGCAGTGCCGCTACCATTGCGACTACAAATGCGAGCCAAACGGCGTTTCCCAAAATTCCTGCTGCCCGGCCGAGCAGCACATAGACTCCAGCGCCTAACATCGATCCGAGTCCATAAAATAGCACCTGCCAAGGGCCAATCGTCCGGCACAATTCCGTGTTCTCGGGTTTTGTAGAGTTTTCCATAAATTTTAGAATAGCAACAATTGAGCCTACAAGGTGACTAAACGCCGGCAGTGCGGAAACACGATGCCACAGATACCGTGGCCAGCGTCCCAAACATGATCCGCCAAGTGAAGGTAATAATAGGCGGCCAATCAATTTTGATGTCGCTACAGACTTCTGGCTGATCTTGGAAAAACCCTTAGATCATCTCCAGCCTCGACAGGGTAAGTGGCGGGTCGCCAGATTGCGGCATGACGATTTTCACCGCACCGGAATGCCTCGCTTGGGGCGCGCTGGATGTTCCGATATTTGGCATCACAAAAGATTGGTATGGAGTGGATTTCCAGCCAGCTGCTGGATTCGCGTTGATCCAAGACCCATTGCGGCTGTGGTTTATTGCAAACCATCGCAAGGCGGCAGAACTCCATCCGCAAGCGCGGCCGGGGGCTTTTCAGAAGGATCTCTGGCGGTGTGATGTGGCGGAGCTTTTCATTTCAGACCCGCAGAGTGGACGTTATTTTGAGTTCAATCTTGCCCCAAATGGAGCATGGTGGACTTGCGAATTCACGGCTCCACGAGTGCGAGCGGATGAGGCGGAAATTGCCATGCCCGAGGTGGCTACTTTTGCGGAAATGTCCCCAGACGGCGCTTGGTTGGCGGCCATGGCCATCCCGCTGGATCTGCTCCAAGCGCGGCTGAATTACGGCGAATCTTCGGAAATCAACGTGGCGATGATCCTGAATTCCCCAGAGCAACAATTTCTCAGCATCAATCCACTCGGCACGGGCGAGCCCGATTTCCATCGGCCTAGCCATTTCTCGAAGGTCGTCATGATGCCTCTGCCAGCATCCACTCCGCCGGAATTATGAGCGACTGGGTCCATCAGAATGTGCCGACCTTTGCCGTCGTGGGGCGGGTGAACATGGGGAAATCCGCAGTGATCGCGACGTTGCTGGAAATTGACGATAACGAGCTCATCCGCGTCAGTGCGACGCCGGGGGAGACCACGCGCTGCCAGCAACATCGCGTGGTTTTCAGCGGTCGTGAGTGCTTGCGTTTCATCGATACGCCAGGATTTTCCCGGCCGGTGGAGGCGATGCGTGCGATCCAGCAAATTCACGGCAACGGCACTCCGGACTTGGCGTCTTTGAAAAAATTCGTGGCGGAAAAGGGCGAAGAATTTGGCGATGAGAAGCGGCTGTTAGAGCCATTGTTAGAGGGCGCGGGGGTGCTCTACGTGGTGGATCCTGCCAAGCCGTTGCGCGATGATTTTCTCGCAGAAATGGAAATTCTCCGCTGGACCGGCCGGCCGCGTCTGGCGCTGCTCAATCGGCGTGAGAAGACTTCCGGCAGCGATGAGGAGGAGTGGAAAACCCGTTTGGGTGCTTCTTTTAATCTCGTCCGGACCTTCGATGCGCATCATGCCCGCTATGACGAGAGACTGCGGCTGTTGAAGTCTTTGCTAGAGATTGAAGAGCAGAATCAAGAGCGGTTGAAAGAGACCATTCTCTTGGTGGAAAATGAGTGGCAGCGGCGCCGTGAAGAATCTGTGGAGGCCATTATCAGCTTCTTGGAAGAGGCGCTGGGGCTGCGGGTGGAGGCCACGCTTGAAGAGCGGGATCTCACCTTGCCATCGCGCAGGGAGCGTAAAACCGAGCTGCTCTCGGAACAATATTTCAGCGAGCTGGCTGTCATTGAGCGGAAGTGTTTTAGTAAACTACTTCAGATTTACCGGCACCATCTTCTCAAGGCGGATACACGGATGGAGGCGTTCAAAGAGATCGATCTCCAGAGTGATGAAACTTGGACGAAATGGGGTCTCGGGCGTGGTCAGCTTGCCGCGATTTCCGCTGTTGTCGGAGGATCGGCCGGGCTTGTTGTCGATGCGGCTTCTGGCGGAATTACCCACGGAGCCGGCACGCTTTTCGGGGCATTGAGCGGGGGAGTGACCGCTTGGTTCAAGGGCGGTAGTCTGCCGGATCTGAGGCTGGATATGGGAGGTGGAATCAAACTGGGTGCAGGAGAGGGCAAAACTCTGGCGATGGGGCCGCCAAAAAATCCCAATTTCCCGTGGATCTTACTGGATGGCGCGATCACCCGCTATCAAAGGATTCTCGCGCGCGCCCACGGCCGTCGGGATGAAGAATTGTTAGAAGGTGGAGACGCGGGATTCACGCGCGGTTTCCCATCGGATCGCAGAAGTCTGCTTGGGAAATGGTTCAACTCTTGCATGAAACGCACCCCAAACCGAGCGCTGGAACCTGACGTGTTCCTCGCGCTGGTGAAATCGCTGCAAGAAGTCGAGCGTTGAGCGGGGATCGCAGGCGGTCTTACGCCGGCTGCTGCCAAGTGACTTCTTTGGCGTCTTTCCAGAGGTCTTCCAGGCCGTAATATTCGCGCAGTTCTTGGTCCATCACGTGGACCATCACATCGATGTAATCCAGCACTACCCAGCGGGTATCTGCTTTGCCTTCGCTGTTCACTGGTTTTACACCGTGAAGTTCGAGGATGTCTCCAGCCACATCCCGCAGGATTGCGCGTAGCTGCGGCATTGATGTTCCGGAGCATACGATCATAAAGTCCGTTAAATTGGAAACGCCGCGCATGTCCCACACCCGGATGTTTTCCGCCTTGATATCGTCTGCTGCTTTCGCGCAAGCCAGAGCTAATTCTTCACCTTGTATCGCCATAATTTCCCCGCAGGGAGACGCACCCTAGGGTATGATGGCTGGAAAATCCAAGTCAAAATCTCAGAGGAAAGGTCTTTACGTCAGATTGGCGACCGTGAGTTTGGGAAATGGCAGTGAGCTTGGGTCAATTTCGTCCCACTAATCAGCAGTGTTGCCGGGTAGTGGAGCCCTGCACCCATTCACCCTCGATGCGGATTTCCTTGGTGAACTCGGGCTTGCCGCGCTCATTGCGATTCAGATGAGAGGTCAGTAGGTCCACAGCAGCCATCGCGAGCCGGTCATGGCGTTGGGAAATCCCGGACCAATTTTTCTCCAGCACACTTAGATCAATATGGGCGAGGCCGATATCAGATGGAATCTTCCTACCGGTGGCCTCGATCCATTCATAGACGTCCAAATGGCCACAAATTACGATGTCCGGGAGGTGATGATCCAGCCAATTGCAAAAGCGTAACTTCGAGTCCGGGACATCGAGATCTGCGTTCCAATCCGGCCATTGCACTAGGATGCGGTCTTCTGGTGGCAAACATTGCACATAGAAATTGAATGCCGCAGCGGACTCTCCGCCGGCCCCCATTTCCGTCCACCGATTTGGATAGTATGCAGGGCGCTTGTAGCCTAGTGATCGTAAATGATCCAGCAGCAGAATCATATTTGCATAGCCCGCCGCACTCACCCGATGATAGGGGATGTGTCGTAATCCCGGAATTTGGGAATTGGAATAGAGATACTCCTGCCCGATAAAAACGGCACTTTGAGCTGAAAAATGCGGAGCGGCCTCAAAAATCAAGTCAGGATGCGCACTGGAAATAACGGCGAACGCCCCGATGCCACGTGCTTGAAAAACTCTGGATATCGACTCCAATCGATCAGATAAAGTTTGGCGGCCTGTTGGCTGATCATCGACTAAGGCAAACTCTTCGACCAGGTAGCCAAGTGTTTCCGCCCGCTGCCGGAACGCTTTAGCTAATGCGCTCAAGTATGGCGATTCTCTCCATTCCGATGGCTGATCCCAATCGTTGAGTAGGGCGATGACGGATTGGAACTTTGCAGGCTGGCGCATACGCACGGCTGTCCAATGCGCTGCCATCACCGGATTCGGGCGGTAGCCCATTTCTTCTGCTTTTTTCCGGACGAGAAGTTGAGTGGATTTTGAGATCCGAGGATGTCCGCGTAATGCTAATGAAACCGTCGCAGAGCTAAATCCGATGGCGTCGGAAATCTGGCGAATGGTCACAGGTTCCATGTAGAGTTTTAAAATTGGGTTTTTTCGTTTGGGTGGAAGTCAAACGAATGATGGCGTGTCAGTAATATGACTAGTGGGTCGAGTCAACGCATTAACTGTGTAAGGATGTATTTACATTTCAATTCCCACTCGGTCGGCAAAATTAGGACCAGTGCCGGATCCCGCTGGAGAAAGGGAGGAAGCTATTGCTTTTTCTGCACTCGTTTGAGTGCCTCTCTAGCGAGTTGGCCAGTCGCCGGATCCATGGCGGAGTCGCTGGAGTAATTCTCAAGAGCAGCGGTGGCCCATGAGTTTGGTGGCAGTGTTTCCAGTAGAATGATGGATTTTCTCAACTGTTCTGGCGAGTTGATCAGTGGGCTGAGGGTGGTCCACAAGGTTTCAAGTAAGCGGATGTTTCTGGTGCGCTTGGGCGAGGAGATAAATGTCAAAGCGGCATCGACTGCCGCGTTCCGATGGCTGGCATCTGGAGCGGAGTTGATTTGATCAATAATGGTGGGGAAAATCGCGTCATCCGGCCAATACCCGAGCGCAATGATGGCGGCGATTCTATTTTCCCGATCAGTGCCGGAGAGATAATCTTTGATCAGACGTAGAGTTTGATCATTACCACAGCGGGCGAGAAGCCTGAGAATGGCGTAGCGTGAATTGAGGCTGGAAGCATTGATGTAGGCGACGTTCAGTTGCGCGGAGAGTCCGGCGGGTTGATGATTGCGTGAGATCATTTCTGCCAGTGTTTCTTCGGCGGCGGCACGGACCTCCTCGCTTGGATGGGACTGCACGAATTCGAGAAGGGGCTTGAAATAGGTCTCACTGGCAGTGTCCTTGGCGGCCTTGAGAGCGGTGGAGGCGAGTTGCGGGCTGCTGGTGGATTTTGCGAATTCCAGCAAGCTAGGGACGGCGAGGGGATTTCTGCGTTGTTGGATGACATCGCGGAGGAGAGTTTCCCTCAATTCCGGAGTTAATGATGCTTCCTTCAGAGTGAAATCTAAAATTTGTGTATTTACATCACTGCCATCGCTGGCTTGAACGAGGCTGAGTGTCTTGAGAATGGCGGGTAAATTCGACTGATTCGGCTGGGCGACGCTGTTTAATAGAAGTTTAACACTCGCGGAATCGGCAGGGATTTCCGTGGCCCCGGGTATTGCGGCTTGGGCCAGAAGAGGGGCGAGGGTGTCTGATTTGAGTTTATCTCCCGTGAATTTCAGCAAGCCGAGACCCATCAGAATGATGGCCACGGTGACGCCGGCTGCGATTTTGGCAGATTTGGTGAAACTTTTTTTAGCGGGTGGCGTGATGGGAAGTGGAGTCGCGGCGGCGGTTTTGAGTGCGACAGATGGAGTGGCCTGCGAGAGAAGATGGGCGGAGGTGTGCACGCTGGGCTTGGAACCCTCGGGTGGCATTAGCGGTTGTGGCGCTGTCTTGACTTTGGGCGGCACCGGCGGCGGAGGTGGAGCGTTGGACGGCCGGGCGAGGCGGACGGTTTTCGGTCCTACTGGTCTGGAGGTAAAGGGAGGGCGCTTGGAGGGCAATGACTGTCCTAGACTGAGTGGTGGATCGGCAACTTGGTCATTTTGAAGAAAGACTTTGAGTGCTTCACGTGCGGATACAGGGCGGTCATCAGGGAGGCGATTGAGATTCCACATGATCCAATCGCACAGCCAGAGTGGGATTTCCGAGCGGACTTCTTGGATGGGCGTCACTTGATGATTCAAATGGGCATTCATCACTTCCTTACCGGTTTCACCTTGAAATGGATAGGTGCCTGTGAGCGCTTGGTAGTAAACGCAGGCCATGGCATATAGATCGGTGCGAGCATCGATGGGGACCCGCTCGAATTGTTCGGGTGCCATGAAGAAAATCGACCCAAAGACCGCTTCGAGAGCATCTAATTCCTGCTTGGACTGCGAGTGGGCGAGAGTGGCTAGCCCGAAATCAACGACTTTGACTTGGAATTTACCCGAAGGCAGCCAAGTGAGCATGAGATTGGATGGCTTAATATCGGCGTGGATGATGTTTAGCTCTTGCGCGGCGATCAATGCTTCCTGGGTTTGCAGGGCTAGCTCGCGGAAGTCCGGCCAGGTGAGAGGGGCATTTTCAATGATCTCGTCCAATGTTTTTCCGCTAATCAATTCCATGACTAGGTAGGGGCCATCTTCGTCCGCACCGACATCATAGACGGTGACGATGTGAGGGTGCTGGAGCGAGGCGAGCGCGCCGGCTTCCTTGATGAGTTGGCGGGTGGACTCTTCTTGGAGGGTGGAGTCTTCTTGGGTATTGGAAATCCGCTTGATCGCCACCTCGCGATTCATGCGGGTATCGTAAGCACGATAAACTGCGCCTAGACCGCCTTGGCCAATCTTACTTCGGATTTCGTAGCGGTCCTCCATATTTGAAACGAGCTTTTGCAGTCTGTGCCATTGGTGGCGAGAGTCGGTTCCCTTGAATTAATTCTAAAGACTGCGGCTCGTCGAGGAATGATCTGGGTTTTTTGAAGAGTCTCCAAGGTGGAAATCAAGGAATCAGGTTTCCTGACGGTGTTGATTCATTTAATCACACATGCACGGCCCTCGGATTGGCACCAAAGGCGGTAGATATTGACGACATTATCGCGGGCACCACTGACAGGAAGTTTTAGGAAACCATGGCGTTTCGCTGCCTCGAAGAGGATGCGCTCCTTCTGAGTGAGGCGGTGGCCGATGCTGCGATTCCCAATCCTCGCGCGGGTAGGCTTACCACGGCTGAGTTTCTGAACATCGTCTTTACTGGGAGTGGCCATGAATTTTACGGGGAAAGCCGGGAAATATTCCAAACGGAATTCTCAGAGCGATAAATGAAACGATCGTGCAATCTTGCGGGGCCGCCTTGCCAGAATTCGACACTGGTGGGACGGACGCGGTAGCCACCCCAGAACGAGGGTAGGGGAACTTCGCCGTTCTGGAATTTTTCACCAATTTCAGCGAGTTTTTGCAGTAGAAATTTGCGGGAGGTGATGACTTCACTTTGATTGGACACCCAAGCGCCGATTTGGGAATCGCGGGGACGGGAACAAAAATATTTGAGAGATTCCGCAGTACTGATTTTCTCAGCTACGCCCTGAATAATCACCTGCCGCTCCAAGGTAATCCACGGAAACAGCAAGCTCACCCGCGGATTGCCCTTGATCTGTTCGGCTTTGCGGCTGCCATAATTGGTGAAAAATACGAAGCCATTCTCATCGAAATATTTGAGCAACACCGTCCGCTGGTAGGGCATTCCCTCGGAGTCCACAGTCGCTAGTGTCATGGCGTTTGGCTCATGGAGTTTCATTGCCGTGGCCTGCGAGAACCATGCGGTGAATTGGACAACAGGATCCCCATCGAGCTCCATGCGGCTGAGGCCGCGGTCTGAGTATTCTTTACGAAAATCGGCAAGATCCATTGGCGATTCATAGGTCCGGCCATCACTCAGCGCAAGCCCGAGCAGGCAAATTATTTGTTTCTGGGTGTCTTGGATTTGATGCTACGAAGGCGTTCCACGACTCTTGATGATTGTTTTAATAAATCGAAATCCGCTGCGCAATACATGCAGCGGAATCTTTGAAAGGCAATGATCGAAAGTGTGGCAGAGACCCCGTAGTTAAAAGGCCGGAAGCGGATCGCCCGGACGTTTGGAAGAGCTCCGGTATCGAATAAAGGCGTCCCTTTGCAAAGCGGACAAACCGTGGCACGACGTTTGAAGAAAGCGACGAGCCATGTAAGAATGCTGAAAATTAATGATCCTACAAATAGACTCGAAGTCAGGTCGCTAGGCTGGGTGAAACACCGAATCAAGCTGAAAATAGTCACGATCAAGCTCATGTAATGAAGCGCGGATAGCAATGCAGCGATGTAAAATGGTTTACGAAGTGGCAGTGATCGCGCTTGCGGAACTTTCTTTGGGAAGGGCCGAGATCCTTTCGAGTTTCGAAATCTCATGGAATTTATGATTTCAGCGTTATGTGGATTTTACTGTGGGTTAGCAAGGTTTCATTTTCGTAAATCGCAGCGGTTTATCGAGGTTGGCAGATTCTGATTCAAAATGAAATGATGCTTCAGTTTCAGCGCTCTTGACCGGAGGATTGCTGAGTTTTAGAAATTTCAAATGACACCGATTTACGAGGGGAAGGCGAAGCGACTTTGGGCTACGGAAAATCCGAATACACTGCGGATGGAATTTAAAAACGACGCCACCGCGTTCAATGGCGAGAAGAAGGCGAGTTTTGAGAATAAAGGCCGATTAAATAACGCGATCAGCACATTGATTTACGGATTTCTCGAAAAAGAAGGTGTGAAAACCCACTTCGTCCGGCAGATCGATGACACCAACGTGGAAGTGCATAAAGTCACGATTTTAATGGTGGAGGTCATTGTCAGAAATTTCTCCGCTGGAGGCTATTGTAAGCGCACTGGCATCGAAGAAGGGCGTGAATTTTCCCAACCGATTATCGAGTTTTCATACAAAAGTGATGAACTCGGCGATCCATTGATCAATGATGATTACATTCGCGAAATGGCTCTTGCGACGCCGGAAGATCTTGCGCATTTGCGTGCTTCGGCTTTGAAAGTGAATGCGATCTTGATCGATTTCTTCGCGAAGTGCGGGCTTAAGCTTGTTGATTTCAAACTCGAATTCGGTCGCCTCGTCTCGGACCCGGGCGTGATTGTTCTTGCGGATGAAATTAGCCCGGATGGCTGCCGTTTATGGGATTTAGAAACCGGTGAGAAGATGGATAAAGATCGTTTTCGTCGTGATTTGGGCAACGTGATGGAGGCATACGAGGATGTTCTGGGTCGCTTGAAAAAAAGCCTCGCCTGAACAGAAAGATCCAACAGCGATCATTTTCAAAAGTAAAGGCGACGGAAGAATCTTCCGTCGCCTTTTTAGAATCTTAGAGCCGCCGTCGCCCCGAACCAGTAGTGATACGAAGCGGTGGCCGCTCATCAGTGCGTCTCATGACAGACACAAATAGAACGTCGCCCGTGCCCGATTTGTTTCAAATAAATTTCCGCAGCAAATGATTTGGGGCGGCATTGCCGCTCAGGCCCATTTTCGATCAAGCTAGGGTGGAAGGGCAGGGGGGATTATGCCAGTTCACAGGCAAGCTGGATGGCTGCGATCATTGATGAGGGATCGGCTAAGTTTTTGCCAGCGATTGAATACGCCGTGCCGTGGTCTGGGCTGGTGCGTGGTTTGGGTAGTCCGAGTGTCACGTTCACCGCAGAATCGAAATCCAAGAGTTTAAGAGGGATTAATCCTTGGTCATGATACATCGCTAAAACCGCATCGAATTTACCCATCGCAGCATCGCGGAAAACTGCATCCGGCACGGCAGGACCTGAGAATAAAGCAATGCCTAGGGAATTAAGCTGGTCGATTGCTGGGACAATGATGCGGGTTTCCTCATTACCGAAAGCTCCATTTTCGCCTGCATGGGGATTGAGTCCGGAAACGGCGATGTTGGGTTTTGAAATCCCGCGTCGAATCAGGAAATTCGCTGTGAGTGTGCCGATTCTAACAATCCTTTCTGCTGTGAGCAGACTTGAAACTTGTGCAAGCGGTTCATGGATAGTGACGAGTCCGACGGTTAGGGATTTGCCCGTGAGCAGCATTCCATAATCAGTAACTCCGAAGCCGTCCGCGAAGTATTCTGTCTGGCCCGGGAAGGGGAAACCAATTGATTGCAGGCCCTCTTTGGATACGGGACCGGTAACTACTGCATCCGCTTGGCCGAGTTTTAGCTGGCGGAGAGCTTCATCCAGCGCTGCGAGGGCGGCGGCGGCGGATTCGCTGGTCGGTTTTCCAGGGACGCCAGCGCTGCGATTTCCTAGAACAACTACTTCAATATCTGTAGGCAATGCCAAGCTGGCAAGAGCTTGATCCACTACTTCCGGTCCAATTCCAGCTGGATCTCCCAAGGTGATAAGAATACGTCTCACAACCCCAGATTCTGTGAATTCTCACGCCGTGCAAGAACGGAAATGAGAATTCACCGTTGGATGTTATCCTTCAAAACAAGGGAACTAATACCCACGAGAAAGGCTAGTATAAATCAACTTACGGAACTGGAGTGAGCACGCTAGAAGGAACTAGCTGGCTTGGTTCCGCTCCGGCGGGATCTATAGGGATTCTCCATCCGACGTTTAGACTATCTCCACCGACGCTCTCCTTGTGGATGACTTCGACGTAATAGCGGGAACCTGCGGTGAGGCTAATCACACCCGCAGCCCCACCACCAAAGGTGAATGAGTTAGAGCTGGAGCGTTGTTCGGTGAATTTGTTCCACTCCTGCTCCCCCGTCCAACCAGAAACCCATGCAATGCGCACGCGATTGGCCGGGCTGTCATCAGTGGAGAGCCAAATCTCTGAGGCATCATCGCTAGAGATCCAGAATGTGTAGCTTCCACTCAACGGAGCCGTGATGTAGCCTCGCAGGCGTTGGCCGTAATCATCTGAGAAATTAGTCGATTCATTTGGATTCGTCCAATTGGTGGCACTTAACTGCGGCAAGAGATCTGTTCCAGTCGGTGAGCTAGGATAGGCTGGAAATGAAGTAAGATCCGAGACGGCACTACCTTGAAGGCCCGTCCAGTAATCGCGCCTCACCCCTCCTGTTGCATTACCCGGGTCGAAGGTAATTGAAAACGAAAGTGTCTTGGTATCACTACCAGCGGTATTAGTTGTAGTGATCGATGAAATGGTCGTTCCAGTAAATGTAGGGGTTCCTGAAATAAGGCCCGTAGCAGAATTCAGCGTTAAACCGGGTGGGAGGTTGGTTGCAGAATAGCTTGAGACGAATTGGGAACTCGTAATTTGGAATGAGATCGGAACGTTGACTGGACCTGACACAGTTCCCGGGCTGGTAATCACCGGAGGAAGGATGGTGACTGTAATCGTGAGCTGGGTAGAAACTGGTCCCGCAGCATTACTTGCACCGATGGTTACAATGTAGGTGCCGCTGGCAATGGGGTTTCCTGTGATAACTCCAGTGGTTGGATTGAGAGCCAAGCCTGCTGGAAGGCCAGTTGCAGTGTAAACCGTAGGCAAATCGCTCGCCATAATTGAATAACTGAAGGCAGCTCCCTGCGGGACACTCGCCACCACTGGGCTGATAATAATCGGTGCGTTTGTGTTCCCGCTCGTCACAAGAACCCGCGCGAAGCGACGTGGGTAAGTGTTAGAATCACGAATCAAAACTCGTTCGAGGGATGAGTCGATCGAAGTGACCGTAGTCGTCACCGCTGGGTTGGTTTCCCATGCTCCTAAATCGGTTGAGAACTGCACAGTATATGAAACGCCCGGGAGGGAAGCTCCCTTACGCTGGATATAATTAACCAATAGATGGCCCTGCGCATCGACGGTGAGGAGCGGCAAACCTGCGTTGCCTGTGCTTTCCATTATTCCCGAGTTGGGAGTATTTACAGACGGCTTCTGGCCAGGGCCGTTACCAATCATATTGAAAGCGTATTTTAATAAGTTTGGCACACCGTCACTTGCTGGGCTAGCGGCATCAAGCGTGCCATTTGCTGGAAGGCCTTGACTGGAACGGAAGCTTGCAAGTGCTGCATTAGTCTCTGCTGCCGCTGGTGATGAACCGTCAAGCTGTTGCAGATAGGAAATTAGATTATTCCTGTCTGTCGCGCTTAGGGCAAGCACACGACGGTGCGGTTCGGCTTTTGCGAGTTGATCTGCGGTGGTGACGGTCATGTCATCAATTGCAATGGCGGCCGAAGTGGATACCACGATGGTATTTGTAGCGCCAGCATTGAGGGAAACGCCTTCAAGGCGGCCACTCATCCACTGGTTCACTTCCCAACCGGTTTGCGTTCCAGCCAGCGTGAATGGATAGGCTGTGCCATTCACGGTCGCCGTCAGATTGGTGGAACTAGGACCTGAGAACCGGAACTCCAAAACACCAATCCCTGATGTCGATCCACCGTTAATATTAGTCAAAGTCACCGAGGCTGCACCACCTCCGAAAGCAACCAACCCGTTGTTGTGGACTGCATTTGCCCAATTTTGAAGGATAAAGCCAGGGCTGACCGCCGCACCAGCAAGGGTGCCTGACTCCATCTGATAGGTTGTGCCACCCGCTACCCTGAACACATCGTCGAGAGTAGGCGCTGATCCATCGTGGAAGTAAGGAGCAGTTGCGTGAACACCAAGAAGAGTAGGAGTATCAATCCCGGCGAGAAACTCCCCAAGGCGATCACCTGATGTCGTGCGGCGTGTCCCCACATCTTCTAAACGTGGGACGATCCCAACGCCGCCTCGTGAATTGGTATAATTGACGCCCCCGTGGCAGCTGGTGCAGCTTTGGGATTCAAAAACAGCGCGACCGGCGATGGATGCAGCAGTCTCGGAACCGTCGGTGTTGCGGAAAGGACTTTTTGGAATGGTGTCTCTTCCAAGACTGGTGACGTAGGCAGCGAGATGGTCCAGCTTAGGACTCAGGCCGGCTTTAGGGATGCCGAGAGGTGATGAAGCACTGGTTGCCTCAATGAGTCCAGTACCGCCGAAGTGTGCCCGAATGTCGTTTTCAAAATCTTGAATCTCATCAAAGTTTCCAGACCAGTGAACGTTTCCATGTCCCATTCCGGCACGGCCGCGGAGGTCCGTTGTATTGCGGAATCCTTCGCCGCGTTGGGTAAAGTCCCATGTCCGCCCGTCAAGCGAACCATCAAGGTGGCACGTCGCACAGGAAATATAAGTATCCTTACTCATCGCATCCTTTCCAATGCTGTCTTTCAGGGATGCATTGTAGAACGTTTGTTTCCCAGCAAGGACGGCGGGGGATAGGCGTTCAGTCGCTACGGTCGCCACTTTGATGGAACTTGGTGTCCTGGCTCCTGATGAGAGGAAATCTGAAACATCGTGAATCGACACGTTGCGCGCCATGAAGTTGTTCACGAAAATCTTATTTGTGGTGATGTCCATCACCGCTCCTTGGGGTGCTAAGTCCGTAGGAAAGCGCCATTTCGTGCTCGGACTTTCATCGGCCCTGAGGGAGAAATCGTCGTAAACTGCCATTTCATTGTTACCTTGGAGAGCGACAAATCCGTAATCGCCGAACTTGGAGAACACAACGCTGGTTGGGGATTCGCTATTGTCCACATCGATCCATGTTGTTTGATCGCTGGTATTTTCTGGGATTGTCAGATTGATCCGCACGACAGCGGCACGTGTGGTGTTTTCGGTTCCTTGAAGACCCGTGAAGAAGAGGCCATGCTCATCATTCATCTTGGCACTGCTGAGCCACATCCATTGATTATCTGGGGAGATTGTTAATCCTGCGAGCTGATTTAAAATTCCCCGCCCGTTAGACGAACTGTCAGGCTTGTAACTCCTCCAAAGAACTCTTGTGCGGTTGAGCGTCAGATTTGCCCCGTTCTGGACGTCCCAAATATTTGCAGTATTTAATTTAGAGAAGAATCGCGTGACAAATATGCGGTTTCCATCGCCCATGATCGCAATTGCCCGCGGGGTTGGGCCGATATCAAGGCTTCCAGTCTCAGCCCGCGAGGTGGTGTTGTAGCGTTTAAGAACGCCCTTGCCAAAAAGTGAGACAATCGCAGAAGTGCCGTCTGGAGTAATTGCGACTCCGTAAGGTGCGCTGCCATAGCCCGTGCTTATCGAGCCAAGGAGAGCACCCGCTGGACTTAACACAGCGATGCGGTCTGCATCGTGACAAGTAATCCAGGCATTTCCCGCTCCATCCACAGCGACGTTGCGAGGATCGACACTTGTAGCACTGCCAAGGAGTGCACGTAAATCATACTCCGCGACCTTTGCGTTGGTATCTGCATTGATCACACTCACCGAGTCAGCATCCGGATTGACCGCCCAGATTCTCCGGTTGGCGCTATCTAAAGCTATGGTAGATGAATTAGTCGGCAGTGTTCCGAGTATGGGTGCTGCAATGGTGACTGTCATAGTCTTCGTCACAGTCGAATTGGCACCACCCGGCTTCACATCACGCACTTGGACCTTAACATTGTAGTGTCCATTGGCTGAGTAGGTAGCGACCATAGACGGGCTGGAAGACCATTCTGAAATCGCAGTGGCATCTCCAGTCACAAACCGATATTCTAATGGATCGCCTTCTGGATCATTTGCAGTTGCCGTGAGGGTTACGGGAGTGCCAACCGTGGACGGAGAAGAAGAGGCCACGAGGGAAATGATATTTGGAGGGGCATTACCCCCCGCTGTTGAAGCTCCTGTGGAAAAGGTGAAAGTGTATGGCTCGATACCGTTACCAACAGCATCTTTAATACCTCCGCCTACGACAATCACTTCGTAAGTCTTATTGAGTTCAAGATATTGCTTAGGAGTGATGGTGAGCACGTCATCGTGAGAAAAACTGGTTCAACAATCAATTGGAGTCGTTGTCCCGACTTCGCGTAGGATGAGGGTCTCTCCATTGATGATGGTGTAGGACTCAAGAGACTCGTGAATCAACAGACTGATCGGCGCACCAATCGGGAAGTTCGTCTGATTTGGACGGGGAACGTGGTAGCCAACGTAGTGGCTTTTCGTATCTGGAGCTGCTTGATGAGCCCAAACGCCAAGACGGTCGAAGCCGTCAGCAAAGGAGTAACCGCCGCTAATAAGCAGGTTTCCAATCGGCATCAGATACTGGCTCGTATCCACATTCCCTGGAACCGAGCCTGCTGGGCGCCCTACTCCAGTTTGACTCAGCTCAAGGACTTTCGTGAAATTATCCATGTTAATTTTATGCCGCATTGCAAACACGAAATTGTCCTGAGCTTGCATGTAGGTAACATTGAAGGCTCCTTCTTTCAAAGTATCTCCAGCACAGTCAATGGATGCGACTTGCTTGAGGTTACTCGGGTCTTGGAAGTCAATCACCTCGACTTTTCTCGTTTCAAGGTCCGCTAGAATAATGTAATGCTCAAACGGGATCGAAATGTATGAGCCAAAATTACCCGTCAGCTTATCTAGAAGGATCGGGCGCTCTGCGGGTGTTTTGAACACCGGAGAGATGTCGTAGCAGAGCACTCCCAAGTTAGAGGCATCTGAAGTGATGAATAGAAGGTTGCCAAGCAGGATCGAATTTCCAGTCACCCCATCTTCGGCCAGAGAATTCCACGAGAAGAGTGTCTGTGACCCCGGTGTCCCGCTGGTCTTGGGGCGCATAATCGAAGTAGGTGTGGGGGAATCCATCCCAGCATACTGAATCCATTGAAAGGGAATAGCCCACGGCCAATAGAGCGTGTGCAACATGTCAGTGGGAGGGCTGTATGTTTCGAATTCTGGGTTGAAGACATCCAGAGAGTTAACTCCGACCCCCGTGCGACGGATTCCCGCACCATAGAATCCCCCAACCCAATCTCCTGTTTTGGTATGGGCATGGTTCCCGTGCTCGACCGCTGAAGGAATCCCTGTCGTTTGACGGATGCCGAAAGTTGAGGCGTTGGTCGGGTCACTGAAAGTCCAACGTTTCCGGTCGCCGCTGCCCACCGTATTGGTGTAAAATGAGCCGTTGTGGTACATGATGTTCGTAATCCGTTGCTGATCCTCCGCAGACCGGAATAGGAGAGTTCCCGGTACTTGGGGAACATTCGGAATGGCTACGGGGACGGCAGGCACTTGGGCGGACAGCGTGGCAACCAACAGGGTGCTGAGCGCTGTGGTGACAGATTGGATTTTTAGACGGTTCGTTTTCATACAATTACCGATAGTAAAGACTAATTGGAACAAATTTTCAGATACAAAGCTCGCAACCGTATGGATTTCTCGTGAAATGACCAGAAAATTATGTTGGTATTGGTGAAATATTCTTTGCATTTCCATCGGGATGACTAGCGCCTCAGGCTGCGAGGGAAATAATTAACGATAGGATCCCAGTAATCTATATAGTTAAATAGATAGTCATTGTGTTTTGTTTTTTGGGGCTAAACGCTTCTTTGACGGAACTGACGCCAATGTCGGAATTTTGACTAAATCGTCTGTTACTTTATTGACGTTGCCTCGGACCTGTCTGCACGGTGAGGCGCGAAGTTAGTTTGAATGATCACAATGAGTTCTATCAATGGCGGGGATCTTTCCGGAAATCCAAAGCGGTTTGTCTTTTTCACGGTTTTTTACAATGCCCGTGCTTACTATCCGATCCTCGCGATCTTGTTCTTGGATCTGGGCCTGACCTTGGATCAATTTGTCCTGCTCAATCTCATCTGGGCGGCGACTATTTTTCTATTCGAGGTGCCATCGGGTGCTCTGGCAGATACCATCGGACGACGGAAACTACTGATCATTTCCGCGATTTTGATGATTTTTGAAATGCTCTGTCTGCTTCTGGCTCCACGCGATGGTGGCATGCTATTATTAGTTCTCTGCGTCACGAATCGCATACTATCAGGTTTATCAGAAGCCTTTGCCAGCGGTGCGGATGAGGCGCTCGCCTACGATTCATTGCCGGCTGAAGATCGGGAAAACGCATGGGATCAAATCTTAGCGATGGCTATGCGCTGGCGCTCTGTCGGCTTTGTGATCGCGATGATACTTGGCAGTTTGCTATATGATCCCACATTATTGAATCGGGTGCTTCCGGCTGATTTTCAACTAACTCGTGAGCTAGCACATCGCTTGCCTGTGGGACTGGTGCTGTGCCAAGGAATCATTTGCTTGCTAATCTCCCTGCGGATGGTGGAGCCACCTCGCCCACTTGATGGTGCTGGGGGGAATGCATTTGCGAAAGCCGTGCAACTGACTTTGAAAACTGCGCGTTGGGTTTTTACGACGCCTCACACGCTTGTCATCATCGTCATCGGACTGGGGATCGATTCATTCATCCGGAATCTCGCTACCATTAATAGTAGTTATTATCGGCTGATCGAGCTTCCCGAGTGGAGCTTCGGTTTCATCGGTGCGGCGATCGGGTTGCTAGGTTGGTTTGTGCCTGCAATCGCTAAGAATCTCAACAGCCGCTTCGGAACCCTTCAAAATTTAGGATTTGCGGCGCTTCTTACCGCTTTGGGACTACTCGCCACCGCACAGGCTTGGCCTTTACTCGGGGTGTTACCGGCGATGCTTCTGATGGTTACCTTGGGGTTTCTCAGTTTCACGATCAGTCGGGCGCTTCATCGCGAGGCAGATTCCTCGCAGCGAGCGACCGTGCTCTCCGTCAAGGGCTTGGCATTCAATCTCGGTTATGGCCTCTTCAGCCTCTCATTTTCCAGATTACTTATGCAATTTCCGGATGCGCCGGCAGGCGAAGCGCTGAGGAACGCGCTCGTGTGGCAAGCACCTGCCTTCATCGGGATTGCGATATTACTATTTCTCTGGGGAAATTGGCAATGGCAACGCGGCGTCTCCCCGAAGTGATTTAATCGTCGTTTCCACTGCTTGCCTTCCGCAGGAAATCGCACAGCACGGAGATCCGTGTGCCCACTTGATCCAGCTCTAGCAAATGTTGCCGCAAATCTGGATCATGAACGAACTGTTGGCACACAATATCCGTCATCAGTCCTGGTTCATCTGCCCGATCCAATAGTGCAAAAACGCCCTGTTGGACTTCTTCCGGCAGGGAGCGGATGGCGTCCTCCACGGCACCTCGTAATGTTTTCATCGCGGAGAGAGCCTGACTTTCTGGTTCGAACTTCGAGACCACTGGTTCGATGCTCGCAAACGGATAATCGCGCTCGGCATGCCACTCAGTGAAGCGCACCCGCATCACGCCATGGATCAGCAATTGCGATGTCCCATCTTCTTGCTCGCGCGAGGCCCGCACCAGCCCGATGGTTCCCACCGGTGCCACGGACTCGGAAAGATCGAATCCTTCATCACCAAGCAATCGTGCGACCGCAAAAAAACAATCTCCCTCCAAGGCCTCGTCCAACATCTTGCGGTAGCGCGGCTCGAAGATGAATAGCGGCAAGCCACCATGCGGAAAAAGGGTGCAATCCGGCAGCAGCATCACACCGCAGCGGTCAGGAAGGTTAATGCTTGCCATATCTGCCACAGAACTACACCA
This sequence comes from Akkermansiaceae bacterium, assembly GCA_041753275.1. Lineage (GTDB taxonomy): Bacteria > Verrucomicrobiota > Verrucomicrobiia > Verrucomicrobiales > Akkermansiaceae > Luteolibacter. The sequence continues at coordinate 1,637 of JBGSUW010000078.1, read as the reverse complement.
AGAGCCGCCCCATGCAAGGCGGATCATCACAGGTTCTTGTTTAGATTAGCCGTGAGAAAATTTTCAAATAAGAGTTTTTCTGAAACAAGAATCATCAGTTGCACCGCTCCATGCGAGCATCCATAAAAATTCAGCTTTTACCCAGCTCCCCATGATCGAAGTCGTCAGCCTTACTAAACAATTCGGATCAAAAGTCGCCGTGAATCACCTGTCCTTCACGGTCCAAAAAGGAGAAGTCCTTGGATTTTTAGGCCCTAACGGAGCCGGGAAATCCACCACCATGCGGATGATCACCGGATTTTTCCCTCCCACCTCCGGCGATGCCAAAGTCTGCGGAATCTCCATCGTCGATCATCCCGCTGCCGCAAAAACCAAGATCGGTTACCTCCCGGAATCCGCCCCGCTGTATAACGACATGACCGTTACCGGCTTCCTTAAATTTTGTGCCAGCATCCGTGGCCTCAAGGGTAGCGCGAAAAGTGATGCCGTAGAGCGGGCCATCGAAACTTGCTTCCTCAATAGCGTGGCCCTCCAATCCATCGATACCCTTTCAAAAGGCTACCGCCACCGCACCTGTCTCGCCCAAGCGCTGCTTCACGATCCCGAAGTGCTGATCCTCGATGAACCGACCGACGGCCTCGATCCCAATCAGAAATACGAAGTCCGCCAGTTGATCAAGCGCCTCGGGGAAACCAAAGCCATCCTTTTTTCCACCCACATTCTTGAGGAAGTGGAAGCCTCCTGCACCCGCGCTGTGATCGTGGATCGTGGCGTCATCGTAGCAGATGGCACGCCTGCCGAGCTGCTCGCACAGTCTGGCAGCGGCTCTCTCACAGACCTCTTCCGCGCCGTCACCTCCAGCGATACCGAAGCCGCTGCCTAACATTTCCAAAATCCAGCAACCACTTCCCCATGTCATCCTGCACCATCTACAAGCGCGAGCTGAGTAGCTATTTTTCGCAACCCACCGCCTACGCCATCATCGTCATTTTTCTGCTCCTATCCACCGGACTGGCCTTCAGTTTTGGAAAATTCATGACCATCGGCGATGCCTCACTCGAGTGGTCCTTCTTCTTCTGGCATCCATGGATCTACATGCTACTCGCGCCGGCAGTGGGCATGCGTCTGTGGGCCGATGAACAACGCACCGGCACCATCGAGTTGCTCGGCACATTTCCCGTCTCCACGTGGAGCGCCATCGTTGGGAAATTTTTCGCGGCCGCTACCATCTGGCTCGTAGCACTTGTTCTCACGTTTCCCATTGTCCTCACGGTGAATTACCTCGGACAACCGGACAATGGGGCGATCTTCGCCGGTTATCTCGGCAGCTTCCTCGTTTGCTGTACCTTCTTGGCCATCACCATGCTCGTCTCCGCCTGCACCCGGGACCAAGTCGTCTGCTTGATCGTCTCAGTCGCCATCTGCGTGACCATGGTGCTATGCGGATACGATGATTTCACCCGCGAGTTTGGCAAGGCCGCCTCACCCGCCATCGTCGAGGCCGTCGTCGCGATGGGAGTCTGGAATCACTTCAGCTCCCTCAACCGCGGGCTGTTCAGACTTCAAGACATCGTGTGGTTCGTCAGTTTCATTTTTGTTTGTCTATTGGGTACCAGCGCCATCCTCTCCGCAAAACG
>JBGSUW010000077.1:0-3414 GCA_041753275.1 Akkermansiaceae bacterium | reverse complement strand
ACATGCTGGCCACCACGTCCCTGGCGCTCGAAGACGGGCGGGTGCTGCACCTCCGCAAGCCCACCGTTCCAGATGCAGAGCAGGCGACGGTTTACCAACGGCTCGGAATCGATTGGAAAGCGGCCTTCCCCGTGCAGAAGACCTGGGCGAAAAGCGAATGATTTTGTAGTGCCTTTGGGGACGATTCCCAAGTTTTATAAGGCTTCCAGCGCTACAGCAAGAAACTTGGGTTAAGGCGAAGTTGGGAATTCGGGATGAAGTGCCATGAAAAAAATTCAGAATCAATCAAGTGGCTTTTAGGATCTTTCAGACCACAATTGAAAGCGTTTAATGCTCGTTAGATAGAATACAGGCGACTCCCAATCGTGTCGATACATTCAAATAAGGCACGTTGCTCGCGGTAGTCCAAGAGACCGTAAATGCAAGGAGATGCTGGACGTAGGGTGGGCTGGCAGGTGAAAGTGATCATCGGCCGTGCCTCAGCCTGCCACCGCACTCCATAGGCGGCTCGCAATCTCTACTTTCATCCGGGACTTCTCACCAGGGGCGAGGGTGATCTTGTTGGAGGCAACATTGCCGGATTCCACACAAAGCATCTGGAGATATTCGGCATCGCCGAAGTCTGCCATGGCTTGCGATTTAGCAATCCATGGGTTCCAGACGACGGTGGATTTCGAGCCGGATTTGGCGATGCGGATTTGGCGGCGCTGTTTGTGATCGTGAATCTCAACGGTGGCGGTGGTGTCCAGATAAACTCGGTCCACCTCGCTGGCGATGGTGATGGATTCGTGAGACTCGATGAAAGTGCCTCGGCTGATTTTGTCGAAAAAGGAGGTTTCTGCGAGGCCGTGGATGGAGATGGAATCGATGGCGCTGATTTGAAAATAGGTGTGAAAACAATTTTCAAAAGTCGCCACATCCGGGCTGTTGTTGGTCACGCCCATTTCCAACGTGAGCGTCCGGCCGATGCAGACGGTGAGCTCGGCCTCCAACTGGTCTTGCGGTGGTAACTGGAAAGACAATCTGACCTCGCCCCCGGCGGAGAGGCTGCTGGCGGTGAGTTTCCACTCGCTGGTGCGGGCGTATCCATGGGCGGCAGATCCCTCGCGCGGCCCGAACCATGGGAAGATGATGGGGATGCCGCCACGGATGGGCTTGCCCAGCTCGAAGTCGCTCAACTCGCTCAAAAACAGCAGCGGGGACTCACCTTTTATTTGAAATTGGGTGACATGGGCACCGAGCAGGTAAATTTCCGCTGTGCTCCACTCCGTCTCGATGACGATCTTTGGCAAGCCGCCGTTGCCCTCTACCAATGTGGCGTGATCGGGAATCAGAAGGTGGTGCATGCTGAGAAATGATGGCTATTTTTTCTTACGCAAAAAGGGCGGAAGGTCGAGATCTTCGCCATCGAAGACGTTTGGCAATTCCCCTTCAAAGCGGCCACGGGGGCTGGAATCCAGAGTGAGTTCATTTTGGGGGTTAGTGGCCTTGACGCCGAGCTTGAGCTTGGGTGGCTCTGGCTCGGTCTGGGCGGGCTCCGGGGTGGATTCCGGGGTGGGCTCTGATTCGGAAATCAGCTCAGGCTCGGAAATTTCTTCCGGGAGATCATCGATCGAGCTTCGAACTTCTTCCTTGGCTTTCGGACTACCCCAGCGGCTAAGAATCGAGGGGTGGCGCTTGGGAAGCGGGCTGAAACCAGGGCGCTTCTGCTCAGGGAGATCGAGATCTTCGATGGGGGTGGGATCTTCTTCGTCGGAATCGGAGTATTCAATTTCTGACTCCGCTGGTTTGGCGTCTGCGGGAGCTTGCGGTTCTTCGATTTTAATTTCTTCTTGGCGGTGAATTTCTGGCTGGGATGGCGTCTCGACAGGATCCGAGGCTGGACCGGATTCAGGCTTGGGAGATTCTGGTTGTTTGACCTTTGCCGCATAATCTTGCTCTGCGAAGGGGCGCTCGTCCCCGAACAAGGAAGTGGTACCTGCGACTACGGAAGTCGCGGCTTTGCGGAATTTCGAGAGCGAAGAGATTGATGAGGCCGGAGCAGGAGCAGGCTCGGCTGCGGGGCTTTTCTGGGGTTCCGGCTCGGGATCGGTTTTGGATTCTGGCTCGGGCTGGGTGAAGCCTTGGCTAGGATCGAGGATGGAAGTTTCCTGGGATCCGCGGGTGAGTCCCTCGCGTGGGGCCATGGCGAGGGAGTCTTCCGGCAGAGCGCTGATGAGAGTGATGGAGAGGGAATCGCCCATCGTGGGATCGATGGCGGCGCCGAAAAGGACGTGGGCATTTTCCGGAACAAATTTTTGCAATCGCTGCATCAGAAGCTCGATTTCAAAAAGCGTGAGGCTTTCTCCGCCGGAGAGATGGACGAGCACGGTCTGGGCGTCTTTGAGGAGTGTGCCTTGATCGAGCAGCGGGCTGTTGAGCGCATTGCGAAGGGCCTTGGTGGCGCGGTCTTTACCAGCGGCGATGCCCGAGCCGAAGAGGCAGCGGGAGCGATTGGTACGGAGGGCGCTCATCAAATCATCAAGGCCGACGTTGATGAGACCGGGACGGATGACGAGGCGGATAACGGCCTTGATGGACTCACAAATCATGTGATCCGCGGCGGCGAAGGCTTCGTGGATGCCTTGCTTGGCGAGGACGAGCTCGCCCATGCGGTTGTTATCGAAAGTAACAAGTGCGTTTGAAAGGACGGCAAGCTCGTTGAGCGCGGTTTCGGCTTGTTCACGGCGGCGGCGGCCCTCGAAGGCGAAGGGCATGGTGGCGAAAACCACGACAAACGCGCCCTCTTCCCGGGCGATGCGGGTGACGATGGGCGCGGCTCCCGAGCCGGTGCCACCACCGAGGCCGGTGCAGAGGAAGACGATGCGGCGGCCTTTGATCAGCTCACGGACTTGCTCCTCGGACTCGAGCATGGCTTGGTGGCCTAGCTCGGGATCACCGCCGGCACCGAGGCCCTTGGTGAGATTCACGCCGAGCTGGATTTTCTCGCGGGCAAGGCAGGCATTGAGGGTGCGAATGTCGGTGTTGAGCGCGAGCAGCTCGGCACCATCCAGGCCATCCAAGGCGATTTGCTCTAGCATATTGGCACCCGCTCCGCCGAGGCCGATGATTTTGACAGCGCTGGTGGGGATGGTTTGTTGCGGATCGCGGTTGTATTGGATCATGGAAATTTTAGAAAATTTGGGGTTGGGACAAAGGAGTGAATTATTTGCTCAGCGGCCAGAACATGCGGCCGATTTTTCCAAACAGGCCGGGTGGCTTGGCCCGCTCGGTTTCGAGAATCTGGGCGTAGCGGATCAGGCCGATGGCGGTGGCGTATTGGGGATCTCTGAAGCTGGCTTGCACGCCGCTGATCTCGGGTGGCTCTGGCCGGTAAATATCGCGGCCGAAGACATCGAAGGCGAGCTCGTTGAA
>JBGSUW010000076.1:0-8087 GCA_041753275.1 Akkermansiaceae bacterium | reverse complement strand
CGGGGATGGCGAGGCCACAGAAATTTTAGTATTCGGCTGCGGTTTATCACGTGATGGCGCGTGGCGATGGCGGGAAGCGGATTTTCATCGCTAGAGAGGATCATGAATCGTTCCAACACTGGCTCGAGGGAGTGTCCCCTGAGTCGTTAAAATTGGGTAATAGGTGGTTGCCTCCATGCGACAGCATGGAGGCACTTAGACCAAAAACACGACCAGCGGATGGAAATTCACAATTGAGGAAGCGCCGGGCTGCTAGATCGCCGAACACGAATTTCCCAGCCAGACAGCGTAGGCATCGGCATCCATTTCTCCGGCGGCCAAGGCGAGAGTCTGAAGCACAGCTTGTTCTTCGGGAGCATGAAAAACCCAGCCATTCAGCTCCATAAACATCGCCGCTGCCAACAGGCCGGAGCGCTTGTTGCCATCGAGAAATGGATGGTTTTTTAGAATTCCGTGGGCGTAACTTGCAGCCAGATCGAAGTGGCTCGGAGAGCCGTAATTGAGGAGTTGAAGGGGCTGATTAAGGGCGGATTCCAACAGCCCCTCATCGCGGATACCGTCCAAGCCACCGAACCGTGCGATCAAAGCACCATGGAACCCAAGACAATCCTGCTTTTCGATCCAGACAGGCTCCATCATTTGGCCAGTTCGCGGAATGCGTTCCGATAGCGGTTCATCAGACCCTCGGCCACCTGCATTTTTTCTTGAAATCCCGGGTTCTCAGGCGTCATTCGAAGTGAGCATTCGGGAGCCTCGGTGAGGTAGATGGTGTCTCCTTCCCCTACTTTAAGGGTCTGAAGAGCCTCCTTGGAAAGAACGATTCCAAGTGAATTCCCAATCTTGCGTACTTTGGTTTCGATGGCCATGGGATAACAATGGTTACCACATACGGGATTGTCAAGCGAGCAACCGGACCCCAATTCCACCAGAAGATCAATGGCTTCGGAGAGCCGTGCCCACGTAGATCACCCGAGATTCTCAATGCGGAAGACCACCGGCTGGCTATTGATGCAATCCAGCGCCTCCACTTCTGCCAAGGCCGCTTGGAGCTTACCAAAGGCACAGGTGTGTAGTAGGAAAACCATATCCACGAACTCCGCATCCGGGTTGGCAGGGTTGACGGGTGAGTGAGTGCCAGAAATGCCGATTTGGTGATCCGCCAAGGTTTTAGCAATTTCCGCAATCACTCCCGGGCGGTCGGTCACATCGAAGCGCACGTAATACGCGGTGGATGTCTCGCCCACTGGCATGATGCGTCCACTTGCACGGTAGGGCAGGAATCCGCGATGGCCGCTGGCTTGCTGCAGGGAACGCGCCGCCTCTACCAAATCCGCTACCACGGAGGATGCCGTGGGATCCTGGCCCGCGCCACGGCCGTAGAAGAGTGCCTCTCCCGCCGCATCTCCATGGACTGCCACGGCATTGAAAACGCCATGCACCGAGGCGAGGATATTAGAACTCGGGATGAATGAAGGCTGGATGCGCAGCTCCACCGCGCCATCACAATGCTCGCGGATCATGGCCAATAACTTGACGACGTAGCCAAGGCTTTTTGCAAAATTAATATCCGTCGGGCGCACCTGCTCGATGCCAGAGACGTGGATCAGGCGCGGATCAATCGGGAAGCCGTAGGCCAGCGTGGCGAGTAGAATCGCCTTATGCGCCGCGTCCCAGCCATTCACATCCAGCGCAGGATCCGCCTCGGCATAGCCCAATGCTTGCGCTTCTGCGAGGGCCGTCTCAAATGTCAGCCCGGCGTCAGTCATGCGTCCCAGGATGTAATTGGAGGTGCCATTGATGATTCCAGAAAACGAATGGATGCGATTCCCGATAAAGGATTCCTGCACTGTCTTGATGATCGGAATTCCCCCGGCGACGGCCGCTTCGAAGTGGATGGGCGTATCCTGTTCTTTGGAAATTGCAAACAGCTCCACTCCGCGCTCTGCAAGCAGCGCCTTGTTTCCCGTGACCACCGGCTTCTTCGCCCGCAGCGCAGCGGCCACGATCTCAAAAGCATCCGTGGTCCCACCAATGAGCTCGACGACGATGTCCACCGCCGGGTCTGCGACGAGTGCCTTCCAATCGGTAGTAAAAATTTCCGCAGGGGCGTCTTGGGTGGTGGCGCGGACCTTCGCGAGGTCACGGACAAGGATTTTGGCAATGTGGAGAGTGACGCCGCCGCAAGTGCGCTCTGCAATGAGAGTTCCATTCCGCTCAAGCGTATTCCATACCCCGGAGCCCACAGTGCCGAAGCCAGCCAAGCCGATGCCTAGAGAGTTACAATGATTCACGCCGCAGATTGTGGCCACCCCGCGAGCATTGTCCAAGCCGGAAGCGGGGAAATTTTTCACCCTGCTACTTGCTCGGAATTTCTCCAAAACCTTGCGGCCCGGGCACTTGCTCGGATAGAAACTCCCGTGGCCGGAAAAAACATTGTCTATTTCGATTTGGAAACGCAGCGCAGCTTTGGCGATGTAGGAGGATTTTCTAACAAATCCAAGATGGGCGTCTCCATCGCCGTCACCTACAGCACCGCGCGGGGCACCTATGAGATTTATGGCGAGAGTGAGATGGAGAAACTCGGTGAAGAACTCGTGCGGGCCGATCTGGTAGTGGGTTGGAATCACCTGCAGTTCGATTATCCGGTGCTACAGCCTTACATTTTCCATACTCTCGCCGAGCAGACGCTCAATCTGGACATGATGCTCGAGCTGGAAACCATCCTCGGCTTCCGCCTCAAGCTAGATTCCGTGGCATCCGCCTCACTCGGCACGGGTAAAACCGCCGATGGGCTAGACGCCTTGCGCTGGTGGCAGGAACATAAAAAATCCGGGAATTTCGAGCCACTTCGGAAAATTGCCGAATATTGCGCCTACGATGTGAAAGTGACCAAGTGCGTGCACGAATACGCGCTGGAGAATGGTTTACTCAAATACGATGACAAAAACGGCGGCATCGCGGAGGTCTCCGTGAAATGGACCTGAACACCCTCTCACATCCATCCAATCTGGACGATTACTTTGTAAACCGTCCAAATAAATACAAGAATCAGAGCAACAAGGAAGATCTTGATGGCAAATTCGATAGCAGGCTGCGTCATGGCGGGAATGGATAGGCGCTCCAGCGGATTTGGCCAAGTGAAATGCTCATTTCACTTGAAAAATCGTATCCGAAGAGCGGCTGGGTGGTCGATATGGATCTTGGGATTCACCTACACACCGCTGCACCAAGATGGAACCGTCAGACTGAAAGGGTCTCGTGAGTGGCGATACTCGCAAATTTTTCATCGATAAACTTTAAGACGAGTGTCTCAGTTTCTTCATCGTTCAGCCGCTCAAGCACGTCCACGGAGAAGCCGCGGGCAATGAGTTGGCGGGCCGCAGTGGGGTGGATGCCACGGGCGCGGAGGTAGAAAATTTCCTCATCGCTGATCTGGGATGAAGTGCTGCCGTGTGAACATTTCACTTGGTCTGCATTGATTTCCAAGCCAGGCATGGAATTCGCCTCGCAGGTGTCGCTCATTAGTAAATTACGGCAGGTCTGGTAAGCATCGGTGTGGTGCGCTCCTTCATCCACGAAGATGAGTCCGGAGAAAATCGTCCGGGAATCACCGTAGAGAGAATTTTTATATAACAGATCCGAGTAGGCACCTTCGGAAACGTGATGTTGAAATGTGCGTTGATCGTATTCCTGCTGGTGCGCGGGAATACTGACGGAAAGCATGTCCGAGCGTGAGCCTGCACCTTCCAATCGTGAAAGCGATTCATTGCGCGCCCAAGATGCGCCGGTGTTGAGAATGAAACCAGTGGTCGAGGCATCGCGAGCGGCGGCAGTCTCGTTGATCTGGATGACCCGGGTCACTTCGTTAAACGCTTGGATGGCGATGTAATCGAGCTTCGAGTTAGGCCCGGCACAGAGATCGTTGAAGGCAATCGCAAGGCCAGCTTCCGAGTCGCTAGCAGAGCGGAAAATATCTACCACGCGAACTTTCGAACTCTTGCCAGTGACGATCAGAGTATGGGGGAAAATGACGGTATGTTCGCCAGTGATCCAGTGGTGGACTTCGATGGTGCCTTGGACCTCTACCTTCGCTGGCACATAGACAAACAAACCATTGGTAAGAGAAGCTTCATGCAAGGCTGCGAACTTGGCCGAACCCAAGCGGGTCTCCTGCTTCATGAAATGCGCTTGCACCAGATCGCTGTGGGAGACGAGAGCCTCGGCGAGGGGCAGGCAAATCACCTCTTCGGGAAGATGGGAGTCCACATGCACCAGCTCTTCATTGACGAAGACGAGTTTTGCGGCGGGTGCTGCGAGGCCGGACGATCGTTCGATCAAGCCATTCACGCCGGACGCCGCAGTCTTTTGATATCCTGAAAAATCAAGCTGTTTGATGCTGGAGAAACGCCATGTTTCATCGCCGCGCTTGGGGGCGGGAGTGGCGAGGTAGCGCTGCCATGCAGCTTGTTGGCGAGCGCCGAACCATGCGGGGTAGTACGCGGGGGTCTGCGGTGGTGAATCGAGTAGTGATGGCATTTCGAGAGTGATCATGGCGGGGAGAACTAGTGGAGATAATTGTTGGAACCGGGCTGGCAAATCATTAGGCATTGAACAATGCGCTTCAGCCGACGCTACCTTCCATTTCCAGGTCGATCAGACGTTTGAGTTCGACCGAATACTCCATTGGAAATTCTCGAACCAGATCATTGATAAAGCCATTGACCGCGAGAGACATCGCTTGGCCTTCATTGAGGCCGCGTTGTTGCATGTAGAAAAGCATATCATCGGAAACCTGACTCACTGAGGCCTCATGCTGAGTGGCATGACGATTTCCCTTCACCGTAATGGCAGGATAGGTGTCCGTCCGGCTCTTGCTATTGATCAGCAGCGCATCGCACTCGGTATTGTTTTTACAACCTTTGAGGTGTTTCGGGATATGGACTTGGCCACGGTAAGTGGAGCGCCCCTCGCCTACCGAGATGGATTTTGAAACTACGTTGGACGTAGTATCATCCGCGGCGTGAATCATTTTAGCGCCGGTGTCTTGGTGCTGGCCGCTATTGGCGAGGGCGATGGAGATCACCTCGCCGCGGGCTCGCTTGCCCTTCATGATGACGCCGGGATACTTCATGGTCAGACGTGAGCCGATGTTGCAATCGATCCAGCGCACTTCCGCGTCTTCCATCGCGATGCCGCGCTTGGTGACGAGGTTGAAGACATTGGAAGACCAGTTTTGGACGGTGACGTATTGGATCTTCGCACCCTTGAGAGCCACTAACTCGACCACAGCGGAGTGGAGCGTCGCCGTCTCGAATTTCGGGGCGGTGCAGCCTTCCATATACATCAGCTCCGCACCTTCATCCGCGATGATCAGTGTGCGCTCGAATTGGCCGAAGTTTTCCGAATTGATGCGGAAATACGCTTGCAGCGGTTGCTTTAGTTTAAGGCCTTTGGGGATATAAATAAATGAACCACCGGAGAATACCGCAGAGTTTAAAGCGGAAAATTTATTATCACCCGTGGGGATCACTTTGCCGAACCATGGGCGGAAGATGGCTTCATGCTCTTTCAGTCCATCCGTGGAGTTACAGAAAATCACGCCTTGTTTGGTGAGTTCTTCCTTCACATTCGAGTAAGCAGCTTCCGAGTCAAACTGAGCTTCCACACCTGCGAGAAACGCACGTTCTTGCTGGGGGATGCCGAGCCGCTCAAAGGTTTCTAACACATCGGCAGGAACATCGTCCCACGAGCGCTTCGGCTTCTCACCGTCAGATAGATAATAACGGATGATATCGAAATCGATCGCATTTAAGTCCTTCGTCGCCCAGTTGGTAGGCATCGGCTTATCCAGGAAAACTTTAAGCGCCTTGTGGCGGAACTCACGCACCCAATCAGGATCGTTTTTGACATTGGAGATATAATCCACGGTGGCGGAGGTAAGTCCGCGCCCGGCATCAAATCTGTTGCGCTCTGGGAAAGTGAAATCACCCTTGGTGCGATCAATATCGATCGCTTCGCGGGTTTCAAAATCCAAAGTATCTGTAGTGTCGTAAGACATATTATTTAAAAGTTTAGAAGGTTATGCCAATGCTGGCTCTTTGAGGAACTCGTAGCCGTTTGCTTCCAGCTCGAGGGCAAGTTCCGGGCCGCCGGAGCGGACGATTTTCCCTTCGGCCATGACGTGGACGTGATCCGGTTTAATATAGTCTAGCAGCCGTTGATAGTGAGTGATGAGTAGCATCCCGCGCTCGGCTGAGCGCATTGCATTCACACCTTTGGCTACGATTTTGAGCGCATCGATGTCCAAGCCGGAATCAGTTTCATCAAGGATGCAGTACTGCGGTTCTAACATCATCATTTGGAGAATCTCGTTGCGCTTCTTTTCACCACCGGAGAAGCCTTCGTTCACGGCGCGGGCGGTGAACTTGCGGTCCATCTCAAGGTGGTCCATTTTCGAGTAGAGATTTTTATAATAAGCCACCGCATCGATGTCTTGGCCTTTCGGCAGGCGGGCTTGGAGAGCCGCGCGGATGAAGTTGGCATTTGAGACGCCGGGGACTTCCGAGGGATATTGGAAAGAGAGGAAGATGCCATCACGCGAGCGCTCATCGATGGATTTCCCAAGAATTTCCTCACCATCCTGAGTCACCGAGCCTGCGGTGACGATGTAGCTTTCATGGCCTGCGATGACCTTGGAGAGGGTGGATTTGCCGGAACCGTTGGGCCCCATGATGGCGTGGATTTCACCTTTTGGGATGACGAGATTGACGCCCTTGAGGATTTCGGTGCCGTCTTCGAGAGTGGCGTGGAGGTTGGTTATTTTCAGGCTCATGTTGGAAAAATTTAAGAAGTAAGATTTAGAATTACGAAACAGCGATCTTGCCTCGCAGGGTGATTTCGACGTCGTCGATGTGGGCACCGGGTGGTAAATCAAGCACATCGCCAAGGTTGATGCCGGGCTTGAATCCCACGTCGTGGATCACGCCGGTGGTGGCATCGTGAAAATGGCCATGCTCGCTGAGATTCGCGCAGTAGCGGGAAGACTCGCGATCAAAATTGACTTGGCGGATGATGCCGTGCTGCACAAGGGCCTCGAGGCAATTGTAAACAGTGGCAAGAGAGATATTGGGCAAGCGGTCTTTGACACGCATGAAAACGTCGTTCGCGGTGGGGTGATTCCGCTCACTTTGGAGAATACGATAAACTTCCTGCCGCTGGCGAGTCATGCGGAGACCGGAGATTTCCTCGGGAATCTCGATTTCTGCGAAGCTTTCTGGATGTTTGCTGACCATGGCAGCGAGAGCCTCGATCAATTTAGAGTAATATCAAGAACTATTCTAATTATCACTCGGAATTAGGGAAGGTGGGCTTGCTCGGTGGCTTCGGAGAGGTCGCGGTGGACGCTGCGGGTGATGATGTCGCGGGTGGCTTCATCGAGGTATTCGTGGAGTAATTTCGAAAGTTCGAGAAATTGAGGCCACAGCATTTCATCCACGATGGTGCGGGTGGTGCGCAGCATGACGGTGGTGGCGCGCTGGCGATACTTGCGGTAAGGAGCGAGATTCTGGCGGCGGCAAAGGGCGAGAAATAGCTGGCGTTTCCATGGATCTGCCAAGCTGAATTTGTATTCGATGACGGGTTCCGGGGTAGGCCCGAGCTGAGCTTGCAGGCGATCGAGAGCGCTGCGGGCCGCTTGTTTTTCACCGGGAGAGTTGGTGCCGTGGAAGAGTGCTTCTACTTTTTGAATTTTTTCGATGAGTTCTTCCCGTGTCATAGAAGTGTTGAGACGTGAATTTCAATTATGCCCCGGCGGCCTCGCGGAGGGCCTCGAGTTCTTCCCAGCGGGTGTAGAGTTTGGCGACGTTGGCTTTCGATAGCTCCAATTTTTCGACCAGTCCGGGGAGCTCGGCAAAGCGCTTCGCGGCAAATTCCGGGTCGTGCAGTTGGGCCTCGATGCCCTCAGCCTCTTGCTCGATTGCGTGGATGGCTGTCTCCATGCCTTCGAGTTCGTTTTTCTCATTGAAGGTGAGTTTGCGGCCTTTTTTGGCAGGGGTGGCGGTGGTGGCCGCGGCCTTGTGGCGGGCGGC
>JBGSUW010000075.1:0-13970 GCA_041753275.1 Akkermansiaceae bacterium | reverse complement strand
CGGGGATGGCGAGGCCACAGAAATTTTAGTATTCGGCTGCGGTTTATCACGTGATGGCGCGTGGCGATGGCGGGAAGCGGATTTTCATCGCTAGAGAGGATCATGAATCGTTCCAACACTGGCTCGAGGGAGTGTCCCCTGGGTCGTTAAAATTGGGTAATAGGTAGTTGCCTCCATGCGCCAGCATGGAGGCACTTAGACCAAAAACACGACCAGCGGATGGAAATTCACAATTGAGGAAGCGCCTGGCTGCTAGATCGCCGAACACGAATTTCCCAGCCAGACAGCGTAGGCATCGGCATCGATTTCTCCGGCGGCCAAGGCGCGAGTCTGAAGCACAGATTCTTCCTCGGGCGCATGAAAAACCCAGCCATTCAGCTCCAAAAACATCGCCGTAGCCAACAGGCCGGAGCGCTTGTTGCCATCGAGAAATGGATGGTGTTTTAGAATTCCGTGGGCGTAACTTGCAGCCAGATCGAAGGGACTCGGAGAGCCGTAATTGAGGAGTTGAAGAGGCCGATTAAGGGCGGATTCCTACAGCCCCTCATCGCGGATACCGTCCAAGCCACCGAACCGTGCGATCAAAGCACCGTGGAACCCAAGACAATCCTGCTTTTCAATCCAGACAGGCTCCTTCATTTGGCCAGTTCGCGGAATGCGTTCCGATAGCGGTTCATCAGACCCTCGGCCACCTGCATTTTTTCCTGGAATCCCAGCTTCTCAAGATGACGACAAGCCAGACTTTTTAGCAATCTGGAAATGGAACCATGAGTGGACTCAGCCAAAGATAAAATTTGTTCGGGTCCAATTTCCGACGGAGTCGGTGGACCGTTGCGAGTAGGTTGCTTCTGCCGCCTAGGGTGCCAAGGCGGTCGGGCTTGCAGCAAGGCTGCATCGCCCAAAGCGACAGCAGGCTGTAGCAGTCCAGGGTGGAGCGGGTTATCTCACCACCTCGGTGCCGACGCCGCCGTCGGTGAAGATTTCTAGCAGAAGAGCATGTGGCAGGCGACCATCGACGAAGTGAACTTTGCGCACGCCGGCGTTCAAGGCATCCACGGCGCTGCGGATTTTCGGGATCATGCCGCCGGAAATGGTGCCGTCTGCAATCATGGCGTCGGCTTCCTTGCGGGTGACGGATTTGATTAGAGTGGATGGGTCTTTGGGATTTGAGAGTAGGCCGGGGACATCGGAAAGATAGACGAGCTTGGCAACGCGGAGTTCTTTGGCGAGGGCGGCGGCGGCGAGATCTGCGTTGATATTGAGCGGTCGGCCGGTGGCGAGTTCCGCGGCGAGCGGGGAAATTACGGGCACAATTCCGGCTTGGTGCGCGGCATCCATGTGGGCCATTTGGCAGCCTGCCACCTCGCCTACGCGGCCGATGTCGATGCGTTTGCCATCGGCATCGGTGCCTTTGATTTTCTCACCAAGGAAGACATCTGTGCCGGGAATGCCGACCGCTTTGCCGCCGTAGTTTCGGATCATCCGGACGAGATTGGGATTGATCTCCTCGGAAAGAACGCGGGCGACGATCTCGATGGCTTCATAGGTGGTGACGCGGAAGCCGCCGACGAATTTCGCCTCAAGGCCTGCGGCTTCCATGGCCGCGGAGATCGCCTTGCCGCCGCCGTGAACGACGATGGGATTGATGCCGGCCACTTCGAGAAAAACGATGTCCCGCATGACCTTGGCGACCAGCTCGGGATCTTCCATGGCAGAGCCGCCCATTTTGATGAGGAAAGTTTTGCCGCGAAACGCTTGGAGGTAGGGCAGTGCTTCGATGAGTGAGTTAGCTTTTTCGATGGGGTCCATGTGGGGAATGCGGGAGAGGAGTCTATATCGATTAAATCAAAGCGTTGACAGGAAAAACCAAGGATCAATAGCGCCCTATTTTTTTTTGCCGCGGCGTTTGCGAGGTGTTGCGGTTTTTTTCGCGGGGGCTGGCTTCGTTGAAGGTTTTTCTGCCTGCGGGGTGAGAGGTGCCTTTTCTTCGGGCGCTGGGATGGAAAGTGGAACGGGTGGCGGTGGAGCGGGTGGCTCAGTGGCGATGGGAGGAGCTACATTGATCTGGCGGGGGATAAATAGGGAACTCACACAAAATACCGCGAAGATGGCCGCGAGGGCCGGAATGCCTGGCAACCATACCGAGGCGATCCCAACGCAGAGGAATTGCGCTGTGAGAACAAGCCCGCTGAGTGCAAGTAAGCCCGCGCGGTGGCCGAAATTTACCAACCGCAAAATTAAAAAGAGCAAAATCAGGGTGAGGCCGAGCAGGCCGATTTCCCATTCTGGGGAGAGTCGTGGATATTCATTGGTCTGTGAGTAGGCCTCGTTGGATGCCATGGCGGCGACCATGGCGGAGAGATTTTTAGAAAATGCTTGGGTGGCTGGCTCGCTGTTCGACTGATCGTCGCGCAAGATGACGGGGTCTGGCGCATCTTTTGGGAAAAGCCCGTCACCGCCATCGATGAGCGCTTCGGCGGAAATTTCCTTGTAAGGGGCGAGGGCCTTCACGGGCATGTTGAGCCGGCCGGACTGGTTGATCGGAACGATCGGGCCGGTGGGGCTGAGTTTGATGTATTCCCCGAGCTGGATTTCCACTTCATCCAGCGGGATATTGCTGCGCTGGAAGACCGTGAGCAGCGTGAATGAGAATACCACGCGGTCTCCCCAGCGGGCGAGCAGCGGTGGGGCGGCCGTGATTGGCTCAGACTCTAAGACCGAGAAACCCGCAAGCGAATTTTCCCCACCAAGGATCACACCGGGCAGGGGGATGCGATTGACCACGGGGAGGATGGAGTAATCTCCTGCGACGGCGGTGAGTGGTAGCGAGGCCCGCCGGAATGGAGCGGGCAGCGGTGAGGAAACGACTGCCCGCGAGAGCGGCGCGGCCATCACCAGTGAGTCGAAGGCACCTAGGGCCCGCTCCAAGGCGACGAGGCCGATGGGATCTGGAGCTTCCCAGGCGAGCACGGCTGCGGTGGCTGCTTTTTTTGCACCTAGCCGATGGAAGTTTGAGAAAATGACTGCCAGATCGATGGGGGACGGTGGCGAAGTTTGAAAATATTGTTCCAGATCATCGCCAAGAGAGACGATGACGGGCGCTTGGCGTTGGTCCGGCTTGGCAGTGGCGGACATAAAGCCAAGTTTCCAAGGTGAGGAATGAGTGCCTTCTCCAGATATAAACAGCGGCGGATTAATGAAGCCTCTGACAACCAGAGCGAATGCAGCGCGGTCCGGGGCCGTTCCAGGGAAAAATTTCCAAGTTCCGAGTGCGGCGATCGCAGCGATGAGCAATACCCACAAGCGAAGATGGTGGGGACGGCTCACGATTTGTTAGGAAATTTTTGCCAAGATCGGTGCGAGCGGCTTCTCCAGATCAGTGCCGTGCGTGACTTCGCCTAACAGCCGTGCTGCGGTGGCGATGTGGGGGCGATACCATTCATCGCCACGATTTTTCACAATGTTTGCGAAAGCACCGAGGGCCTGCATGAGGCGTTGGGCGGCACACTCGTGGAAGAGTTTTTCCAACGGGCGCTCATCGGCGATTTCCTCCCAAAGGGCGAGGAGTTGCTCACGCTCGGCGGCGGAATGATCGAGATAGGGATCGAAAATGAGTGAGGCGAGATCGTATTCTTGGCGACCGCGGCGGAGGCCTTGGAAATCGATGAGCCAAATCTGATCATCCTTGATCATGAGATTTTGCGATTGGAAATCCCGGTGGACGAGGTGGCGGGCGACGGTGCCCAGGCGCTCTGCCAGATCGGTGAAGACGCTGTTTTTCTCCAACGCGCTGGCATCCATCTCCAGGTACTCTTCCACCAGAAACTCGAAAAAATACTTTTGTTCCCAGCGGTAGAGCGCCGCATCGAAGGGTGGCATCAAGTGGAAGTCCTTGGGCGGCTTCGCATAAAACAAGCGGTCCACCTGCTCGAAGGCAGAGCGGTAATAAGGTAGCCGCTCCGCAAATGGCCGGTCCTTAAGCGAGAGCAGATCCACGTCACCCAGATCTTCGACGAGGGCCACCCGGTAGCGCGCCCGATCGTAAATGATCGTCGGCACGCGGAGTTTTGCTTGTTTGAGAAAATTTGCCACTGGGATAAACTGCGAATTATCCTCGCGCTCTTCTGTCCAGTGCACGCCGATGAATGGCTCGTGCTCAGGGGTCTTCACCCGGACAATGGTGCGGCCTGAAGCCCCGCGCCGGATAGGCTCAAGCGTGATGCGGACAGTGGGGTCCACTGCTAGGTATTGGCGCACGGTGGAGAGGATCGCTTCGGTTGGCATAGGCGGGGAAAGACTAGCACGAAATTTCCTGCATCTGCCAAGGGAAATCCGGCACGCGATGGTTTCTAAACCCGGGGTAGATTGTGATTAAACTACTAAAACTCATTGAGATTCCTCTATCTTCCAAAAAAATACGATTTAGTTCTAAGTTGCAAATTCCCATTTGATTCTGGCCCGCCGTTCCCGCACGGTTCGTGAATGGCGAAGGCTAAGGACGAAAATCGAGTGGTGGTGAAGGTGTTTCTCTATGGGATACAGCCGCAGATTTGGCGGAAATTTTCAATCTCCTCCAAGGTGACGTTTATTGAATTCAGCGATGCGGTGCAGGCGGTGATGGGCTGGGATAATAAGAGCCCGCACGAATTCCGTCACGGCAAGGGCAAGCGCCTCACCGACGTGATCGGCCCCATCGGCTTGGAAGACCAAACCGCAGGTGAATTCCAAGATGAAGCCGTTCTTACCATCGCCGAGTTTATCGGGAAACGCCGCCTACCGATCCGGATTCTTTACCGCTATGACTTTGCCGACGAGTGGATCCATGAAATCGTTTTTGAAAAATGGACCGGTGGGGAAGGTGGGCCGGTAGCCTTGGAAGGCGCGCGTGCTTGCCCGCCAGAAGACTTCGGCGGGACCTTCCAATACATGCAGGCCCTCCATGGCGAAATCGAGTGGGCCCATCCAGGATACGAACCGGAAGTATTTGATCCTAAGGCCGTTAGCTTTGAGCCAAAAAAAGCGCGGAAGCGACGCTAGGTCGAAATTTCCCAAAATCCCGCCTAGCGCCAAGTCTTCTGCCAAGCCTCGAACTCCGAAGGCCGCAATCGGAAACGGGCGATGTTTCCACCGTGCAGGCAGCTCAACTCCGTTTCCACCACCTCGATGAAACGGGGCCTCTCGGCCGCCGCGATGGTCCTGTCTGCCGCTGCTTTGATCGCGCAAACCGCCGCCACTTTCACCATCCCGCCTTGCACGACTTCTCGTACTGCTTCGCCAATGACTGAGCGATGCCGCAGCCGGAAGGGATCAGGCTCGCCCAATGCCTGCCGCACCGCCGAATAGCGGGCGCAAGAACGCCGATACGCCATCGCGAAGACATCCCGCAGATAGTCCACCTCGTTGAGCTCATACACGCCTAGCAACCCGGTGATGTAATCATGCGGCTCCACATCCACGAATGAAAGTGGACTGAGATTATGCCGGATAAGCGGGATATTCGCCGCCAGCCGGGACACCCGCTTGTTCACATCCTCGAAGGGCTGGAGATACGGCAGATGCACCATCACGAAGAATGCCTGCTCAAACGGATTTTTCACAAATGCCGCTTTTCTCAAAATTTCTTCAAACCGCTCATCCACCTGCTGCGGCACTGCCAAAGGATGAAACACGGTGCCACTGATGGCCACCGGCCGCGAGCGCACACGGCCGCATGCAGCCGCGTCCGGCAGCAAGTTTTCCGAGAGCAGGGCATGGAGATTACAAATGGTGTAACGGTTGAAATTAATTTCTCCCGCCTCATCTGCAAGCATCTCAATGGCCGCCTTGTGATTAAGGATCATCTGCGTCTCATGCGTGCCTTTTCCCGCCGCATCCTCGCCCATTTCCAGAAGCCTCTGCGTTTCTAACAACGAATAAGTGTTCCCTTCCAAGCGGCTGGAGTTCCAAGAAAGATCGATGAGCAAGCGGTCCATCACCTGCCGCAGATACGTGCCGGCAGGCAGCTCGCCCAAGCCCACTTGGCCTATACCCTCAAGTTCTTTACGCAATGACTCAGGCAGGTAGAACGTCTCATTCGGCCGATAAGCGTCCAGAAATTCACCTTGATAACCAACCGGAGTCCGCGCCGAAAGCGGTAATTGGATGGTCCTGCTAATCGCCTTCGCTTCGATGGAAAGCCAGTCATTGCGCGTTTGGTAAACAGGAGGCTCCTCGCCCACAAAAAGATCCCCATTCCGCAGATGCGCCTTTTCGTTGAAGTGATAGCGCCGCGCCCGCCCTTCGCCACGGGCTTGCAATTGGCCGGTGGTAACTAGGTGATCAAGCCTCCGTTGCAAGGTGCGCTTCGGATAATCTAGATTCGGCATCGCGAGCAGCTCTTTGATGGAAGCACCCGAATCTCGCAGCATCAGAATGTGCCGGAGTTCTTGGAATTCTTGATCTGGAATTTTAAGTGGCATGATTTATTTTTATGGCGCGATTAACGCCAAATCCGCCTTTAATTTGGCATGATTCACACAATCACGCCACAAAATTTTTATTTTTCTTTAAATCGTGCCACTATTTCACAAATGCAGCCACGTGGAAAGCCCCTGCAAAAAGTATTAATTGCACTCCACCCATCGCCAACAAGCGGTTGAACGCTGGCCCGGGCGGCAAAGTGAGAACTCCCCAAAATATCCGCAAGCCCAACAATAGTACCGGTGCACCCGCCACCGCGAATGTCGGGTGCCCGAAGGCGACCCATGCCAATCCCGCAAACGCGGCAATTTTTACCTCCAGCCAAATCAGTCCCACCGCCACCTTCGGCCCAAAGCGTACCGCCAGCGTGCGCTTGCCGGTGCTGGCATCCTCTTCACGATCGCGCAGATTATTGACAGAAATCAAAACAGCGGAAAGCAGGCCGATTTGCCCTCCGAGCAAAATCGCTTCTTTCGGCCAGCCGCCCGTTTGAATAAAAACCGTGCCCATCACCGCCACAAAACCGAAAAACAAAATCACGAACAACTCACCCAACCCACGATACGCCAGAGGAAACGGCCCACCCGTGTAGCCATAAGCGAGAAACAACGAGGGAATCCCAATCAACACAATCGGCCAGCCCCGCGCCTCAAAGAGCACGATTCCACACCCGATGGCGATGATTAAAAACACCATCGCCAGCCGCATCACCGTCTGAGAACTCATCATCCCGGAGGCCGTCACGCGGGTGGGACCCAGTCTTTTTTCAGTATCGGCCCCCTTTGCTGAATCAATGGCATCGTTGAAAAAATTCGTCGCAATCTGGATGGCGACGGCACCGAGCAAGGTGCAAATCGCAAGTCCAAGATGGAACTCACCGGTCAATTTCCATGCCAGCACACAGCCCACCCAGACGGGGACGATGGCCGCGGGGAGCGTCTTCGGGCGCGAGGCGAGCAGGCAGGCTTTGATCACGGGGCTAGGATAAATTTTAAACGCTGGCGATCCAGTTCGCTTTGAGGAATGTTCCGGTGTCGTCCAGATTTGGCAGATTCGCGAGCGGAAACTCCTCGATCTTCACAAAAACTTTCCGCATTCTATCACATCTGCCCAGCCGCTGACTGCGATTCAACTATCGATCTTTGAACTCGACTGGTCGAACATCTGTAATAACGTCTTTTCATGACTGCCAAACTTAAGATCACCAGCATCGGAAATTCTGCCGGGGTGATTCTACCGAAGGAAGTGCTAGAAAAATTGCGCGTCGGTAAAGGCGATACCCTTTTTTTAACAGAAACTCCGATGGGATTCGAGATATCACCGTTGGATGAGAAAATCCAGCGGCAGATGGCAGTAGCGGAACAAGTGATGCGAGATAACCGAAACCTCCTGCATAAGCTCGCGCAGTGACTCCAGAAAATCCCGCCGAGCCAGAATGGATGAAATTTTCGATGATGAAACGGGCGGATAGAACTGCTAAAATTTCAAGGAACTCTCGGGAACTTAGAAAAATCTGGCGCGCGTTTTTCTAAGAACGCTTGTTTCCCTTCGCGGCCTTCCTCGCTCATGTAGTATAGCAAGGTCGCGTTGCCCGCGAGGTCCAGCAGACCCATTTGGCCATCGCAATCTGCGTTGAGGGCGGACTTCAGGCAACGCAGCGCAAGAGGAGAATGGGCAAGCATTTCCCGGCACCATTGCAGGGTCTCTTTTTCCAAATCAGCCAGCGGGACCACGGTATTCACAAGGCCCATTTCCAGAGCTTGTTGGGCATCGTATTGACGGCAAAGATACCAGATTTCCCGCGCTTTTTTCTGGCCTACGATGCGGGCGAGGTAGCTCGAACCCAGCCCACCATCGAACGAACCGACTTTTGGCCCGGTTTGGCCGAAGCGCGCATTGTCCGCCGCAATGGTGAGATCGCAAACGATGTGTAAAACATGCCCGCCACCGATCGCATAACCGGCGACCATGGCCACCACCGGCTTGGGCAGCGAGCGGATTTTCTTTTGTAAATCGAGCACATTGAGGCGCGGGATGCCGTCCTCGCCAATGTAGCCGGCATGGCCGCGGACTTTTTGATCGCCACCGGAACAGAAGGCAAGATCGCCGGCGCCAGTGAGGATGATCGCTCCCACTTTGGGATCTTCGTGCGCTAGCTCGAAGGCGATGAGCATTTCCTTCACAGTCAGCGGCCGGAAAGCATTGCGTACTTCGGGGCGATTGATGGTGATTTTTGCAATGCTTCCCTCATCCGTAGTTTCATATCGGATATCCTCGAATTCGCGCACAGTGGTCCACATAATTGAAAGTTTGGATGTTCCTTAGGTAGCCCGCAACCCCTTAACGCTTTTTGCGCAAGCGTTTGCCCGTCAGGCGAGTGGCGATCAAATTCGGGCAGCGGCCCTTCAGGCGAAGTTGCTCGCAATTCGCCTCAATCTTGATCGTTTGTCTCACTGGGGTGTAGCCTAGCCGCCGAGTCACACAATCATTGAGAAGATCCAGGTGGTGATCCTCAAACTCGACGACGCGACCGCAATCGATGCAAAGCAGATGGTTGTGCGATGGCTTATCGAGGAAATTTGGATCGTAGGTGGTTTGATTATCACCGAGATCAATTTCACGCAGCAAATCTGCCTCTACCAATAAGCCGAGAGTGCGGTAAACGGTGGCCCGTGAAGTTTCAGAATCCAATTTCCTCGCGCGATCAAAGAGCTCATCTGCCGTGAAATGCTCATCCTTGGAAAACGCTGCTTTTACGATGACTTCGCGTTGCACGGTCCGGCGCAGGCCTTTGCGCCGGATGAACTCATCGAGTCTTTCTTGAATACTGGAAATCACAGCGTTTTTCTAAGCGTGCAAAGCCGTCTCGGAAAGCGGAAACGGCGGCAAACACAAGAATCGACAGGCGCAGGCACAAGGATAGACTGGCTGCGGATGACATTGAAGGAACTTGGATGGAATGATGAGCTAGAAGCAGCCACAATTGCCTATCGCGGCAAGGGCTGGGTGCCGGCTCGCTTGATCCGTGAAACCGTGATCAATTACAGCGCGTTCCTCAAAGGAGGCGATGAAATCGATGTGATCTTATGCGGCCGCGTCTGGCATGAGGCTGCTTGTGATGCGGATTTGCCAGCAGTGGGGGACTGGGTGATGGTGGAGCTGGGCGATGAGAATCATCCGTCTGTGATCCGGGCCAGTTTGCCGCGCCGCACTTGTTTTTCGCGGAAAATGCCGGGAAACAGCTCTCAGGCTCAAGTCATCGGCGCAAATATTGATTATGTCGCAGTCGTCACAGATGCAGGCCCGGACTTTAACATCCGCCGGATGGAGCGTTATTTCATGCTCATCAGCCGGAGCGGGGCCAAGGCGGTGGTTTTAGTGAACAAGGCAGATCTTTTCCCTAAAGAACAAAACCAAAAAGCCGCGCAAGAAATCGCCGCCCTCTGGGATGGCGCGATGGTGCACGTCACTTGTGCGCTCAATGGTGATGGGCTCAAAGTGCTGAAAAAATATCTTAAAAAAGGAATTACGATGTGCGTAGTAGGTTCCAGCGGAGTCGGAAAATCCACCCTGGTGAATCAACTCTACGGTGAAGAATGGCAATGGACGAGCGAGGTGAATGAAACAACCGGAAAGGGCCGCCATACCACGACATCTCGTGAATTGGTGCCATTGCCGGGGACTGGGATGTTGATTGATAACCCCGGGATGCGCGAGATCCAGATGTGGACAGATGAAGCCACCTTGCGTGATAGTTTCGCCGATGTAACTGCCCTTTCAGAAGACTGTAAATTTGCAAATTGCAGCCACCGCAAAGATAAGGGATGCGCCATCCGAGCTGCAGTGGACGCTGGGGTAATGGAAGTTGGGCGCTATGAAAACTTCCTAAATCTGGAAACCGAAATTTCCGCTTTAAAGAAACGTTCTGAAAAGCGCCAAATGGCCGTAGAGCGCTGGGCGAAGCGGAACAGCGTGAAAGCCCGTAATCTAGCAGACCGCATTCAACTTGAGAAGGATGAGCGTGGAGACTTATAGTTTCGTTCTATTTATACCAAAGTTTCCACCTTAGCATTTCGGATTTGATCGAACGTTGCTTCGATTAAATGTTTACCTTGCTCACCGATGTGATGATAGATGGTGGACATTGTCTGAATGGTGCTCGCAGCAGGCCCAGCGAAGGTAAATTCGCAATTTGTTACTTCACATTGATTGAGAGCAAAGGGTCCATAGCCAAGGACGACGAAGCGGCAGTTCGTAAAATTGCAGGCTTCATATTCATGGAAATCGAGAACGACTTCTTCGTTGGTAAATGTGTTTTTAGAAATCTTCATCGGTTGATGCCATGGATTTTGAGGCAGTTCTTATCACTTTGCAACTTGGATTCTTCATGCAATCCGGCTGTCTAACTGAAATACTTGGCCAGATGTGTGAGGCATGAAATGGTGGAGGTGATGAATGAATTTCCCAACGTTTGCCGGAGAATTCAAGCGGCCGAGGTGATGCTCCGCTAGAATTTCAGCACGCCGTTTCTCGCTGAGGTGGCGTGTGAGTGGTGATTCCATGAAACCTGGGAGAATCGCATTCACACGGATGCCGTGAGAGCCGAGTTCTTGCGCTAGCCCGCTAGTCAGCCCCAGGAGCGCGGCTTTGCTTGTAGCATAGGCAATCTGACCGATGGGTGGGTGGAGCGCTGAGTAGCTTGAAATAAAAATCAAGTGCCCGTGATTTTTCATCATCATCGGTGAGGCAGCCAGCTGGCCACATTGGAATGCGGCTTTGAGATTCACGGCCATTGTCTCGTCCCATGCGATTTCATCAAGGCGCGGCAACGGCGAATCCCGAGTGATACCAGCACAGCAGACTAATAGATCTGGTGGATGTTTGCTGAAATAGTTCCCAAGGGATTCCTTGTGAGTGACATCAAGCTCAAGATGAGACGGTGCATAAATCTGCCATTCCGGGTCTTCGAGTGCAGTTGCTATTGCGCGGCCAAGAACTCCCGTGCCACCGGTGATAATCGCAGTTTTCATGGAGAGTAGCGGTGATGCGAGGAACTTTATGAAACGCTGTGAATAAACTATGAATGAATGATCATAAAAATCATCGCAGGAATTTCAAAGAGGGTCATTAGCAAATTATACAGGTTTTTCACCAAGTTATTTTTAGCGTGGAACAGCGATGAAATGAGTGAGGAACGGTAGTTTCCGGAGCTTATTCACACTATGAAGAAGAAGATCTTATAGGTTCAAAAAACAAGAATTCATCATAGGATCTTAGAAAGAGGAAGGTCCCATCTACCAAGAAAGGTAAATGGGACCAAGGCATTTCAGGAGCAGTTCCACGAACCCTCAGAGGAGCATCAGAGCGGGGCTTTCCACGAGTTTTTTAACCTCGGAGAGGAACTGGGCAGCCACGGCACCATCAACGACTCTGTGGTCGCAGGAAAGGCCTAGATTCATGCGCAAGCCTGGAACCACGGCACCGTTCTTAACCACGGGCTTTTCGATCGCTGCTCCTACGGATAGAATCGCGGCTTGCGGTGGATTGACAATGGCATCGAATGACTCGATTCCCCATGCTCCAAGATTCGAGACGGTGATGGTGCCTCCATCGAATTCGTCGGGCTTGAGTTTTTTATCCTTGGCGCGGACTGCGAAGTCTTTCACAGCGCGTGAAATGGCGAGGAGGGATTTGCTTTCCGCCTGTTTGATGACGGGTGTGACGAGTCCATCCTCCACTGCGATGGCTACTGAAAGACCAACGTGCTTGAACTTGACGATGTGATCTCCAGCAAAGGAAGCGTTAATCGCAGGCACAGCTTCTGCGGCGCTGATCACAGCTTTGAGAATGAAGTCGTTAACGGAGTATTTGTTACCGTGAGTCTTCTCAGCTTGATCGTTGACTTGTTTCCGCATGTCCATCAGCGGCTGTGCATCCACTTCGACGTGGAGGTAGAAGTGGGGGATCGTGGTCTTGGAAGTCAGCAGACGGGACGCAATGATTTTGCGCATCGAGCTGAGCTGGATGATCTCATCGCCTTCCTTGGCAGTGGGAAGAATCGCTTGAGAAGCTGGCGCGGCGGGAGCCTGACTCGAAGCCGGCGATTTCGATTTAATCGAAGCGGCAAGGGCTGCTGCTGCGGTGGATTCGGAAGATGGAGCAGCCTTGGCGGATGAAGGTGCGGAGGCTGGGGCTGTGATGACGTCATTCTTGACGATTCTTCCACCCGGGCCACTGCCGGTGAGGGTGCTGAGATCTACCCCCATTTCGGTGGCGATCTTGCGGGCAAGCGGTGAGGATTTCAGCCTGCTGCCATCGCTTGCTTGTGGGGCAGCCGCTGTTGGAGTTTCTGCTGGAGTTTCAGCAACAGTCTCTTTGGCAGGACTTGGAGTTTCGGCAGCTGCTTGTGGAGCGCTTTCGGAGGCTGCTGAGTCACCGTCGAGGACGGCTAGAACACTGCCGATGGGTGCTTTATCGCCTTCATTGATAAGGATTTCCGTGATGACTCCATCATCGAATGCTTCCATTTCCATGGTTGCTTTATCGGTCTCGACCTCGGCGAGAATGTCACCGATTTCGACGGTATCGCCGACTTTTTTGTGCCATTTGATGAGAGTGCCTTCGGTCATTGTATCCGAGAGCTTGGGCATTTCGATGTTCACAGACATGGTATATTAATAAATTGGAGTCGGAAGTAAGATGGTAGAAGTATGAGGTATTTCCAGCCTTTTTACGGGAGATGTGGAAACAAAAAAGCGCGGGGAGTTTTTGGTCTCGTCCGCGCTTTGGAAATCAGTGAGAAGTTAGCTCAAGGGGCAAGTGGCTTCATCGTAGGGATCAGTCCGATGTGGGGGCTACCAACGGCTCCCTGTGCAGTGGCCATTTTCAGGGTTTGTTCTGAAGTGGAGCCGCAACAATCTTTCTTAGGGCAGTAGTAGCGTGTGCACTTTCCACATGGGATACGCACCTTCTTGGTGACGGTCTTGTATCGTGGAACTTTCTTTTCAATCGTCTGAGTCATGCCACCTTTACCGCTTCTTGCATCCCCGGGTGTGTAAACTTCCTCAGAAACAGTGTCATATCCGCATGTCTTGACTTGGCGAGTCTCGGTGCGGTAGCCAGCAGCTTGAGTGTGTGCACCAAACATCGAGCAGCATGATGAAAAGCTGAGTGATGTGGCAATGAGGGCGGCGAGAAGAACAAGGTTTTTCATAGTTAATGGTTAGGTAGATAGGGAGTGAAACATTACATGCAACAGCATGAACTCAGTGTGAGCGCAATCGCAGCGGTGGCAAACAAGGTAACAACACGGGTGAACATGAACAGAATGTTAGGAAACTGAATCGTCTTGGCAATCAAAAAGAACGGTTGTGTCGGCGACGGTACAAAACCGGATTTGTTGCCTGTTCAAAACCGGACAATTTGTTAGAGGCCAAAAGTGCCTAAAATTGAGGGCCAAATGTCTTTTGGATCCTGTTCAACAACCCAGAATTTTTGGTTCGGATGATGTA
>JBGSUW010000074.1:0-39738 GCA_041753275.1 Akkermansiaceae bacterium | reverse complement strand
AGTCGTATCCACGCGAAACACGGTGTGTTTTATCAATGCGATGGGAGATCCCAACCCGCAGCAGCCGCTTCCACGAACAAAGCAGCAAACACAAAACGCATACCAATTCGCTGAGGCTTCGAAGCTCCGTTAAGACCACGTCAAACGTCGCTCCGGGCTTGTTCAACTAAGGGCATAGTCGAAGACTTCGTTCCTCAGCCTTCGCTACACCCTTTATTGTTCGGCTTTTCTGTTTATTGTGACCGGCGCTTCCCTCTAAATGCGGGCTCTTCCCGCGAAATCTTGCCGGTGAAAATCCCATGGCTGTCAGGACCGTTAATGTTGGCGGAAACGTAGGCTCCCAGGATCGAACCGTTTAACGCCTCAACGACCTGTTCAGGTTGTAAGTGCTTTGGATATGGCGGAGATAACTCCGAGAAACGCACCTTCACTAGGTCCGGAAGGTCGCTGCTGTTGAACTTGCCAACGAACACAACCTCGATAACCACGGTATCTGGTGCCAGAATCTCCACCACATTGCCCTTGATTCTCTTCATTGCTTTGTCTCTGCCGAACGTTTGAGTGATGGCAACCCCACTAGCGAGAGCGTGCGTTGATCGCAGGAAGGAGGTTATAATTGCGCGGAAGCATCGAGAACAAAGGGGCTAGTGGGGGTTGCCATCCACGGCTTGTTCTCCGTCTTGAATTTTACGCAATTGCAGGCCTGTTTCTTCTTCTGATGAGCATTGCCGCACTGCCAGCCAACAGAGTGACCATGGTGGGCTCAGGAATTGTATCCGGTATCGATCCTGGTATAGCTTCTCGAAAGCTTGCCTCTACGGATCCCTCGGATAGGCTAAAATCATAGATACTAGGCGGATAAACCCATCCTGCGCCGTATTCCGAGAAATAGTAGTCTCTTCTGTTCGGGGATTCTGGATTGCCGGTCAAGCTATTGGCGTAGGTAATTTCATAACGCGTTCCGGTTCCGTTGACTCCTCCTCCTGATCCATTTGCAAGGGTTGGGAATGGCCATGGGAAATACACCGACATGACGAATGAGTTCAAAAGTGACGAAATGCTGTCACGGGCGGCATTCGCGCCACTCTGATTACCCAAGAACATCGACGTGCCGAACGAACCATCAAAACTGATGTCGTAGAGTATTCCGTCGATTGAGAGTGATCCAATTGCCACGATGGCCTGTTGTTCATTGGTCATGACTGTCGCTCCCTGAGTGGATGGCGTGGCACAAGCAAGGGTGGCAAAGATTACGAACGATATTAGTGTTTTCATTGATCTGGTTTTTTGGAGAACGTCATAGGAATGGCGCGCCGGGGTCGAGCTTAAAATTAATCAGACGGCTTCCTCGGCGTCGCCATCTCCGACTTGTTCGCTTTGTTGTTTATTAGGATAGCGTAGACTTCATGATCATACCACTCGGAGTAAACCCGTTCTGCCCGGCGAAGAGTGCCTTCATGCGAAAATCCTAGCCTCTCCGGAATGGCTCGGCTCCGAAGATTGCCGCTGGCACACCTAATATCGATCTTCTGTAAATCATAGAACTCCTCACCTAGCGTCATGAGATCGCGCACGACAGTCGTCATGATCCCCTTGCCTGTGAACTCCTCGCCGAGCCAGTAACCGATGTATCCGATTCCATTGGTCTTGTCCAAGGAGTTGAAGCCTGCTACGCCTGCGATGGTGCCGTTGTAAAAGATTGTAACGTGGAGGCTCTCACCTCGGGAAAATCGTTCGACTTGGCTAGTCAGGAAGCTACGAGTGTCATCGACAGTCTGTATTGCATCTAGCCAGGGAAGCCACTGCTTCAGAAATGCGCGATTACGATCTGTAAGCGTGAACAACTCTTCTGCGAATTGTGGAACCGAGAAACAGACTTCGATTGAATCTGAAAGCTTCCGAGTAAACATAATTTCTTTAGCGAACAGATTTATTCGTAGGATGTCGTGGAGTGATATCCGTAATATCCTTGGGAAGTAGATTGCACCGCAAATCGTTGATTTGACAAGGATTTTTTTTGAAATTCGTGCGTATATCAGGTCGGTTTTGGCGGAATTCTGAGCGCGGCTTGGGATTTCTGATAGACACACGTTTGGTTGAATTTGTTAAAAGTCGATGAGGTAGTGATATCAGAGGCGGCGGAATTCGAGAGGGTCGCTAGAAATCCTTGAGTTTACAGGGATTTTTTCACAAAACGTGTGTATATCAGGTGATTTGTTGGGGGGGGATCGGGTGGCGGGGCGGGCGGGCGGGAATAAGATTTGATGGAGGGGGTTTAATATAGGTTTGGGTGCCGGATGGGGTTGAATTACGTCGGCAGGTGGTGCGACTGGCCCGACCCAAATGCCTGTGCATACTGCGCGAGTCAATCAAGCACCGGATGAACCGGAGGAATGGCGCAAATTTATAAGCTATAGTTGCAGACCTCAACTGGATATTCCTCGGTTGGTTCGTTTATTCTAAATACGTCAAAGTCAGCCAATTGGGAGAAATCGACGGCTGAATCCACATGAGATCGTGTTCCATCTTTAGAGAGCGGCGCGGTCTATATGGCCGATGTCTTTTAAGAGATCACCAACGCTGGCCCCACCGCTATTTCGCTATTTCAAGAATCTCGGGCCTTTTTTGCCTGCTTGTCGCCCGAAAACCAAAAATCGAGAGCCTCGGTAGCGGAGCAAACTGCTAATTGTAGAGCCGTGTGCGAGTGATCCGTATGTACTATTCGGAGGGCGAAGCGAGACGAAAGCCTCGTTCCTACCCTAGTCTTCGGTATTATCTTTCATTGGCGCCATTCGGTCCAAAAAACGTTGCGCACTTTGCTACAGGATTGCACTGCGATCTTCCACCGTTACATTGCTGCCCATGCCGCGCCTCGCCCTGCTTCAATCAACGACATTTTCCTCTAAGGCCGAGTCTTTCGATCACCATGAAGACCTCATCCGCCAAGCGGCAGCCTCCGGCGCGAACATCATCGTGACGCAAGAACTGTTTCTAACGCCGTATTTTTGCACCGTCGAGGATCCAGCGCTTTTCGATCTTG
This sequence comes from Akkermansiaceae bacterium, assembly GCA_041753275.1. GTDB lineage: Bacteria > Verrucomicrobiota > Verrucomicrobiia > Verrucomicrobiales > Akkermansiaceae > Luteolibacter. The sequence goes on along the minus strand of JBGSUW010000074.1, from coordinate 36,698 downwards.
CCGATCCACTTCCCGGCCCGGTCACGGAGCGCTTGGGGGAATTGGCAGGTGAATTGGGAATTGTGCTTATTTCCTCACTTTTCGAGCATCGCGGCCCGGGCCTCTATCATAATACAGCAGCCGTCCATGATGCGGATGGCTCGCTAATGGGACTTTACCGGAAGTCCCACATCCCGCAGGACCCTGGCTTTGAGGAGAAATTTTATTTCACTCCCGGTGATAGCGGCTGGCCGGTATGGCATACGAAGTTTGGGAAAATTGGCGTGCTCATTTGCTGGGATCAATGGTATCCGGAAGCCGCTCGCTTGATGGCCCTTGGTGGGGCACAAATTCTTGTCTATCCGACGGCAATCGGCTGGCTTCCTGAGGAGAAACCTACTCTTGGCGATGCCCAGCATTGCGCTTGGGAGACGGTCCAACGCGGGCATGCCGTGGCTAACGGCTGCTACCTTGCGGCGGTGAATCGCACTGGCCATGAGGGAGATACAGAGTTCTGGGGCCGCTCATTCGTGGCAAATCCGTATGGTGAAATTGTCGCCAAAGCCAGTACCGAGAAGGAGGAAATTTTATATCATGATCTCGACTTCCGAAACGTTGAAGATTTCCGGCGGATTTGGCCATTTTTCCGAGACCGGAGGATCGATGCGTATGGGGATCTCAGTAAACGTTGGCGCGATTGAATGAAAACTTGCTCTGAAAATTAGATCGACTTCCACAGCTCCGCATTCCAGACGGAACTTCCCGCATGAGTCTGCTCACTGAATCCCGCCACACACTGAGGCTAGCGCTGCCATTGATGATAGGCCAGCTTAGCCAAATGCTGTTAGGCGTTGCAGATACAGTGATGGTCGGTCATCTAGGTGTCTTGAATTTGGCTGCACTCACCTTTGCCAGTGCGCTTTTCCATGTCCCGTTTGTTTTCGGAATCGGCTTGCTGACTGGGATTTCTGTCTTCACCGCCAATTCGCGAGGTGCCGAAGATGCGGCGCGAGTGCGTGGGAGTTGCCGCAATGGGCTCTATCTTTCCCTCGCTTTGGGGATCTTGTTAGCAGCCATCGCCATGGGGCTGTCTTATCGCCTTGATCTGCTGGGCCAGCCGCCCGCGGTGGCGGCGAGAGCGCGCGAATTTTTCCAAATTTTAATGATCTCGCTGATTCCTGCTCTGGCATCGATCGCTCTGAAAAACCACGCGGATGCCTTGAACCGGCCATGGCCACCATTTTGGATTTTCCTAGGCGGGGTAGTTCTCAATATCGGGCTGAACTGGGTGATGATCTACGGCAAGCTGGGGTGTCCCGCGCTGGGATTGGAGGGAGCCGCGTGGGCCACATTGATTTCCCGCGTCGCCATCTTGGTTGCGATGATCGCCTGGTTAATCGGAGCGAAGGACCTCCGCGAATACGTGCCATACCGCTGGCTACGAGAGCCAAATTGGGATGATATGCGTAGTTTGCTGGCGATCGGATTTCCCGCCAGCTTGCAGATGGCCTGTGAGGTAAGCGCGTTTTCCTTGGCCGGTTTGATCATGGGACGCTTCGGCCAAGTGGCGATGGCCGCTCATCAAATCGCCATCACCCTTGCAGCCACCGCATTCATGCTGCCGCTGGGCCTCTCGATGGCGCTCACGGTACAAATGGGACAAGCTCGTGGTGCGGCACAGTTGCAACGGCTACGGCCCATCGCCATCTCTGGCTGGCTGCTCGCAGGAGGCTATTCGTTGCTCGCGGCAGGCTTCTTTTTGATCTTTGGAAAAGGCCTCGCAGCTCTCTTTATCAGCGATCCCAGAGTCATTACCCTCACCGCCTCGTTGTTGTTGATCGTCGGCATTTTCCAATTGTTCGATAGCCTTCAAGTCGGCTCGTCCGCCATGCTCAGAGGCTTGGGAGACGTTAAAATCCCGGCATTGATGGGATTCATTTCCTATTGGATGGTGGGCCTACCCGTGGGTGCCGGATTGGCGATCGGTCTCGGATGGGAAGCCACCGGCGTCTGGTGGGGACTTGCGGCTGGATTGCTGGTGGCGGCTTCTACTCTCGGGCCACGTCTCTGGCTGCGCACCGCTGCCACTAAGCGGGATTTCTAAAAACTACCGAGCGAAATTCACTCTTCCTCGAATTTACGCTGGATGAGGTCACCGAGTGCCTCAAGTGCCGCATCCGCATCCGCGCCATCCGCGCTAATCGAGATGACCGAGCCATGACCGGCCGCGAGCATCATCAGGCCCATGATGCTTTTCCCATCGACCTCTTCCCCGTCCTTTTCGACGAAGACATCCGCCTTGAAGCGATTGGCCGTTTTGACAAATTGAGCAGCCGGCCTCGCGTGGATGCCGAGTTTATTGAGAATGGTGAAGTCTTTTTTTGCCATGGAGAGAGGCTTGCGCCGGGGGGACCATAGGAGGTGATTGATGACCCTCCAAGGCAAAAATTCCGCCGTTCTCGCTAACCGTGTTGCCTCATTGAAGCGGACACCGAAAAGAAATCTTCAAGCCCGTCCGCTCCCATTACAGCAACATCTTCGCCTCATTTGAGAAAACTTCGCGAGTTTGGTGGCAAAACGGTATTGAAGATGCTAAAACCTTCCACACCCTATGTCCATTCATGTTGCCCTGCACCACCGCACTAGCTACAAATACGAGAAGCCCATCGGCCATGGCCCTCACGTCGTCCGCCTGCGGCCTGCTCCTCACTGCCGCTCGAATATTCTCGCATACAGCCTGCGAGTCGGTGCAAACGAACATTTCATCAACTGGCAGCAAGACCCACAGGCGAATTATCTAGCAAGATTGGTTTTCCCGGAGCCCACCGATCACCTTGATATCGAGGTGGACTTGGTGGTGGAAATGGCCGTGCTCAATCCCTTCGATTTCTTCCTAGAGCCGACTGCGGAAGAATATCCATTTCAATACGATAGCGAGCAAGCTCATGAGCTAGCGCCCTTTCTGAGCGTAGAAAAGCCTGCCCCGCTGATGGCGGCATTGGTGGAGCGCTTCAAAGACAAGACTGGCCGGACCATCGATGTGATGGTGGAAATGAACTCGGCGATTCAGGCAGCCATCGCTTACCAGATCCGGATGGAACCCGGAGTGCAGACGCCGGAAGAGACTTTGGAAAAAGCCTCCGGCTCGTGCCGCGATTCCGCATGGTTGTTTGCGACGCTGCTGCGCCACCTCGGGCTGGCCTCGCGTTTTGTTTCCGGCTACCTGATCCAGCTTAAGCCAGATGTGAAATCGCTCGATGGACCCGTAGGTTCTGAAGTTGATTTTACGGATCTGCACGCATGGACGGAAGTCTATCTGCCGGGGGCCGGCTGGATTGGCTTCGATCCGACCTCGGGCTTGCTCGCGGGTGAAGGGCATTTGCCTCTTGCATGTTCGCCAGATCCCTCCAGCGCCGCACCTGTTACCGGAGCGGTGGACCCGTGTGAATCCACGATGGAGCATGAAATGACGGTCACTCGGATTTACGAATCCCCACGCACCACGCTGCCTTATGATGATAGTCAGTGGGAGGAAATTTTAAAATGCGGCCAGCTCATCGATGAGGACCTGGACGCGATGGACGTGCGACTGACGATGGGCGGCGAGCCGACTTTCATCTCGATGGATGACTTCGACGGAGACGAGTGGAACACCGCCGCAATGGGGCCGACCAAGCGGGTTCTCTCAGCGCAATTGATCAAACGCTTGCACCAGCAGTTTGCGCCCGGCGGCTTGTTATTTTACGGCCAAGGGAACTGGTATCCGGGAGAAATTTTACCCCGTTGGTCACTCGCCTGTTATTGGCGCAAGGATGGGCAAGCGATCTGGGAGGATGAAACCCTCATCGCTGACGAGACGGTCAATTATGGCTACGGCGCAGAGCATGCCAGAATCTTCGGCGAGGCGCTGACAGAGGCTCTAGGTGCAGATACCAAGTGGCTGCTGCCCGCTTACGAAGATGTGTTTTACTACATGTGGCGCGAGCGTCGCCTGCCGAGCAATGTGGATCCACTGAAGTCCAATCTCAAAGAAAAGGGCGAGCGGGATCGATTTAAAAAACTCTTCGACCAAGGCCTTGAAGAAGTGGTCGGCTATGCGCTTCCATTGGAAAGACGCGTCACTGCAACAGGCCCGCGCTGGACGAGTGGTCCGTGGTTCTTGAAAGATAATGCGCTCTTCTTGCTGCCGGGAGATTCACCGATGGGCTACCGCCTGCCGCTCGAATCACTGCCGTGGGTGAAGGAATCCGAATACCCATGGCATATTCCGCAAGATCCCACACGGAGCCTTACGGGGCTGCCGCAACATTCTGGCAATATGCTCTCGCACCAGCGGCGGCTTGCGGAAAAATCACCTGAGCGGAAATCTACAGACGCGAAAAATCTCGCGGAATTCCACGCCACTCACGCTGAGGAGCAAGCGCAGGAAGACCGGCCTTGGGAGCGTGAGCCAAAGCCGCAGGAATCGGCCTCATGGATCACCCGCAGCGCGCTCTGCATCGAGCCGCGCGCAGGCCGCCTTCACATTTTCCTGCCGCCAGTGGATGAGACAGAAGATTTTCTCGATCTCGTGGCCACCATCGAGCAGACGGCCGCGTTGCTTAACATGAAGGTGATTTTAGAAGGCACGCCACCTGCGTTCGACTCCCGGCTAACGGTGGTGAAAGTCACCCCTGACCCCGGTGTGATCGAGGTCAATCTTCAGCCCGCCGCCTCTTGGAATGAACTGGTGCACAATACCTCAGTCCTGTATGAAGAAGCACGTTTGTGCCGCTTGGTGACGGAAAAATTCATGATCGATGGCCGTCATTGCGGCACCGGTGGAGGCAATCACATCATCATCGGCGGAGAGACTCCTTCAGACAGCCCGTTACTCCGGCGGCCGGATCTGTTGCGCAGTATGATCACCTATTGGAATCATCACCCGGCGATGAGTTATCTTTTTTCCGGACTTTTCGTAGGCCCTACCTCGCAGGCACCGCGGGTGGATGAGGCGAGAAATGATTCAATTCATGAGTTGGAAGTTGCCTTTAAATCTTTGGACGGCAGCGAGAATCCATTGCCATGGCAGGTGGACCGCGCCTTCCGCAATCTCCTCATCGATCCCACAGGAAATACTCACCGGGCTGAATTCTGCATCGATAAACTTTTCAGTCCGGATAGCTCTACCGGGCGGCTTGGTTTGTTGGAAATGCGGAATTTTGAAATGCCGCCCCATTATCAGATGAGCCTTGCCCAGCATTTGGTGCTGCGGGCGCTGGTGGCGCGTTTTTGGAATGAGCCTTACACGAAGCCATTGGTGCGCTGGGACAGTGAAATCCATGATCGGTGGATGCTGCCTCATTTCATCTGGCAGGATTTCCGCGATGTTTTGTGCGATCTTCGGGACCATGGTTATTGGATCGAGGACGAATGGTTTGCGCCACATTTGGAATTCCGCTTCCCGAAAGTTGGCGAATTTTCCCAACGTGGCATCGAGGTGGAGATGCGCCACGCCATCGAGCCATGGCATGTGCTTGGTGAGGAAGGTGGCGCGGGTGCTGCGGTGCGCTACGTCGATAGTTCGGTGGAACGGATGCAGGTGCTGGTGCGCGGAATGACGGGCGAGCGCCACTCGCTGGCCTGTAATGGCGTGCGGGTGCCGCTGCGTGCCACGGGGGTGCATGGCGAGTTCGTCGCTGGCGTGCGCTACCGTGCGTGGCAACCGCCTAATTGCTTGCATCCCACCATCCCGGTGCATGCGCCATTGGTATTTGACCTGGTGGACGGCTGGAATGAGCGTTCTCTGGGCGGCTGCACTTACCACGTCACCCACCCAGGTGGCCTGAGTCATGAACAATTCCCGGTAAATTCCTACGAAGCGGAGTCCCGCAGACTAGCGAGATTTTTCCCCCACGGCCATACGGGTGGGAAAATGCAAGTCCGCGAGGCACCTATTAGTCCGGATTTCCCCTTCACGCTGGACTTGCGCATGATCCCATCGAAGCTGTGAGCCTCGTCTGCGGGCGAATCCAGTTTCCACATGGCCGAAAATATCCGTTCTCAACCTACTCCCGCTCCGCCGCAATCTGCTGCGGCTGGTGGTGGGCGTGCTTGGAATGAGAAAATAGATACCCGGGGTATTACTCGCCCACATTGGCAAAATCTCAGCAACACCATTTCACAATGGAGCGCGGACGAGCGGGCAACTCTCACGGCCACCGCTGGCCGGATGCTGGAAGATCTAGGCACGACTTTTAACGTTTACAGCGATGTAGGCGGAGCGGGCCAACCGTATGAGGTGGACCCTATTCCGCTAATCATTCCGCCCGCAGAGTGGGCCCACGTGGCGGCGGGTTTGCGGCAGCGGATCAAGCTGATCGATCTGGTGCTCACTGATTTATATGGCCCGCAAAAGCTCCTGCGCGAGGGCTTGCTGCCACCGGACTTGGTGCACTCCAGCCCGAATTTCCCCCGCAACGTTTGTGGTATTCAGCCGCTAGGAGGGCATTTCCTAATGACCTCCGGTTGCGACTTGGTGCGCATGCCTGACGGCGCATGGACGGTGATGCGGGATTATACAGGCGCATCACCGGGCGGGCTTGGGCAGGTTTTACAAAATCGGAATATCACTTCCAGCCTGCTTGCGGAGGCCTTCGAGGCGCATCACGTTTCCCGCTTGGGAGACTTTTTCGACCTAGAGCGAAGGACGCTACAATCGCTGGTGCCGTCCCGCACGCAGATGGCCAATGTGGTCTTCCTGACGCCGGGTTTCAAGCATCCATCGTATTTTGAACATGCCTATATGGCGCGGCTACTTGGATTCCCACTGGTGGAAGTGGCCGACCTCAAAGTGCGCGAGCGCAAGCTGTATCTCAAGACACTCGCCGGGCTCCATCGCATCGATGGAGTGGTTTGCCGGACGGAAACGGAGGGCATCGATCCACTTGATTTTTGGCTACCGGGAGGTGGTGGTATTTCCGGCATCATGGAAGCGTGGCGGACGGGAAATGTGGCAATCGTCAATGCTCCGGGCGCGGGATTTGCCTCCACACCGGCACTGATGCCATTTTTGCCGGGAATTTGCCGAAAGTGGCTGGGAGAGGAAATCAAACTTCCATTTGTGGAAACTTGGTGGCTGAGCCAGCCGAGTGTGCGGCGGCGAGTTCTAGAGCAACTGCACCGCTATGTTTTACTGCCAGCCTTCAATCGGGATCCACTTTTGCCGGTGCGCTGTGCGGATTTATCTCAAGCGGCTCGCAAGCAATGGCTCGCCATCATCGAGGAGCGGCCTCACGACTTCGTGGCTCAGCTCGATGTGACCTTGAGCGAGAGCCCGGCTTTGGAAATGCGGGGTTTGCGGGATAAACCAATCGTCTGGCGGGCGTTTTCGATGAATGCTCTCAATGGGCCGATCGTGTTACCAGGTGGTCTGGCGCGCGTCGGCAGACCAGGGCAATCCGCTCAATTATGGCCTGAGCACGCTGGCTTCACCAAGGATGTCTGGATCTCAAATGACTCACCGCCACCGGTGACGTTGCCGGATTTAGACTCGCCACGAGCACTCAAGGACCGACATCCGGCCACTCTGGAAGTGCCTAGCCGGATCGCCGAGCAACTTTTCTGGGTGGGCCGGTATGCGGAAAGAATCGAATTTGCCGCCCGAATGCTGCGGGTTACCCTGCGCTGCTGCACGGGTGAAAGTGGAAAATTACAGCAAGCGAAGTTGGTGGCTTGTCTTGAACTCCTGCGAGGGTCGAATTTAACGCCGAAGGATGAGATGGTGCAGCCAAGCCAAGCCCAGCGAATCCTCTCCGGGCTCATTCTTGATCAGTCTGCACGTGGTGGAATTTCTTCTCTCACCCGTTCTTTGCTCAGAAATGCCGCCGCTGCTAGGGATCGTCTTTCCGATGATACTTGGCGATTTTTCAATCGGCTCGACAGCATCATCCATTCCCCTACCCCGCCGGCGACGACAGCAGAATTACTCCGGACCTTGGATAGTCTGATCCTGCATCTGGCTGCATTTGCCGGGATGCAGGCGGAAAATATGACTCGCGGCCAAGGGTGGCGCTTTCTTGAAGTCGGGCGGCGGATCGAACGGGCGCTGGGTGGAATTTCCCTGCTGAAAAGTGCAGCAAAGACCACCGCAGCTGAGCTCCCGCTGCTAGAATCTCTACTAGAAATGTGTGATAGTGTGATGACCTACCGCCGCCGCCATTTTTCCCAGCCTCAGCTCGCTCCGGTGATAGATTTGATTTTTTTCGATCAAACCAATCCACGAGCCATCGCCTTCCAAGTGCAAATCATCAAGCATGAGATCACCCAATTCAGCGGCGATCCCGAGGCTGGCTTGATGCCACAGATCCGCAGTCACCTTGAAGCATTCGAGCAACCATTCTCGGTGACCGAGATGCCGGATGCGATTATGCTGGAGGCAATGTTCGAGTCGCTCGAAGTTTTCTCAGACCTTCTCACCCAGCATTTCTTTAGCCACACGGTGGGGCGCGTTTACTAAATGTTATCAACCTCGTGAAATACCGCCTGATTCATCGCACGACTTATACTTATAATGGGTCGGTATCTGCCTCCCATCACATGGCCAGGCTGGCTCCGCGCACACTTCCCGGCCAGCGTTGTCCTTGGCATGAGCTCGAGATCATCCCTGCACCCGTGGGCCGGGGGGTGCACTTGGATGCCTACGGAAACATTGCCCAATACTTCGAGGTGGAGGGAAAACATGAGTCTCTTGACGTCATCGCCCGCAGTCTGGTGGAAGTAATCCAAACACCGACTCCAAACCCCAATGCGACTCCAGCCTGGGAGGTGATTCGGGATGCCTGCCAATCCGAAAAACTCACTCCCGGCTCAGAGGCGGGAGCATTTCGCTTTACGTCACCGCTGGTCCCACTGAATGATGAATACGGACGCTACGCGCGCCTCGACTTCACGCCCGGCAGGCCGATCTTGGAAGCAACAGTCGCCTTCACTGAGCGGATTTTCAAAGAATTCAGATTTGATTCCCGGGCCACGGACGTGAGCACCAAGGTGAGTGAAGTATTCAAAAAACGAGCCGGTGTATGCCAAGATTTCTCGCACGTGATGTTAGCCTGCTTGCGCTCCATCGGACTGCCGTGTCGCTACGTCAGCGGTTATCTCGAAACCGCTCCCCCGCCCGGGAAAGCCCGCCTCGTTGGCGCTGACGCCTCGCATGCTTGGCTCGCGGTCTATTGTGGAGAGGCCAATGGCTGGATCGATACGGATCCCACGAACAACGTTCTCCCCGGCGAGCGCCACATCACCTTGGCATGGGGCCGGGATTTCTCGGACGTCAGCCCACTACGCGGCGTGACCTTGGGCGCCGGCGGGCAACGGCTCGCAGTGGAAGTGGATGTGATTCCGGAGGAATAGGCAGTGGCCTATTGCTGCGGCTTGCGGTGGCGCGTCGTTCCGATTTACAACCACGCCATGCCAACACCTCAGAGACGCAAGCCCCCACAAGGAAACAAAGATCGCGGCTGGGATCCGGTGGCCGCATGGTATGACAAGCTAGTGGGCGAGGCCGGCTCAGACTACCATCGAAATGTAATTTTACCTGCTGCTTTGAGAATCCTCGCCCCGCAGCGCGATGAGGCGATCATTGATATGTGTTGTGGCCAAGGAGTCTTAATCCGACCTTTGTTGGATCTCGGCGTGGGCCGGATCACTGCGGTGGATGCCAGCCCGCGCTTGATCGATGCCGCGAGGCAACGCCATGGCAGCGAGCGGAAAGTTTCTCTGCTGGTGGCGGACGCTTGCCAACCGGGAAAATGGGCGGATGGCTCCCATCATGCCGCCACTTGCATCATGGCCATTCATGATGTACCCGATCTTTCAGGCTTGTTTTCCAACATTGCCAGTTCATTAAAAAAGGGCGGCAGGCTGGTGTTGGTAGGGATGCATCCTTGTTTCCGAATCCCACGGAAAAGTCACTGGGGCTGGGATCCTGACCAGAAAATCCAGTATCGGCGGCTAGATAGCTACACTTCACCGCAAGTGATCCCGATCACCACCCATCCGGGAAAAGGCACGGGCGAAGAAACGGCGTTTTACCATCGGCCACTGGCTGATGTGATCACTTGTCTAGGCCAACAAGGGCTGGCGGTGACTGCTTGTGAAGAGCTACACAGCCATCGCCGCTCGCAAGGCACAGGCCCATTCAGCAAAGCGGAACATGCCGCTGCGGAAGAATTTCCGCTGTTCATCGCGCTCAAGGCCGTGCGACTTTAAATGCTGGCGACGGTGCCGCTTTTCACTTGGTAGCGGGAAATTCCCGAGAGCGTAGGAGTCTCCATGAGCCAATCCAGATGTGTGGTGGTGATCCATTTTTGCGCCGTGGGCGGGAGATTCGCCATGAGGGCATTGCGGCGTCCGGGATCCAATTCACCAAAAATATCGTCCATCAGATAGATGGGTGCCTTGCCGCTGCTGGCTTCTAACAATTTCCCTTGGGCAAGCTTCAGCGCGAGCGCAAGCGTGCGCTGCTGGCCTTCACTGGCGAAATCCGCGGCGGGCATGCCATGAAGCCGAAGTTCAAGTTCATCCCGGTGCGGACCAATCACGGACTGCCGCATGCGGGTCTCACGCTCTTTCGCTTGGAGCATGGACTCGCGTAAATCCGGCCCGCTGGCGGGAAGGTAGCGCAGCGTCAGTGGCTCATCCTTGCCACTCACCGCCTGTTGTGCCGTTGCGGCAAATACTGCCAACTCCGAGACGATTCGCGCACGAGTGTCCATCAACACCGTGCCATGCTCGACCATGATCTGCTCGTAACTCAGAATCTCGGCATCGCGTGGCCGCCCATCTTTGAGCAAGAGGTTCTTGGCCTTGAGCGCACGACGGTAACGCGACCATGAACGGCGATATTGGGCATCGATCTGAGAGCCGATGAAGTCTAGATAGCGGCGGCGTCCTTCCCCGGGCCCACGGACTAATTCCAAATCTTCATTCCCCATCCAGACGACGAGCCCGCCATCTTCCAAATAACTGGTTTGGCTGGCTCTCGGTTCATCTCCCACTTTCAGCACCAGCCCCTCGCGAGAATAGCGGATTTTACGTTCGCTACCCCAAGGATCTCCAGCGATGCCGAAACCATTGCCACCGAGTGAGGCTAAAGTCATCATCCGGTGACTACGCGGCGAGTGCAGCCTCACCAAGACACAAAGTGCCTCAAGAATCGAAGTTTTGCCCTGCGCATTATCGCCGATGAGGATGCAACCCTCAACGGGGACTTCCAGATCCAGCGCCTTGAAACAGCGGAAATCCATCAAACGTAGCGAACGAAGCACAGGTAGATAGAAGTAAATATTTGTGTAAAATTCAGCCTACCGCCGATCCATCAGATCTGTGGAAAGTTTTTCAAATGTTTCCAAATCCAGGAGAAATGGATTCGCTTCTGAATCCACGCGACCGTAATAGAAATTCGGTTTACCAATCAGCACATTAGGTGCGAGATGGACCGTGCGGGTGATGAGTTCGCCCGTGGCAGCGCCAAAGTCATCGCTGGCTTTTTCGACGATCGTGAAGCTCAAAACCGGGGCAACAAGAGCGTTGTTTGCAGCATCATCGTCAGGAGCCAGCCATCGAGTAATTTTCAGTCCTTCGAGAATCCCCAAAAGGTAAGTGGCGCGTGCAGGATCCAAGGCAGCAGTGATATCCCGCCCCGCTTGAGCGGCCGCCCAACTGTCTTCATTGAAGTCATATTTCAACACCAACGGCTCCTGCGCATTTTGGGAAATCGTGATGGCGAAAAGTTGGTTACGATCTACCGACCAGAGGCGTGAGCTTCGCCACTCGTATGGGCGCACGGCGATGGAAGAAACGAGCGCTGGGTCCACCTGCATGATGCTCGGGGTGCCGGTGCGGTTGACGAAGTAGTCACCCCGGGAATCCAGACCGAAGGCAAGCTCAAGCACTTGATTATCCAGCCCGAGGAATTTTAATTTCAAAAACGGCCGATCAAGGCCCCATGGTGTGAAATCGGTGGCGGCATCTGTTTCAAATCCACTGGCACGCGCCTCTGTCACAGCCTTGAGTAACGCAAACAGCCGCTCCTCATTCGCTTCTTGGGACACCCCATCGATGGTGGCCATCCACGGTTGAGGCGGGGTCCTGCTGATTAGAATTTCCTGGCCGGTGGCGGGCTGGATCGCGATGGCCCGAAGTGAAGCGATATTAAGATTGGTAAGATTGGAATCCCGCAGCTCATTGAGAGTGAGCGATAGATTTGCCAGTGACACCATCCCTTGCCCGGGCTTGAGCGGAAGTTCGAAAATCGTCTCCGGGCGGTCACTCACATTGGCAAGTGCGCTGCTGCTTTCCGGCCCCTCCGGCGGCGCGATCTCCAGTATGGTTTCTGTGTCTGAACCGAAGGAACTGATCGCAATTTCAATCGTGCTGGTCGTCGGCCCTTTGCTTGGGACCGTGAGCGTCGCACGGTCGGTGAGCTTGAGTGCTTGAAGTTCAAAAATTCCGCTGATGAGTGATTTCACCGCCTCCACATCAGTCGCGAGGTCGAGTGGCTTGATCAACCGCCATGGCTGATTCGGCGCCTCCCTGCCGAGGGTAAACTCACCTTCCGCAGACCGAATGCGGATTTTCTGCAATGCCACCGGGTTAAAGTAAAACGGGCGGTGATCTCGCAGGAATTTCAAACCATCCTTGAAAAGCGGCGTAATATCTCCGGTGCAGGTATAGACTTGGTTCTCTCGTTCGCCCTCACGCACGAGAATAAATACGGTAGGCACTGGCTCGCCATTGTCCAGCTCTGGAGGTGCTAACCATGGAGTCCGCCGCCCAAGACGGTATTTCGCAAGCCGCTCCCGCCGAGAATCCAACAGCTTGATATTCGTGCCCGTTTCCGCCAGACCAGCCTTGTTCAAATCCATTTCCCCGGTGTTGGCAAAATCCTCGACCTTCATCCCCAGCGTGAAACCGATGATCGCTCCAGCCGCACGCGGATCCATGCGGTCCGACCATGGGATGTCTGCTTGCCAACCTTGTGGACCCAGAGAAAATTTCGCCACAATCCCATTTTGACTCACTTCGATAAATTTCACCTCATCCGCCTTAAAGTTCGTGAAAAGTTGCTGCCCGGGCAGCGTCGCCGGGGCACCGAGCACGGATTCGAAATCATTTCCCGCCCATCGCCAAGCCGCCAGCGCGACTGCGGCAGCCGCAGCGAGACATAGAAGTAGAGTGAATAAAATGGAGCGCATGAGAATCAGGCACGGCGCGATGTCCAGACGAAGGCCGCGATGACGAGTAAAAATGCAGGCATGAAAAACAAGTTCACCCGGTTGATGAATGACACTTGCGCATCCAGAAGTGGCAGTTTGTAAGTGCCCAATTGTCGCGGGCCAATTCCAGCGAGAGACTCGCGGTCCATCAACCATGTGGCGGAGGATGCGAGGAAATCCATGGTCTCCGCGCGGTGGCGCTCGGGATCAAGAAAGTCAGTGTTTGAAATCACGATCATCCGGGAGACTTCCGCTGCGAATTGATCGTTGCTGATCGCCCCGCGCGTCACACTGGCCGCCATGTAAAGTGGAGCGGCATTGTCCTCCTTTTCATCGAAGCTCTCGTTGCCTTCGCCAAATTTCGTCTCACCCCAAAATCCAGCCGCCGCTTCAATCAACGGCGTTGCACGGATCTGGCGATTCATCAAATTCTCGGCACCCTCCCGCACCTCCAAAGAGGATGTCGCCCCCTCAAAGGCCATTGCTTGGCCCGCGAGTTGTTTGGTGAAATCCAATCCTGCGGTGAAGCTTCCCCGGGCCGTCGTCACTCGCCGCTTGTCATCCCATCCCAGAATGCGGTCCCTCCGTGGCGTCACTCCATTGCTACGCAGAAATCCCCGTAATTTCGCAGGCACCTCACCCGGCTTTAACATGACCAGAAACGCCGCCCGCGGGCGATTCCAATAAGTTTCCAGCACTTCAAGTTCCGCATCTGTTAAATCATACTTCGGTGCGATCAGCGCCACGCCCTCCGCATCGCTCGGGATTTCTTTGAGATCCGCCAAATTGACCGGAATCAAATCGATATTCTGAAAACGCAATTGATCCTCGAGCGATTGCCATGGTGAGTCCGCCCCATCGGCATCGATCCGGCTCTTATCTGCGAGAAACAACATTTTGCGTGGTTGCCCTTCGATGGATTCCACCAGCCGCGCCGTGATCACATCCTCACCTTGGAAGCCAGTGATTCTGCGCTGCCCTTCAGCAGCGGTATAGATTGCAAGCTCGTCAGCGAGGACGATTTTTACATTCGGATTGAGCGTCTTAGTGCCACTTTCATCTTCGCGGCTCACCGCCGAGTCATCCAGCCGCGCATCCATGATGATTAGATCACTCACCAGCTGAATGCCATACGCCGCGGTGATTTCCTGGACCCGGTCCGCACTCCGCATCGGATCGACGATTTCCAGCTCGATTTTCCCATCCGAGCGTCTCGCATATTCTTCCAGCAAGACCCTCGCTCGTTCATAAAATGGCGAGGAGCGGCGGAATGCCATGATCCATTTCATCGGCACCGAGCGGTCTTTCACTGCCGCATCTTTTAGATAATTCCGGGTGGAAGGAGAGAGCGTATAGGCCGCTTCATTACTCAGATCCATGCGGGTAAAATGCAGTGCTGCGAGGTAATTCAGCGCCATCAGAAAAATCGCCAGAAACACGATTTGGAGCACAGACAGAGTCCCCAATCCCCAGCGGTTCATCGCGCGGGCAGGTTTCTTCTTCGGTAATGGAGAATCTTCAGACATGGGCAGGAAATATCACAATCAACTCCGCCAGCGGCGGTAGTCCACCACTTGATAGGTGAGAAATAGAACAAATATCGCAAGACTTAGGAAATAGACCACCGGCCGGGAATCAAACAGACCGTTGGCAAAATAATGTAAATGCTGCTGCGAGGAAATGTAGTGAAACAGAGGAGCTCCTGGGAACGATTCGCCCCAGATCGTGGTGACAAAGCCGAGGAAATACTGGATGACCAGTAGCCCCACTGTGAAGATTCCCGCGATGATCTGGCTGGAAGTCAGCGACGAAGCAAGGCAGCCAATCGCCGTGAATGCAGCCCCCATTAACATCAGAATCGTAAAAGTCCCACCCATCGCCCCGGGCGACCAAGCGGGAGGTAAGTCAGTCAGCCATACAAATAAGTGAAATTGCACGAAGGCCGGAATCCACAACGTTGCATAGAACAGCATGGCTGCCGTATATTTTGAAAAAACCACCTGCCACGTCCGCACCGGAGCCGTGAGCAGTGTTTCCAAAGTCCCCGAGCGCTCCTCCTCAGAAAATAACCGCATGGTGATCAACGGGAAAATAAACAAGAAATAGAACCAGAACAACGGCGTGTGAAAGCTCACATACACCAAGCTATCCCGCACCGGCGTATCGCGGAATCCCTTCATCGCCGTGGAAAGCGATACCCCCTGCATAATCGTGACGAACGCCAGCACGATCCACCCGAAGGGCGTCAGGAAGAACCCCTTGAGTTCCTTAAAAGTTAGAATTTTGAATAATCTCATGTGGCGTGGGGGGACTTGGTAAGTGATTCGGCAGCTAGCGCAAAGGTAAAACCCCAGAGGATCCCACTCAAAAAGCAAAAAACCTTTGGATCTCCGAAAGATTCCCATTCCCTGCCCGGTAATCCAAGCATGAACACGGCCTACTGTTATTCTCCTCGTCCCCTTGTGCCGCTCGCACTTTTACTTTCCCTCGGCTTTATCCAAAGTGTGTGTGGCCAGTCCATTCATAGAAATTCCGCCACTCAGCCGCTTCTGTTTGAGTCAACCCCAGCTGCGAAGGTTCTCGAAAAAGTCCGCACCAAGTCACCCGGCACCATTGTAGAGATGTTTGTAAAACTCGGCGACCCCGTCAAAAAAGGCCAAATCCTCGGCCACACCGAGCTGGCAACCACAAAGCTCCAGTACGATCTCGCCAAGCAAACGCTCGAATCCGAAGCCGCAATGAATTCCGCTAAAGGCCAGGCAGAAGCATGGACCATCACTCGCGAAGAAACCGAAGTCGCCGTCCGCAAAAGAAAAGCGGAAAAATCCCGGCTCGATTGGGCCAGTGCGATGGAGCGCATGTATCAGGCGAACTATGAAAATCAGGTAGAATTGAAGAAAACCCAGCAAATTCAATACGAATACTGGAAGCGCGAATACGAAAATCGCTTTCTCGTTGCTCCGGCGGATGGTGTGATTTCAGAAGTATTAACCGAGATCGGAAAAAACGTCTCTTTTGCCACCCACGTTTTCACCATCAGCGATGAGCACGCCTATTCCTTACCCATCAGCGTCCCTGCCCCGCTCGCCGCCACCGTTACTCTTAACGATAAATTGCCCATCCGCTCCACTGCGGATCAATCCGTCACCAGCGCCAAGGTGGATAGCATCACCGACGATCCTAAATTCGTCGGCATGAAGATCATCAGGCTCCTCATTCAAGCTGCCGATTTCCCTCCCGCCAGCCGATCCGGGCTCAAAGGTAAAAAATTCGATGTTTTATTACCGGAAATGGCCAGCCGCGGTGAGCCTTGAGAAACTTTTTGAACGCATCGAGCAGCCGTTAAACACTATAAATAAAGGCATCACAGTGGGCAAAATTAAGATTAGTGAAATTTCATTAAAGAATTTCTTGATTCTCTCCGCCGATTCCACAAGGGTCCGCCCGTGCACGGGGCGTAGCTCAGCCTGGTAGAGCGCCGCGTTTGGGACGCGGATGTCGTCAGTTCGAATCTGGCCGCCCCGACCACTTTCTTTCCCAAAGAATCTCCCCCATCGGACCTTGGTTTTAAGAACTCCGCGGAAGGCAACGCGGTTCAAAATCCCACCACTTTGCCCTTTCCCCATGCCATTGGCGGGGCTAGCTTCCTCGCGATATGAGCAGTTGCGGCCCGAAAATGAAGATGGATCCAGCCTTACACCGGGAGAAGAAACCCCCGTGGATCAAGGTGCGGCTGCCGAATAATCCGGCTTTTTGGTCCACGAAGTCTCTGATCACTGATCTCAAATTAGTCACCGTGTGCGAAGAGGCACAATGCCCTAATCGTTGGGAATGCTGGGGCCAAGGCACCGCCACCTTCATGATCGCTGGTGATAAATGCACTCGTGCCTGCGGATTTTGCGCGGTGAAGACTGCCAAGCCGGATGCTCTGGAATCAGACGAGCCTGCCCGCGTCGCTGAGGCCACCCGCCGGATGAATCTCCGCCACGTCGTCATCACCGCCGTCGCTCGCGACGATCTACGGGACGGTGGAGCTGAGCATTTCAAACAGACGATCGAAGCCGTGCGCCATGCCAATCCCGGCATCATCATCGAAGTTCTGGTGCCAGACTTCAATGATCGCGATTGGGCGCTCTCGCTCGTGATGGACGCCCGCCCCCACATTTTTAATCACAATTTAGAAACCGTCGAGCGGCTCACCCCTCTCGTCCGATCGCGCGCTCAATACCAACGCAGCCTCGTCGTTTTGAAAAAAGCGAAAGCCATGGTCCACGGCAAGGTGGCCACCAAGAGCGGCATGATGCTCGGTCTGGGCGAGCGGCATGAGGAAATCCTGCGAGCGATGGATGATCTCTTGGAACACGATGTGACCGTCCTCACTCTCGGCCAATATTTGCGCCCCACTCAGAAACATTTACCCGTCGTGGAATACATCACGCCTGAGGCATTCGATGATTATAAGGCGATCGCTCTGGAAAAAGGTTTCCGTCACGTGGCCAGCGGTCCGCTAGTGAGAAGTTCTTACCATGCGGCGGATTTTCGGCCCGAGCTGGATGTTTTAGAAGCCATCGAGGCAGATGTGCGTGCCCATCACGGCCTCGAGCTCGGCCCTGAGCATCTCTCACTGCCCGCCGCCAAGGCAAATTTGGTGCAAGCCATTGCCTGAAAACGCCTCATGCGCCACTGGCTCATCAAATCCGAACCTGATGTCTTCAGCATCGATGATCTCGCCAAGGTCAAGAAAGAGCCTTGGAGCGGGGTAAGGAATTACCAAGCACGCAATTTTATGTGGAAGGAAATGCAATCCGGCGATCTCGCGCTGTTCTACCACTCCAATGCCAAGCCCCCCGGCATCACCGGCGTGGCCCGCGTCGTCGGCCTCCCCTACCCCGATCCCACACAATTCGATATCGCCAGTGAATACCACGACCCTAAATCCCACCCCGAGCAGCCGCGTTGGTGGTTGCTGGATTTCGAATATGTCGGGAAATTTTCAGAAATGCTCACCCTCGAAGCGCTCAAGCAAGACAGCGTGCTTTGTGAAATGATGGTCTGCCAGCGCGGAACCCGGCTATCCATCAACCCCGTCGATCCCTTGCATTTCAAAAGAGCCTGTAAATTGGCTTGCTGGAAAAGTTAAAACAAATTTCCTGCCCCACGCCGCTCTATGGATGAAGTTACTCCCATGACACTCCACACTGCGGCACCTCAATCCTCATCCGCTGCCTCCGCCTGGCGCGAGTGGCTCGTGGATCACGGCCCGAAATTACTGCTCTTCGCCCGTCAACAGACCCGCTCACACGAAGATGCGAAAGATGTTTTCCAAGATGCCCTAGTCAAACTCGTTGAGAAAGTTCGCACTGGCGAATTCGTCGGCGGCCAAGAGGCATGGCAGCCATACCTTTACACCGCCATCCGCCGCCTCGCCATCGATCTCAGTCGTCGCGATGACCGCCGCAAACGCCGCGAAGATAGCGTAAGCGCAGACTCCGAGACCGATCAATACGAGGCATTTCATCCATGGTTCGAAGGTGAGGAATCAGACGATGAGACACGCAGCCAACTCGAATCGCGACTCAAAGAATTACCCGAAAAATTCTCCGAAGTCATCATCCTGAAAGTCTGGGGCGAGTGTACTTTTGCCGAAATTGGCGAGACGCTTGGAATCTCGCAAAACACTGCAGCCTCCCGCTACCGCTACGGGCTGGAAGCTCTGAAGAAAAGTCTCAGCACCGCCCGCCGTCGTGGCGACCTTTCAATTTAACAACCTCTTGATATACCAATGAAACAAGATCCACCTACCCTCGATGGCGAGCTCCGCAAACTACAAGGTGCCTCGCTCGACGATGCTTTCCTTGCCCGTCTCGAAGGCTCGGCAGCAGGCACTTGGACCGAGCTCACTCGCGATGAAATTCAATTTGAAGCATATTTGCGTCAATTTTCCCCCGCAGGTGTACCCGCTGAATTTCTCACCCGGCTGGTGTCCGTCACCCGCAGTGTGCATTTCACTGTCGATGAAAAGATCGTGCTTTTCCCGAAAGAACACGATGCGGGGAGAGCGTCTAAAAAGGTTCCGATTTGGGCCGCCGCCGCTGCTGTCGCTTTTATCGGTGCTGCCAGCGCATTGATGATTCCTAGTCAAAATAGCAGCAGACCCATTGCTCAAAATAGCTTAACTTCACCTGCCTACCCTTCCGCAGTTCCACAAAACTTTGTTCCAGCGACCTTCAATCGCGGCCTCAGTGCGGTGCACGATGAAGGCATCGTTTGGAAAGACAACAAACAGCCACAGCGCCTGCTCCGCTTCGTCTATATGGAGAAAATGACCTACAAAGATGCAAATGGCCGCATCGTGGAAGTCGAACAGCCTAAAGCACTTTATCGGCTTCTCCCTGAAAAAACAGATTAATCAGACAAAAAATCCTATCTACTGCGCTTCTAGTAAGTAAGCCATGAGAACAAGCTCCTACAACCTATTTATCACTGCAACATTCTCCGCAGTATTAATCGCTCCAAGCTATGCGATCGAGGCACCTGAAGATGATGCTCCGCCGCCACCCGCCATTGGCAACGCGAGCGCCGCAGATGCCGCACCGGCTTTCAAGCCACTGCGTTTTGGCACTTCTCCTGAAAGTGAGATTGCTCCGCAGGCGTCTCCAGCTCGGGATACCGCCTTCCTTGGAGTGGTCACTTCCGAGGTGCCGGACATTCTTGCGGAACACCTGAAACTCACCGGCGGCCAGGGCATCCTCATCCGCTCCCTAATGCCGGGCGGGCCTGCGGCCAAGGCTGGAATCGCGGCGAATGACATCATCACCCGCGTCGGAGATCAGGAAATCTTAACACCACAGGATCTCTCCAACTCGATTTTGCAGAGAAATCCGAATGACGTGGTTACTATCCACTTCATTCACCAAGGAGATCCTAAAACAATCAACATCACTCTTACCAAGCGCCCGCAGCAATTCGCAACTTCCCAGTCGCAGGGACAAAGCAATTTAGGCTTCGATCAACTGCCTGAAGATTTGGCAAATCGGATTCGCGGAGCGCTTCAAGGTAATCTCGGCTCCATGAATCTGGATTTAGACAGCCAGACAGATACAGAGTCCCAGCAAATGCCGCAACGGTTGCAAGGTTTCCTCAAGCAAGCCCCAGGTAGTGGCGGCATTCAAGTCCAGTCCGGCACCACTTTGCGACTGAGGGATCAAAACGGCTGCATTGAAATCAAGTCGGGCCAAAATGGCAAAGAAGTCACCCTACACGATCCCAATGGCGAGATTGCCTGGGCCGGACCATGGAATTCCGAGCAGGACAAAGCCGCCGCACCAGTAGAGATTCGCAAAAGAATCGAGGCAATGAATCTCAAAGACTGTCCGGATTCTAAAACCGGATTCCTACTCCAAATCCCCCAAGCAAGCGCCCCGCTGCCGGGCGGTCCCTAACAATTTTCTGGGGTGAATTCATGGAATAGGGCGCATCCGTGGTTGTTGAAAAGCAATCACGGATGTGTTTTTTTATGCCGGTACCGTCCCGCTCAGCGTGATCCGGGCCGTGGCAAGCGGCCCGGATGGCCCCGTCACTTCTCCTTCAAGCTGCGCCAGCCCACCCATGCGGCCCTCCACTTTGGCGCGGATTTCCAAGACTTGTCCCGGAAGTGCCCCACCCAGAATTTTAGCGGCTCGCACACCGGTGAGTCTTAAATCATCCATCTTGAGATTCTCAGGATCCGTCTGGATCACCACCCCACCGAGTTGGGCGATCGCTTCGATCAGAATGACGCCCGGCATCATCGGATTTCCTGGGAAATGGCCTTCTAAAAACGCCTCATCGCCCTTCACTCGATAGATCGCCCGAGCTTCCACACCCGGCTCAAGTGAGGTCAGTTCATCCACAAAGCGAAATGATGGACCATGTGGGAGCGCGGCGAGGGCCTGGACGAGATCGCAATTCATCAGGCGCTCAGCTTCGCACGCATCCCCCGTGGCGCAGCAAGCGAAATTCAAGGATCCCGGCGATTCACGTAAGTTTTGAAAAATCCAATCGACCCCGACGGCTTGGTAACTTTACTTTCCCTGCGGTGGCCACCCGCAATCCTAGCGCTATATTTGAGAAAACTGCTGCTCCTGCGGCTTCATACCGATGGCTACGGGCTCCGTGGGACTACACGATGATGGCACTCGGCCTGAGCTATTGGGGATTTTTCGGTATTCTTCTGACCCTATTCGGCGCGCCCCTGTATTGGCTGCTGCCAAGAACCATTGGCCGCCGCCTCGGTCGCGCGATCATCCATAGGTTGTTCGCCATATTCGTCGTTTACCTGAGAATTTCCGATCTCGTGAAAGCGGACCTGACCGCGCTGGATGGGCTGAAAAACATCAAGCATTCATTCATTGCCGCGCCAAATCATACTTCACTCTGGGATGTGGTCTTCCTGATCGCCCGCCTTCCCCAAGCCATTTGCCTGATCAAAAAGCCCATCGTTTTTAACCCTGTTTTGGGAATCGGCGCCCGCTTAGCCGGTTATATCGCCAATGATGGCGGCAGCCGGAGTTTCCGCAAAGCCTCCGAAGCCCTCGTGCAAGGAGGCCAGCTACTGCTATTCCCAGAAGGCACTCGGACACGTCCCGAGGCGGCTTGGATCAACCCGCTGAAAGGTGGCTGCGCACTCATCGCAATCCGCTCAAAGGTGCCAGTTTATCCAATCTTCATTCGTAGCAATACCCGCTTTTTACAAAAAGGCTGGCCGCTGTGGCGGCGTCCCATTTTCCCAATCACTCTCACCGTCGAACTGGGCGAGCCGCTTTTGGCTGCTCCCGGTGAATCCGCCCACGCCTTCACCGACCGCCTTGCAGCGGTGTATGATCGCGAACTTTCAAAACCCCACCCGCTGCGCCGAGACTCTTCCTCGCCCGCAGTTTTCTAATTCCTGACTCCGCAATGGCCGATCCACGCCCGCTCATCCTCGTCCCAAGCTACAACACAGGGCCGATTCTTCTACAAACCGTTGTCGATATTTTAAAGTTCCAACAACCTGTCTGGGTGATCATCGATGGCTCGACTGATGATTCCAAAAAAGTTATAGAATCAATTGATAATCAATTACTTAGTATCATTTTCATCAAAGAAAATGGAGGCAAAGGTGCTGCGATTTCTTTAGGCCTTCAGCAAGCAGTGGAGCAGGGTTACACCCATGTTCTCACGATGGATGCGGATGGACAGCATCCCGCCGCGCTCATTCCAGATTACCTTCAATTGTCCGCTGCCCATCCGACTGCGGCGATATTTGGCAGGCCTATATTTGACGCCTCTGCCCCCGCGCTCCGAGTGGGAGGTCGAAAAATTTCAAATTTCTGGTGCAACGTGGAGACCCTCGGATGGGGCGTGGATGACTCTCTTTTCGGAATGCGACTCTATCCGGCGGCAGAGTTGATGGCCGTTTTCGAATCCACGCGATTTGCCCGTCGCTTCGATTTCGATCCCGAGGTGGCTGTCCGCCTAGCCTGGCGCAAGGTGCCGATACTCAACCTTCCTACTCCTGTCCGCTACCCGGGCAAGGAGGAAGGCGGGGTTTCGCAATTCCGTTACGTGCGGGACAATTTCCTGCTCACCAGCATGCACATGCGGCTGATGATCGAATTTTTGATCCGCTTTCCCTTGCTTCTTTTTCGCGAGGATAACCCGTTGGAAGCTTATAATCCATCGAATCCATGAGCCAGCTGCCTCATCAGAAAATTGCCCGGCTTTACCCGAGTCGCTGGGATCAAGGATACGTCGCAAGTAAACTACGCACAGATCCGCTCTACACTGCTTTGGTGAGTGAGTTGAAAGACTCGCCAATGCCGCTGCTGGATCTTGGCTGTGGCTTGGGTTTACTGGCATTTTTCCTCCGGGAGGCAGGCATCCAAGTCCCAATCACCGGCCTGGACTATGATGTGCGTAAAATTGATTCGGCAAATAAAGCAATGCTTGCTGGAAACTGCCACAACGTCAGTTTTCACCACCACGATGCGCGGACTGGCCTGCCTGATCATTCTGGAAATGTCACTATTTTAGATATTTTGCAGTTCTTTACCAAGTCCGAGCAGGCGGAACTTCT
The DNA here is from genome assembly GCA_041753275.1 of Akkermansiaceae bacterium. Classification (GTDB taxonomy): domain Bacteria; phylum Verrucomicrobiota; class Verrucomicrobiia; order Verrucomicrobiales; family Akkermansiaceae; genus Luteolibacter. Next base: position 13,367 of record JBGSUW010000074.1, on the reverse strand, counting down.
TAAATTGGCAGTTCAGCGGGTCGCACCCGGCGGCAAGTTGGTCATCCGCTCGGGATTGCAAGATTCCTCACTGCGCTTCAAAATCACCGTCGCCGGAGACCTCGTGGCAAAGGCGACATTCTGGATGAAGGCGGCTCCCACACATTATCCCACCGCGTCGGATTTCGAGAACATCCTCGGTTCATTCGGTGATGTCACGATTAAGCCGCTTTGGGGAAAAACTCCGTTTAACAATCATCTGATCGTCCTTTCACGAAATTGATCTTCTGCTGGAATTCAGTATTGAATCTCCGCGATGGATTTTTTCTGGTATTGCTCATCCCTGAGTTTTCTCAAGTATTCCAAATAGCGTTGTTGGGCAACCAAATCAGGATTATTGGCAGCAGGCTGGGTGCCACCGAATTTTTTCCACGGTCCAAAGGGAACTTGGCTGGCCTCGACAAAGCGCCAATGGACCTTCTGGCCAGAACGAAGGATCAGGTAGTCCCGAATTGACGGCGATAAATCAATACCTGCTCCGCCATTTTCACTAGTCTTCGGGGGCTTACTGCCGAAAACATATTCCCAATCATCCGTGGTCCAAGGTCCGCAATCCTCCCACTGGGCATAGCAACTCCGCCCACCAAAGTAAATCTGCACCCAGCGGCCTTTCAACACGGTCTTACCCGGCGCGGGACGCATTCTGGAAAACCAGGGGATCACTCGCGGGGCCTCAGGTTTATGCGCACCCCAGCCTTTCACATCATTGTATGGAAGCGCGATGTAGAAGGTGTTGAGTTTCGGGATGAACGATTTTGGCCTGAACTCTCCAGTGGTGTGATTGGCGATCCGGTTGGCAGGATTTGGATCATCGTATCCGCCGAAATTGATTGCCCAGCTTTGGTCCCAAGAAGATTTGCAATTAGGAGTCGGATTCCGAGCAGTCGGTTGCTCCCCCACCCAAAAAATGGTGGACGTGATGTAAGTTTTCCAAGGATAGAGGATTCTGGCAGATTGTGTTGTCGGCCGGGATGGATTTACAGGCCTGCTACCCGTCTGAACCACCACTCTGGGTTTCCCTGTATTCCGATCTTGCGCCACGAGGTAACTCGTCCCTAGGCAACCAAGGGCGATGGTGAGTAAAAAGCAGAAGATATTTTGAAAATTTCGATGCATCGTTGACAGCCTTTTGGAGAAGCGGCGGTGAATCACTCCAGCGAAAGTGACCTAAATTGCAAACTTCCGCAAGGTAAAGCTGCTGGCCACGATGGATGCCTAAATCAAACACCTCATCATGGTAGGGTTTTACCCCATATTTTTTGGGTCGATGATGCGTATCATCGAAGCGCTCTGTGCGTGCTGAGTCGCACATTTAAAACCAATATGGTCGGTCGTGAAATTCGACCCGGGCTGTGGCAGTTGCCAATTATTATTCAGGTAGTTGTCACAGCTCACCCCCCTTCAAATCAATCCGAACCTCCCAAATTTCCAAGCGGTTCAAGTAGGGTTACACCCTATATTCAAGCGAGGCATTTCTTCATTACAGTAGTGCAAACCTGAAAACCCAATGAACCCGAATGATTATATTGCAGTAAATGAATGGAATTATGTCGAGCCATTCTACGCTCCACACCCTGTGACTACCGAGGATGCGGACTCGGAAGCGAATAGTCGCTTTGACGTAGAAAATCTCGCCGAAATCAATTCCTATTCCGAAGGCCAGCCGCTGAGTCCAAAATGCCGATTATTCGAAATGCAGATGTGCTGAATTTCAGCCTATTTGTAAATATTAGAAAATCGAAACGCTAGTGTGAGCGGTCAGTCTTGATGAATGTACCAAGTCGCGCTCCTCTAATAATTTGATGAAATGTTGGATATGATGGGATGGATTGATTTGTTTCCAAACAGCCCACATGTGAAAATCAAGGTCCGCCTTGATGGCACGCAAAGGCACAGTCACGACATCCTGCTTCGTTAGATCAAGAACGACAGGAAGAATGGAGATTCCCTGCCCGGCGGATATTAAAGTGATTAAGGAGTCAAAGCCGTCGATCGTGCGGATTTTCTTAGGCGCAGATGCTTCGTCCGAATAAATCTCGCTCACTTTTTCGCCATGTCCAGACCGTCCGAGGCAGAACAACGTTTCGGCACAAATTTGCTCAATGGTTAGGTTCTGATGCTGAGCCAGAGGATGTTGCCTCGGCAGTGCAACTCCATACGTTGATTGAATGACACAGAGACTGCAAAAACTGCTGACATTCTGAACCTCGTTTCCGTAGGCAAAACCGATGTCGATGTCTCCGCTCATTAGAGCTGCCATCTGTTCGGAAGGTAAAATCTCCACAAATGCGACTTCGACATGGGGATATTGCCGATGGAAAAGCTGGAGGGTTTTTGGTAAAAAATCAGTAGCGATCACCCCTACGCTGCCAATTCTTAATTCGCCGCGGTGGCCCGCCTGAGCTTCTCGCGCCCGCTGCGCTGCTCGTTCGGCACCATCTAGAATCTTCCGCGAATCCTCAAGAAAGATCTCCCCGGCTTTTGTGAGGGAAACGCTCGTCGTATTTCGATTTAATAATCGTGCGGAAATTTCATATTCCAGATCCTGCACCTGTTTACTGAGGGCAGGACGGCTAATTCGGAGACGCTCCGCAGCTTTGCGGAAATTTAATTCTTCCGCCACTGCGACAAAATACTTCAAGTGCCTCAATTCCATCTTCGCCACTGTTAACTTAAACTTACCAGCTTGGAAACATCAAAGTTCTTTGGGAGTATGAAATCCGTGTGTATTCCTTAAGCAGAATTTCCACTGCTATTTGATGCCCACACCCTTTGCCATGCGCCCTGTCCCCCTTAGTTGCTTGCCGTTCATTTGTTTACTCCTCTCCAATTGTGGCAAAAAAGAAGCCGCCGGACCTCCGCAGATGCCGCCTGCGGCCGTGACATTTACCGTCGCGAAAAAGGAAAATGTCACCATCACCCGTGATCTGCCAGGACGCATCGAGGCATTCCGCGTGGCGGAGATTAGAGCTCGCGTGGCTGGAATTTTGTTAGAACGAACTTTCAAGGAAGGCGAAGATGTTGAGGCCGGTGCGTTGCTTTTCAAAATCGATCCAGCTCCGCTTCAGGCGACAGTCGATAGCGCGAAGGCGAATCTCGCCCGAGCAGAGGCGAATGCCGAGCAGACCAAGAGACAATCAGATCGTTTCCGGGAGTTGATTTCCTCCAATGCTGTCAGCAGGCAGGAAGCGGATAATTCCGAATCCGCCACAATCGTCGCTGCGGCCGAAGTTTTGGCGGCAAAGGCGGCAGTGGCAACCGCAGAGCTAAGCTTTGGCTACGCCACGGTGACGGCTCCCATCTCTGGAAGAATCGGCAAGGCGGACGTCACGGAAGGCGCACTCGTAGGTGAAGGCACCGCGACGCGGCTCGCAGTGATCCAGCAGCTCGATCCGATCTATTTCGATTTCACCCAGTCCAGCGGCGACCTACTTGCCCTGAAGAGAGCCAAGACAGATCAGGACGAAGTGACGCTCCTTTTGGATGATGGCAGTGAGTATGAACACCCGGGCAAGTTGTTATTCTCTGAAGCATCCGTCGATGAGACAACGGGCATGGTTTCCCTTCGCGCCGAGTTTCCTAATCCGAAGCGGGATCTTTTGCCAGGAATGTTCGCAAGAGCGCGGGTAGTCCAAGCGATTCGTGAAAATGCCATCACCATCCCCCAGCGTGCCGTGACTCGCGGCGCTGGCGGTGCTGGAAATGTAATGGTGATCGATGCCTCAAATATTGCCCATCCAAGGGTGATTCAGACCAGCGAGGTGATCGGTGATCAATGGATCGTCAGCTCCGGCTTGGAGGCTGGTGAAAAAGTGATCATGGAGGGACTGCTCAAGGCGCGCCCTGGTGCGCCTGTGGTTCCAGAACCATTTGTGCCAGCTGCGCCTCCGGCCACACCGGCCGCCGCTACAGATAAATAAATTTCCTATTTCATGGCTCCATTCTTCATCGACCGCCCGGTATTTGCCTGGGTAATTTCCATCCTCATCTGCGTTCTTGGCGCCATCGCCATCACCGGATTACCCGTCGCGCAGTATCCCAGCGTTGCCCCGCCATCGATTTCAATCACCGCAAACTACGCTGGAGCTTCCGCAGAAACACTGAGCGATACCGTGACTTCCGTCATCGAACAGCAGCTCAATGGCATCGATAATTTGCTCTATATGTCATCCGCCAGTGATGCGAATGGCGTGGCAAATATCACACTGTATTTCAAACCTGGGACCGATCCGGACGTGGCCCAGGTGCAGGTGCAAAACAAGGTCCAACTGGCGACTCCCGGCCTGCCGCAGACCGTGCAGCAACAAGGCGTGGTGGTGGCCAAGGCGACACGGAATTACATGATGTTCATCGCGCTTTCTTCCGAGGACGGGAGCATGGATGCCATCGAGCTGGGAAATTACCTCGCCGCCAGTGTGCTCGATCCCATCCGGCGGGTGGCGGGCGTCGGCGAGGTCGTGCAGTTCGGCACTCAAAATGCGATGCGAATTTGGCTCGATCCTGATAAGCTCGTAAGTTTCAATCTCACCCCGGCCGATATTACTGCCGCAGTCCAAGCTCAGAATACTCAAGTCCCCGTGGGCCAGCTAGGCCAACTGCCCGCAGTGAAAGATCAGCAACTCAACGTAATCCTACAAGGCCGGGCTACGCTGCGGGAAGTGGATGAGTTTAAAGGAATCGTCCTCCGCGTGAACCCTGATGGCTCACGAATTTACCTCAAAGACGTCGCTCGTGTGGAGCTGGGAGGCCAGGATTATTCGATTAAAGCCCGCATCGATGGCAATCCTGCAAGCGCCGCGGCGGTCAAGCTTTCTCCTACGGCCAACGCCCTGGACACGGCTGATGCGGTGCGTAAGGAAGTGGATCGACTCAAAGAATTCTTCCCGCCAGGCGTGGTGGTGACCTATCCGCTCGACACCTCTGTCTTCGTGAAAATTTCCGTCAACGAAGTTCTGAAAACCTTGGTGGAGGCGATCATCTTGGTGTTCCTCGTGATGTATCTTTTCCTACAAAATTTCCGGGCCACCCTGATTCCGACTCTGGTCGTTCCAGTCGCATTGTTAGGAACCTGCGGGATTCTGGCAGCCTTCGGATTTTCCATCAACGTCCTGACCATGTTCGGCATGGTCCTTGCCATCGGTGTCCTCGTGGATGATGCCATCGTGGTGGTCGAGAACGTGGAACGAATCATGACCGAGGAAGGCCTCCCGCCCAAGGAGGCGACGCAGAAGGCCATGGGTCAAATCACCAGCGCATTGATCGGCATCACCCTGGTATTGATCGCGGTATTCATCCCGATGGCGTTTTTCGGTGGCTCGGTGGGAACCATTTATCGCCAGTTTACGATGTCCATGGTCTCATGCATGGTGTTCTCGCTGTTCCTCGCAGTTTCACTGACGCCGGCACTGTGCGCCACATTGCTGAAACAGGTGGAGCCCGGCCATCATCACGCCAAACGCGGATTTTTCGGTTGGTTCAATCGCACCTTCGACAAGCTGACAAATCGCTACCAACGCATCGTCGGCGGATTGGTGAAGCGGACCTTCATCGGCATGATTGGTTTGGCTTTAATCTTGTTTTTGGTGGCATTTCTATATAAGAAAATGCCTTCCGCTTTCCTTCCCGAAGAGGATCAAGGGTACTTCATCACTCTGATTTCACTGCCCGTCGGGGCGACTGATGAGCGCACTGGCGAGGTGCTGCGGACGGTGGAGGAATACCTCGCGAAGCAGCCGGAAATCGAACATTACTTTACTGTCGCGGGCTTCAGCTTCGCCGGCCGAGCGCAAAACTCGGCACTCGCCTTCATCAGGCTCAAGCCATGGGAAGAACGGGCGGACAAAGAAAATCGTGCCCAAGCGGTGATCAAGCGCGCCTTAGTGGGACTCAGCGGGATCAAGGATGCGGTGGTCTTTTCCGTGAACCCTCCTGCCATTCCAGAGCTGGGAACCTCCTCCGGGTTCGACTTCTGGCTGCAAGACGTAGGCGGTGTGGGCCATGACGCGCTCATGGCCGCCAGTGGCCAACTCCTCGGAATGGCCTCACAGAATCCTGCGTTGGCGCAAGTCCGCCCGCAAGGATTGGCGGACGCAGCGCAAATGAAAATCGAGCTGGATCAAGATAAAGCCAGCGCGCTCGGCGTCTCTTTAGCAGATATCAACTCGACGATGCAAACGGCCTTTGGGTCCAGCTACATCAACAATTTTGTCAACGGCCAACGGGTCCAGCGCGTGATTGTCCAGTTAGACGCCCAATTCCGGATGACGCCGGAAGACATCGGTAATGTTTACGTCCGAAATAAAAGCGGCGGCATGGTCCCGCTTTCCTCGTTTATCACCACCCATTGGAGTTTCGGCTCGCCACAATTGCAGCGCTACAACGGCATCCCCGCCGTCAATATCGTAGGGGCAGCCGCACCAGGTCTCAGCTCAGGTAATGCGATGATGGAAATGGAAAAAATGGCTGCCCAGCTCCCCAGTGGCATTGGCTTTTCGTGGAGTGGTCAATCTCTCGAAGAACGGATTTCCGGCAACCAAGCGCCGCTTCTCTACGGAATTTCCTTGCTGATCGTTTTCCTCTGTCTCGCCGCGCTTTATGAAAGTTGGTCCATCCCTGTGGCCGTGATTATGGTGGTGCCGCTTGGAATCCTCGGGGCCTTGATTGCCGCCACCTTCCGCGAGCTGCCCAATGACGTCTATTTCAAGGTGGGCCTGCTGACGACCGTCGGCCTCTCGACCAAGAATGCAATTCTCATCATTGAGTTTGCGCTCGATCTCCAGAAGCAAGGAAAGGGCTTGATCGAGTCCATTCTCGAAGCTGTCAAACTCCGGCTTCGTCCGATTTTAATGACATCGTTGGCCTTCGTTCTCGGCGTTCTCCCACTCGTCATCAGCACCGGTGCCGGATCGGCCAGCCAGAATGCGATCGGCACCGGCGTAGCTGGTGGCATGATTTCCGGCACAGTTCTCGCAATTTTCCTCGTCCCCGTATTCTTCGTGGTGGTGAGTAAAATCGTCACCCGCTTCACTGGCACCAAGTCTAAGGAAACTGAAATTCACCATGCGTAATTCGTCTATCCCCATCGTCGCGCTCGGCATGCTGTCTGCCAGTTGCTCGCTTACCCCAGCGCTGGATCCCATCTCCGCACCCGTGGCCTCACGATTCCCGGGAAATACCGGCGGCGAGGTCTCGGCGGATATTGCTTGGCAAAAGTTCTTTGTAGATCCGCGCCTCAAGAAGCTCGTGGGCACCGCTCTGGCTAACAACCGGGATCTCAGAATCGCAGCACTGAATGTCGAGCAATCCCGCGCGCAATACGCCATTTCTCGCAGCGACCTTTTCCCATCCATCAATGCTGCCGGCACGGCGGAAAGAAGGCGTGGCGTCGGCGCACCAGGGCAGAGTGCCTCAGCCCTTACGATCGGTTCCTACGCTGTTTCTGTCGGACTTGTTTCCTACGAGCTGGATGTCTTCGGGAAAATCCGGAGTCTGAACAACGCCGCACTTGAGCGCTATTTCGCCAGTGATGCCGCACGCTTGGGCGTTCAAATCTCACTCGTTGCGGAAGTCGCAAACCAGTATCTCACAGAGCGCGCCCTGCAAGAGCAAGCCGCCCTTTCTGAGCAAACATTGTCTGGCTTTAATCTAGCTTACGACATCATGAAGAAGCGCTTCGACCAAGGCGTCGTCTCCCAACTCGATCTTAGTTCGATGGAGATTCAGGTGCAAACGGCACGGGCCGACCTCGCCGTTTTCCGCCAACGCATCACCGAGGTCAACAACTCGCTGGTCTTCCTCGCCGGTGGATCTCTGCCCGCCAGCCTCCCGAAAGGACGTTCACTCGACCAAGTCATCGTCTCCGAAGTGCGAGCCGGAGTTTCCTCCGATCTTCTCTACCGGCGTCCGGATATTCGTGAAGCGGAGTTCCAACTTCGTGCCGCTAATGCAGATATAGGAGCAGCTCGTGCCGCGTTGTTTCCCAGCATTAGCCTCACGGCGGAAACCGGAACCGCTAGCCGAAGCTTATCGAATCTATTCACCAACGGCACCGGAAGTTGGGTTTTTGCACCGCAGATCAATGTACCTATTTTCAGTGGTGGCTCGAGCCGGGCCAATCTTGCTGCTGCCGATGTGCGCAAAGACATCGGCATCGCAACCTACGAAAAGTCGATCCAGACAGGCTTCCGCGAAGTCGCCGATAGCCTTGCCGCACGTAGCGGTCTTGCGGAAAGAATTACCGCCACCACAGCACTCGTCGCCGCCCAGCAGAAGCGCACGGATCTTGCAACAGAGCGCTACAACGCAGGCTTGGACGGCTACTTCGAAGTTCTTACAGCAACGATCGATCTTTACAGCAGCCGCCAGCAGCTGATCCAGCTCCGGCTTTCCCGCTCGATTAATTCGGTAAATCTCTACAAAGCCCTCGGCGGCGGTTGGTGAAACTAGGAAAAGGCGCTTGCGACCCTTCTGCGAAGAATTAGTGATTCCGGAGCCAATCAAATAGCACCTTTGCAGCCTTTTCGAAGGATCTTTCGCTCAGTGGTTTCTTTGAGCCGACGAAGAAAGGGGGTTCAAAGCCCCGGTCCGGATTTCTCCGGACACCTTCGTAAAAGGAACATGGAGTTCGGTGGGCAATTCCCATTCAAAGGATTATCACTCACTCCTTTCCGGTGTGGACGCACCGCCGGATTTCTCCCAGCATCCAGCCACATCAATGCCTCCGAACTTTTCCTCCACCGCCAACGAAATCTGGGCTGTCGCCGACCTCCTGCGGGGCGAATTCAAGCAGCCCCAATACGGGCGCATCATCCTGCCCTTTGCCCTGCTGCGCCGTCTGGAGTGCGTTCTTGCCCCCACCAAGGCCGCAGTGCTGAGCGAAAGTTGCCCGCCGTCGCCTCGATGGCTGTTGAAGCCCAGGTGAAGCTCCTGCTGCGCGAGGCGAAGCATTTTTCTACAACACCTCGCCGATGGATCTCGGGAAACTCGGGGGAACCGACACCGCCCGAAACCTCGAAATCTTCATCGAGGACGACGACCTGCTGACCATGGAAGGCATCGTGCGCTCGATCTACGACCCCACCGGCGGAACCGGCGGCATGATCTCCTGCGGCATGGAATACGTCCACGACTTGAACCCCCACGCCCGTCTCGCCCCCTTCGGCCAGGAGCTGAACCCGGAGTCCTACGCCATCTGCAAGGCGGACATGCTTATCAAGGGCCAGGACGTTTCCAAGATCCGCCTTGGCAACACCCTTTCCGACGACCAGCTCGCCGGGCTGTTCTTCGATTACATGCTCAGCAATCCGCCCTTCGGAGTGGACTGGAAGAAGATCCAGAAAATCATCAGGACGAGCATTCGCAGAAAGGCTACGCTGGGCGCTTCGGTCCCGGCCTGCCGCGTGTTTCAGATGGCTCGCTGCTGTTCCTGCTCCACCTCGTCTCCAAGATGCGCCCGCTGGAAAAGGGCAAGGGCGGCACCATGGAGGGCGGCTCGCGCATCGGCATCATCCTCAATGGCTCGCCGCTCTTCACCGGCGGCGCGGGTTCCGGCGAGTCGGAAATCCGCCGCTACCTGCTGGAAAATGACCTCGTCGAGGCCATCGTCGCGCCAGCTCGACGCCATCGACACCGAACTCGCAACCAAGCCCTGCTCAAGGAGGTCGCGGGAGCATGAGCGTGACAAACCCAGGATTTTTCACAGGAGGAAACAGAGAGTAGAAATGGATCAAACTTTATCGAAAACCAGCCCAGCATGTCGAACCGTCTTCGCCCCAACGGGGCAAAATATGATAGCCTAGGGCAACGCCCTGGGTTTGGAGACCCCAAAGAATCAGAGCCCTGAAGGGGCGGCACAAAACCGTTGATCCATCCTTGGATTGACCCAAGACCCCATCCACCCTATCCTCATGCCCAGTGAAAACGAGCCAGCCCCAGAAATCCCCCATCCTCCCGCTCATCAGCGAGGCACGGATGCAGGAGATCTTATCCTCGCGGCGCTCGATCACCTCCGAGGAAGCCTACCGGGAAATGGAGAAACATCTGGGTCGCCCACGCTCGCCGGGCAGGAAGCCCGTCTCCGTGAATGGGCAGACTGTCTGGGTCTCCTGCTGAACCCGGCCGCACTGCCGACCAAGGTCGCCCGCGGCGGACAGGAACATGATCTGTTCCATGACGAATCGAACGACCGCTACTTCAAAGTCACCCGCAACGGCGTCTTCGGCCTCAGCCTCGGCATCGAGCTGGCCCTCGTCTCCTCCGCGCAGGACGCCCGCCGCTTCCACCTCTGGAAGGCCACGCCCGTCGAGAATCTGGAACGCCTGCACCTCCAGAACCTGCTCGTGCCCGGCCTCAACCGCCTCGAAGGCATCATTTCATCAATCCAACGGCGACCTCGCCATCGTCACCTCCCAGCCGCGCTTCGAAATCATCCCGGTGAGCGTGCCGGAAATCGAAGCATGGTTCGCCGCCCTCGGCTTCGGGAAAATCACCGATAGCGCCTACTAACGCCGCGAGGACAACCTCGGCGTCTTCGATGCCCACGACAAGAACCTCGTCCGCGTCGGCGACGACCTCGTCCCCTTCGATGTCATCCCCTGCCACCCCGCCGGCGGCTTCCTCGCCTCCATCGAGCCAACTCTCGCCGCCGGTCACACCCTCCGCGCCGTGCGCACCGTCACAACCCGTTCCCACACCGCATGAGCAACTACCTACCCTACCCGAAATACAAACCCTCCGGCGTCGAGTGGCTCGGCGAGGTTCCGGAGGGATGGAACATTACCCGACTCGGGCACGTTTGCAAATTCACGCCAGGCAAAGCACATGAACCTTTTATCGATGACGATGGAGAGTTCGTTTGCGTGAACTCAAGATTCGTTTCCACAGAGGGTAAATCTCGCTGTAAATCAACGGGTTTGCATACTCACGACGACTATTAGAAACAATCCAAGGTACCTGCGCATTGCGCCAAGTAGAATGACACCGGGAAGAGGATGAGAAATCAGCTTTAGTCGGTCGTTGCGCCAGAAAGAATGACACCCAGATGCAAACATTATCTGGGATCATGAGTCATACGAGCAAAGAACATCACCTTATCAGAAATCCACGTTTGCTACGAAGCAGGCGGCTGCGGCATGTGGATCGCACGGGCACTGGGAAAACTTAAAATTCAGTGCACCGTCGTCGCCCCATCGCTCATCCCCTCCAAAGCTGGCGACCAAGTCAAAACCGACAAAAAAGACGCCATCAAACTCGTCCGCCTCCTGCGTGCCGGTGAACTCACCGCCGTCCACGTGCCAGACGAGGCCGACGAAGCAATCCGCGATCTCTGCCGTGCCCGCGTCGATGCCGTCGATGATTTACGCCGCGCGAAAGCCCGTCTATTAGCCCTCCTGCGCCGTTTCGGCCACCGCTATGCCGGAGCCGCCACTTGGAGCGAAGCCCACATGCGCTACCTGCGCGACCTTAAAATGCCCTACCCCTCCCACAACTTCATCCTCGAGGAAATCATCCAACAGATCGGAGAACTCCAAGAACGCATCGCCCGGATCGAACACCAGATGGAGCTTCAATGCGCCGACTGGACTCGCAAACTATTAGTGGACGCCATCATGGCACTTCGCGGCTTCAAGATCATCGCCTCCATGATGGTCGTTTCCGAAATCGGCGATTTCATCCGCTTCACCCACCCCAAACAACTCATGAGCTACCTCGGCCTCACCCCAGGCGAATACTCATCGGGCGGCAAACAAAAACAAAGTGGTATCACCAAATGCGGCAACTCGCACCTTCGCTGGCTGATGGTCGAATGCGCCACCCACTACCGGCTCGACCCCAAAGTCAGCGTCAATTTATCCAAACGCCAAGAAGGCCAGCCGCGTTGGATCAAAGACATTTCATGGAAAGCCCAGAATCGCCTCAATGCCCGTTACAAGACCCTTCAGAAACGCCTCATGCATTATAACAAGATCAAAGTCTCCATCGCCCGTGAACTCACCGGAGTGATCTGGGAGATCGGTTTTAAAATGCAAAGCACACCCGTTCAAACTATATAAATATAAACCATGAACCTATCTCCATCACGCCAAAAATCTATCTCGCGTCCCATGGATTTCAACATTCGTCCGCCCTGAGAAATGCGCCGCAACCGGAAGGGACATTGCAGTCCTGGATGGAAAAGGGAAACGCTTGCAGACCCGCACCCGACGGACGTTCTGGGATAAGATGCACATGGCTAGGCTTGGCCAAAGCCGACCAAAGTCATCGAGCGCCCGTTCCGAGACTGGGACAAGGTCGAGTGGTGAATCAAAATCTTGTTGGATAGGCCGGAGCAATCCGGCAGCCCACGCATAGCAGCATACCCAAGCAGTAGACGAAACATTACCTAACACGTCTCCCTCTCCATCCAGGTCTCCAATGCCCCATCCGGCATCAACCTACAAACCAGCTCCGGAAGGTGGGGTTCCGGGTGTCTCAGCTCCGACGAGCTTCGGGGCGGCCCATTCTCGCCGAGCCACCCTACACCCCACCTTCCTCCAAGCAAAATCCAACCTATAACTCGAAAAGAATTATGGTAAATCCCTTATATTATCCCTTGACCAAAGAGCAGCCATAGCAACGTCTGAGCGCATGCACCCCTATCAGCGGGGGCGCACTTCGATCACGGGGTTGAGGTTGGAATTACGGAAGAGCATGTAAACAGGGCGGCTGATAGGGGTTGCTGTGTCTCGACTTGTTCTGCTCTTTCTTTTAGGGTGCAACATAGAATGACGAACCGTGAATCTCTCTAAAAGAATCTGCCGAATCATAAGGATCTGAAATAGGATCAAATCTCCCGTCGCTCCGCTTCTTCAAAAAAGCCAGCCAGATCGGCTTCTCTCTATAGACTGTTATTCCCCCTACAGGCTTTTCATCTTTAAGTGCTCTTTTTTCATACTGTAGTGGACCTGTCAGAAAGGTAATGAAGCTGGCACCATTTGCACGCCCGCCCACATCCTTCGAATAAGAGAAATGGAGGACTGTAATCTCTTTTTCAGTAGCATCGCCACCCTTTAGGTATGCATGCACCCGAAACTTGGTGTTGGTGGCAATAAAATCCTTTTGTGCGAATCCGTAAAGAAATCCGGCATAAGGATCTTTGGCGGATTCATTCACGATAGGTTCAATAATTGCGACCAGATCCGATTTTGCAACTAGCTGGTCATACGATACGATCGCCTTCCCACGTGCATATGCTGGCATCGTCAGTAGCAATAGAGCAAATGTGCTTATAAGAGCTGGGATTGTATTCATCTTTTTATTGCAGAACGTCATAGGAATGGCGCGCCGGTGTA
>JBGSUW010000073.1:0-50312 GCA_041753275.1 Akkermansiaceae bacterium | reverse complement strand
CGCAGCGAGGCCGAAGCCCGCACCTCGATCTCCGAGGAGCCAACCCCAGCCGCCACACATGAACGTGTTTTCGGAAGCATCACGGCCCAGGCAGTTGGACCCGGTGCCGGCGATGAGCGCGATGCCAGGCGCGCCATCGAGGCCGCCGGCGAGAGCGTTGTGGAGATCGTTAGCGACCACCACCGCCCCGGCTACTGCGAGTCCGGCCCCCTCGGCAGCGGAGGTCATGTGGGCGATGTCTTGGGTGGATTTGATTCCTGCCAGACCTAGAAATGCCGCAGTTGCCGGAGCGAAGGGTCTCCCGGCAGTGGCCCAAGCTGCATGGGTGGCTGCCAGTAAATTTGCAGTCGCCTGATTTTCCCCAATGTTGTGATAATTCGACGGGCCCGCCATGCCCCTGCCGACGATCTCCCCGGACTCCGAGAGCAATATTGCTCGGGTGTGGGTGCCGCCACCGTCGATTCCCAAATAGATGGACATGCGCGAAGTTTGGCCATCCAACGATGGTTGAGGGGAGGAAATTAACAATTTGTAACATAATCGAGTGAGTTGTAACATCACCCGCATGTTGATCAGCCGTCACCAGCGCATTCTTGCCTTACTTAATGAGCGTGGGTTCCTAGCAGCGGGTGATGTGGCGGCCCTCTTTGCCGTGACGGCGATGACTGTGTGGCGGGATTTCCGAGTGCTGGCAGAGTTGGGTTTGCTGCGCCGGGTGCGCGGTGGCGTGCGTGCCATCGGTGCGGGAGTGGGCGAGCCCGTATTTGAGGAAAAGCAGCGGGCGGATCTCGCGCGCAAGGATCGCATTGCAGCGCGAGCGGTGAGCGAATTCGTGCGGGAAGGCGATGTGATCGTCTTGGAAGGTGGCACCACAGTGGCTGCGATGATCGCCCATTTACCGGAGGCGCGCGTCTCGATTCTTACCAACAGCCTCCCGGTGGCACTGCAAGTGCGAGCTGCACGGCCGAATCTGCCAGTGCGGCTGGTGGGCGGTTGGCTGAGCGCTGTTTCGGGCAATCTCACAGGGGCAGAAGCCGTGCGTGAAATCGGGCGGCTAACTGCGGATGTTTGCTTCATCGGCGCGACGGGCTTTGATGCCGAGGTCGGTCCAAGCGATCCGAACCCCTTGGAAATCGAAGTGAAGCGGGCATGGACCCATATTTCCCGCCGCACCGTGATGCTAATGGACGCAGGAAAATTTGGCCGGCGAGCGGCGGCGGTGACCTTGCATCCGCGGCGCTTACACGCTCTAGTGACCGATCAGATTCCGCCGCCTGAGATTGAAGCATTGCTCCAGTCTCACGATGTGCGGGTAGAGTTGATAACGCTTCGGTCAGGGATGGGAGATCCCCCGTGACTCAATGACCCTTGGTTTCAACACGCAACTCCAACTGCTCGGGAAACTATACCGCCCCCGAAATTACGAGAGACACAAATTGTCAAAATTTCACCTTTTTCCCAACGTGGTGTAGGTTGAGAAATTAGTCAGTTCAGACGTTTCAGACCCTATAACCAACATGATATTTTCCTGTCCTGTCGCTAGGACTGGGGTGGACCCCGAAGTCCGGCCATGGAGTGGTTAAACTAAGCGATAGTGGCAGGGCGCGGGGATACAGCGAGCTCATCGTTAGAACAGCCCTGTCCGAGTTTTGCCGATAGTTCGCGCAACTGGGTGGAGCTTCCATAGTTTTCGTCAACAGCGATGTTACGCCGGGGGTTACCGCAGCATTCCCTAAATTTACAGCTCTGAACCGTTGGTTCTGATCACCTCGCGGTACCAGAGTGCGGAATCCTTGAGGGTGCGCTTTTGCGTGGCGAAATCCACGTGGACGATGCCAAAGCGAGGCTTGTAGCCTTCCGCCCATTCGAAGTTGTCCATGAGCGACCATTGGAAATAGCCGCCGATTGGGATACCCTCGGCACCGGCACGTTTGAATCCTTGCAAGTAGCGGTGCAAATAATCGATGCGTGCGCCATCGTGAACATGACCATCGAGGGCGACCCAATCGCCACTGCAAAATCCGTTTTCGGTGACGATTAGCGGCAATTTCCCATGGCCGTAGCGCTCATCCAAGAAGCGAGCGTGCCAGTAGAGGGCGTCTGGGGAAACGATCAACCAACCGAGTTGGCCAGTCGGGTGTTCCTGGGGGTAGGGAAGATCCTCGGGCGTATTGGCGACTGCATTACCACCACCGGCGAGCGAGGAACCCAGAGCTCCGCCGCCTGTGCTATCTGTTGCTGAGTCCGGATTTTTCGCGCGGACACGGATGCCAGCGTAGCAGTTGAAGCCAATGAAATCGAGCGGCTGATGGATGATGGCGAGATCCTCTGGAGATGGGTGATGCCACTTCGAGCCAAAAACGGCGGGGGCTTCTTCCGGGTATTTTCCGAGGAAAACCGGATCCATCCAGAGGGCGACGTCCCAGAGTGATTGACCGGCCACCGTGAAGAGTGAGCGGCGTGCGGCCTCGATGTTCTCCGGAGTTTCCGTATCGGGGATCTTGGCGTAGCCCGCGGGGGCCATGCCGATCTTAATCGTATCAGGACAAGCGGCGCGTAATGCCTGAGTGCCGAGGCCATGGGCGAGCAAGCAGTGGTGAAGGCAACGCAGGGTTTCGGTGACAGAAGTTTTGAGACCAGGCGCGTGGTTGCCATCGCGATAGCCGGCGATGATGAAAACGGATGGCTCGTTGAGCGTCATCCACCATGTCACCCGGTCTCCGAGAGCGCGGCCAACGATGGTGGCGTAGTCCGCAAACCACTGCGCGATTTCGCGATTCATCCAACCGCCCCGATGGTGAAGCGCGAGCGGCAGATCCCAGTGGTAAAGGGTGACACATGGCTCGATCCCGGCGGCGATGAGTTCGTCCACTAGAGCGGAGTAGAAATCGAGGCCAGCTTGGTTCACCGCGCCGGTGCCTTCTGGCAGAATACGGGCCCAGGAAATTGAGAAACGATAGGCTTTGAGGCCCATTTCCTTCATCATCGCCACGTCTTCTTTCATGCGGTAATAGTGATCGCATGCCACGTCGCCAGTGACGCCGCCGGAGACAGCCCCTTCTTTGCGACACATCATGTCCCAGATGGAGGGGCCTTTACCATCGGCATCGTGTGCGCCTTCGATTTGATAAGATGCGGTGGCGGCTCCCCAAAGGAAGTCAGCGGGGAAGGCGGATGGGTGGTTGGATGACATGATCGTTTCGAGGTAGTATTAAAGTTTAGGAAATCAGGAGATTATTTCAATCCTTTCGCCGCATCGTGGATGCCCCAGAGGGCGATTCCGCGTGGGTAGAAGTGCAGGTGATTCCCGCCGAAGGTCTCGTGGAAGAGGCAGGTGCCCTGGGTGTTTACGAGCACTTGCCAATCCCAATAGCGTTGGGCGAGTGGCGAGAAATCGATGCCACGGCGCATGGCGGCGAGGTCGCGCAGGAAGTTCATCGAAATCCAGCCAGGGTTACGCGCGGCTCCGGCGAGACCGTCGGTGGCGGCTGTTTGGAGGCGCTCCAAGTCGTCCCGCTGGAAGTCCGTGTGGGTGCAACCGTAGGCGCGCAGGCAGCGGGCGGTGGCGGTGATGAGGTCGCGATGGACACGTTTTTCATCCAACGGAATTTTGAGCCCAGCGAGGTCGAGCACGGCCAGGGTGTTGGCAGTGTAAATGTGTGGGGCATCCCAGCCGGGTATTTCCTCGAAATCGACGAGCTTGTCGGTCCACGGGTCTTTGAGGCGGCCGGATTTTTCAAGAAGCACGGTGAAGTGATCGCCAGCCCATGCGTGGGTGGTGAGCTTGCGGGCGATTTTCTTAGCTGCGGCTTGCACGTTGCGCAGCAGGGCGGCTTCGCGCTTGGCATCGAGCATTGTGGCAGCGGCGGTGAGGGCTCCGAGGGTCTTGACGGCGAGGTAGGTTTGCTGGGTGCCGAACTGGATGGCAGGCGAGCCGTCGTCGATGGTATTGGCGACGCCGCGGTCCGGGATGCCATCGCCATCGGTATCCGCAGCGAGGAGGAAGCGGGTGAAGCTCGCGAGGGTGGCCGCGTGGCGGCGGACGCGGTCGCGCTTGCCGGTGCGCTGGGCGTGGGCGTGCAGCAGGAGAATGAAATTCGCAGTTTCCTCCACTTCCATATCGTGAGGATAATATTGGGTGCCGACCATGCAGCCCCAGCCGATGTCATGGGAAAGGAAGGTGGCGTCCGCTGCTTCCGGGCCAAGGAGCGCTTCCGCCGATTTCGCGAAGGCCGGCCATTGGTCGAGCTGGTAGCCGAGCAATTCGGGCCACCAGACGAGGTAAAACGGCGATTGGGTGAATTCTACATCCACGGTGGAGTGGAAGTAGCAATTGCCCTCCCAGACGCTGAACCAGTCCTTGCCATCTGGCTGGAGCGTCCACCAAGTATTGACCTGCCAACTGTGCAGGGTGTGGGCGAGGAGGTGATCGACGGCCACACCACCGACAGGTGAGGCGGCGGCTTTGGCGAACTCAGCAGCTTGCTGGGTGATCTCGTCCGCGTGGGATTTCGCCCAAGTGGTCACCGCTGCGAGGGATCGGAAATTCTTCGTATAGCGGAATGGCGAAGGTTGATCGCGGAGGAGCAGTGCGGGCTCGCTCCAAGTGGACCAAACCACGCGCAACGGCTCGGGCTTGGCGGATTTTACGGTGCGGACAAAGCGGGTTCCGGTCAGGCGCGTGCCGGGGAGGGCTGCAAGGCGGTCGCGCTGGGCGAGCGGCTCATTGCGACCTTGCCACCAGACGGTGTCGGGATCGGGCACGGCGCGGTCGCCATCAAACACCAGATCGAGGAATCCACGGCCTGGTTCTTGGGTGAAGGGGCCTCCGGTGATTTCAAGAAACAGCTCGGCACTCGCGGGCGGGGCGACCGCAGCATCCCAGCGATACTGGCCGCCGAGTGGCTCGATGGACATCTCGATGAGTAAGACAGGCGCTGTCGAGAAGTCGGCGTCGCGAGGACGGAAAGGGATGGTGAGGGTGAGGGAAACTTTCAGTCCCGACACGGAGTCGATCCCCTTGAGCGCCCATGTGGCGGGGCCGGTGCGTTGATCGAGAATCGAGAAAGGCTCAGCCCCTTCAGCCGGGGCAAGCGGGAAAACTATCTCCCGGTCTCCGATCCGCAGACCTGCCCGCAGACCGAAGATGGGCGCGGTGTCGAAGCGGGAAAAGCGAATCAGCCGGCAGCGGCTTTGCAGGGGTTCGAAAATAAGGCCGTGGCGCGATCCAGTGACCGCGAGTGCGTCAGACATGAGTTGCATAATGAATGGATAGGTAAGCTGTCTAGGGTGGAATCTCTTATTGGATAGTGAGATTACCGTTCACGCTAAGTTTTTCCGTACTGAAGCTAGGGTCCAGCAATAAAATCAGGATTCTAGGAAAACCACCACTTCCCATGGACGAAGGCCGGAAGTCGCAGATTCCGTATAATTTGTGAACAGTGGAGCGCTCGAGGGTGTGGCAACTGAAGCGGGCCACGGTTGGGTTTCTGAGGACCAGTTGAGCACCACGCACACGGCGGGGTGACCCTCCCAGGCGCCACGTCGGTAGGCGATGACGGTAGTCGGTTCGGCGAGCGGAGTGAGGTCGCCATAGACGAGGGATTTCACGCGTTTGCGGAGTGCGAGAAGCGCAGCATAGGCGCTGAAGACCGAGCTGGGATCGGCAACTTGGCCTGCTGCATGGAGCGGGCGGTGGTTGTCGGCGATGGGCATCCATGGCTGGCCGGTGGTGAAACCCGCACCGGAAATTTCATCGCTCCACGGAATGGGTGTGCGGCCGTTGTCACGGCTGTCTTCGCGCACGGCGGCGAGGGCGGCCTCGGGTGTCGCGCCAGCGGCTAGGGCGGCGTGGTAGCGATTGACGGTCTGGATGTCGTGGTAGTCTTCGATGCGGTCGAAGGAAATGTCGCTCAGCCCGAGTTCTTCGCCTTGGAAAAGAAACGGCGTGGCGGGCAAGGTGAGCAACCACGTGGCGAGCAAGGACGCGGACGCGTGACGATGGCGCGCGGGGTCGCCAAATTTTGAGAGGCTGCGGCGCGAGTCGTGGTTGCCCAACGTGACGGTGAGCCACGCGCGGCCTTTGGAAACCTGGTAGAGTTTATAGAAATTCTCCCATTGCTCGCGACCGGTGGGGGACCAGTGAAAATAAAAGTAGAACGCGCCGTGCATCTGCTCGCTCTCGTAGCCGGTGAAATCTAGGGTGTTTTCAGCATCGACGCACCACGTCTCGCCGACGGCGTAGAGATCGGTGCCAGCAAGGACGGCGCGATACATCTCGCGGAGGTAATCGTGGAGCGGCGGGTGATTGCATGCGAGGCAGTTGAGGGGCAGCAATTCGTCGGTGTTGCCCTCGGGGCGGGGGACATTGGGATAGCCCTCGGACTTGGCGATCATGTTGATGACATCGAGCCGGAAGCCATCGGCGCCGCGCGCGGCCCACGTGCGCAAGACCTCGTAGAGAGCGACGCGAACGTCGGGATTTTTCCAGTTCAGATCGGGCTGCTGTGGCGAAAAAAGATTGAGGTAAAATTGGCCGGTGGGTGCGTCCCACGTCCACGTCGAGCCCTCGAAGGCGGCTTTCCAATTATTCGGCGGGATGGGGCTGCCATCGGTGTGGAAACCTTTTGCGTCCATCCAGAGATACCAGTCGCGTTTCGGATTGTCGCGCGAGGAGCGGCTCTCAATGAACCACGGGTGTTGGTCGGAGGTGTGGTTGAGGACTTGGTCGAGGATGAGGCGCAGTCCGCGATCGCGTAGGCCGGCGGTGAGGGTGGCGAACTCGGCGAGCGTGCCGTAGTCGGGATCGGTGGCGAGGTAGTCGGAGATGTCGTAGCCGTTGTCGGCCTTGGGCGAGGCGTAGATGGGCGAGATCCAAAGGGCGTCGATGCCGAGGCGTTTGAGGTAATCGAGCTTGCTAGTGATGCCCGGGAGATCGCCGCAGCCGTCGCCGTTGGAGTCGGCGAAGCTGCGAGGATAAATTTGGTAAAAGGCGGCTTCTTTCCACCATGCGGCGGTTTCTGGGCGGGCGAGAGAGGACATGGCGTGGGATTACAAAGACCACGATAAGCGGTCAATGCGGAGGTAGTCAAAGAAGGGGATTGGACTCAATTTTGCACGAGAGTGAGCGCGATCCGCCGAGGGACGGGCCGGGCGGCGGCGCGCGCTTCGACAAGCAAATCAGCAGATTTTTGGGTGATGTCATTGGCAGTTGGCTTGGCCTTCCGGTATTCCATCGGTTGGGTGATCTGCCAGTGATCGGGAGTCGCAGCGAGTTCGACTTCCCATGCAGCGAGCGCGGGTTCCATCGCCTCCAAGGTGATGGGGCGGGGGAGTTCGCGTCCTTTTGAATTTTCGACCATGGCAATAATTCTAAGTTTACCGATCAACGCCCACCGTTCTTCCATGATTTTTAGCACTTTCTGAGACTGCACGAGCTGGGGAGTGGGGAGCAGCGCCAAATTGACGCCGCGCGCGAGATCCGCTGCATCGAGGGTGGCGATGTCTTGCTCGTCGATTTTGAGTTGGTAGTTTCCGGCAGCGAGTCCTTGGACGCGGAGTTCCTCGCGATTCAACTCCGATTGAAACGGGACCCATTCCAAAGCGGGAATGGCGCCGGTGGGCACGGGGAAGGGCAGCGAGTCGGGCAAGTAGGTGAACTCGAATTTGCGATCAGTGCCGGTGAGCTCGCTGATGGTGCAATTTTCGGCACGCCGGATGCCGCTGGTCTTCGCATCGAGGTGGGCGATGGCAACGGTGCCCCGCACGTCTTGGGCTTGGAGGAAATAATAGGCAGCCGCAAAATGTCCGGGCTGGCCGGGGTGGATGCGGTCTCCACCGATGAGGGTGAACTCCGGAGACTTCTCTTGCAGCCGGCGGTTGAGCAGCGTCATCGGCGTGTGCACATCGATGAATTCCGCACCGCTCTCCGTGGCGATGCGTCGGGTGCTGCGTCCGAGTTCGGCGAGTGCATCGTTGCAGCCGGGCAAGTTTTTTCCCGCCATCCGCGAAGTGTCATCGAATGGCGTGGGTGAAAGTAACACTACCCGACTCCCGATCCCTTGCAGACGGGCGGTGATTTCCCGCAGATTTTCCTCGAACTTGGCTAGGGTCGCGGTGCGTTTGGGCTGCATCTCAGCTTGATTTTGGTCTTCCTCGTAGTTTCCACGCCCGACATCATTCATTCCCAGCATCACCGTGGCTACGGTCGGCTTCGTGGAGGCGATGTCCCATTCAAAGCGGTGTAATACGCCAGCTCCGGTGTCTCCGGGAATTCCGGCATTGGCGTAATCGAGCGCATTCGAGGGAAAGCGAGTGAGGTAAAATAGCTCGATGTTTTGTGCATACATTCCATTGGTGGAAATACTATCGCCAATTGCGATCCATCGGTCGTCAGGGTTGAATGGTTTGGCGGCGCTGAGCGAAGAGGTGACCAAGCAGGAAATGATCAACAGATCGCGTATCATTATCGTTTCAATTTAAGATTGCACCACAGCAACCATCGCTGGCCCGAGCCGGATGGAGCCAGCCACCGAAAGGTCATTGATCAGATCATGACCGTCGCGGAGGAGGGGAATGTCCTGAGGCTGCTCGCCGTGATTGATGTAAAAATGCAAGGTGCGGTTTTCATTTCGCCGCTCCACCACTTCGACGAGCGTATTGATGCTCATGATTTCCGGGAGAAGGCCTTCGCTGGCAAGGTGTGCGCCCACGGACTCAATCAGAGCTTCGGTGAAATAACTGCCAACGTAGTAAACCCAGCCCTTGCCATGGCGGCGGCGGGTGATAGCGGCGCTGCCTTTTAAGTGTCGGGAATCCCAAACGCCGACCACTTCTGTGCCGGAATCGGGCAGTAATTGCTCATACCAAAGATCGGTGGTAATCGTGGCATCGCCGAGGCGCAGCGTGAGCGGGCGGAGCGCGGCGCGGTTCTGGCGACCATATTCTTCTACGGTCGCGCCTACGAGCGGCCGCAATGCACCGGGGAAAGTTTCTGCCACGACATTGTTGTTCATGTCCTTCGAGCCACAGCGACCACCGATCACCAGCACACCGCCCGCCTCGACCCAGGCGGTCCATGCCGACACCCAAGCTGGATCGATCATTGCGAAATGGGTGACAAAAAACGCGGAAATTCCCTCCAAGGAATCTGCTGGGTGCACACAGCCCACGGCATGCCCAGCTCTGAAAAAATAACCGTGGACCCTTTCCGCAATCTGCCGGGGCGATGGTAGCCCCAGCGGAAGCGCCGCATGGGCAGACTGGGTCTCGAAGTGCGCCCCGCAAACCGCGATCCGCACAGTCACGGAAGTTCCAAGCACCGCCGGCCCCACTCGCTTCAAATCCGCTCCTAATTGCGCAGCCTCACGATAACGGCGGCGAGGAACGTTGTCATGATCGATCACGCCACCCCAATATTCCTCAGCGCCAAAGCGGCAGGTCCGCTCGCGGAAAAGCAATATGCCATCGGCCCCATGAGCGATATTGACCCAGACATACTTACTCATCTCGCCGGGCTCTGGAGTATCAAGAAGGTAATTTTCCTGCCCCCCAGCTCCGGATTGCTGCTCCAGAACCACAAAGTTCCCAGAGTAGGCCCGCACATAGTCGGTGTTGAAGGCTTGGTTGGCGGCGCGCTTGGTCCAGTCGAATTCAAATAGCGGGTAGGAATCGTAGCTCAGGAAATCGAGGTCGCGGGTGAAGTCTCCGGCAAAGTCGATGTGGCTGAAACAACCATTATGAGTGATCCACCAGCGCGGATTGGCCGCACGCAAGATCGTCGTTTGATCCCGTTGAAACTCAGTCACTCCATGCGAGAGAAATCGATAGTAATCAAGCAGTTGTGCGGGATTGCAATGGGTCGGCAGCCCTGCACGAGGAGTCTGCACATCTTCAAAGGCATCAAAAGTCAGCGCCCAGAAGGCAGTCCCCCAAGTGCGGTTTAGCAATCCGATATCTCCATGAAACCGCTCACGCAGAAATTCCACCCACGCCACCTGCGCCGCCGGAGAATGATCCTCGGAAAAATGGCAGTGAAACTCATTGTCAGTCTGCCAGCCGATCACATCTGGATTTCCCGCGTAATGATCTGCAAGCGCTTGGGAGATCCGGCGGCTGTGATTGCGGAAAACCTCACTGAAGTGGCTCGGATGCTGCCGAGAGCCATGTTGCATCGTGACGCCCTGCGCATTGACCCGCAGAACCTCGGGATAACGCAGCGTCAACCAGCGCGGGGGCGCAGCGGTGGGAGTGCAGAAAATCGTGCGAATCCCCACCGCCGCGAAATTCGCGATCGTTTCGTCAAACAGCGAGAAATCAAACCGACCCTCCTCAGGCTCCAGCCGATCCCACGCAAATTCGCCCATGCGGATCACGTTCCATCCCGCAGCCTGAAAAAGCGCCGGATCAACCGCCCGGATCGCCTCATCCCAGTGCTCAGGATAGTAAGGCGAGCCGTAGAGGAATTCCGGCAACTCCGTAGAGCGGGTGTGGGTGAGCGGGCGTATGGTCACATTGAATGTTATTTAGACTAGGCGAACCGCAGCACGATCCACGATACCGGGGGCAAGACGCCGGATGTCTCGACACGCCTTGGTAAGACGGGAGTGTATAAATCATGAGAAAATGGACTGTCAAACGGGAAGATGCTCAAAAATCAGATGATTGATCGTTTACTGCCCCGCATCAAAATTTGTGAAATAAGGAGTAGGGACCTTATTGTCCCTATCTTCCTCTGTGCCTTCCAAAGAGGCGTCAGTAAGGCCACCACCCCCTAACCCGCAAAATCAAAAATCTTGATGCCCCGAAATATTTTTACATCAATTTACGTTTCCCTCTTGATTTGTTGAGCAATTTAGGCGGGAAATTCACTTAAGCCTGCCGTCCCGATCACCTTACAAATTCTAAAAAATTTCTCCAATTCAACTTGATTTGTATTCAATTGAATGCACAATGTATTCAAGCCGCGCGGCCAAACCCACATTTCTCTAAGCTCCAAGCTCATGAAAACCTCATCCTCAAACCCACGTTTCGCCAGACCGTCATTGGCCATGCAATCTCAGCTAACTCGTTTTAAATTAACGGGTCGTCGTGGTTTCGCGCTCGTCATCACCCTCTCGTTGATGATTCTTCTGACTATCCTCGCCGTTGGATTATTGAGTTTGGCATCCATTGAGTTAAGAACTTCCTCAGTGGGTAAGAATCAAGCGGTAGCCCGCGCCAACGCCATGCTTGCCCTCAACATCGCTCTCGGCGAACTCCAAAAAGCCGCTGGTCCTGATCAACGCGTCACTGCCAGGGCAGATATTCTGGGTTTAAAATCAGATTCGCCATCAGGCCTTACTGAGCCATCAAAATCGAAATGGACAGGAGTTTGGAATACCGACCCTACGCTCCCGCTTAGTGAGCAACAGAAAGCTACTTGGCTTGTGTCCAGTCGCAACACCCCAGATAGTGCAGGTGGTCCAATAGTGGAAACTGCCTCAAACATTAAACTGGTGGGAACAGGTAGTGCCGGTGGTGACGATTTAGATAAAGTTGTGGTGGAGCTGCTCGACCTTAAAGATCCTAATAATAAAGTCACAGGCAGATACGGATGGTGGGTGGGTGACGAAGGTATAAAAGCAAGAGTGAATCTCAAAGATCCTAATTACAGTTTCACCGGAATGGCAGACATTGCTGAAGTCCGCAAGCGGGCGCTTTATCCTGCTAACGGGAATCTAAAGTCGATTAGCGAACTCGCAGCCTTTTCACTCAACAAGGCGACAAACGATAATCTTGTGAAAGCAATCTCAAGAAGCCAGCTTGACCTCCTTGCTCCAGCGATCGCAGGTGACCCACGCAAAAGCGCCTTCCATGACGTTACGACGATGAGTTCTGGTGTGTTGTCGAATGTGCGCGACGGCGGTCTGAAGCGTGATCTTAGTCGTGTCCTTTACGATTCGACATCAGAGACCGGACCCGTCTTCACCTTCCCTGATAAGTCAAAGGGCGTTTCGTGGGAAATGCTTCGATCTTATGCGCAAGCCATCGCTCCTGCTGATGGTTCCAGAGTTCCGGAGATTATAGTTCGCCCTCATCGGGTCGGTTCAATTCCTGCGGGAACGGATGAATACCGTTCAAATCCATTTGGCTCCGACGATCAGCATGGATTCTCACCCATCATTTCACGATTTTCGTGGGAACTGTTTCCTGGGCTTGATCCAGCGGGGACGGATCCAGCAAACCCTTCACTTCCTCTCTACAAACTTCAAGTTTCAATGCGAGTCAATTTCGTTCTGGCTAACCCATATAATGTACGTTTAGTTGCACCTAGTGATTATCGTGTTTCTTTCAACTTCGCACGCGATGGATTTAATGGTGTAGATTGGCGGATTGGAGTAAAAGAGGATTCCAACCCGATCCAATATCGATTGCCGTGGTCTCAACTTTGTTCAAACTTTACCCCAGCCGAAGTCACTTCTAGCCTTAATGCGAACAATCCATGGTGG
Organism: Akkermansiaceae bacterium; assembly: GCA_041753275.1. Classification (GTDB taxonomy): domain Bacteria; phylum Verrucomicrobiota; class Verrucomicrobiia; order Verrucomicrobiales; family Akkermansiaceae; genus Luteolibacter. The sequence goes on along the minus strand of JBGSUW010000073.1, from coordinate 37,824 downwards.
CATTTCCTTGTGCCAAAGCTAGTATTGGAACCTGGAGAGGCTGTCGTATTTTCAATTGATGAATCAGCGTCAACTTATCCCGATTTCATGCCAATTACTCTAATGAAACGTGGCTATTCCCCAACCAATCGAGTAATCTTTCAGATTGGCAGTAGTCCTGGCGGGAATCCTGTTGCCAATAGGGATCAAATAGCTGGGGGAAATTATGCCATAGGGGACGCAGGCCATCCCGATATTCTATCTGGTAGATTCCCTAAGGGGGGCGGTCGCAACCCAACAATAAGCCTTCATTTATCCAAAGGAGAAACTGCACAAGCTCTTGCGTCTAACCTAGGTGAACCACTAGCGCGTATCGAGCGTCTAAGTCATATTGTCTTTAAGAGAGATAATGGTTACTTTTGGAGGAACATGGCGAGTGGTGCGATCTCAACAAATGCATTCACAGGGGGGGACATCTCAATGATCAACAATAGTTCTGGTAGTGGTCGTAATGGCTATCAAGATAACAACAGAATTAATTTTGCGCGTAACTCAAATCTTCGCTTCCCATTCGCTCCGGATATTGCCGGGGCCCCATTCCCCAAAGAAGGGGGAGATGCCCGTCGCAGTGTTTTTCCTTACCACAACGGATGGGTCCATACAGCTACTACCACTTATCCTTTGATTGGCACCAATGCACTGTGGGGGCCAAATGACAATTTCTCACACCCCACCAGCGGCCCTGGTCAGAAATTTGTATCGCTTTTTGAAGTACTCACTCAGCCACTCGTCTCCATCGGTCAGCTTCAGCACGCTAATTGGTTTGGCCAAGACCGTCCTCTTCGTCCGGATAACCAAGCGGACCTTCGAGGAGGCTCAGGTCCTGCAATTAACGATGGCAATGGCATAGCGCGAAATATCTCTCGTCCATTTCAAGCAGGTATGGCTCAGCCAGGATATGGTGTCGGCAACGCATATCGCGATCCGGCAGCAGGCAAAGATGACATTAGTTACGGTGCTGACGCTGAAAGTAAGACCTACGATGGCCTCGCCCTTGCCAACCGCGCAATGTGGGACAAATACTTCGTATCGACCATTCCAAACGCCAGTCAGTTTCCAACCGCAGATCAAAAGCTTCTGGTCAACCAACGCATGAAATTAATCGACAAAGACGGCGGGCCACCTGAGCGGGATGATTTGCTAGATGCTGGTAAGGCGGCGGCCAATCTAATGGTTGAGGGAGCATTTAATATCAACTCGACTTCAGTTAACGCATGGAAAGCGTTCCTCTCAGGTTTGAATGGTACAAGCTATGTCATTGCCCCATCAGTAGGATCTGTAACGATAGAAAATAACGTTGTAAATCCATTTAGTCGATTGTCACAGCCAAATGCCCAATCCGGCACAACGGCCTCTAGTACGGCCGATAAGCGTTGGCAATCAGCCATTAGTCTAACTGACGACCAAATTGATGATCTCGCCTCGGGAATAGTTCAACGAATTATTAATCGATCAAAAGACGTTTCTAAAAAAATGCCGTTTGTTAGTCTAGAGCAGTTCATCAACCGCGTGCCTACTTCTAGTCCTACTACGGAATCCCTAGGCCTTCTGCAAGAAGCTCTGGAGCAAACGAAATTGCCTGACGGATCAAATCTTAAAGGAGACGCTCTTAACGGGAACTTCTTATCAGACTATGAATTTGGTAAGAATGGAACAGGATCCATCTCGCAGGGTGACTTACTGCAAGCTTTAGGTCCGTTTATCTCCAATCGATCTGACACTTTTACGATTCGTGCATATGGCGAAGCGCGAGATGCGGCTGGATTGAAAATTACGGGTCGGGCTTGGTGCGAAGTTACAGTACAGCGAACAACAGGATTCGTAGATCCTTCTGACGCCCCGTCTACTGCTATAACATCAGTTAATGCTACAAACAAAGAATTTGGTCGTCGGTTTGTAATAACCTCCTTCCGCTGGCTTCAATCGAATGAAATCTAATTTTATGTTAAGTCATCTAAAAATTATCATTGCGACGGTTTTTCTAACCTTAAGCGCTGCGCAAGGAGCTGTGAAAATCACATTTGATATATTATTTTGGGCCGATTGGCCGGAAAATAATTTGCGCTACATATCGGCTGGAAAAGAAAAAATCGTTCCACTTCAGAACGGTTTGACAGGTGGACTCTATAATTACGAAGGTCCGGCAAATTTAGTATTCTATCGGGAAATGAAGCCGGACCCAGCCACTGGCTTAAATCTACCAATTCGGTTGGCTTCAGTTAACTTTCCTAAGCCTAGCGGGCATTACATTCTTCTAGTCCGTTCCAAGGGAGATTTGCCAGGTGAGTATCAGATTTTTCCGATCCCCATAACCAGTTCTACATTCCCGCCTGAGTCGGTCCTCGCCATTAATTTATCCAAAGAAGAAATCAAAATTCAGGTTCAAAGTAATTCAGCATCATTAGCACCGAGAGCTAGTCAATTTTTTGTAGCAAAAAAAGGTGATTTTCCAGTGCAAGTAGCCAGTAGTGTAAAAGGAGATTGGCAACTGACTTATTCAACTGTTCATTCTATGTACGCGGATCAGAGAGTACTCCTTATTATTCATGATCAGCTCAACAACGTCCCGGGTGTAATGTCATTTCCCATTCAAGAACCTAGCTCAACCGAAGAAAGCTATGTTGATAAAGATTATAAGCCTGACGAAATGCCTGAGTGGATGAAAACTGGAGTGTTTAGAGGAGAAGAATAACGCCTCTTGGCCAAAAGTATGAGGTGGACCCCGTAACAACGGTGTCCAAAAGCAGTCGAGCAAATTACGGGAGACACCAAATTACGGAAGACACAAATAATCACAAAATAGAGCTTGCCTTTTTTCTAGCAAATTACGGGAGACAGACACCAAATTACGGGAGACACAAATAATCACACAAATTACGGGAGACACAAATAATCACAAAATAGAGCTCAGACAAATTACGGGAGACACAGACAAATTACGGGAGACACAGACAAATTACGGGAGACACAGACAAATTACGGGAGACACAAATAATCACAAAATAGAGCTTGCCTTTTTTCTAGAATGGGAGATCTATACCGCATGGCAAAGCGACGTTGGTTAGTTCCTTAAAATTACGGGAGACACAAATAATCACAAAATAGAGCTTGCCTTTTTTCTAGAATGGGAGATCTATACCGCATGGCAAAGCGACGTTGGTTAGTTCCTTGGGCGGATTCGGAAACGAGACCGGCAATTTATCATAATGTGGCGAGGGTAGTCGATAGACGGTTCGCTTTTGATGCCGAGGATAAGGAGCAATTTCGGATTTATATGCGGATGATGGAGAACTTTTCGGGGTGCCGGGTGCTTGCTTATTGCGTGATGTGTAACCACTTTCACATTTTACTAGAAGTGACGCCAAAGCCGAAGGAATCGCTGACTGATGAGCAATTGCTCAAACGTCTGGCGGCGTTGTATTCTGAAGCATTCGTCGCGACGGTGGCGAAAGAACTGGCGGAGGCACGGCAGGTGGCGGCGCTGGGGATGGCCGAAGACGCGGAGGGGCATGTGCAGCGGATTCATGAACGATTTACCTACCGAATGCATGACTTGTCAGAGTTTATGAAAACTTTACTGCAGCGCTTCACTCGCTGGCACAATACAAGGACGAACCGGCGTGGGAATTTGTGGGAGGAGACTTTCAAAAGTGTCGTCGTGGAGGATGGAATTGCGTCGCAGACGATGGCTGCATACATTGATCTCAATCCGGTGCGTGCGGGCATGGTAGCGGATCCTGCGGACTACCGATGGAGTAGTTATGGGGAGGCGATGGGGGCAACGGGTTTGGGTGGAGCGAAGGCAAAAGCGGGACTCGTGAGAGCAATGATGGCGCACAAAGGGGTGGAGGCCGATGCGCGGCACTGGGCAGGGGAAGTGTCCAAACACTACCGGATGATGCTTTTGGAAGCGGGGGTAGAGCGGATAGAGGAGATTACAAGCGAGGTGGGTGAGTGCGATGTGAAAGTGAAGCGCAAAGGCATGAAACAGGAGGTTGTGGCAGCAGAATTGGCGCAATTGGAGCGTGGCAAGAATGTCGCGATGGCGAAAATGCTGCGTTGCCGGGTGAGGTATTTCACAGACGGTGCGGTGATTGGAAGCCGGGGATTTGTGGAGGAGATTTTCAAGCAATCGCGAGAACGCTTTGGGCCAAAAAGAAAGGATGGTGCAAGGAAATGGCGTGGAATGGGAGAGGCGGCGGCGGGAGTGCTGTGGAGCGCTAGAGATTTGAAAAAGGGAGTGTAGTAAGCGAGCAGACCGCTGCGTAATATTTACTACAACGGCGAACGCGTTTTGAAAACTTAACTTCGAATGGACGTAGATGAACGCAAATCGAAGGTGGCGCTATGTGAGCTGCTAGCTGAAACGCACGAGGTTTTTTTCCATAGGATGATTTTTCGACTCTGAATCAGGAGCCTGAAAGATCGCGTTGCCCGGTGTGCATTCAGATCGATTCGCGGTTGTAATTTTTAAAACTACAAGGTGAAGATCTTTCGTAACGACATGCCATTCTCGAAATTCGAGCAATGTTTTGTTGGTAAACCACGCACGAGCTAGTAACTCATCCGCCTCGCAATTAATCATCATGAAAAAAGCACTATTTATCGCAGGCGGTTGGGATGGCCATCAACCAGAACGTTTTGCCAAGGTTCTATCTGAAGCACTTACGGCTCATGGATTTGAGTGCGAAGTGGTAACTGATCTGGCAGTTTTGGATGATGCCGCGCGGCTCGCGAGTTTTGATCTGATTTCTCCCTGTTGGACGATGGGAAACTTGACTGAGGACCAAGGCCGGAATCTTCAAGCGGCGATACGTGGCGGCGTAGGCCTAGGCGGTATTCATGGCGGGATGGGCGATGCCTTCCGGGGCAATCATGATTACGAGTGGATGGTAGGCGGCCACTTCGTCGGTCATCCGACGGTGGGCGATTACAAAGTCCGCCTGCGCGATTGCGCTAGCCCGATTACTGCGGGAATACCGCGAGAATTCGCTTATCAATCGGAGCAATATTACATGCTGATGGATCCAGCAGTCCAAGTGCTTGCGGATGCCGAATATTTATATGACGGGAATTCCTGCAACATGCCGGTGGCATGGGTGCGGCAGTGGGGTGCGGGCCGGGTGTTTTACTCGGCGCTCGGTCATGCGCCTGAGGAATTTGACGCTCATCCCGCATCGCTCAAGCTGGCTTTGCAAGGAATGTGCTGGGCTGCTCGCGGCAAGTGAGACACTTTTTAAGTACCAATTATGAGCAAAAAATCTCTCATTCGCGTCGGTATCATTGGCTGCGGAAATATCAGCAACGCCTATTTTTCAGGAATCGCCCACTTCCCAGAATTGTTGCGGATTGATGCCTGTGCCGATCTCGATCTGGCCCGTGCTGCTGCGAAGGCCGCCGAGCATGGTGTGGCTCGTTCACTTTCGGTAGATGATATTTTATCAGACCCCGAAATTGATTTAATCATCAATCTTACGATCCCTATTGCCCACGGACCCGTCAACATCGCTGCATTGCGTGCCGGCAAGCATGTCTATTGTGAAAAGCCATTTGCCACGGATCGTGAGCAAGCAATGGAAATTCTCGAACTCGCCGCAGCGTCAGGGCTTCGAGCCGGCACCGCCCCTGACACATTCCTTGGCGCAGGTTTACAAACTTGCCGCCATTTGATCGATACCGGAGCCATCGGTACGCCGGTGGCGGCTACCGCATTCATGGTTTGCCGCGGACATGAGAATTGGCACCCAAGTCCTGAGTTTTACTATCAAAAAGGCGGCGGCCCGCTGTTTGACATGGGACCTTATTACATCACCGCTTTGGTGGACCTGCTAGGCCCGGTGCGGCGGGTGTGTGCTTCGGCTCGCACTTCATTTCCTACACGCACGATCACGAGTGAGCCGTTGAATGGCACCGTCATTCCAGTGGAAACACCTACCCATTATTCGGGCACGTTGGATTTTTTCAGTGGGGCCATTGCTTCCGTGATCATGAGCTTCGACGTGGTTTCTCATCATTTGCCATGTCTTGAAATTCATGGTTCCGAGGGCTCGCTTTCCTGCCCTGATCCGAACAATTTCCACGATGAAAATTCGATCAAACTCCGTAAGGCGGGGCAAGCGGAGTGGGAAATCATCCCACTTGAGCACACCCACCGAACTGGTCGCGGCATGGGCGTGGCAGATATGGCGATGGCCATCCAGAGCGGACGCGAGCATCGTTGCTCCGCCTCACTCGGTGCACATGTCTTGGAAGTGATGATGGCATTTGAGGAATCTTCAAACTCCGGAAAGCATGTGACCATTCAAAGTCAAAGCTCACGACCTACTGCCGTCCCCACGGACTTAGCACCAGGTGTGATCGACGGTTAACTCGCCATCATTGATCATTTGCTCGAAGGCTCCAATGCTTGGAGATCGCGCAGCCTGCGGAATGTTCCATTTGGTATTTGGAGCAATTCTCTTGCTGAACCATCTTCGATAATTTTGCCACGTTGGAAGACCAGAATTCGGTCTGCATTGCGGAGAGTGGTGAGCCGGTGAGCAACGATGAAAGTGGTGCGACCTTCGCATAGCTGATCAAGATCATTCTGAAGGTGCGCTTCCGTCTCGACGTCTAGCGCGCTGGTGGGTTCGTCCAACACGACGATGCGTGGGTCGCGCAGGAACACGCGGGCGAGCGCGATCCGCTGTCGTTGGCCGCCGGAGAGTTTTGATCCACGCTCGCCACAGATGGTGTCGTAACCATCGGACAAGTCGTTGATGAAATTGTCTGCTTGGGCCTTCCGCGCTGCTTCGATTACCTCATCATCGGATGCATCGGGGCGTCCGTAGCGGATGTTCTCCATGACCGTTGCGTTCCATAAAAACGAATCCTGGCTCATGATTGCAATGTTACTGCGGAGTTTGCGCAGACCAATTTCTGAGAGAGCGTGGCCGTTATAGAGAATGGTGCCCGTACTTGGCATGTGGAAACCCATGATAAGTTCCAGAAAACTGCTTTTGCCCGCGCCTGTCTCGCCGACGAGGCCAATTTTCTGACCCGATGAAATTTTTAAATCAATGTCATGAAGAATCCTTTTATCTTCGGACTGAGGGTATGAGAAATGCACGTGCTCGAAGGCGATCTCGCCGGATAGCTCAATATCAGAATCGGCGTTGGGATGGCGCTCCAGCTCATCAGAATCCAAGAGTTCGATGATTGCGTCCATTCCTGGGCGCGCTTGGCTCCAACTTTCGTAACCATTGAAGAATGCCATCATACCTTGGCGCACGAAGCCCATCAATCCGACAAAGGCGACTAATTCACCCAGAGTGATGTGGCCATAAAGAAACATGATCCCCCCCGCGCACCAGATGAGGGTGCCAGTGTATTCCCAGACGATTTGCACCGCCAATGACATCCAGCGTAGCAAGATGCTTGCTTGGTAGCCTTTTTCTTTGAGGTCTTGAATGTCACGGTTGAGGCGTTCTGCGGCGATCATCTCATTGCCGAAGCTTTTGGTGAGCCGCATTCCGGCGATGAATTCGACGATGCGGGAGGAAAATACCTCACCGCTCTCTTGCATGCCTTGGCTTGCCAGCTTCACCCGCCCGCTCATGAGCCGTAGCAATCCCACTTGCAGGGGAGCGGCCAGCAATGCCAGCGCTGCCAACCATGGATTTTTGATGAGCAAATATACCAATGTGCAGAAGCCTATCAATATTTGGGTGGTGATCTGATTGACGGCCATTGAGAGGAAATTCTCCACCCGAGTCAGGTCCACCGTCATCTGGTTTGAGAGGGCACCCGCACCTTTGCGAGTGAAGTAACTCATGGACATGCATTGCAGTTGATCGACGACCATTTGGCGCATCCGCGCAACCGTTGAGCGTACCAGCTTTTGGGTCTCAGCAAAGGCTTTGACGGTAAAATAACCATGAATCGGCCATAATAAAATATTTGCCAAGGCGTAGATTCCGATCCACTTCAATTTCCGCTCCAGCGGCACGCCAGGATTGGAAAGAATTTTATCAATGAAAATTCCGACTGCTGCGTAGAATGGAATATAGCTAATACATTGCCAAAACTGGAAGAATACCCCACGCCATAGATGGCGTTTTTCCAATTTTAAAAGCGCCCACAGCCGGGCGAGCGAAGACGGTGGCTGTCTTTGCGTGGTTTCCATGTTGGTCAGTTCGCCTCGGAGAGTGCTTTCGACGGCACGATGGCAAGAGAGATGGTGATCAATCCTACAAGCATGAAGCCCAGCCCCGCCAATGCCATCAGTGCAGTACTGCCCCATTGGCCAAAGACTCCTTCACAAAAGCGGCTGAACCATGCAAGCCAATCGCCATCGATTGATCCGGGATCGGCAATGACGACGGCTTCAGTCGGATTTTCTGGGTCATAAAATACTTTACATGCCTCGAATAGGCGGAGTGCCAAGGTGGGTCCGCCATGGCGACCGATGTGGGATAACCGCGCGACTTGGATCCCGTTTGCTTCAAAGGAAAACACGGGGATGAAGACCGTGGTGTAAGGCTCCGCATTGATGAAAACATCCCTGCTATGCGGAGTATGTTCTTCGCCGTTGATCAGATATTGGTAGATCGTGAGTGCATCGCCTTTCCTTGCCCGCACGGCGGCCGGATCTGTCATATCAAATACAGCGCGGATGACCACAGTGCCGGAAGTTGGAGAGCCCGGTAAAGTGGGATCGAAGTGGATTTCCCCGTCTTTCAATTCCATCAGCACGGGCACGGATTTCATATTGAAGTAGCCTCGCACGGTTTCTGTCTTATCGATGGTGACGACACGCTTCGGATCATTTGTGAGCCGAGTTTCGCGCTGAAGTGCCCACTGCGTTCTTGCTCCATCACCACGCATCGCGTCGTCGATCGTTTGGCGGAGTGTCACGCTGAGCGGCCCGCCGGTGGCTGTCGTCTTGGGGTCTAGGTCTGCTGCGGTGAGAATTCTGTTCTCAGTGTCCCCGGCCGACTGATAGGTGCCCGTAACCAACTTGTAATTATGGAAGATGGCCTCGATTCGGTCGCCATTGGCGAGGGTGAATACAAGTTGGGTATCTAGAGCGGTGAGTAAGTCTGAATGGTCCTTCCGCTCAAGCACCATACCGATGACTTTGCCGGTGGTGGGTTCACCTTGGAATCTAAGTGTGAGTTCTCGTTTACCCCACAAGTAGGCTGCGAAAATGAAGAGGATCCCGATGATCGGAAAGATAGAAAGTTGGATAATACGCTTCATGCTTTGGGTACGGAATTGCCGGGCAGGGCGGGTGCATCATCTTCAGATCCAAAATCGATGGCTCCGACTGGCTTGATAATACCTCGGCGGACTTGCCGTCCGAAGTAAACGAGGAACCCGCAACCGATCATGTTCATCAGGATCATGAAAAGGTAGCCGCTAAAGTAATCATAGGTTCCCTCGGGCATGAACCATTTCGAATACGTCGTCACCCATATACCGATGCCGTTGAGAGTAAGCATGCGAGTGACACTGCGGACGAAATTCAGCCCGGCTTGGGCGGTGCCCATTTGATCGCGCGGAATGAACTCGAACATTAGGGGTTGCAGTGCGATGCCTGAGAGTTGGCCGACCATTGACATCATTTGACCAAATAGGATCATCTCGGCAATGCTTGGACGCCGGTCTGGGAGAACGAACTGGATGTAAACATAGTATAGAATCTGAAAGAAAAGAGATCCTGCCACGCCAAAGCCGAACATTTTCAATCGGTTGACCTTATCCGCAAAGACGCCGATGAGCGGGATGATGAGGAACATGTTAATCATCCCGCCGACGAAGACATTGGTTCCCATGTCTTGCTTGGAGTATCCCCATTGCTCCGTCATCAGCAGGGGATCGATGGCTCCTAGACCGGTCTGCATGAGGACGACAGAAAAGGCCAAGAGGTAAACCGGCCACAGCGATTTCTCGGCAAACAGGCTTTTCATCGCCCCTTTAATGCCCCCCCCATGATCCTCGGGTGGCGGGCCGGTGGGCTTGCGCTCACGGATGAAAAATGCGATCATGAGAGTGCAGAAAATCACGCACGCCACTCCCCACCAATAGATCAGTGCCTCACCCGAAAGCGTAATCCCCGCACTGTGAAAAACATCATCAAAGCGCCCGCCGATGACCACAGCGGAAAGGATGATAATTCCATTAAACATCCATGCTCCGATGGCGGAGGATCGCCCGCGTTGATCAGGAGGCACGATTTCCATTAACAAGGCATCAAAGGTGGCGCCGACGTCCCAAAATATCAGCCATAGCACCACGATCACGCCCATGGGAATGGCGCTCGAGGCCAGCGGCAGTAATAGCAGCACAACTGCCAGCATCAAAAAGGAGACAACAATAAATGGCTTTCGCCTACCGAAGCGGGTCCAGATCCGGTCGCTATAATAAAGGCATGGCGCCGCGATTAACAGATTGAAGACAATATCGAGACTTGAGATTGAATTAATAATCGCTGGCGAGTCGATGAACTTCTTCATCGTGAAGATCATGCTGCCGGAAGCGAAGAGAACTAAGATCCTCGTAGAACTGATGATGTTGATCAGAATGATCCACCGCCATGGGATTTTTTTATGCTGGGTCTCGATAATGAACATAGATCGGTAGAGGTGGGGTTATAAACACCAAGTGCGGATTGGCAAAACAAAGATTGATGGGTGGCGGAACACTGGGAAAATTTAGCCTGCGTGGCGGGTCTCGGAAAACTTGCGGGCGGCCTGCATGAACAGACCCATACTGGTGGTGTAGTAAGGTTTCCAGAATCCGGAGGACTCGTATACGGTGATGTAATCTGGATCTATCAGTCTTGATGGAATCATTTCGCGGATCTCGTGAGCGTGACCCACGGCGGCTCCGAGAGTGGCGGCGGAAAGGAGAAAGGCAAACAAGGTCCAGCCGTCGTAGAATCCGGTGGGGATGCCGGGGTGGCGCTGACCATCGCGCTCGCTGGAGCACACGATTCGGCGCTTGGCATAGGCGGTCCGGGTGGGCTCGTCCGGCTGGCGACCGAGCGGAAGAATCCACAATTGATTGAGCTGCACCGGCCGCTTCGCACCTTCCCAGCGAATATCGAAGCGGATCAAATCCCGGTCCGCCTCGGCTGGGCTGGTGCGGTTGACCAACGTATATTTAAAATCCAAACCTTCGAAGTCGGTGGTCAAACTGACATCCGCGAGGTGCAGGTGTTGGCGGTAGTTTTGGGGCGCAGCGGGTGGTTCGGACCAGACGATCCGGGTGAGCGGCGTTTGATTATCAAGACCATGTGTCCCACGATGCCAGACATCGGCGTGGATAAGGCGAGTGTTGCTTACTCGGGTGGAAGACGGATCAGCATCCGATTGATGTTGCAGGCCGTAGGAATCAAAACATCCGCCACAGCGCCCAGTGCCAAGGTAGAGATTTAGAGATTTTTCAATTTCGACCGGCCAGTGTTCTCTGACGATGTCTGCGGACGCTGGGATCATTTGGGACTGATTATTTCCCATTAAAAAACCTAGGAACTTCCACCAATAGCCGGCCCCTAGCAGTGACTGGGAGAATGAATCCTCCGTCGTCATCGCGGGCGAGTGCTTCCCCGCCGAAGATGCGCGCTTCTTGGGCCGCTGCGGGTAAGGATAAAACCTCACCAGCAAACGATGAGCGCTCCTCGATCATATCGATGTTAAGCGCCTTACGCACCGGAATGTAGTGGAGTAGCGAAAGGATGAGGTCTTGCCCACGGCGGCGAGGGTAGATCTGAATGGTGGACGCGAGGCCATGGCCAAACGGAGCCGGGCCGATGAGGCGCTGCATTGCGAGCTTCCAAGCATCACGGGCGGCGATGTTACCCGCTTGACGGTATTCGCGGAAAATCGGATCAGCGAAGATGACGAAGCGTTCGCCGGCGATTACCGCTGGCTGGCCGCTGCCTTCAGGGCGGGGTGGACTTTGCAAATGCGAGCAATAGAGCACGTCATTGCGTTTGAAATAGGGGAGAACGCGCTCCACCAGCATTTCGCAGCCAGGTGCGGCAAGGATTAATCCTTGCTCGTAGAAGACCCGGTCTGTGCGGGCGAGAGCAGGCGAAAAGGACTCACTGGTGCGCCAGAAGCTCGGGTATTCTGCCACTTCGCCGAGAATTTCCACGGGTAGGAAATCGAGCGCCCATTTTCCTGAGGCATCGCAGCCACCTTTATGCGAAATGAGTAATTTTCCGCCAGCTTGATAGAATTTACGCAGCTTTTCCACGAAATCTGGAGTGAGCGTGGTGGAATCGGTGAGGATGACGAGTTCAAGCCCATCGAGGGTATTGCCAGCATCCAGTAAACTGCATTCATAATGAGCTTCTTCGCACATTTGGATCGCGCCTTCGTCGGACTTTGCCGTTTCATCACCATCGATCCCGGGAGTGCCGCTCGTTGCGATGCCCACTTGCACCAGCGACTCAGATCCTTGGTAAAATGGCTCCGCCGCGGCAATCTGGCCGTAAACGGCACCAATCAGATCGTAGGCCGCCGGGTCAAGCACGCCGCGAGGTGGCAATTGATCCCCGACAGAGTTGCCTCCGCCTAGAGCTTGGGGGCGGAAGCACTCGAATTCGAGGGCTGGCTGCGGCTTGATTCCACCGAAGTCGCCCCACAATGTTTGGAAGCGGCCAGTCATCGCGAGCCATGGTTTACCCCAGTGGCTGGTGGAACGGGCGAGGCGCGGAAAATGGTAGTAACCCCAGAAGCCGGATGGCAGCGACTCGATTTCCATGTGACTCATATTTTCATAGCGGGCCCGGCCACCGAGTCCGGACTCGAGGAAGGTATCGGTGCCAGCATTGAAAAACACCGTGGCCTCAGGCTGCGCGGCGCGGATGACATCCCAGTAACGTTTGGAAAATGTTTCGTGAGCCTTGGCCATGAAGCGCTCGTGGCCAGCGAGTGAATCATCGAGCAAGTCGTGAGCATTGCGGAATTTCAGTGATTCGGCTGACCAGCAGGCACCTTTGGGAAAAAAGCAGATATCATAGAAAAATCCGTCCACCTCTTTGCCGTAACGCTCGAGCACCTCGCTGGTGAGATCCTCAAGGTGTTGTTGGAATTCCGGGTGCAGCCAGTTTACAAATGCCCATTGGCCGGGGTGGCCCGTGTTCCAATCGCCAAACAGGCCGTTTTTAAACATGGTCCGCCATTCGGGGTGCTGTGCGGTAAGCAGTGCGTCCCAACCCACAGTCAGATAAATCGGTGCACGGATGCCTTCACGGTGAAGCGCTTCGATTTGCTCGCCCAGCAGGTCACGGCCGGATGGCACGAGCTCAGGATGGATGGTCCCGACCTTGGTGGGATAATAGGTGTAGCCATGGTGGCATTTGCCGAAGGTGGTCACGCTATTGACGTGGGCGCGCTTCATGGTGGCGGCGAATTCCTTGGCATCAAAGTCCGCAGCGATCCCGGCAATATGCTGGGAAGTGTGGAAATCTAGGTGGATTTGGCGTTGGTGAGTTTCGATAGGGTGTGACATGTGATTTCGATTTTTTAAAATTTAGATGCAGCCGAAGGAGGTAAGAAATGCGCGCGCGATGACCATGTGGCCGGCTGGGCTGGGATGGATGCGATCCCATGCCAGCGCGGCAGGGTGAACGTGATTGAGGACTTGGTCAAAGGCTGCTTGGGTATCGATGAACGAAGCCCCTGAGGCCATAGCAACTTCGCGGACGATGGTGCCGTATTCATCCATGCGGGCGCGCATTGCATCACTGCGATTTGGCTCGATGAAATACGGGGTGGCGAGATGGATGGACTGAGCGATGGAGCCTGCACTGGCCACCAGCTTAGCCAGAGTTTCGCGATACTCTGCTGGATCCACAGCGATTTCCGGGCGAAGCGGCGAATCAAACTGCCGCCACACATCATTGATGCCGATCATGATGCACAGCGTATCGGGCCGGTGTGCGATGACATCCTTGTCCCAACGCGCAGCAAGATCGCGGATGGTATTTCCTGAAATTCCCTGATTTACCACTCGTATAGCAGACTCCGGGTGAGCAGCGTGTAGCCATGCGTTTATTTGGCTCACATAGCCAAGGCCAAGACCGACGTTTGGCTCCCATGCACACGCTTCGCCCGATGGGCCGCGATTGCAATCCGTGATGGAATCACCGATGAAAAGTAATTTGGAATTGCGCGGAAGGTTCATAGAAGATCAATCGCGAGACTTTTCGCCGAGCTGAGCTTCGATTTTTGCATTTTCTGCCGGGGACAATAGTTCGCTCTTTTCTCCGGCGACGGGTTCGCATGGACGGAGCTCAAAATGCAGCACTTCATTTGCAGCAAGGGTGGCGGGCACTTCGATCAGGCCGTCTTTTGCACTGACTAGACAGGCGGCTGCGGCCGGCTCGGACTGCATGCGCAACATGCTCAATTGCGCGGGGCTAAGGTGGATCGGCTTGCCAATGGCCTCCCATGTTTCAAATGAACTGCCTGCGCCCGTGCGAATCTGGCTGGTGGTGAAGAGCCATTGCTTGCCTAAAGATTCCGGAACTTGGATTTGTATGTTCTCCTGCCATGTCACGGGCGCGGTGACTTCCGGCGGGACATCATTCCACAGTAAAGCGTGAATGGCGTTGCCCTCTTGAGTGGCCACGGCACCGCAGAATGGTGGTAAATCGGAAGTTTCGAGCGCGAGGCGGGGACCACGAAGCTTTTCAAGGAAGCGGAAGGCGTTTGCCGCTGCTTTGGGTAAGCCGTGAATGGTGAGAAGTCCATACGTGCGGCTGAAAGGCGTGCTGGGAATGGGGCCTTCTTCAAAAATATCGCTGGCCACCCAGTAGGTAAATGTCTCGGCCGCATCATCGAGTTCTACCATCTGGCGCGCGACAAATGAGCCGCCGTGAAGGCTATCGACGTGGCGATTTTCTCCCCATGTGACATCCTCAGACGAGGTGGCCAGCTGGGTGTTCCACTCAGTCCAATGGATCGGAAGATTCGGCATTTTAGAGGCCATAATGGTCTCCTTGGCGCCACGCACGGTATCTTGGAAAAACTGCCCAAGCTCGTGTGGACTGTCTTCGCGATTGGTAAACTCCACAAATTCATCCTGCGGATAGAGATGGGTGCTGATGAAATCGAGTGGCACGCTTTCCGCTACACAAAATTCGATCAAATCGTCGATCCAATGCGCCTTCGACGAAGCAGGCCCGCCGATTTTTAATTCCGCATCCACGGATTTCACGCCGCGGGCGGCGTGGGCATAGAGTTGAAAATAGTCCTCCTTGGTGCCGGACCAGAAGCCGGAAAGATTCGGCTCGTTCCAGACCTCGAAGTGCCAGGTGCGGACTTCGGCGAGGCCGTAGCGTTCTACGCAATGGAGGGTAAATGCGGCCACCAGATCCTGCCATTCACTCCAGACGCGCGGCGGGGTGATATTCATTTGGTAGTGGAACATCGTGTCCGGCCCGGAGGCTAGGGCGGCCGGCATAGGGTTAAGCTCGACGAATGGCTTGAGCCCGAGCGCGAGCAGGGAATCGTAAATTTTATCAATGTGGTGCCATTGATAGACTAATGAGCCATCGCGGCGGCGGCGGACCACGGCCATATCATCATGGAAAAGCGCGTGAAACCGGCAAGTGCGGAAGCCGACTTCACGTTGCAACCAGCCAAGATGCTCAAGCAAATCGGTGCGAGTGAGATCGTAGGCGCGGCCCACGGCGATGCCGTTTTTCCAAGGGCGCTTAAGGGGAGTTCCGGGGCTGAGTGAATCAATGTTGAGCATAGTTTTGAAAGAGGTTGTTGGATGAAATCAGTCAGTTGCGATACCACCACTGGCCATATTGATCTTGCCTCGCCGCGCTTCGAGTGTTTGGCGGATTTCTTCCATCCGTCTGGAAGTGAGTGGCCATTTAAAGATCAGGTAGCACTGGAAGGCTCCGAGGGCCATGGGGATGAGGGACATGATCAAGATCATCCGGGTGAAGGTGCCGGCGTGTTGGTTCGTCCCCAACTCGATTTCAAATCCAACGGCGATGACGATGAATCCGGAAACTCCGGCGAAAATCGTGCCGGTAAATTTTTGAAACCACGAGAACATCGACTCGAACGATCCTTCACGGCGCTCTCCGGTTTTGACTTCGTCGTCGTCAACGATGTCGGCCTTCATTGCGGGGACGACGGTCCAAAGGCCGGAAATCAGAATGCCATTAACCAATGCAGGAACAATCGCCAACCATGGGTATTTGGGATTGTAGCAAAACCAGATGCTGCCTGCGATGACGACGTGACTGGCCATGACGATGAGCAGAGAACGTTCTTTGCCATAGCGAGTGGCCAGCCAGCCGAATAGGGGAATGCTTAACATCCCTAGTATACCGCCGAGCGTTCCGGCAATGCCGCCGAATGTGGCTGCGAATACTTTGTTCCCACCAAACACATAGTAGAGAGAAATGTAACCGCCCATGCCCGTTACCAAGCCTTCGAGATTCATGGTGAAAATGATCCCGAGCATCATCAGGAAGGGCCTGCTTTTGAGAGTCAGGCGCAGACTTTTCAACAAGGGTTCCTTCTTTTGCTTCGAGGCTTGGGCATAGTAGCGTTCCTTACAGGCGAAGGTCGGGATCATCCCAAGGATGAGCACCAGCACGCCGAAGATGATCGCGATATTGCGAATGCCCAGCAGGGTATTGGGTTCTTCGCCCGGCATCTGTCCGGTGATGAGGGGTTGTTGGGTGAGTTTCCAGACCCATGGGCTGAGAAATCCGAAGATGCAAGCGATGATGCCGGAATAGACATTGACGCTGGTGCGCTCGTTGTAATCTGGCGTCATCTCCATTTTCAACGTCTGATAGGGGATGTTGAAGAGCGTCGTGAAGGTGGACATGATGATGCCGAAGCCGACGAACCAGACGGCGATCCACATCATTTCCCAGTTTTCATTAAAACGCCAAACGAATGGCAGCGTGAGGGCCATACACAAGCAACCGACGAACATATATGGACGGCGGCGGCCAAAACGAGAGCGCGTATTGTCCGAGACCCAGCCCATGATGGGATCAGTGAGTGCATCCCAGATGCGGAAGATCATGATGATGATCCCGTTAAGAGCGGGCGACATGCCGAGTCCATAGACTAGCACCTGCTGCACTTGGTACTGGATAATCTGATCCACCAAGCCAAGGGAGGGCCCCCCCATCCCGTAGAGCATTTTTTCGCGTTTGGGCACTTTATCCTCAAGAGCGGTCTCGTGGGGACGGTGGGTGCCAGTGGAAGGCGTAGGAATTGGATTTTGCATGATAATTCAGAAGGGGATTGGGAGGCAGTTGTCAAAATTCTAACAGCGCGACTCCCGGGCGCTCCATGGTGAATACCGCATGGCCGTTCTCAATGTGGAAATCTTCCGCGGTCTGAAGCACGTTTGCGGCGCGGAGCTCAGCCAATTGTAGCGGTGTGGGGTAAGCCGGAGCACCGAGTGTGCGCCATTTGGAGATGATATTATTTTCATCGGCACCGAGGCGGATGAGGCGTGGGGTGTGGCCCCCGGGAGCAAGGGCGATGCGCACTTGGACGTTTTCTGGCGCGGCATCGTGTTTCTGAGGATAGGCGTAAACCAACACCTTGGAGCAAGCTCCGTCACGAGTGGCCACCGCGCCGAGGAGCTCGTCGCCGCCAGTGACGGGCACGCGGCACACTCCGAGCTGCTGGAGTAAAACATGGGCGAACCATCCGGGTTTGCGCAGGCCGTGGAGACTCAGGAGTCCGTAATTTGCATGAAATTCTGAGGATTGGAATCCGCCTTGGTTGTAAATATCTGAGAGGCACCAGAAGGCGAAGGCATCCGCATCTTGCGAGACTTCAGCCATGGTTTTGACGATGAAAGCGGCTTCGAGCGCGGTTTCTTTGAGCGGATCGTGAAGGAACCATGAGCGGCCCCATTCATTCCAGTGGACCTCGCCAGTGTAGCCACGGCGTTCGACTTCGTTGCGGGTGCCACGGATGACGCCGCTGGCGAAATGCGGTGAATCCTTGACCTTGTGGGAAGCTGGACCGTCGAAGGGGGAGAGCGGCTCGCCCTCGGAATCGTTGTTGTAAACGTGGGTGATGAGGTAGTCGGGGCGGGTGCCATTTTTTTCCGTCCAGTCGAGGAATTCAGGGATCCATTCGGCGCGGGCGGTGGATGGGCCACCGAGCCGGAGTTCGGGATCGACGGATTTGAAGGCATGCCAAGTGGCGTCCCAAAGTTGGAAAAACTCCTCGCGGGTGCCGCCGAAGAAGCAGCCTTTAAGGTTGGGTTCATTCCAGACCTCAAAATACCAAGAACGCAATTCGTCGCGGCCGTAGCGGGCAAGGTGATGGCGGAGTGCGCCGGCGACGAATTCCTGCCATTGAGCAAGATCGCGAGGCATGCCAGTCGAATTTTTATCCGGCCAACAGGTGGTAGGATCATCTGACATGCCGACGGGTGTGAAGCAGGGGGTGTAGATCGGTTTTAAGCCAAGATCGAGCAGTGCTTCGATTGAGAGATCGATGAGCTGCCAATTGGGTTGTTTGGATTTCTCTTCAGCCGGTTTCCGCCAATCCTCGAGATTGTAATCCCAAACCGCCAGCTCGGGTGAGAACATGGCGCAGGCACGCACGTGGCGGATACCGAGCTCATCACGGGCCATGGCGAGCTGACGCTGCACATCCGCCCGAGAGAGCCAGCGAAACTGATCGATGTTGCCAATTGGCGCCCAAGTGTGGCGGAACGGGGTGGGCGATGCGGTCCAATCCGGACTGAGAGTGGTGGCTTGCATGCGGATTACAAAATGAGAATCTAACTATGAAATCATCTTGGAACGGGGCGCACGAGGTCCGCACACCGACCAATCGTAGGGACGGAAGCCAGCCTTCAGAGCGGGCGAATTTTTAGGAAGTGTGAAGTTGGTGTCGGATTCTACAAATTTAATCGGAGCGACCCATGAAACCCGGTCATTTCCCGCAGTCCGCCATTGGGTGAAAGTGATCCTTTTTGGGACGTCCTTCCGGTAGTCCGCATGGGTGCAGGGTGGCACATCTTTGGGATCGAAGCCGATGATGTTTGCATCGGTTTCGAGAGCGTTGCGAATGTCACCCCGGTAAGCGCCGGAATAGAGAGCCTTTGCCGGACCTAAAAATAGGTTGTGGCTGAAATTTGCAGCGATGTGTTCCTCAACGCGACTGACTCCCACAAAAGAATCCCCCGCACGGGCGAAGACGTTGTTGCGAACTACCAGCTCGCGAGCAAAGTGAATGGAGAAGCAACTGCCTTGGGTGTCGTGGATCCAGTTGTGGTCGAAGACGACGTGTGAGCAACCCTCGTCAGGATAGATCCCCCAGCCGCCGTAGTCTGCCGCAGTGACGTGATGGATGTGGTTGCCACGGACCACCGTGCCAGGCTGAACGCCAAGAAGATAAATCGCGCCGTTGTCACTCAGTACGCCTTCGCAAATGTCGTGGATGTGATTATTTTCGATGCGATTGTTGCGAGTGATCGATTCTCGGTAGCCCCATGACCAACCGCAGGAAATACCCGTGTAGCAAGTGTGGGCGATCTCGTTGTGGACGAGATCACAATCGAAGGCGTGGGTGAGTAAAACGCCACAACTTTGATGAAACACCCGGCCGACGTGGCGCACCGTGTTATCGGTGAAACGGATGTGGCCGGTGCGGTCACAGGGCGGGCCGTCCAGCTCGCTGCCGCCGATTTTAATCCCGCCGCCGCCGAGATGTTGCAAGGTGTTGTGATAAATCTCAATTTCCCGGCAGCCATTGCCGATCTCGATTGCGGTGAAGCCGGTGTGTTCGACCGTGTTACCCTCGAAGCGGCACTTCCGGGCCCACTGAAAATGGATGACCGCTGGAACGTGCGCGGCGGATTGTGGGGCGCTACCAAGGGGGATATCAGTAATTCCGGCGGCTGCGGTGGCATCGTGCGGCAGCATCTCGGAAGATGGCTGATACCAATCACTATGGCGGAAAGTGAGGCCCTCGAAAGCGAGATTTGCCACTGGACGCATGCCCAGCGGATCACCCACCTCGGAGCCACGATTGAAAGCATTGCCAGTGACCTCGATGAAGCGCGTGATCAGCGGGATCGTGACGGTGGTGTTGGAAATTTTTTCGCCAGGCAGCGGCAAATACGTAAGCCGACCGGAGATGCGATCCAGATACCATTCGCCCGGCTCGGTGAGCGCTTCGAACAAATTATCGATGTAATAGCGCGCGAGTTTCGGATTGAAAGATTCGTAGAGGTTGAAGACCGAGCGGCGCGAAAAGCCCACCCAGCCAGTGGTAGGATTGAAACGCGGATTCGGCATTCGGGTTTCCACCCAATAGTGGAGCAGCACGACCTCCGCATCGGGTAGGCTAGGCCAATCTTGAATGTCCCCCTCGGCGGGCTTGAACATGTGATCCCCCGCAAAAAGATCGCGCTTCTCGGGGAAGCGCATGGCGCCGATGCGGTGGGTATTTTCCGCGCCGTGGATGTCGGGAGAAAACTTTGGGTAGCGGGCACGAGGGCGGCGTTTCCCCGCCACGAACAATGAGCGGAAATAAAGATGGCCGCTGGTGACTTCCGGCAGATCCAGCGTCCAAGCGCGGCGCTTGCCGTGGGTGGTCTCGGTCCATCCGGTCAGCTCGCGGCCGCCATCGATCACAGGTGAAGCCCCCGGCGCGGCGGCGAAAGTAGTATCGCTATCCTGCGGGCTGAAAGCGATGGATTCTGCCAAATGATACGTTCCCTTCGCCACCATGACGTTGGCATGTCCAGTGAGTTTACCATCCGCACGGAGCTTGCGAAGCGCATCGCGGGCACCCGCGAGGGTGGCCCATGGGCTCGAGGCACATAGACCGTCGTTGGCGTCATCGCCCTGGGGTGAAACATGGAAGTTCATAATTCGTTGAAGTATCGCTCCGCAAATGGGACAAAGGATTTATCCGCCCGATGCTTGCGGCGGAATCAGGTTGGTCCAGAACAATATGAGCAAAAAAGAAGAGAGATGAATAAAGCGTTCACTTGGGAAATCATCGAAATGATTTGAATCGATGAGCGCCTGCAGCCGTTTCACTAGAATGAGAAATTCAATTCTTTCGATCCTGGGAGTTTGCGTATGGGTCTCAGCCACTGCAATCGCTGCGGAGCCGACCGCCGAGCTCGCTCCCAAAGAGGCGGTGCGGCTGATTTCGCTTAAGGCAAATGTCCCTGTGAACGCGATTGAGATTCCCTTCATCGTCGATGGCAGCGCGAAGTGCGGTGATGGATTCGAGGTGAAACACGCCCGCCGCGTCGCAGCCATCCATTCTGTGAGAGATGGATCGTTGAAATCTCGCCGGCTTGTCTTCTATGATCTTTTCTGGAATGAGGCGCTTGGTTGGTTCATGTGGGAAACCCGTGAGGAGAGAGCTGGGGACGCGGTTTACATTTGGAGCGAACTCAAGGGCAACATCGTCAACCGGTGACTTTTTGAGTCATGAAAACCAGTTGCGCCGAACTGGAACGCCAGCGTGTAATTTTACTTCAAAAATCCCCGTAGGTGTGGCCCATCATGCGGGGCTTGCTTTGCGGGCAGACATCATTAAACTTTCGACATCTCTATGAAGCGCTTCTCTTTGACGTCCGCAGGCCTGTTGCTATCTGCGATCATGGCCCACGCTGCCGAGGCCCCCGCCGCCGCTACGGAAATGGACTTCCTTGAAATCTTAGTCAAAGGCGGGCCGATGATGTACCCGCTGGCCCTGATGTCTGTGGTCACGGTATTGCTGATCCTGCTATTTTTCCTGACTATCCGCCGCAATGCGATCGTCAGTGACCGCTTCATGGGCACCGCGGAAAATATGATCCGGAAGCGTGATTACACCGGGCTTTCCAATTTCAGTATGCGCCGGAATGAGTGCATGGCGCGCATCACTCAGAAAACCATCGATTTCATCACCAATAATCCAACTTCTTCGTTTGATAACGTCCGCGAAGTCGCCCAGGCAGAGGGCTCCCGCCAAGCTGGAATCCTTTCCTCACGGATCAACTACCTTGCGGACATCGGGTCCATCGCGCCGATGGTGGGCCTGCTAGGAACTGTGATCGGCATGATCAAGGCATTCCTGGAAATCTCGTCCGGCGAGGTCGCCGGAGTGAAGCAAATGGGCCTCGCCGAGGGGGTTTCCGAAGCGTTGATCGCCACTGCGGGAGGTCTCGCCATCAGCATTCCGGCATTCGTATTTTATGCAATTTTCCGCGGGAGGGTGCAGAAGTATGTGTCTGAAATGGAGGCCGCCGCCACTCACCTGATGGCTGTGCTTCACGCCCAGTTCGAGCGCCAGCAGCCGCCCTCCCAACCATACTCACATCCAGCGCAGCGCGTGCGGGAGGATTACGCGATGCCTGTGCCCTCGTCGCACGCGGGTGAACGGCCTGATCTCCACGGAATTTAAACCAGCGTCAGGATGAAATTTTCTAAAAGTCCACCGCCTCCGATTGCCCTGCAATTGGCTCCGATGATCGATATCCTGCTGCTGCTTCTTTGTTTCTTCATCGTCAGCTGGCAATACAGCAAATCCGAAACCGAGCTCAACGTCTCCGTTCCCACCGCCCAGGAAGGTGCGGATCCCACCCGCCAACGCGGAGAAATTATCATCAATATCCTCGCAGATGGCTCCATTCGGGTGGACTCCATCACCGTGGACCTTGCCAAACTCAGCACTAAACTCGCCGCCATTGCCCAGGTTTATAAAAATCAACCCGTGCGCATCCGCGGTGATGGTGCGGTTCCCTACCAGCGCATCGTCGAAGTCATCGATGTCTGTCAGAAATCCGGCATCTGGAACATTTCCTTCGCCACCCAGCGTCCCGCCCCCACCGAATAAATCGCTCCGCTTCCTCCCCGGAAAATTTTTCCTCAATCTTCTAAACTTTGAAACACGCGCTCGCCACTCTGCTCCTCGCCACCAGCCCGCTACTTGCCCAAGTACCGCGGGCCGAAGCCGTCGATCCCGCGCTAGCGGCCAATCAAGGGAACGACTTCTTCCTCCGCGCGAAGAACCTCTATGATGCCGCTCAGGCAAGCACCGTGCTGGAGAATCGCTTGGAATTCTACCAACGCGCCGCTGTGCTATTTGAAAATTACATCGATAATTTCTCCGATCACCCCAATGCGGAGATGGCCCACTGGTTCCTTGGGAATAGTTATTACCAATCCGGTAGAATCAATGATGGGAAGCGCGTTTTCAGCACACTCCTTAACCGCTATGGCAAAGGAAAATGGGCCGCCGCCGCCGCCTACACCCTCGCCGCAGATCATTACAACAAGACCGAGTATGCCTTCGCCGCGCCGTTATTTGAGCGCTACGCTGCCAATGCCGCCAAGCCGGAAGACCGGCCTCGCGGGAATTATTTTGCAGGAAATTGCTATCGGCTTCTAGGGCGTGACCGCGAGGCCATCGGTGCATTTAGAAAAGTCATCGAGGATCCGGCTGGTGCCCTTTTCGCCCCGCAGTCCAAGATCGCCCTTGGTGAGATTTTGCTCAAAGACGGGAAATTCCAAGAAGCGCTCGGCTACTTCGAGCAAGTCGTTGATGGTCCCTACACCGCCAAGTTCCGGGGTGAGGCAGCGCTCCAGGCAGCACTCACCGCCACCAAGCTTGAGCAGCCAGATCTTGCGGAAAAATACCTTCAGCTCATCCTCACCACCGAGGGCATGACCGAATTCCGCCCGGATGCTCAGACGGCGCTGATGGCGAATCATTTTGCGAAAAAGGAATACCGCGAAGTGATCGAAATTTTCCGCCGCAGTATCACCAAGGCCATTGGGGAAAAGGAAGCCGAGCGCCTCATGATTGCCGCTCGTGCCTATATGCGGCTTAAGCAGCCCAGCGAGGCCCTCTCGCTCTTTCGCGATGTGGAGAAAGTCGTAAAACCTGAGAAAGAACTCGCCTTCCAAGCGTCGTATTACCGGCTTCTTTGCTTCTTTCAAATTGAGGGCCGCCACGTGCCGGATCAAGTTGATGCCTTCCTTCAACTCTACCGCAAGTCCCGCCCGCAGGACCCGCGCATCCACACCGCATTACTGATGAAGGCAGCGACTCTCTTCGCCAATAAGGAAACGGCCAAGGCCGCAAAGGTGTATGCGGAAATCGATGCGACTCTCGTGAGTGAGAAGGATAGGCCCGGGCTCCTTTACCAACGCGGCTGGTGCCTTGCCGAAGCTGGAGATTACCAAGGGGCCATCCGCTCGCTTTCTGAGTTTATCGCCAGCTACCCAGAGGACACCCGCGTTCCCACCGCGTTGGCAAAACGCGCCAAAGCCTACACCGAGACGACTGAGCCGGGCAAAGCCATCGCGGATTTTGATCGCCTCATCGCCCTGGGTAATCCGCAAGATCTCATTGCTTTCGCTTGGCTGGAATCCGCGCGGATGCGCCGCAGCGAGTCGAATATCGCAGACATGATCGTGCGCTACCAAGGCCTTTTGAAGAATGCCAAGGACCTCGATTCCAATGTCACCGCCGAGGCGAATTACTGGATCGGCTGGGGGTTTGTGAAATCAAACAACGCCAAGAATGCCGTCCCATTCTTAGAAAAAGCCCGTGAGCTCCGGCCGGATGCCTACCGTAAGCATGCCGGCATCCTCCTCGCTCTAGGCTACTTCGCCGCGCAAGATCCCACCAAGCTCACTGAAGAAATCAATCTCGCCATCAAGGGGAATTACCAATCAGACATTCCAGATCAAGCGCTCCAATGGGCCGGCATGCAAGCCTACAACTCTGGTGACTATCCATCCGCCACCGCGTTTCTCAGCCTGGTCGCAAACGCAGAAGAACCGCGCGAGACACCCAAAGAAGTCTGGCGCTACCTCGCCAAAGCCCGCTTAGAAACTGGCGATGCAGAAGGTGCCCTCACCGCTGTGAACAACGTGCTAGCGGTAGAGGATAACCCTGGCTGGAAGGCGGACGGCTTGTTGGACCTCGGGCGCTCATTACTCGCCCTCAAGCGCCCCAAAGAAGCCCGCAAAGCTGCGGACGATGCCCTCGCCCTCAACCCCCAAGGCCGGACCAGCGCCGGGCTCCGAATTTTGCTTGGCGACCTCGAAGTGGAGGCAAATGAGCTCGGCAAGGCTGCCGCCGCCTACATCTACGTCGTCAATTTCAGCGTCGATAAAGACCTCAAGCCCTTGGCTCTTTGGAAACTCAGTAACACCCTCGAGCGCCAACAAAACCCTGATGAAGCGGCCAAATACAGGCAGCAACTCAAAACCGAATTCCAAGACTGGAAAGCGCCTTGATGGAAAATTGTTTCTCGCCAAAAAAAACAATGAACGAGTTGATTGAGGCGGGAGATTCTAGAGCAAAGGTGGTTGGCAAATGCCGGTTGCCAGCAGCTCTCAATCATCTTGCCTGCAAGGCAAGAAAACGCCCGTTTAAAATCACACGCGGCGTGTATCGTTTAAATTCTAAAGCGGTGATTCTCACCGCAGTCCAAAGGCTGGTGCCAGGGCAACTTTGGAGTGCGCTTTAAATCCCACGAGGAAGCCGACGCATGGATGATGGACTTGCAACTCCGATAGAAGAGTGGTGTGAATCGAAAAATACCCGCCGGAGTGGCGGGTATTTTCAAAATAGAAATGCGACTAGGGTGAGATTTCAATTATAGATATCATCACGATTATCAATTTTGTTAGCACTAGTAGTCCCGCCAGGGTTACTTCGGCGATTCGGACCCATTGACCAAAGATCAAAGTCTGGATTCTGAGTGGCGGTATTGGTACTCCCAGTTGATGATTTTGCAGTGCGGTAGCAGTATTCATTGCCCCACGGGTCCACTATTTTGGTATCAGCGAGAATTCCCTCAAGAAATGTCCAGCCTTGCTTGGAAGTCACAGGATCTAGTTCGGGAATGTAGATTTTTTGATCATTATCTTGGTCAGGGCCCTTATTATCGTTATCGGAATCGAAATAGAGGGCTTTAAACAAAATATTAGAGGTCTTGGTGCCCATCGGTGCTATCACTGTCCCTGTTTTATTGGGGGTAGGAGGATACTCTCCTCTGTCCAGCTTGTATTCCTCCAGTGCTTTTGAGAGTAAACCGATCTGAACCTGTGCTTTGCTTCGTGCTTGTTTCTCGTTCACGTAACCTAATCCGCCAATGACCATGCCGGCGAGGATGACGATGATGATGATGACGGACATCAGCTCGATGAGCGTGAAGCCCGGGGAGTATTTGCGAGGATTGCTTTTCATGACCTTAGGATTTTGTGGATTCGGCGGAGATTTCCAGAAACTACTGGCTCATCGTCGAGATCATCTTAATCAATGGTAGGAACAATGCAAATACAACTGATCCAACAATTAACGCAAGAATGACGATCATGATGGGCTCGAGGATGGAAGTGAGGGCGGTGACCGCGTTGTCCACCTCGTCATCATAGACGTCTGCTACCTTCAAGAGCATTTCTGGAAGTTGGCCCGTTTCTTCGCCCACATCCACCATGGAGATGACCATGTTGGGGAAAACGCCGGAAGCTTGAAGCGGAGTGACGATGGTTTCACCTTCCTTAACCGCTTCGTGGACCTTCTCGATGGCGCTGGAGATGACGACGTTACCGGCGGTATCCCGGGTAATGTTAAGGGCTTGAAGAATTGGCACACCGGAAGTGACGAGGGTGCCGAGGGTGCGTGAGAATCTGGAGACGGCACTCTTGCGCTGGATATCTCCGAGCACGGGCATCTTGAGTTTCAGATTGTCGATGACCTTCCGTCCACCTGTGGTGCGACCCCAGAGGTTGAAGAGGAAAACGCCGACGATGAAAGCGATGAAGACGAAGAGCACGTTTGGCACAAAGGGAATCGCGGTGGCCAGGAAGAACTCAGAGGTGCCAAAGACGACTTGGGAAATCATTGGGAGCTCGGTATCGCCATCAGCAAACATCTCCCGGAATTTCGGGACGATGAAGATCATCAGGAAGACGAGGATACCAACGGCAATGAACATCACGATCACCGGATAGACCATTGCAGAAACGATTTTATTTTTGAGTTTCTGGGCTTTTTCCTGATATTCGGCGAGGCGGTTGAGGACGATTTCGAGTACACCGCCGAGTTCGCCGGCCTTGACCATGTTGACGTAGAGTTTGTTAAAGCTCTTAGGATGCTGGGCGAGGGACTCGGAGAAGGTGGAGCCGCTTTGCACGTTTTCCGCAAGGGCATTGATGGTGGCGCGGAGGCCGGGGTCCGGCTCTTGTTTTTCCAGAACGGTAAGGCTGCGGAGAAGTGGCAAGCCGGAATCAATCAGAGTGGCGAGCTGCCGGGTGAAGATCATCAGATTCTTAGGCTTGGTGCGCGCGCCGGTTTTCCCCTTAACAAGGGAAGGCCCCTTGGCTTTGGCCTTGCCTTTGATGGGAGCTGCCTTGCCTTTGCTCTTGGCTTTACCCTCTTCATTGATCTGAGTGGGGTAGAGGCCCTTGGCGCGGAGCTGTTGGATCGCTTCAGCCTCGCTTGCGGCGGCGAGGGTGCCGGTGGTTTGCTCACCTTTGGCATCAAGGGCGGAGTATTGGAAATTGGCCATAGATATTGAAGAGGTTTTTGGAGTTTTAGGAGAAAATGTAAAGAACGGATAAGCGATGTGGGGGGAAATGAACAATAATCAGGTGTATTTGAGCACTTCTTCAATGGTGGTGCCGCCTAGGTAAATATTGCGCAGGCCATCTTCACGCAGGGTATTCATACCCAGCTCTACGGCTTTTTGCTTGATGACCACGGAGGGGGCGCGGGCGGTGATGAGCTCGCGGATGGGATCGGTGACGTTGAGTAACTCGTAGAGGCCGCGGCGGCCGCGGTAGCCGGATTGGCCACAGGCATCGCAGCCATTGCCGGTGAAGAATTGTTTATCTCCAAGTTCATGCGTGGAGATGCCGAGCTGGCCGAGGATGGCTTCATTTGGCTCGTAGGGGCTCTTGCATTCCTTGCAAATGGTGCGGACAAGCCGTTGGGCGAGGATACCTTCCAGCGAGGCGGCGACAAGGAATGGCTCGCAGCCCATGTCCACGAGGCGGGTGACGGCACCTGGCGCGTCATTGGTATGGAGGGTGGATAGCACCAAGTGGCCTGTAAGAGCAGCCTGAATGCCGATTGTGGCAGTTTCCTTGTCCCGCATTTCTCCAATCATGATGCGGTCCGGGTCTTGCCGGAGGAAGGCCCGTAGAACGCGGGGGAAATCGAGACCGATGGCTTCGTTGATCGGGATCTGAATGATGCCGTCAATGTCGTATTCGACGGGGTCTTCTGCGGTGAGAAGCTTGGCATCGATGGTGTTGATGCGGCGAAGCGCGGCGTAGAGGGTGGTGGTTTTCCCAGCACCGGTGGGGCCGGTGACGATGAAGATGCCGTTTGGCTTCTCGATGGTGTCGGTGATGTATTCGTAGATGTAATCGGTGAGGCCGAGGTTCTCCAGGGATAAATTGACCGATGAGCGATCGAGCACCCGGAGCACGATGGACTCGCCGTGGTGGGTGGGTAGCGAGGAGACGCGCATGTCCACTTGCTTGTCGCCCACCTGCTTGACGATGCGGCCGTCTTGCGGGATGCGGCGCTCCGCGATGTTCATGTTGGACATGACCTTGACGCGAGAAATGATGGGAAGGGCGAGGTGAATCGGCGGGGGAGCCATTTCATAAAGCGCACCGTCCACCCGGTAGCGGATTTTAAAATCTTTCTCAAACGGCTCGAAGTGGATGTCCGAGGCTTTTTCCTTGATGGCTTGGTAGAGGACCAGATCGACGTAGCGAATGATGGGAGCGGAATTTGCCTCGGATTCGAGGTCGGCGGTGTTGAGGGAATCTCCAGTGCCAATTTCCAGCTGGCTGAGGATGTCTTCCATGGCCTTGCCTTCGCCGCCGTAGCACTCGTTGATCTTGGCCTCGACGAGGTAGTCAGGGGCGACGACGACGTGGATTTCACGGCCGAGGGCGAAGCGGAGGTCCTCGGGGGTTTGTGGGTTGAGCGGATCGACAAGGGCGACGTGGAGGCCGGTCTCATCGAATGAAACGGGGAGTGCGCCGTGGAGGCGGGCGGTGCCGGCGGGGACGAGGGCGAGGAGGGCCTCTGGCGGCGTCCAATTTCGCAGATCCACCATGCTCACGCCAAGCTCGGAGGCAACGACTGGCCAGATGTCATCGCGCGATTGGATGACTTGGTAATCGGCAAGAATTTCAGCGATCTCCTTACCGCTGTGGCTTACCTCGGCAAGGATGTCTTGCGAGAGTGCGGCATCGATGAGGCCGCGGGATTCGAAGAGTTCGATGATCTGTTGATTGTCCATGGGACGAAGGAAAAGGGATTTTCTAAAAAGGGAGCAAAGGGTGGATTTAGATCAGTCCAGGTCTGACATGGTGGCGTGGACGACTTCACTGCCAGAGGTGAGACCGGCGAGGACTTTGCGGATGCCATCTTCCCGCAGGGTGCGCATGCCGAGCTCGCGGGCGCGGCGGCGGAGCTGGGTGGTGGTAAGGCCGGTATTGATCATCTGGCGCACTTCGTCATCGATGATGAAGAGCTCGAAAATACCCATCCGGCCACGGTAACCGTTGCCGCGGCACTTTTCGCAACCGACGGGGCCGAAGATGGTGGCATCGGACATGCGTGAAGCATCCAGGGAAAGAGCGCGCATTTCCTTTTCCGTGAGTTCGGCAGGGGCCTTACAGTGAGGGCATAGTTTCCGGACAAGCCGCTGGGCGAGGATGGCGCGGACGGCGGAGGCGATGAGGAATGGCTTCACGCCGATGTCCGCGAGACGGGCGACGGCTGATGGCGCGTCATTGGTGTGGAGGGTGGAGAAAACCAAGTGGCCGGTGAGGGAGGCATTGATGGCGATGTTCGCGGTCTCCGCGTCCCGGATTTCCCCGATCATGATGATGTTGGGGGCTTGCCGGAGCATGGCGCGCAGGGCGGCGGCGAAGGTCATGCCGATGTCTGTCTTGACCATCACCTGATTGATACCGGGGAGCTCATACTCGACGGGATCTTCCACGGTGATGATTTTTTTATCCGGCTTGTTGATGACGTTCAGACAAGCGTAGAGCGTCGTTGTTTTCCCGGATCCCGTAGGACCGGTAACGAGGACGATGCCGTCTGGCAGGCCCAACATTTGCTCAAACACGATTTGGTCATCTGAGAAGAAACCGAGTTCGGGAAGGCCTAGCAGCAAGGCGGTTTTATCCAAAATCCGCATGACGATGGATTCTCCATGATTGGAAGGAACAGAAGAGACGCGGAGGTCCACTTCCTTTTCGCCCATTTTCAGCTGGATCCGGCCGTCCTGTGGGAGACGCTTTTCCGCGATGGACATGGAGCCGCTCATCACCTTCAAGCGGGCAATGATGGCGGGGAGAAGCTTCTTCGGGTGGGTATCCACGTGGACGAGCTTGCCATCGAGGCGGTAGCGCACCCGCACTGAAGTTTCAAGCGGCTCGATATGGATATCAGAAGCGCGCAAGCGGAATGCCTCCGTGAGCGTCTGCATGACCAGTTTGATAATCGGAGCATCGCCACCCTCGCCACCGGCCTCGGAATCTCCGCTGGTGACATCGAAGCCATCCGGGCCACCCGCAGCGGTATCGCCGCCGCTGTAGAAATTTTTCAGATGGTCCTGAATATCGGCGTGAGTGACGCAGACGAAATTC
The DNA here is from genome assembly GCA_041753275.1 of Akkermansiaceae bacterium. Classification (GTDB taxonomy): domain Bacteria; phylum Verrucomicrobiota; class Verrucomicrobiia; order Verrucomicrobiales; family Akkermansiaceae; genus Luteolibacter. Next base: position 7,130 of record JBGSUW010000073.1, on the reverse strand, counting down.
AGATCCCGGCCGATGACGTGAGGCAAGCTATCCAGCGCCTCGAAGTCCAGCGGATCCGCCAAGGCCACGGTCAGGGAGAGTCCCTCATCCTCCACCGGCACCACCCGGTAGCGTCTTGCCGTCTCATCGGTGATAGTCTGGGTCACAGCGGGATCGAAAACGACGTCACCCAAGCGGAGGAAGGGGATGCAGGCATTTGCCGCCAAAGTCTGTGCCACCTGCTCTTGAGTTAACGAAGAGTTGGCTAATAAATATTCCACGATCGTTTCATTCCCCGAGACCGCACTGCGGGCGTGGTTCACTTCGTCGGTGCTCACCATTCCGGCTTCGGCGAGTAGTTCGGCAAGATAATCTTCGTTGGAAAACACTGAGCTGGGAGTCTTTTAAGGTGGATTTTCGCGCATCCGGAAGTACATTTTCGTAGGTGCGAGGCTCACAGAATGGTCAAGCCCCCCATGCTTTGTCAACCAGCCACATTGCTGGAAACCACGATTTGATCGATTTTTATTAAAAATAGGAAATATTGCCCGTTCAACCAGTGTTCAGCGCGCCGTTTGATCATGTGCCACAGAAGGTTTGATAGGGTTGCTCACTGGGCGATGGGGGAGAGGTGAATTCCGCTGTTCCATCTGATGTAAATGGTTGGGCAAGGACGCTGAGCAGACGTTGCATGACAGCAAAATCCTGGTGCTGTGCGGCGGCGGTGAGGGCAGCTTCTACCAAGTGATTGCGCGGGATCACCGCTGGATTGTGAGCAAGCATGTGGACGGCCACTTCTTCGAGTGGCTGCGGCTGCCGGGCGAGGCGGGCGGCCCAGGCCTCGTGCCATTGCATGAAATCGGCATCGATAAAAGCAGGCTCGTTGGGAGCGCCAAGCTGGCTGAGTGTGCGGAAGGTATTGGTGAAATCCTGGCGATTGGTATGCATCCAATCCAGCAGCCTTTGGATGAGGGCGGCGTCTTCTCGTTCCTCACTGATCAATCCTAGCTTGGCCCGCATGCCTCGTAGCCAATGACCTTGGAAACAATCGTCAAATCCAGCAAGCGCCTCATTTGCAAGCTCCACTGCGATTTTCCGATCTGAGTGCAGCAGCGGTAACAAGGTCTCAGCGAGGCGGGCCAAGTTCCAACGGGCGATGGACGGTTGATTACCATAGGAATAGCGTCCTTGGCGATCGATCGAGCTGAAAACGGTATCAGGATCGTAATCATCCATGAAGGCGCAGGGGCCGTAATCGATGGTCTCGCCGGAAAGAGCCATGTTGTCGGTATTCATCACCCCGTGGATGAAGCCGACGTGCAACCATTGGGCAATCAAAGCTGCTTGGCGCTGCATCACCGCTTGGAAAAATTTTAGGTAACGTGATTCCGCACCTAGGAATTCGGGGAAATGGCGTTCAAGAGTGTAGTCTGCTAGCGCTTGAAGCGCCGCGGGATCTTGGAGTGCGGCAGCGTATTGGAAGGTGCCTACGCGGATGTGGCTGGCAGCCACGCGGGTGAGGACGGCTCCGTCCAGCATTTCCCCGCGAGGAACTTGCTCGCCAGTGGTGGCCACGGCAAGGCTGCGGGTGGTGGGGATGCCAAGTGCATGCATGGCCTCACTGATGATGTATTCACGCAACATCGGTCCGAGCGCGGCCCGGCCATCGCCGCCACGTGAAAATGGTGTGCGTCCCGAGCCTTTGAGCTGGATATCGAAACGCTTGCCATCTGGAGTTAGATGCTCACCTAGCAAGATCGCCCGGCCATCGCCGAGGTTGGTGAAATTTCCAAATTGATGGCCAGCGTAGGCCTGAGCGAGTGGCATCGCCCCTTGGGGAATCTGATTGCCGGCAAAGACTGCGGGAATCTCCAAATTGTTTGGATCGAGCCCCAGCGCAACCGCCAGCGGACGATTTAGCACGACCAGCCCAGGATTCCGAACCGGCACTGGATGGGTGAGTTTGAAAAATTTTTCCGGCATCCGGGCGTAGGAGTGGTCCCAGCGCCAGCCTGGCGTGTCCATCGAGAGATCTGAAATCGTCATTGTTTGATAGTAGGCTGCCGCGAGAGGGATTCAAGCGCTGCCAAGAAATAAGACGTGCCAAGTAGTATTCTACCCCATTGGAACAAGTTTGTGTTACAGGCAATATTTCGAAATTCCGTTTCCTCTAATAGATAGACCTACATAAATTCTACGATGTTTTTCCATACCCAAAGTTTGAGAGATCCAACCTTAGCGGATGGGCTCGGCCCATCTGGATCGGCTGAAAGTAGCAAAGATTCCAAATTATACGGAATGCAAAGCGAGCAATCTGTCCAGCCCGAGGAACAACCCAATCAGAATGACGGAGTGCTAACACGGCATAGAAACCACTATCCGAAAAGCAGGCGGCCTGTGATATTGATGGTCACTCCGGAGCTCAACGAGAGCGAGTTTCTCGCGAGAAATGGCAAAACATCCCCTTGCGTGAAAGCAGGCGGACTTGGAGATTCAACAGCGCTTCTGCTCGATTCTCTTTCCGACGCAGGGATGGAAGTGCACATCGCGATTCCACATTACAGCAAGCTCATTCCGGGAGTTATTGATGCTAAGTCAGACAACCTCCATCTATGTGACGATGGCGAATTTGAGTATCGTCGGTCGGTATATGATTGCGCGAAAGACCGCAATTTGCGAGCGGCGCTAGCCTTCCAACGGCACGTGATTCGACATACTTTGCCCCAGGTGAAACCCGATCTGGTCCACTGCCATGACTGGATGACAGGCCTAGTGCCAGCAGCTGCTGCGGTGATGGGTATCCCCTCTCTGTTCACGGTCCACAACCTTCACGATAGCGCCACTACCTTGGCTGAGGTAGAAGATGCGGGTATCGAATCGCAGCAATTATGGCAGCAACTTTATTATCACGATTTCCCCGGATCCTACGAAAGTTCCAGAGAGCGCAATCCCATTAGCCTTCTGGCTTCAGGAATTCTTTGTGCCAGTGAGGTTAATACGGTGAGTCCAAGTTTTCTACAAGAACTGAGTGAAGGTATTCACGGGTCGCGCGAGGCCGTCGGTGCCATCAGGGCCAAGGCTTCAACTGGTCGGGCCCACGGGATTCTTAACTCACTCCCTGCTAACGTGCTACCCCTTGATGATAGCCTTCTAGCTGCTCGATATGATCGGACGACTCATCGTGAAGGCAAACTCGCAAATAAGTCTGCTCTTCAATCTGACTTTGGACTGGAAATTGACCCAGACGCTCCGATCATTTTCTGGCCATCAAGACTCGATCCCCACCAGAAAGGTTGCGGCTTGCTTGCTGAAATCCTGCGCCAAACCGTGGTCGATTACTGGGGGCTGGGACTACAGTTCGTCTTCGTCGCCGATGGTATTGGGCGTGAAGATCTGGAGCGTGTCGTTGCCAGTAGCGGATTGGAACGCCGCGTCGCACTAAGGAGATTTTCAGAACGAGATTCCAGAATGGGTTTTGCCGCTTCAGACTTTACCTTGATGCCATCATCATACGAACCCTGCGGTTTATCTCAAATGATAGCCCTGCGATATGGCAGCATCCCGATCGTGCGCTCCACAGGTGGACTCCGTGACACCATTATTCCGCTCGATCAAAAAGGAAACGGTATCGTATTTGCTAATCATGACACAAAAGACCTTCGTTGGGCCATTGACGAGGCATTGCGATTCTATGCTTCACCTGATGATGAAAGGGAATGCACGATCGCGGAGCTTATGTGCACCGCAGCTAAATCCTATCAACCGATTGATATGATGACAAATTATCTGAAGATATATGATCGAATCCTCAATGGCATCTAAATAAGATCATCTAATTCGTAATTTGGGAATTGAATATGTTTGATTGTAGAAATGTGAAACTGCCAGCTATAGTTCCGAACTGAGAGCATAGGCTGGGGACAGCGGATAATATTGCACGCTAAATAGAATGATCCCGCCCTTAGAAACTAGTTACATATCTAGCCGGAATCCTCACTCTAACGGTGGAGAAATTGATGTTAAAACGTCATTCTCCACAGTTTTAGGTAGGTCTCCGAGGACGCATCGATTTCCCGTCATTGGCGTTTCCGGGTCGTTGCCCGGTGTAATTCCGCATTCCGCGCTTTTAAAGGCACCCGCATTGCGCTCAGAATTTTGCAGCAGGTCCATAGTCAAGCAACTCCGCAATCATCGCCTACGCAGCTAAACTTTCATATTTGTAAAATTCTTATTATGTGTACTGCCTACGAAGTCGGGAAAAGGTGTGGAAGCACGCCGGGGTATCTTTCCCCACAGGCTGTTGCGGAGCTCCTCGCTATTAATGAAACACGTATCATCCGCCCGACGTTACAGGCACCGGTTATTTTACCGGACGGCTCATTGAGAGTTATGAATTGGGGATTCCGTCGGTCCTTTGCTCCCAAGGTAAAGGGCAACAAACTAGTATGGCGGACCATCGTCAATTCCCGAGAGGATAAGCTCAATGGAAGCACTTGGAAAGATGCATTTACCCAACGCCGCTGCATCATACCCGCGTCATCGTTTTTTGAGTGGGTGGAGAGGGGCGGTCGGAATGTTCCACTCCGTTTCTGCCGCCCCGGCGGTGAATGGCTTTGGATTGCAGGAATTTGGGAGCTAAATGAGGAACACGGTGAGTGTTTTTCAATGATCACCACCGAGCCGAATCATGTGTTGCGACTGGTGCATGATCGAATGCCTGCCGTGTTGGATTCCTCGCAGGTATTGCCGTTTTTAAGCCGGGAGCTGAATGAGTTCGGCCCTTCTTCGGTGATCTTGAATTTCGAACAAGCAGCTAATTTTTTAAAGCCAGGCAGCGCACCGACCAAGAGTCCGCCGGCTCAAGGAGAACTGTTTTAAATCATGGCTCGTCAGGCTCGATGTAAATTACTGTTTGGATAGTAGCATCTCGAGCTTGGAGTATGTTTGTTCCCATAGCTGCCAGTACACTCCATCGTCCTGAGGGAATTCGTAGAGGATCACTTCCGCCAAACTACGGCTGCGTTTTTCCACTTTGGCGGTGAATGGATTAACATAGAGAACAGTGATTTCAGGCAGATCGCCTTCGCTCTCGGGGGACGCTGCGATCACCACTCCGGCGGCATGAAACTCCAGTCCATCCTCGAAATTTCGTGACGAATCGATATCGCGAAAAAATCGCCTAACCGGACTCTCGGCAAATGGAATGGGCTCAGGTTCCAAATCCGGGGTGAATGAAATTACAGAATCAGACTCGATCATCATTTGTAATGATCGTGCTGATTTGCTTTCAGTGCAACTTGATCGATCAGAAGGAAAATTCTCTACCGCGTTTGGATGCTATTTCTTGACGCATCGGGTGGTAGGGCAAGATTGATGGCAAATGGATAAGAGCGAAAGCGCCCCAAAGAGCTTGAACGAACTGCTGGATCGCATCGCCAAAGTGGCGGAGGAACATGAGGAGATCTCAATGGAGCAAGTGATGGAGGCGGTGGGGCGGCGGTCGTTTGGGCCCATTTTACTGCTGGTGGGAGTGATCGCTGTGGCGCCAGGGGTGGGAGATATCCCAGGAGTGGCGACGATTTTAGGAATTTTTGTTTTGATTGTTTCGGTTCAATTGCTCTTTGGTCGCGACGATTTCTGGCTGCCGAAGTGGATTTTGAATCGAAAATCAAAGCGTGAAACCCTCAATAAAATGGCAACGAGTCAATGGGTGAGGATGCCAGCCAGATGGATCGATCATGTGGTGAAGCACCGATTGGAAATTCTCACGGGTCAAACCGCTACTTATGCGATCGCAGTGGCCTGCACGGTGATGGCGTTAGCAATGCCGATGACGGAGCTGGTGCCACTGAGCACAACTCTCCTAAGTCTGGGGTTGGTGGCCTTTGGGATTTCACTCGTCGCAAATGACGGATTGATGGCCTTATTGGGCTTCGTGATTTCTGCGGCCACTTTGGCGGTGGTGGTCATGGGTCTGACCTAAGTTGGCGATTGCTCTTTGATTTTCAAAATTCCACTGCTGAGAACTTTTGCTCTCAGTCCGCCGCGGAAGCCACCTTTTAAAAAATCCTCACCGCCTGGCGCAATCGCCCGGTCCATCCAGTAACAGGGGCGGCATTCTTGGCTGCCTTCAAATTCCACTCCTTGGAAGAGAAAGCGTTTTCCCATCCAGCTCTTCAAATCCACTCCGCGAACGATCAGGTTTCGCCGGAAAACAGATGACGGAAGATTCCGTAATTTAAAGTGCTCTCGCACTTGGTCCACAATCTCCGCTGAGAAAAAAGTCACTTGTCCTTTGTAGTCAGTCTTATAGTCGAAATAGCGGTCGCCCACTAATCCTTTGCCAGCGACGCATTCCACCTCACTCAGAGACTGGATTCCATGTTGCAGGCGGCCTTCACCTTGCTTGCCCCAGTAGTCGTGGCCGGGCGAGATGTAGATCGCCGCTAGCTCTGCAGGCCATTCTAGCGGCGCGCTGGCGGTGATTGGGAGTGGGGTTTCGTCCATTTCCATGAGTTGCTCTTCTCAGGCTATCCGATATATGACGAAGGTCAAACACCCGCGACTCGCGAAACTACGAGCCTCGGTGAAATTACCGTGGCCTAAACCACGTCAAAAAAGTTTATTCAAAGATCGAATTAAAATTTATCAAAAAACTATCCTTGCCAAGCCTCATGTCGAACGCTAAAGACCCTTCGTTCATTTTGCACCCTGGCAAATGAGCGCACTTCGTCTGGTCTCTTACGCCATGGTCTCGGGAAGTGTTGAATGTGATGGCGTGATTCGAATAGACAAAAATGGACATCTACGTGGGCAACTTGCCCTACACCGCTACAGAAGAAGACGTTACTGGCCTCTTCGCCGCATACGGATCCGTTGAACGGGTCAAAATCATCACCGACCGCGAAACTGGCAGATCCAAGGGATTTGCCTTCGTGACACTCGGTGATCAGAGCCAATTGAATGCCTCCATCGAGGCGCTCAATGGCTACGACTATCAGGGCCGCGCGCTTCGCGTGACTGCTTCTGAGCCTAAAGAAGCGAAACCCGGCGGCTTCCGTTCCGGTGGCGGCGGTGGCGGTGGCGGTGGCGGCTACGGCGGTGAACGCCGTGGTGGTGGTGGCGGTGGATATGGTGGCGGCGGCGGCGGC
>JBGSUW010000072.1:0-34177 GCA_041753275.1 Akkermansiaceae bacterium | reverse complement strand
ATTTTCGAAAAATGACTGTCTGGGAATGCCTCGTTTGAGCAATTTCGGTAGTGAATTTCGATCTTTTGACCTCACGAATTGCGATTTTAGGCAATCGACGGCAATTTGAGAGGACGCTTCAGTAAACTTCAGGTGGGCGATGGCATTTAGTAATACCACTGATGCTGTTCTCCGCTTACTTTCCGCGGCTTTGCAGTCGGTAATTGATCAAAGGTTGATGCATTCAGATCTTAAATTTCGGAGATTTGGGATCCTGAACGTGCAAGATCCTATTTTACCTTGGAAATACCTGCCATTTGACGATGCTTCGCGCATGGGAGACTTAGTCCGCGTTGAGCCGATTGCCTTACTGCCTACTCAGGCGGGATGTGCGGTATTCTTAGGAGACGGCAAGAAATCGATCGTGTTCTACATCGATCCGGGCGTTGGTGCCTCGATCAATATGGCTCTGAATGGCCAAATGCCCACTCGCCCACTGACGCATGATCTGTATCTACTCACCCTGCAAGGCTTCGGAGCGCAAGTGAAGCGAGCAGTGATCGTGAGGATGGAGGATGAGATTTACTATGCGCGTCTCATCATTGAGGCCGAGAACGAAATTATGGAGCGCAAGATCATTGAGCTCGATGCACGGCCCTCCGACTGCTTAGCGGTGGTGGCACGCTGCGGTGCTCCGTTTTACGTCGTGAGGGAGTTGTGGGAAAAGCTGGAGGATATGTCCGCGGTGCTGGCACAGATGCAGAAGGACAACAGCGGCGGAGATACAGAATAATGAAAATTGCCGCTCAGAATAATTTCCAAAATTTGGAAATAGACTCAGCGGAGCAATTGAACTCACAGTCGGACTGCGAGCCGCGTTTGTTGGTTGAGCGGAAACTCATGGGCCATTTGAATGTGCGATCGCCGGTGAATCCCAATTAAAACTCCTACAGCCGCTAGACTGAAAATCAGGCTGGTGCCGCCGTAACTCACAAAGGGGAGCGGAAGTCCGTCATTAGGAAGCAGCGCGGTGGTGACTGCGATATTCTGAATTGCCGGAACTACTATGATGGCAGTAAGCCCAAGAGCCACGCAACGATTGAAAACATTAGTCGCTTGCAAAGCAATGCCGCAGCCACAAACAGCAATCAATACATAGCAGAGCACAACTCCTAGTGTCACAGGGAGGCCGAGTTCTTCCCCGATGACGGGAAAAATAAAGTCAATATGCGCGAACGTGAGGGTGCCGAATTTTTCGACCCCGTTACCGAGTCCAACACCCCATGGGCCTCCGTTGCCCAGTGCTAACAAGGCACGCCATTGTTGCATGCCGCGATCCAGCTGATGGATCGGATTTTCAAGATCCAACCAAGCTTCGATCCGGCCCCAGCGGTTTGCATCATGACGGACAAAATAATAGGCGCCTGAGGCAGCCAAGATAAAGGAAGGCACCAGATAGGACAACTTGGTGCCTACACAAAATAGAATTGCGGCAACCGCAGCGGATAGAGACAAGGCCGAACCAACATCTGTCTGGCAGGCAATTAGCAAAATTGGAACGCCCGCAATCATCCCGGGAATGATGAAGCCCCTCCAAAAAGTCGGGATTTCCGTCTGCCAACGCGCAAGCCATGCCGCCAAGCAAATTACTACGACTACTTTAGTAAGTTCAGACGGCTGGAACTGGCCAACCCCAGGCAACTGGATCCAGCGTTTCGATCCATAGATCGAAACTCCGATTCCCGGAAGGTAACAACAGACTAGTAGCACAACCACTAACAGAAACAGCCATGGCGCTAACTTCCGCAAATACTCTAGAGGAAACCGTGTCGCGCCCCATGCGGCTAGCAAGCCAACCACCGCCATCAAGGTCTGACGGTGAAGGAAATGATACGGCTCCTCCACTCCCCTCACCCACGCGCTGGTGCTTCCGAGCATGATCAACCCTAAGGCGAGCAGAGCTAAAACCGCGGCACAGAGAATCGTGGAGCAATGGCGAGTCATGGGTGAATGATGTCTAGCGAGGAATGATTAAATTCATGCCAGTCCGGACTTTCCGGGCATCGGTAATTCCATTTACTTTCATTAGTTTGGCTTGATCGACTTTGAAGCGATTTGCAACTCTCCATATCGTATCGCCCGCTTGGATCGTGTAAGATTTTCCTGAGGCTACCGGGCGCGCAACCGGGGCGGCACTCTCTGGCACTGGGGCTGATGCCACTGGCCGTGCTCTAGGAGGCGCCAAATTGACTTGGGGAGGCACAGCCACTTCGACAAGGCCATCATCGGACGCAGAAGCCGATACCGCTCTGAGAGCGGTGACTTCGTCTGGCTCGATTGCGACAATTCTCTTTGGTGGGACCTTGAGAACCAAACCTGGATGAATTTCCACGTGTTTATTGAGTAAACGCAGATCGGCCTCGTTTACACCTTCCGAGAGAGCAATGCGGGTATAGTTATCTCCCACCTTTACGATGTATGGCTTCTCCCCCGATGCGAGACTGGGTAAATTGATCCGCATTTCCTGAGCTGACGCGAGACTTGCTGCTTGGGCAGTTTTCGGCCTCGAGGTTGCCACTGCTTCATGATCCGAGCGACCGTCCAAAAACCGTTGATGAACGAAGATCAAACCAATCGCTACAATGTGAATGAGGAAGATAATGATCAGTGCCTTTGAGATTCTCGAACCGCCGTCTTCATCTTCAAAGTCCGCAGAAGATGGTGTGGCTGCGACACGCTGCTTGCGGCCCCGTGTGACCGCACTCAAGCGCTTGAACAGCCCTCGTGGTGCGGGACAACGTTTTACAGGTAGTGTATTTGATTTCATAAGTTTTATCGAAGTTGATCCACTAAATCGCGGAATGCATTGCCTCTCTGCTCGTAACCAGAAAATTGATCGAACGATGAGGTGCCAGGTGAAAATAATATTGTAGATCCATACGGAGCCAAGCTTCTGGCCACTGCCACCGCATCGCTCAACGTGGCAACGGATTCAGTCGCCACAGCATTTGAGAAGAGCTCTGCCAAAGAACGGGCAATCTGCCCGAAAGTCACTACTGCTAGCGCCTTTTCACTCAGCAGCGGCACTACTGAACGATAGTCCAATCCTTTATCCTTGCCTCCCGCAATTAATACAACAGGCCGGAGTTGTGATTTTAAAGCGCTTTCCAAAGCATGAAGGTTAGTGGCCTTTGAATCATTCAGATACTCCACTCCATCCAGAGTTCGTATCAACTCACAACGGTGAGGCGGTGGTGAGTAGCCAGCGAGTGCCTCCCGCATCGTGGCTGCCGTAATTCCAAAGGTATGGCAAGCAGCCATCGCAGCCATGACATTCTCTGCGTTATGCGTTCCTCGGAGGCTAGTGTCGCGCTCCATGTCCATCAATGTTTCTGATGCATGTAAGATTACAGAACCATTTGAAAACCAATCCGCAGTTTCATCCGTTGTGGAAAATGTCACTTGCCTTGCTACTAGGGCAGGAAGATCCTCGCCAGCTCTCACCACCGCGAAATCATCAGCCACTTGGTTTTTGAAAATTTGCAGTTTTGCTGCTTTATAGGATTCCAGCGTCGGATAGCGGTCCATGTGATCGGGCGCGAAGTTTAGCCAGACCGCCACCACCGGATGCAGCTCGCGAATCGTCTCTAACTGAAATGAACTCAACTCGAGTGAAACTACGGCGGGTGGGTTCATTTGCATGACTACCTCAGCAAATGGCATTCCATAATTGCCACAAGCTGTTCCACCAAGTGAGGCATGGGAAAGAATTCTCGAGACAAGTTCAGTTGTCGTCGTTTTACCATTGGTCCCAGTGATTCCTATAATTTTCCCTTTGTAAAATCGAGCTGCCAATTCCACTTCACCAATCACCTTACTCGTATGAGTGGAGAATGCGGCGACATAGCTGCCATAGGTATCGATTCCAGGACTAACGACTAGTAGATCAGATATTAGCTCACGTCCTTGTTCCTCGGTAGCATTTGGATGAATGGCAACACCGGCTGGCATTCCAGCAAATGCCTCGATTCCCGCGCGATCCCATGCCGAGACCGTCGCGCCCTCACGCAATGCGAGTGCCGCAGCAGCCCGCCCACTGCGGCCTACTCCAAGAATCGCGATATGTTTGCCAGTGAAGTTCATGATGATTATGCAATTTTCAACAGCGCGAGGCCGAATAGTGCCAGCATGATTGAGATGATCCAAAAACGAATGATGACCTGATTCTCATGCCACCCTAAAAGTTCAAAATGATGATGAATCGGAGACATTTTAAAGATGCGCTTTTTCCGGAGCTTGAAGCTACCCACCTGTAGAATCACTGACATCGCTTCCATCACAAACACGCCACCGATGATGACGAGTAAAAGCTCTTGCTTGGTGCAAACTGCGGCAGTTCCCAGCGCCCCACCGATCGCAAGAGAACCGGTATCTCCCATGAAAACTTTGGCTGGGTGACAATTGAACCAAAGAAAGCCAAAACCAGCACCGACCAAGGCCATTAGAAAAATCGCAAGTTCTCCGATGTAGCGGTTATGAGGAATCACAAGATACTCCGTGGCCATGTAAAAGTGCCCGGCAAGATAGGCGAGGAATGCGTATGAAAGTGCGACGCTCACCGTGGTGCCAGTGGCCAAGCCATCAAGCCCGTCTGTGAGATTCACCGCGTTGGAACATCCAACGATGACCAAGGCAAAGAAGGGGATGATCAGCCAACCGAGATCGATGAGCGGAACCTTGAATAACGGAAAACTGATCGCACTCACGGGAATCGGATTCTGTCCGAGACGGTAGCCAGCCAGGCCATCCGCGAGCTGTTGGGGAGTTGCGCCAAAACCAGAGATCTCCGGCTTGAAGAATATAAAACAAGCGGCAACCAGAGCGATGAATAACTGCCAACCCAATTTTTTACGACTGCTAATCCCATCGGACTTTTTCTCTTTGACCTTCTTATAGTCATCGCAAAATCCTAAAAGACCGCATGCGGCCATGGTGCAGGCACAAACGGCAATAAAAGGATTGAGCGGCCGGGCGCAGAGTAAGGTGGCAATGATCACCGAGCCGATGATGAGAACACCGCCCATTGTCGGCGTGCCGATTTTACCACCGTGAAGTTCAGCTAATTTATGAACTTCCTCTGCAGTCCGGATGGGCTGACCTACCTTCATTGAGATCAGCTTCCGAATCACTCTGTTCCCAAAAACCACAGTCAATAAAAATGCCAGCAATCCCGCCGTTGCAGCACGAAATGTGATGTATTGGAAGAGATTGAGAAATGAGAATGCATGTGCCCAGCCTTCCTGTCCACTTGCTTGCTCAGCTTGGAAGGCATGATACCAAAAATCGTAAATCGCTGGGAGCATTAGTTTCGGGGAAATACAGTGTTCATGACGCGTTCTACTGTCGCGGTGCGGCTACCTTTAAATAATACAACATCGCCAGATTTAACCTGGTTCTTAAGCCATTGGGCTGCTTGAGCAAGATCTTCAAAATACGGTGCGTCGTTGCCTCCCTTTGCAATTCCTTCGGCTCCTGGGCCTACGGCGAGAAGATTCAATCCATGCTGGACCGCGAGCTCTCCGGTGCGCTCGTGCGCAGCCTTGGCGAACGGGCCAAGCTCGCCCATTCTACCCAGCACAACGAAGCGGCGACCGCCATTATGGATCGGCATTTCCGCGAGCGTTACAATCGCGGCAGCCATCGATTCCGGATTGGCATTATAGGTATCATCGATCACTGTGACTCCTTCATGGATGTAGCGGCCGAGCCTACCTCCGGTGAGAAGAGCGTTGGAGAGACCTACCGCAATCTCTGCGGGAGAAATGCCGAGTTTCCAACCCACTCCAGCGGCTAATAAAGCATTGGTCACCAAGTGGCGGCCGGCTACAGGGAGACTGACCTCAGTTCTATCCTGGCCTTCGATGACCAATGTGAAAAGGGTGCTATCTTCCTGAGGACGGACATTCTCCGCACGTACTAAGCCCCGGCCGTTACCCACGGTAATGATCGCCGCGCGGGTGCGCTGTTTTAAATAATCGTAAAAATCGCAGGTGGCTGGGATGAAAAGAATTCCATCCGCCGGCAAGGCTCTGGCCAACATTCCCTTCTCTTCTGCGATTGCCTGGCGCGAACCGAGAAACTCGATGTGAGCAGTGCCAATGTTAGTAATGATTCCGTATCTAGGTCTGGAAATTTCACATAATGGCGCAATTTCGCCAGAATGATTCATTCCCATTTCATATACCCCGGCGGTGTGTTCTTCAGTGGTGGAAAGGACCGTGAGAGGCAGACCAATGTGATTATTAAGATTCCCCTGTGTGGCGCAAACATTGAAGCGCTGGCTTAATACCGCGGTGGTGAAATCTTTAGTTCCGGTCTTGCCATTGGATCCCGTGATTCCCACCACCGGAATCTTGAGCTGTTTACGCCACCAACCTGCAAGCCGCTGCAATGCCAACAAAGTGTCTGCCACCTCGATCACCGCTCCATTGACAGGCGCTTCGCCTTGCCATTTGTGAACGATCGCCACTGCCGCTCCCGAAGTGAGAGCCTTCGCCGCGTAGAGATCACCATCAAAGTTCTCCCCACGAAGTCCTATGAAGATGCAGCCGTTGGATAGGTTCCGGGTATCGGTGGATACGCCACCGGTCACCACGACTCCAGGCTGCCCCGCGACGAGCGTGGCACCGAGGATGGTTGCAAGTTGTTGTGCGGAAATCGATTTCATCGCATGTCAGATATTGTTTGAGCACGGTCACGCAACGCTTTGCTCGCGTGCTTACGGTCATCAAAATCGATGGTTTCAGTTGCAAATTGTTGGGTTGTTTCGTGGCCTTTTCCCGCGATCAGCACGATATCCCCTGAAAGTGAACCTTGCACGGTGAGCGCGATGGCTTCTGCACGATCTTGAAAACTCAGATAGGTTTTACCTCCCATACCTGCTTCAATTTCGCGGATGATTTGCCCTGGCTCCTCCGAGCGGGGATTATCTGAAGTGATCACACAAGCATCGCTATGAAGCGCGGCAGCGGCGGCCATCAGAGGGCGCTTGCTTTTATCCCGATCTCCGCCACAGCCAAAGACCGTGACCAAGCGCCGTGGATTAAGTTCGCGAAGGGTGCGGCAGGCATTCTCAAGGGCGTCCGGCGTGTGGGCATAATCCACAAAGACGGTAGTTCCCCCGGCATTACCCACATTCTCCATCCGCCCAGGGACTTGGGGTGCATTTGCTAATGTGGCCACCGCATCGCGCGGGCGGATACCGCATGCACTGGCCGCAGCGATGGCGGCTAGTAGATTATACACATTGAAACGACCGATCAATGGAGCACGCACCAAATAGGTTTTCCCTTTGGCTGCGAGTTCGAATTCCATCCCACGTGGACTTTGCCTGAAGTTATTCGCGCGGAAATCACAAGCCACACTGAAGCCGAAGCGGATCACGGGCATCTTTCCATCGAGTGATGCCGCGAGCTCCGCACCGTAGGCATCATCCATGTTAATGATCGCCGAGGGCTTTTTCCCCATCGGATCTGTGGCCAACGCATGAAACCAAGCAGATTTCGCCTTAAAATAGGCATCCATTGTGCCATGATAGTCGAGGTGATCCTGGGTGAGATTGGTAAAGATACAGGCATCGAAGCCAATGGCAGAAATACGCTTCTGATGGATGCCATGGGATGATACTTCCATGGCTACCCCGCGGCAGCCATTTGCTAACATCCGCCCGAGCATCGCAGAAAGTTCTATCGAACCAGGTGTGGTATGCTTTGCGGTTTCCTGATTTTCTCCATCGTCCACTAAAATGGTGCCTAGCAGCCCGGCCCGATGCCATGCCGTCTTCATGATGTGATGAAGCAAGAATGCTGAAGTCGTCTTGCCATTGGTGCCGGTGACTCCAGCGAGCTTCATTTCCTTCCATGGGTGGCCCGCGAACACGGATGCAAGAGTGGAGAGAGCGGCGCGGCTATCCGCCACATGCAGCCATGTGGCCTGTGCAGCGTAGTCCGAGGGTTGCGCGGACTCGGCAAGGATGGCGCTGGCACCCGCAGCCAAGGCATCATTGATGTAGCGGTGCCCATCCATCGTAGTCCCGCGAATCGCCGCGAAGATCATCCCGGGCGCGGCCTCTTTGGATGAGGCGGTGATACCACTCACTTCCGCATCCAAGGATCCGGCGGTGGTGACACGTGGCAAAAAGGTAATTAGATCACGGAGAATCATCAGGAAGCATCAGCAAGTGGTGGTGGGACGGGCTCGGTGGGTTCTAAATTCATGTAAGTTGCCACGCGAGTTGCTATTTTACTGAAAATTGGCGCTGCGATGGTGCCACCGTAGCGGGTGATTTTTTGCGTCCGAGGATCATCGATCACCACCAGGCAGACAAATGCCGGAGCTTGCGCGGGCATCATTCCGCAGAACGAGGTGATATAACTATTGGAAATATAGCCACCCTTTGGATTATGTTTTTGCACCGTTCCAGTTTTCCCTGCGACTTTGAATCCTTCCACCGCAGCACGGGTGGCAGTGCCGCCGGGCTCGACGACTTTTTGCAATGCCTGACGCATCCGTGAAGCACACTTGGCGGTCATCACCGAATTACCAACCTCAGGTTGATAGTCTTCCACAATGGTGCCATCGTTAGCGATCAGGGATTTGACGATGTGTGGCTTGCGTAGGTTCCCATCACTCGCAATAGCAGAAAATGCGGTGACGAGTTGCAAGGGCGTGACATTGGTATTGTAGCCAAAGCATGCCCGCGAGAAATCGACCGCATTGCCGCTGTTTCTCGCCATCCCCGCACTCTCGCCACTGAGCTGGATGCCGGTCTTTTTACCGAAGCCGAAACGATGCAGATAGTCGTAGAAACGAGTGGCACCGAGCTGACGGGCGATCTTGTAGGTGCCGATGTTGTTGGATTTTTGCAGAACTCCTTCAAAAGAAAGATGTCCAGCGGGGTGATCATCCCTCATCTCCACATTACCATCTCTGTAGTAGCCATTATGGCAGAAAATCGAGCTATTCGGAGTGACTAAGCCTTCATTAAGCGCGCCGGCCGTTGCCACAATCTTGATGGTGGAGCCAGGTTCATAAATCGCCTGAATCGCATAGTTATAGCCATTTTCCGCGATATTGAGCTTATGATTGAGATCGAAATTCGGGCGACTGACCATTGCCAGAATTTCGCCGGTGTTTGGCTCCATGATGATCACCGCTCCACGAATGGATTCAAATTCTAAGAGTCCATTATCAAGCTCTTCCTCGACGATTGCCTGGATGCCCATGTCCACGGTTAGCTGAACATTGAGTCCTGCACGTGGTGGCAGTAAGCTTGCCGCATTTCCAGGGACCACCAGGCCCCGCGCATCCCTGCAGTGCTCGCGGGAGCCATCACGGCCGGCGAGATATTCTTCCATCGTGCTCTCCACACCGAAGCGTCCGACAACCTTTGTATGAACTTTACCGGTTTCATCTTTTTTCTGAACTTCTCCGGTGAAGCCTGTGAGGTGAGATGCAAGGTTGGGCGAGGAATACCAACGCTTGATCGAGTTTTCAAATTCGAAACCTTGAATCCAATGCTCATCGACAGCTTCGCGCAACTGGTCTGCTAAATCCTGAGGCAGCTCCTTCACGATCGCCACCCATTTACCTTTGCTGTTTTCAATCTTATCCCGCAGCTCATCTCGGCGCATTCCCATGGGACGGGCGAGGATACTGATCGCATAAGCAAGGTGCTTTTGAACGATGACTTCCGAAGTCTCATTCTCCAATAAAGCTCCGCGCAGACCGTTGATCCGGCGGCGTTGTTTGACGGGATCCAACTCAGCCCAGCCGGGCTCTTCGCTTGCCATCTGATAGGCGAGACCATAGGCCGCCAACTTCGGATCCATCAGATGGTTCTTATCCACAAACACGGTGGAAACCGGAATGCTCTTTGCCATCGGCTCCTCGCGACGATCTACAATCATGCCACGGATCGCAGGGATGACTTCTACCCGGTGGAAGGCCTTACGGGCCCGCTCAGCATAATGCTTGCGATCGACCAACTGAATTTGCACCAGCCGCGCCGAAAGCACCGTCAACCCGATAACGAGGAAGGTGCAGAGGATAATACAGCGGGTGTGGAAGGCGGATTTCAATTTATTGGCGGGTAGATGCCACGCTTTGGCGCTGGTTTGGTGAGTAGTCTATATTTTCGACGACACCCATCGGTATAGGGCGGAGCATCGAGCGGTTTTGTTCGATTTGTTTACGGATGGAAAAGCGATTGAGCAATTGATCCATGCGCATCTGAGTAGTGCGTATATCCAAACGATACTGCTCCACCCGGCGCTCGATTCCATCAATTTCCCGGCTCACGGAAATCTGACGGTTCTTATAATAAACATGCAGCACTCCGCCTGCCGCGATGATCGTGGCAGCACATACTAGAGCAAAGATCGTCGATGACGAGTTACGAGATTCGTTGCGGCGGCGGTTCATGAGGTTGAGGTTAAAAGCTGTGCAACCCGTAGTTTGGCACTGCGGGCTCGCGGGTTCTGGGATATTTCTTCGGCAGTGGGAATGATGGCTTTGCGGGCGAGTAGCCGGAATTGACAATGGGGATTCGGGCGCGGCTCGGGCCACCCAGGCTCATCGAGAAATGCTGTGGAGTGGTGTTTTAGAAAACGTTTCACCATCCGGTCTTCCAAACTATGGAATGTAATGATGAGTAAACGGCCTCCGGGTTTCAAGCATTGGCTTGCGTTGGTAAGTGCTTGGGCAAGGGATTCCAGCTCTTCATTCACCGCCATGCGGATGGCTTGGAAAGTGCGGGTAGCCGGGTGAGTGCGGCCTTGGCGGCCGATGGCGCGCTCGACGCAGCTGGCTAGATCAAGTGTGGTAACGAATGGCTTCTCGGCACGCTGTCTTACAATTGCACCAGCGATGCGCCGGGCTTTGGATTCCTCACCAAACTCAAATAAGATTCTGACAATCTCGGACTCTGGCCAATGATTGACGATTCCTGCGGCGGTGTGTGGACTGGATGGGCCCATCCGCATATCCAGCGGGCCTTCACGCATGAACGAAAAACCACGCGGCGCAGAGTCGAGCTGGCGGGAAGAGACTCCGAGATCAAGCAGCAGACCATCTGCGAGTTCTCCCTGTTGCATCTCGGGGCTATTCTGCATTTGAGAAAAATTTCCCTCCCATGTGGAGAAACGATTGCCAAACCCCGCAAGCCGCGTGCGGGCGTGCGCGAGAGCTTCTGGATCCCTATCAATGCCTAAAACCCGTGCGCCGGTGCCAAGCAGAATTTCGCTGTGACCGCCGCCGCCCAGTGTGCCATCGATGATGAATTTCCCCTCGCCCGCTTCCATCCATTGCGCGATTTCACGCGGGAAGACGGGTAAATGATAGTCGCCCGGAGAGGCGCTTTCTGTGAAATCAACAGGAGCCTGCGCTGACAACCAGCCAGGAGCAGCGCAGGCATCCGTATGAGAGGCAAAATTCCGTGCTGTCCCGAGCGCATCATTTTGCCTGAAAAAAAAGAAAATTTGCGATGGCCGCACTGACAACCAGCCAGGAGCAGTGCGGACCATCGATTCAAAATACGCAGCAAGCTCTGTCCCGAGATACTCAATGCGCTTTGCCAAGAAAATCGCCAGATGCCGCACCGACAACCAGCCAGGAGCGGTGCGGACATCTGAATGTGCTGTTGCATGGGGTCCTGTCCCGAGGAATTCCATGTGTCCCGTAGAAAATGTTCCCAATACTGAAGCTTGCGCGAGGGTAGCCGAAGCCACCGGTTTGTGGACCGCTGCAAGTTTCAGAATGGGTGAGGTGAACAACATCGCTGCTGTTAAGTGGTGTGGTTGGTGAGAGTTAGAAAAAATTTAGAATACTCCGAGTTGGTCGTCCTCATCTTCAGCAGCTTCAAGGGTGACGAAACGCGCGTGATTTTCTTTGTTCCAGACCTCGAAGTGGAGGCCGCGGCCCGCGAGGACCAATTCGGTATCAGGCGCGAGATCAGCCTTGATGATGAGGTCTTTGGGGATGAGCATTTTGCCTTGCTCGTTGAGCTGCACCACTTTGCAAAGTGAAGCCAGCTTACCAAGCTTGCGGGTCTTTTCCGCAGGTGTGTGATCGCTTTCCTTAATCAAATTCACCCGGTAAAGGTAGGCATCATTGCTGAGGACTTTGATCATCGGCATCTCATAGGTTTTCGATGCTAGAAGATACAACGACTCATTGGGCGCAGGACGCCAGTCCACCGGGATGGAAACCCGAGCCTTCGGGTCCATCTTATGGGTAACTACGTCTTTGCAGCGTTGATCGTCGAGTATCATTGGAAATGCGGACCGTCTCGTCAGCGTTCAAGAAATACACTGAGGTACACTTTTCACCAAGCCTAAACTTAAGAACCGTAAAACAATTCATAACTCGTTGATTATCAGCGAAATCCACCTAAAAAAATCTTGAAATCCCAACACTCCGCTCAACAAAAAATGGGATTTATTGTGAAAAACGACCTTTCTGGAGCGGAAATTTTGTGAAAATTTAGACAAATTAGGCTAGAATCGTCGTAAGTGTACTCAAAACCGCTCCCAAGTCTCAAAATTCGAGCTCATTGTGAATTTCAAGCAAGCTCCGCCCAACTCGAAGGCATTTTCGCTAGATTCAAGGCGCACCCTTGCTAAGAACCCTGGGGATTTCTAAGCAGCTAAATCCTCAAAACAACTCAACGCCCACGCTGCGTTTTTGATTTTGTGACAGCGGCTTCTCGCAGTTTATCCTTTTTACTCTTGCGGTGGCCCTTGATCCCGCCGTGGGGCGACGATACTTCCCGCACCATCGTCTCAGTTGGCTCGAACCCCGCGACTTCCTCGCGCGGAATACTCAGGTTTTGGCGTTTTTCAATCACACAGAATCTCGCATTCGCCTCTGCAGTTACAAAGCTGATCGCCATGCCTCCCTCCCCTGCCCGTCCGGTGCGCCCGATGCGGTGAATGTAGTCGGCAGCAGCACGCGGCAAATCGTAATTCACCACCGCGGGGAGGTCCACGATGTCCAGGCCACGCCCGGCAAGATCAGTAGATACAAGCACTTGAATGTCTGAATTTTTGAAATCTTGTAACACTCCACTGCGGCCTCCTTGGCTGATGCCACCATGGAAAGACCCCGCAGAGATACCGTTGCGGCGTAATTTATCCGCCACATGGTCAGCCGTGTATTGACTTGCCACGAAAACCAAAACTCGTTTCCACCCCTCTGCGGCGATCAAATGGCGCAGCAATGGAGCGCGTTTTTCCGCATCCACACGAATGGCGCGTTGCTGGATAGTGGGGATTTCCTCCGGGTTTTTTGTGAGATCGACCCGACAAGGTTTCCGTAAAATCTTATCGGCCACCACCTCCACCGCCTCAGGAAAAGTGGCTGAAAATAGCAAATTCTGGCGCGTCCCCGGAAGCAGCGAGAGGATCCGGCCAAGTTCCGCAGAGAAGCCAAGGTCGAGCATCCGGTCCGCCTCGTCCAAGACCAATGCCTGCAATTCATTCAAGTCCACCGCATTGTGATCCACCAAATCAAGCAGCCGCCCGGGTGTGGCCACGATGAAATCAGCGCCACCGCGCAACGCCATCATTTGCGGATTGATCGAAACTCCACCAACTGCAGTTACCACTTTGAGACGCTCTGGAAGATGTTTGGAAAATTCCTCAACCACTCCCCTCACCTGCGCTGCAAGCTCGCGGGTGGGTGTAAGGATCAACGTATGCACTTGGCGGGGAACTTTCCTTTTCGAGTCCAACCACCGCTGAAGCAGCGGAAGCACAAATGCCGTTGTTTTACCCGATCCCGTAGGTGCCAATGCCAGCACATCGCCACCCGCAAGCACGGCGGGAATCGCCGCCAATTGCACCGCCGTAGGCACGGCATGATGGCTCACCGCCCGTATCAAGTGTGCAGAAAGACCTGGGAAGTATAATGGCATGGCGCTTCCTATTCATTCTCCCGCCAAGGCGCAATGGAAATGCCACCCGGCAGATTGCGCCAGATAGCAGCTAGCTCTCTCCTCTCGAAAGCATTGACGCAAAATTCAAATTTCTCCGCGCCTTTTTGAATTGTTGAACTGTGATCTTCCCACCACCTCTGCGGTATTGCATTCGATGGTGGAAATCCGGATTCTGCTCGGAGCGTGATGCTCCGGCAACGGCCTGGCGCGAGACGCACCAGCTACCTCTGGCTCTACTTCACTGTATCTTTCCTTTTAAAGTATAACTTCAGCTTGCCATCGTCCGAGGTTGTCCAGAACCCTTTGTCAGTTTTATGATATTCGATCAGATTTCCGTTTGACCGTTTCATAATAACTTTATCAGAATCGTTCTCATGAATATTAATATCCACGACCTTTTCTCCACCTTTAAATGTAGCGACAATTTCTTTCTGTGAAATCCCAAGCTCCATCGTGCCATACATTGGAAGGACAAGCGCTTGCATTTTTGATAGATCATCTGAAGCCTGCACTGGATCAGCCAAAGCGGAATTCGAACTTTCCACGGTTGCTTCCGTATCAAAAATCCATTTTCCCACAAGCCACTGAGGAAGCGGCTTCCGGGTGCATCCGGTAAGGGCGATGAGCAATATAATAACCAAACTTGGTAACGTGTGTTTTAAATTCATCGCAAATTAATATGATAATAGCAGAACAGGAATTGAACTTACGCAGTGATGACGCTGTGACGTCTCTCTAGTGCCTACTTGGAAGGTGCCGCAGTTCAGCTCTTGAATGCCGCTGGCGCGCAGATGCCGGTAGCAAGATATTTCGTCCTGCGGCGCGAAGACGGGGAACGAGCTAGTGGCAGGAAGTTCGGAAATTGTACCTACATTTAAGTCAAACCGAAGCCTTGGCGGACGGTTGCTACCGTCGTTGCAATTAAGAATCATGGGACGCATTCGTGTGTTATAAATCAATGGGTGGGCCGCTTGCAAGCACAGTCACAATGTCTGAACCTCAACTCTTGTGCGGACACTAATTCCCGCCGCAAAGTCTATTGCACGGCGGGATATATCTTCTGCAAGGTCTTAGGGGAAGCTCCGGCGGCTAGATTGGCTAGATTGGCGGCGGAGTGATCCGATGCGATGGCAGATCCACCTCGCTTCAATACCGGCTTGAGCTACTTGCATCTCAGTGCGTGGGCGGAACATCGGCAATCAGGTGGAACGATTCTGGGAATCGAGGTGCATCCTGCCGTAGAGCGCGCTGTCGCATCCATTCGTGAAGATCCGACGTTAGACCTTGAGGCGATCGCACGGCGGGCGGGATTGAGCGCTTCGCGCCTGGGGTATTTATTCCAGAAACAAAACAAACCAGACTCACCTTGGTGGACTTCCGCCATCGTCAAGGGCAGGAACGATGCCGCGTCTATTATGGGGATGGAAAACGGCGCACCTTGTAAGAAGCGAGATTTGGAAGCTACGCGCAATTTTACCGAATCCATCGCCGCTGTGACCTGATTATTTTCCCAATCATGCGCCGCAAGCGCTTGTAATCTCGCCACTCGCAATTCTAACTCGCTCCCATGCCGATCCTGACTCGCTCTGAATTTCTCCTTGGTGACATGTTGGCGCGCTACCAAGCGCCTGAAGATAAAATGGATGTGGTCGGACTGGTCCTGCTACCCGCCGCAAGGGTCGCGGCGAGCGTGCAGCCCCGTGAAAATCTCGATGCACCTGCGGTTGCGAATTTGCCTGCGAGCTGGCTGCCAGTGCGGGCGTGGGAAGTGGATCCATTGGTTCACATCCAGCGCCTGGACGATCCTGCAAACGGCGCTTATTCCCAAGGCCGCACGCTGAGAAATGGGCCTTCTACGCAGGCGCTGAAATGGGTGGGCCAAGAGGTCACAACCGAGAATGGACGCACGGTGATTCAGACCACTTTGGCGGACGGCAAAGGCTTGGAATGTGTGCATGAGTTGATTCACGAGGCTGGCTCGGATTGTGTTAGCGTCCGCACCACAGCGCGCAACACAGGAACGACACCGATTTCACTCGGACTGCTCACTTCATTTTCGCTCGGCGGAATGACACCCTTCGCGACGGACGACGCGCCGGAGCGCTTGTGGGTTCACCGGTTCCGCAGCAACTGGAGTGCGGAAGGGCGCGCGGTGTGCGAGCGAATCGAAGATTTACACCTAGAACCCTCGTGGGGCGTGCATGGGATCCGCTGTGAGCGCTTCGGCCAAGTGGGATCGCTACCGACGAATGGCTGGTTTGCACGGGTGGGATTAGAGGACCGCTCTGCCGGCGTGACGTGGGCCGCTCAGCTCGCGACTCCCGGATCGTGGCAGATGGAAATTTACCGTCGTTTCGATCAAGTGGCGCTTTCAGGCGGGCTCGCGGATCGTGAACTCGGCCACTGGACGAAGACCCTCGCGCCGGGTGAGAGTTTTACCGCACCCGAAGCCATCCTCACTGTTTCATGCGGTGGCATCGGTTCTGCCTGCGATCGCATCACCGCCCATCTTGATGCCGAGGTGGCTGCGTTGACGCCAGCGAGCGAGCTCAGCCTGCCTGTCATTTTCAACGAATGGTGCACCACTTGGGGAAATCCAAATCACGAAAATCTCATCGCTCTTGCAGACCGCTTGCAGGGTTCCGGCATCCGCTACCTGGTCATTGATGATGGCTGGGCGGTGAAGCCCGGTCCTGGAATTCAGCAGAATGGCGACTGGATTATCGAGCAGGCTCATTTCCCGAACGGCCTGCGCGCCACTGCCGATGCCATCCGCGAGCGCGGATTGATTCCCGGGATCTGGTTTGAATTTGAGGTGATCAATGCAGGAGCAAAGGCATGGGAAGAAACTTCTCACCAACTTCAGCGCGATGGCCAGCCGCTACAAGTCGGTAGCCGCCGTTTCTGGGATTTCCGCGATCCTTGGGTGCATGCCTATCTGGCCGAGAAAGTCACTGCCCTGCTGCGCGACAACAATCTCGGATATCTGAAAGTGGACTACAACGACAGCATCGGTTTCGGCTGCGATGGTGCGGAATCGCCCGGGGAAGCGCTTCGGGACCACCTGGATGGCGTGCAGCGGTTTTTCCGGTCCCTGCGTGAGGCGTTGCCAGAATTGGTGATCGAAAATTGTTCGTCAGGCGGCCACCGCGCTGAGCCAGCGATGATGGCGATCACCGCGATGACCTCCTTCAGCGATGCCCACGAAACTCCGGACATCCCGTTGATCGCGGCAAATCTACACCAGCTCATCCCCGCGCGCCAAAATCAGATTTGGGCAGTGCTGCGGCCGATTGATAGCCTCCAGCGTCTGTCCTACTCGCTGGCTGCTACTTTTCTCGGGCGGATGTGTCTTTCTGGCGATGTGCATTCGCTGGCGGCTGAGCAGTGGGAATTTACCAAAGAATCCATTGCGCTTTACAACGGAGTCGCACCGATCATCGCTGCTGGCAAATGGCAACGTCACGGCGAGTGGAATCCTGCATGGCGTCATCTGAGCGGCTGGCAGGTCGCGATTTGCCATGCTCAGGAGTTAGGCCGTACGCTCATCGTCTGGCATCGTTTTGAAGGCTCTGGCGGCGAAATTTCCATACCGTTACCTGCTGGCTGCGGCGAAATTTCCCAAAACTTTTCTGACCAAACAGTCACTGCCAGCCTTACCGACGGCAGCCTATACCTCACTCTTGATCGTGCGCTCAGCGGCGGCGTGATCGTGCTGGAAAATTGAACGACTTGGATATCTCTCCACCCACTCGCTGAAAATTGCGTCAATAAAGAACACTTCTCGCTGTGAGCATTTCCGTGACCTTTGCGCGCCAATTCAGCTCCTCAATGATGTTGACGTCTAAAATCCCGGGACTTATCCTCGGCTTTTTATCCACCACATGAAAGCTGCACCAGTCACAGTCCGCCAGGATACGATCACTCTCCCCACCTACATTCCGGCCGCGCCGGACAAGAACCCGATGTTTTTCGAAAAACGGGTTTACCAAGGTTCCAGCGGGCGGATTTATCCTCTGCCGGTGATTGATCGCATCGCGGAAAAACCAGTGCCGACGGAGTGGCAGGCGATCCATTTGGAAAACGAATTTCTTTATGTGATGATCCTGCCTCAGATCGGCGGCAGGATTCAGCGGATTCTCGACAAAACCAATGGCTATGATGTGGTTTACTACAACCCAGTCATCAAGCCAGCGCTCGTCGGCCCGGCCGGTCCATGGGTCAGCGGCGGGATCGAATTCAACTGGCCGCAGCATCACCGTCCCTCGACGTTCATGCCGACGGTTACGGAAATCGAGCATGGCGATGACGGCAGCATCACGGTGTGGCTTTCCGAGCACGATCCGCTGGCCCGGATGAAGGGCATGCACGGCGTTTGCCTGCGGCCCGGCACCGCAGTGGTGGAGGTCAAGGCCCGGGTTTACAACCGCACGCCCGATGTGCAGACCTTCCTCTGGTGGGCAAATGTGGCCACGGAGGTGAATGAGAATTACCAATCCTTCTTCCCGGCAGACGCGACCTTCGTGGCGGACCACGCCAAGCGCGCGATGAGCACATTCCCATTGTGCGATGGAAGCTACTACGGCGTCGATTACGCTGGCCGCGCCCGGAATGGCGTGGCGGAAGCAGAGCTACCCACTCAATTCCTGCCCGGCGGCGATTATCCAGCGAACGATCTTTCTTGGTATTCGAATATCCCGGTACCCACCTCCTACATGTGCATGGGCACTCAGGAAAATTTCTTCGGTGGCTACGATCACGGTGTCGGTGCGGGTGTCATCCACGTCGCCAATCACCACATTTCTCCAGGGAAAAAGCAGTGGACATGGGGCAACCACGAGTTTGGCTATTCATGGGACCGCTGCCTGACTGATGCTGATGAACACGGCGTTTTCCGCCCATACATCGAGCTGATGGCCGGAGTTTACACCGATAACCAACCCGATTTCTCCTACCTCCAACCCGGCGAAACCAAGACCTGGGTGCAGTCATGGTATCCCATCCGCGCCATCGGCGTCGCAGACCTAGCCAACGTGGAAGCAGCGGTCAGCCTCTCGGTAAGTGGGAAAACTGCACGCATCGGCGTCTCCACCACTGCCGTTTTCCCAGCCGCCGTGGTCACGCTTAGCCGGCGCTCCGATGGTAAATCCTTGGCCAGTTTCACCCGTGATCTCTCGCCTTCCAGCCCGTTCGTCGATGAGGTCTCACTCAAGCAAGCCCGCCTCGCTGAAGAATTGGTGCTCACCGTCGCGGACGCCGCAGGCCGCGTGCTCGTGCGTCACTCCCCCGCCCCGCCCGCCGTGCCGCCGACAGCACAGGAACTCGCCGCAATCGCTCCCACTGAGCCGAATGCGCCTGACACGATCGCCAGCGCGGATGAACTTTATTTCACCGGTCTCCACCTCGAGCAATACCGCCACGCTACCCGCTGCCCATCAGGCTACTGGATGGAAGCCCTGCGCCGTGATGCCGGGGATTCCCGTTGCAATCTCGCGCTCGGCCGCTGGCATTTGCGCCGTGGCGAATTCGCTTCTGCGGAAACTTACCTGCGCGCCAGCATCGCCCGCCAAACCTTCCGCAATCCGAATCCGGCAGATGGCGAGGCGCTCTATCAACTCGGCCGCACGCTGCGTTACCTCGGCCGTGATCAGGATGCTTACGATGCATTTTACAAATCCACCTGGAACCAAGCCTGGGCCAGCGCCGCCTTCCACGCGATTGCGGAAATCGACTGCTCCCGCCAAGATTGGCCGACCGCTCTCGATCACCTGACCAGCTGCCTCCGTCTCAATACAGACAACCTCCGTGCCCGCGCCCTGCAAACGATCGTGCTCCTCCAACTTGGCCGCAAGAAGGAAGCCGACGCCGTGCTCGCCGCCTCCAGCGCTCTCGATCCGCTCGATCCATGGACCCGCCAGCTTTCCGCCCAAGCGTGGGCAGGTGACAATCAAATGCGCCTGGACCTCGCGTTTGACTTCGCCCGTGCCGGGTTGTGGACCGACGCATTAGAAATTCTGGCGCAAGCTGCACCCGAGCCAGAAAGCGGCACCGCTCCGATGATCGCCTACACCCGCGCATGGTTGCTGGAACGCAGTGGCGATCCGGAGGCAGCCAAGGGCGCACGTAGTGCTGCTGCCATAGCGTCACCAGACTACTGCTTCCCCGCTCGTTTGGAAGAAATCGGTGTCTTGGAATCCGCCATCGCCGCCAATCCGAAGGACGCGCGCGCTCCTTTCTACCTCGGCCACCTACTCTATGATCGCCGCCGCCACCGCGAGGCGATCGCCCGTTGGGAAGCCGCAGTCGCTCTGGATCCCGGTAACGCCATCGCATGGCGCTGCCTCGGCATCGGCTACGTGAATATCCTCGGTAAGCCTGCCAAAGCACGCGCCGCGTTTGACAAAGCGGTCGCCGCGATGCCGAAAGACGCCCGACTGCTGTTCGAGCGTGACCAACTCCGGAAGCGCCAAGGTGACTCGCCGCGTAAACGCCTCCGTGCCCTCGAAGAACACAGTGAACTCGTTGCCCAGCGCGATGACCTCACCGTAGAAATTTGTGCGCTCTACAATCAGACCGGCCAACCCGAAAAAGCGGAGGCCGTCCTCGCAGCCCACCACTTCCAGCCATGGGAAGGTGGCGAAGGCCAAGCTCTCGGTCAGCACGTCCGCGCGCAACTATTGCTCGGTCGTAAAGCTCTCGCGGAAAAGCATTTCCCCATTGCCCTCACCCACTTCGAGCAAGCGATGGCCTGCCCTGCGAATCTAGCAGAAGTCCGTCACTTACTCGCCAACAAGAGCGACGTTCAGTTCTGGCTGGGCGAGGCCCGCGCCGCCGTGGGAGACCAAGCCGGTGCCCGCGCCGCATGGACAGCCGCCGCCACTTTCAAAGGGGATTTCCAAAATATGAGTGTCCGTGCCTTCAGCGAACTCACTTATTTTTCCGCACTCGCATGTGCCAAGTTAGGCCAGAAGTCGAAGGCTGAAAAACTCTTCCGCGACCTTCTCGACTACGCGAAAAACCTGCAACACACGCCGGCGAAAATTGATTACTTCGCCACCTCACTGCCGACCATGCTTTTGTTCGATGAGGACTTGCAGTTCCGCCAGGAAACCACCGCCTTGTTCCTGCAAGCGCAGGCCCAGCTCGGCCTAGGTCACCCGAAGCGTGCCCGCAAGCTCTTGGAATCCGTGCTCCAGCGGGATCCAAACCACACCCTAGCCCAAGACCTGTCTTCACACGAAGCAGGTCCAGCGTAACGAACGCAAGCTCAGGATGGCTTTGGCCGCGTTCTCAGCCCGCATACAACAAGTATCTGCATGATTTCCATGGGGTAAAACCCTACTTTCGAATTTGCTTGTGTCCCCGCAGGCTGGAATTTCGTTGAATTCCTGTATGGATAAAAAACCGCGCCGCCCCCGGTGCCCGAAGGAGCTGATATCTAGGGCTATCTGTGAGCCTCCAGCACAGCAGCCAGATGTCGCGTTTCCCATCGTAGGCATCGGCGCGTCCGCCGGGGGGCTGGAGGCGCTGGAGAAATTTATGCAGCGTGTGCCTGCGGCGAGCGGAATGGCATTTGTCGTCATCCAACACCTGGATCCCACGCGGAAAGGACTGATGGTCGAGCTGTTACAGCGCAGCACCCTGATGAAAGTTATTCAGGTGAAAGACCGTACACGGGTCAAACCAAACTGTGTCTATGTCATCCCGCCCAATAAAGACATGTCGATCCTGCATGGGGTGCTCCATTTGTTTGAAACGGCAGGTGCGCGGGGATTGCGCCTGCCCATCGACTATTTCCTCTGCTCGTTGGCGCAGGACCAGCAGCAGTCGAGCATCGGCGTGATTCTATCAGGAATGGGATCCGACGGCACACTGGGACTGCAAAAAATCAAGGAAAAGGCCGGGCTCACCTTGACTCAAGATCCGACCACCGCGAAATTTGACAGCATGCCGCAAAGCGTGATCGATGCGGGGCTGGCGGACATCGTGGCTCCGGCGGATGAGTTACCGGAAAGAATCATGACATTCCTGAAGCGCACAACGCTGATCGCGGATTCGGGAAAGGTCGTGGATCAAAAATTGCAAGGAAGCTTGGAAAAAATCCTGATTCTACTCCGCACCCGGGTGGGACACGATTTCTCATTTTATAAACACAATACGCTTTACCGCCGGATTGAGCGGCGCATGGGGATCCACCAGATCGAGAAAATCGCGGGCTACGTCCGCTATTCACAGGAAAATCCCCAAGAACTGGATCTCTTGTTTAAAGAGATGTTGATCGGAGTGACTTCATTTTTCCGTGATCCTGAAGTTTGGAAAGTGTTGCGCGAAGCGACGATTCCCGCACTTCTCGCCGGTCGGCCAGGGGGCTTATTGAGGATTTGGGTCGCGGGTTGCTCGAGTGGTGAAGAAGCCTATTCTTTAGCAATTCTATTCATCGAGTTGATAGAAAAGCTGGAGCCGAAGAAGAATTTCAAACTTCAAATCTTCGCAAGTGATCTTGACCGTGATGCGATCGACAAAGCGCGCCAGGGCCTGTTTCCCGAAACGATTTCCTCCGACGTATCTGCCGAGCAACTTCGCTGCTATTTCACCAAGGAAGATAGTGGCTATCGGATTCGCACTGAGATCCGAGAGATGGTCGTCTTCTCTCCGCACAGTCTCATCATGGATCCGCCTTTCACGAAGCTAGATTTCCTGAGTTGCCGAAATCTGCTTATCTACCTCACTCAGGAGATGCAGAAGAAGCTCTTTCCGTTGTTTCACTACTGCCTGCGTCCGGGTGGTGTTCTCATGCTTGGCAGCGCCGAGACCATCGGCCAATTCACTGACTTGTTTTCGACCATAGATTCCAAATGCCGCATCTTCCGAAGGACCGAAACAAACTTGCGGCCTGATTCCATCGAGTTTCCTTCCTCATTTGTGCCTAACATCCCAGACGGAAACGGGGCCAAGGTCACAACGAAGACATCTCAGAATCTTCAGACGCTCGCCGAGCAAATGATTCTCCAGCGTTATAGCCCGCCATCGGTTCTTACCAACGCAAAGGGTGACATTCTCCACATCAGCGGACGCACCGGGCAATTTCTGGAACCGGCGGCCGGCAAGGCGAACTGGAACATTTTTGCCATGGCACGTGAAGGATTGCGCTACGAGCTGACAGCCGCATTTCAGAAAGCTCTGAAACAAGTCGGGCCGGTCTTTTTGAAGGACTTGAAAATCCACACCGACGGCGGAGAACGTTTCACAAACATCAGCATCGAGAGGCTCGCGGAAACGGATTCTCTGCGAGGCATGGTGATGATTGTTTTCACAGAGATCCCGGCACCAGCAGTCACCCACTCAGCGGCTAAACCAAAAAAAGCCCAACAGGGTGGCCGTCGTCCCACCGAAGTGGAACGCGAGTTGCAGCAAGCCCGCGCCGAGTTGCAAAACAACCGCGAGGAAATGCAAACTTCCAATGAGGAGCTCAGATCCACCAACGAAGAACTCCAGTCAACCAACGAAGAAATACAATCCACCAACGAAGAGCTTACGACGACAAAGGAAGAGATGCAGTCGCTCAACGAGGAAATGCAAACCGTCAACACGGAGTTGCAAGGCAAAGTCGAGGAACTTTCGCGTGCTAACAACGACATGAAAAATCTTTTGAACTGCACCGACGTCGCAACCCTCTTCCTCGATAACAACCTCCAGGTCAGACGCTTCACCACCCAGGCCACCAAGATCATCAACCTCATCCCAGGCGACATTGGCCGCCCCATCACCGATCTCTCGTCAGACCTGATTTACCCCGAACTGCCGGATGATGCTCGTGAGGTGCTCAGGAAACTCGGCTTCTCGGAAAAGCCGATCAGCGCCCGCGACGGACGGTGGTTCACGGTCCGCATCATGCCATACCGGACCTTGGATGATCGAATCGACGGCGTGGTCATCACCTTTTGGGACATCAGTGTGGCCAAGGCCCTAGAGGGAAAAATGCAGGACATTCAGGGTCACCTGGAAGCCCGCCTCGCCAAGCAATCGACCGAAATCACCAATGCGAAAAAGGCAACAAAAGCCAAGCCCAACGCAAAACGCGATGCCACACCACCGCGCCCTTCCAAAAACTAACCAATACCGGAATGCCTGCCAAGCCGAAGCCCCGCGATACTCCGGCCGAACTGCGCCGCCGTGCCGAGAAACACACCATGACACTGCCGTCGAAGACTAACCTACCAAAGACCGAAGTGGACACCCAAAGACTTCTCCACGAGCTGGAGGTCCATCAGATTGAGCTGGAGATGCAGAACGCGGAACTCCGCATCGCCCGCGACGAGGCGGAGTCCGTCATGGAGAAATACTCCGCTCTCTATGACTTCGCTCCGGTCGGCTATTTCACGATCCTCGCGGATGGCTCCATCCGCATGGTCAATCTAGCAGGGGCCGCGCTCGTCGGTATTGCGCGTTCGCTGGTGGTCGGCCAGTTTTTCGGAAACCTCGTTTCCTCCAATCTCCGCTCCTCATTCGGCACCTTCCTCCACCAAGTCTTCGCCGGCAATGCCGCACCGTTGATCGAATCCGAACTGTTGTGCAAAGGCCAACCGGAGCGGTCTGTCACCATCCATGTCCAACTATCACCCGACGGTCAGGAATGCAGCATGAGCGTCACCGACATCACTGGACGCAAGCGCGACGAGGATGCGGTTCGCGTGTCGGAAATCCGCTACCGCCGCCTCTTTGAAGCCGCGCACGACGGGGTTCTTCTAATGGATCCGGCCACCCGCAAGATCACCGACGCGAATCCATACATGACCAAGCTGCTCGGATACACCCACGAAGAACTGGTCGGTAAGGAACTTTTTGAAATCGGACTGCTGGAAGACGAGGCGGCCAGTCAGGAAATGTTCCGGAATTTAAAAAATGACCATCAGGTCCGTTACGAGGATCTGCCGCTGGAGAGCGAGGGCGGACGGCATCAGGAAGTCGAGGTGGTCGCGAACCTCTATCAGGAGAACGGCCGGCCCGTCATTCAGTGCAACATCCGGGACATCACCCAGCGCAAGCAGGCGGAGGACGCGTTGCGCCGCAACGAGGCGCTCTTCTCAGGGCTCATCGTGCAGGCCCCGGTCGGTGTCTTGGTCTTGGACGCCGGGTTTCGCTTGCAACAGGCAAACCCGGTCTCTTTGAAGACGTTTAGCAATATTGATCGCCTCATCGGCAGGGATTTTGCTGAAATCTTGCGGATTCTCTGGCCGAAACGCGTCGCAGCTCAGACCATGGCCCACTTCCGGCATACTTTGAAAACCGGTGAACCCTATCGCACCCCGGACTTTACTCACCGCCGCCGCGACATCGGCTTGAAGGAAATTTACGAATGGCAAATCGAACGCGTCACGCTGCCCGCCGGCGAATACGGGGTTGTTTGCTTTTTCAACAATATCACCGAGCGCATCAAGGCAGATTCCGCACAACGTCGTCTCGACTTGATGGCAGCCTCGAATCTCAAACTGAAACGTGAGATTGTCCATCGCTTGGCAGTGGAAGAGAAACTTCGCGAGACCGAATCGGTTCAAGGCAGCCTGCTGAAGAAGTCGCTTCAACAACAGATTGAATTGCGCGGCATGTCCCATAAAATTCTTCATGCTCAAGAAGATGAGCGGAGACGAATCAGTCGCGAGCTTCATGACGTCATCGCTCAGACGCTGGTTGGAATCAATGTCCATATCTCGGCATTAGCCCAAGAAACCACAGCCGAACTTGGCAGCATTCAGCAACGAATCGCAGACACCCATCAGATGGTCGAAAGATCGGTGGAAATTGTCCACCAGTTCGCTCGGGAACTTCGGCCAACGGTTCTCGATGACCTTGGCTTGATCCCCGCGCTTCAAGCTTTCCTCAAAGGCTTCATGGAAACCACCGGGATTCGCGTGAGCCTCAAAATTTCACCATCCATTGAAGAATCATCTGAAAACCTCCGTATTACCTTCTACCGAATCATTCAGGAGGCGTTGACGAACGTGGCAAAGCACGCCAAGGCAAGCATGGTGGAAATCTGTATTCAACGACTCGCCGATAGCACCTCTCTGAAAATCACCGATAACGGCCATGGATTTGAAATCAAAGAGAACATTCCACCGAAGCAAAATAAACGACTTGGCTTGCTGGGGATGAGAGAACGCGCCGAGATGGTGGGTGGGGTCTTTTCCATCGAATCAGCAATTGGGGAGCCGACGACAATAGAGGTAGTAATCAAAACTGAGCCTCAAACCGCCAACAAGAAATTTTCGAGGAAAGCGGTCAAACCAAAACCTACAACAAGTATATGAAACCAATCACCGTTTTACTAGCAGAAGACCACATGATCGTCCGGGAAGGCTTGCGGTCGTTGCTTAAAATTGAAACCGACATTGAGATCGTAGCTGAAGCGCAAGACGGGCGTCAAGCTGTCTTCCTGACCCGTAAACTTACGCCAGACGTTCTGGTGATGGACGTTGCCATGCCCATGCTGAACGGATTGGAAGCCACGAGACAAATCCTCCTGACGAATCCACTCACCAAGGTCCTTATCCTTTCCGCGCATAACGACGATGCCTATATTGAAAAAGCAATCGCACTTGGTGTATCCGGGTATCTGATCAAGCAGACCGCTTTCCATGCTCTACCAGAAGCGATCCGGAAAATTCACAGCGGCAAAACCTATTTCAGCCCATCGATCACCCAGCGACTTGATTCTCCGCTTCATCCAGCTCTGAACAGATCCGGCCTGAAAAAGCCAGACGCCAAGCAACTTACCTCGCGAGAGATGGAAATCCTACAACTCGTTGCCGAGGGAAATGCCAACAAGATGACCGCAGACATCCTCAAGATCAGCATCAAGACCGTGGAAAAACACCGGCAGAGCCTGATGGAAAAACTTAGTATTCACGATACTGCAGGGCTCACCCGTTATGCCATCGCCCATGGTGTCATCGAGAGCAACGTCCATACAACGTTTCTCTGAGTAAAAAATTCTCGCCGTCGGCAATTGATATAAGTCTATCTCTACTACTTCTGAAATGGATGCCCTGTGAATTAGGATATCACCCGATGATAATCCTCACTCACCATCGACTAGCCGAGTTGAGTAAGGTTTTTAAAGCTACTCAATCACACCGCATGATAGATCTCCAATCACTTCCATATCCCTTTTTAACGAACATATCACCCATAATAAAACAAACCCGCGCTTTCATGAATCTGCATTTGATCTTCGGCTTCGGATGAAGCACGTGATAGCTTGACGTAAACCTCATCGTCAATGGGCAGTTGTGAGTGCTTCAAACCCCGAGACAACGTCGAACAGTTCCTCATCAATCGCGCTTTGACGGAGGCGATGGAACGTACTCTGCAATGTTTCCAGTAGATCTTTAATATTATTCTCGGCTCGCTGCATGGCTGCGAGGCGGCTTGCGTTTTCACTCGCAAGCGATTCGGCGGAAGCGCGAAATAGTGAAATGAACAAATACTCGCGGATAAGGGACCGCAACGCAATGCCCCCCACTCCCATCACCTCCGGCAAGATCCGAGTCGGCCACGGAATTCCCAACAGCCGGAGTTGCCATTTCGAGTCGAGCGGGAGCAGACGCTGGCCGACAGGTTCGTACAGCGATCCCGACTTCGGGCGGTTGTGAAAAATGTAGAGTTCTGAATACTCTCCTGCGGCTCGGTGCGCCTCGCTTTCAATCTGAATCTGGCCGATCAGCGGCGTGATCGCGTGAATGGAATTAGGCACTGGAAAGAGTCCCCTTGGTGCGAACCCAGCGTCACTAAGCTGGTCATGCACACGTTCGCCTACCGCCCAAATCAAGGGTTTCCCGGGCAGTGCGGAAAGTGCCTGAATCACGTAATCGCCAATCACATCATTGAACTGGCCAACCAGTCCTTGATCGGATCCGAATACGATGGCGCCAACTCCTTTTTCGTTAGATGGTATCGGATGCGATTGCGCCAGCGGGTTGTTTCGCAGACAAGCACCGAGACCGAGTTCCACCGTGTGATAGTAGTCGCTAAGGCCGCTCACCGATTTCTCGTATTGACCGATGCTTGACGCAGCGAGTGCCTTCATGGTACGCACGACGGACTGCAGATCACCGGCGCTGCTGAGTTTCCGCCGCAGACTTGCGATAGTGTCACTCATGGCTGGACCGGGCTCTCCTTCCTTTTGCAGTTAGTGAACATCCAGTAAACAACAATGACGAGGACGGCGATCGTCGCGAGGACGAATCCACCGGATGATGGCATGGCCAGCAATTTGAGAGATTCCTTGGCCGCGCCTGTGCTGCCCAATCCCGGTGCTCTGAATCCAGCCCACATCCAGAAAATCGAGTATCCCAGTCCGCCAGCGCCAAGAGCCAGGCTGATGAGTAAGGTAATGATGCGAGAGGCCCCGACAAGACACACGACGACGATGAGTGCGACTGCGGTGGTGCCAAGTCCTCCCGCATGAAGGTGCGCCCGCTGCATGTAATTCCACGATTTATCAAGGACTGCCTTGCTCGCGATCTTGTCATCTTTATAAATCGTTGTCTGGACTTCGGCGGCCTCTGCTTTTAGACGTGACTTGATGGCATCCTCATTGAGGCCGAAGACGATTCCCATCCCTTGGCCAAACAGGAGGGTTAGGATAGCAAATACCAATCCCATTGAGGCGGCGCGTAGATTGGAATGGAGGGAGTGTGTCGAGTCGTTGGCAATCATTGGTTTCTAGTGGTTTGGTCGATTAGATCTGTTTTTGAGAATCGAAGGGAGGGTTATCATTGGAGTCGGGGACAAAAGTGGCCAGTGCATTACGTGCCACTTTGTTGATAGCCTTACGGTCTTCTTCACTGAGTTTGTCGGCGGTTTGAAAACGTTCGCGGATCTCTGGAGAAATTTCGCCCGCTGCCTCATGGACGGCATGTTGAGCTTCCTTCATGCGTTCGAGCGGGATGGAGTCGAAAAGTTCCGCAGAGAGTGCGATCAACACCGCGATCTGTGCGGGGACGGCCACCGGGGCGAGTTCGGACTGCATCAGGCAGGCGCGGATGTGGCGACCGTGCTCGATTTTCTTGCGAGTATCGTCATCCAGGCGTGCGCCAAAACGCGCGAAGGTCTCAAGTTCCTCAAACTGTGCGTATGCAAGCTTGAGATCGCCAGCCACTGCGCGATAAGCGGCGAGTTGGGCTTTTCCGCCGACACGCGAGACGGATTTTCCCACATCCACAGCGGGCAGCACCCCAAGCTCGAACAATGAAGGCGAAAGGTAAATTTGGCCATCGGTGATGGAAATCAAGTTCGTCGGAATGTATGCGGAAATATTCTGCGCCTCGGTCTCGATGATCGGCAGCGCGGTCAATGATCCCCCACCTCGCTCATGGCAGAGATGAGTGGAGCGTTCGAGCAGCCGCGAGTGAATGTAAAATATATCACCAGGGAATGCCTCGCGGCCGGGTGGGCGGCGGAGCAGCAGCGAAAGCTCGCGGTAGGCGCGCGCATGGTGGGTGAGGTCGTCATAAACGATCAGCACATCACGTCCGGCTTCCATGAAATGCTCGGCGATGCTAGTTGCCGCATACGGCGCGATGTAGGCCAGACCAGGTGGATCATTTCCCTCAGCTACTACGACTACCGTATATTCCATCGCCCCTTGTTCGCGAAGGTGTGCGATGACTTTCGCGACCGCCGAGGCCCGCTGGCCGATGGCGCAATAGACGCAGAGCACGTTCTTGCCACGCTGGTTCAGGATGGTGTCGAGCGCGATGGCGGTCTTGCCGGTCTGGCGGTCGCCAAGGATCAATTCGCGCTGGCCGCAACCGATGGGAATGAGCGCATCGATCACCATCAGTCCGGTCTGCAGCGGCACGCTGACCGGGGCGCGATCCATGATGGCGGCAGCGGGTCGTTCGATGGGCAGACGATCGTTGGCGTCAATCGGACCGAGGTCATCAAGCGGTTTACCAAGCGGATCAATCACTCGCCCGAGCAAACCTTCGCCGACCGCTACATCCATCACCCAGCCGGTCCGTTGGACTTCATGGCCAGCGCGAAGGTGCGCGTAGTCGCCGAGCAGCACCACGCCTATTTCATGCTCATCCACATTGAAAGCGATGCCGAAAACGCCGCCAGGGAATTCCAGCAGTTCCTCGAAGCCCACACTGCTAAGCCCGGAAACACTGGCGATCCCGGTCGAGACCTTAGTGATGGTACCCACCTCGCGCACGTTGATACCGGGCGTGTGCTCGCGACATGCCTGCTGGATGGAGGAGAACGCGGAGTCGAAGACGTGCGCCAGATTGTCGGGTGCGGCGATCATCATGGAATGTGAGAAGATTTAAAAACCCATAATGGCCTTCCTGAAACAACCGAGCAATGGGGTGATACCCTATGTGGAGTTGATCATGCCAACTTCGCATATATATCATTCCATATCCATGAAAACGACCTTAGACATCCCCGATGAAGTTTTCCGCAAGGCTAAGGTCTTCCTCGTCAACGCCAGCCAGATCTTCGAGAAGGGAAATCCCAAGAACTTCATCCCGGACGATGGCATCCAGCGCATCGCCGACATCCTCATCGGTTGGCAGGAGGAGCAAAAACTCAGCCGCATCGTCGATCACGCGGAGCTGAAGAAGAACGACTACAACATCTCCCCCAGCCGCTACATCCACACCAGCGACGCCGAGACCTACCGGCCCATCGCCGAGATCGTCGCCGAGATCGTCGCCGAGCTGGACGCCATCGAAGCCGAGGCCAAGGAAACCGACAAGGCCCTCCGGAAAATCCTCAAGCAGGGATCACACGGATGCGCACGGATCAAACATACATGCTGAACAGGACCGATTTCTCGGACATCTTTGCCCAATGTCGTCATTCTAAACTCCTCGAATTAGAGGGGTTTAGAAAGCAGTCCGATCTGTACAGCTACAACCTCGATCTTAATTCCGGCGAATTCGACGGGATTTAAAAGCTGGCGGGTCTGAACAGTTTCACCCTCACGCCCAAGCAGTGGATCGAGAAAACCGGTGCCATCGGGATTATTTCCAAAGCCGGACGCTACGGCTACTCTCGACCCACATGCTGGCCACCACATCCCTGACGCTCGAGGTCGGGCGGGTGTTGCACCTCCGAAGGCCCACCGTTCCAGATTCTGAGCAGGCGACGGTTTACCAGCGGCTCGGAATCGATTGGAAAGCGGCCTTCCCCGTGCAGCAGACCTGGGCGAAAAGCGAGTGATTTTGTAGTGCCTTTGGAGACGATTCCCATGTTTTATAATTCTTCCAGCGCTACACCAAGAAACTTGGGCTAGGCAAAGATCGCATCCATCCGCCGGGTAAACGCTGCCGGCAACGAATCTTGGTCGAGCATGGAGATCGTCAAGGTGCCTAGCTACAGCGATTACCGGAATTTCGAGCGGGTGCCAAATGGAGTTGTTAGGAGAGGCGAAGACTTGGACTACTACAGCCTGCTGTAGCTTTCGGCAATGCAGCCATGCTGCGAGCTGAACGACATTGGCTCGGCTGGGCTTGAATTTTCCCGTGTTTGCCCCGTGGCAGCAGGCTGCTTCACGGAAAGCGGCAGCAGGCTGCAGCAGTCCATAGCCTTCGGCGGCTTTGGGAGACTGCTTTGGCTTATTTTGATTTCCGCCTTGTTTTTTCGGAATCGATTCCTTAAATTCAAGGTGAAATGATTCCTCGCCAACTGACATCGACCTTGTTGAAACGACTTC
The DNA here is from genome assembly GCA_041753275.1 of Akkermansiaceae bacterium. Taxonomy (GTDB): domain Bacteria; phylum Verrucomicrobiota; class Verrucomicrobiia; order Verrucomicrobiales; family Akkermansiaceae; genus Luteolibacter. The sequence continues at coordinate 2,480 of JBGSUW010000072.1, read as the reverse complement.
GGCAGTCGCCAGCAGTCGCTTTGTTGGGCTCGAGGCAGGTTGGAAAAACGACCTTGGCGAGGGAAATGGATTTGGGAAAACCCAGTCATTATCTAGATCTCGAGCGGCCATCGGATTTGGCGAAGCTTGCGGACCCGGAGCTGTACCTTTCAGGATTTGCGCACCAACTGGTCATTCTGGATGAAGTCCAGCGGGTGCCGGATCTTTTTCCAGTTTTGCGAAGCCTAATCGACGACCGACGGCGCTCGGGAGAAAAAGCGGGGCACTTTCTCCTCCTTGATTCCGCCTCGCCGGAGCTTCTCCAACAAAGTTCCGAAACGCTGGCCGGACGACTCATTTATCTGGAACTCAGCCCGCTTCAGGTACGGGAACTGCCAGATCCGGCCGTATCTCTCAAAATGCTATGGGAGCGCGGGGGCTATCCCGACAGCTATCTCGCACCCGATGAGGAAGGATCGATCCAGTGGCGGGAGGATTTCATCACGAGTTATGTGGAACGCTACCTTCCGCAGCAGGGCATCACCGCAGCGCCCGTCCTTTTGCGGAGGTTTTGCAGCATGCTGGCTCATCAACAGGGGGCAACGATCAACCTCAGCAAGCTGGCGGGTTCGCTCGGCATCGATGGCAAGACGGCACGACGTTACCTCGATTTGCTGGAGGGACTCTATCTGGTGCGTTCGCTTCCGCCATGGTCGGGTAACGCGGGCAAGCGTCTGGTGAAGTCTGCAAAAGTCTATTGGCGGGATAGTGGAATTCTTCATGCCCTCGCCGGGCTGCCCTCGCTGGAAGCAGTTCTCGGTCACCCTCTCTGCGGGGCCTCGTGGGAGGGATTTTGCATCGAGCAAATTTTGGGCAGTCTCCCTAAAGGTGCGACCGCCAGCCATTACCGCACCCAGGCAGGAGCAGAGGTCGATCTGGTGATTGAGATGCCGGGCGGGGAAATCGTCGCCGTGGAAATCAAGCGCACGCTCTCACCCAAACTCACGCCCGGAATGATCGAAAGCATGGAAACACTCAAGGCCGACCGGGGCTTCATCGTGATTCCTAATGGTGAATCGTTTCCCTTGTCCAAAACCGTCTCGGCGATCGGTTTGTTGGCATTTCTCAAGAGCTTTTCCTAGCCTATGTCAGGCTGATGCTTGGTTTTGGCATCGGGTTTCGGTTGGGGCTTGGCCTTTGTTTTGAGTAATTCAGCCACGCATTTTTCCAGGGAACTCAGATAATCCGCGATGCTCCAGGCGACTTTGTTGCCGCTGGCGGTGAGTTCGATTCCGGTGACGAGGTCGGGGGTGGTTTCGAAGTTGAGTGTGGCATCGATGGAGAAGATGTCGTTGATGACTTTTTGGATTTCGTCGCGTTGTTCGGTGGGTAGATCGAAGGCGCTGCGGATGAGGGCAGGTTCGGATGATGATTTCAGGGCGGTGGCGAAACTGGATTTGTCATCACTTTTCATTGCCCGTAATTGACGGGTGAAGGCGGTGACGGCGGGTTGTTCCAAGTCCGTGCTTGCGAGATCTGTTAGAACTTTTCGGGCGATGGAAAATACCTCGTATTGGGTGCGGCGGGTGATGGCTTGATTGAGGTTTTTAGCTTCGATGTTGAGAGCTTCCGCGCGCTTGGAGGCCATGGCGTCTGCCGCTTTGCGGGCTTCGCCTAGGAGGCGTTCCTTTTCCGCATTCGCCTCGTTGGCCGCTTGGGTTAGGAGTTCGGCGCGCTGCTTGTCGATTTCCTCGTTCTTGTGCTGGTAGTCATCGCGCTGCTTTTTCGCCTCGGCTTGTTTCGAGGCGGCGTCCGCGAGTTCATCCGCGATGCGTTTTTCACGCGCATCGATGGCATGGAGGATGGGCTTGTAGAGATAGCGGCGCATCAACCACACCAGAACGAGGAAGTTGAGCGCCTGCGCGGCAACGGTGAACCAATCGATGAGCATCGTTTATTTCCCTGAGGTTTGCTCGATGACTTGATTCCAGAACGGATTCGCGAAAATGAGGATCATTGAGACCACGAAGCAGTAGATGGCGGTGGACTCGATCATCGCCAGGCCGACGAAGAGCGTGCGAGTGATGGTGGCGGAGGCGTCTGGTTGTTGGGCGAGCGAGGTAAGGGCGGTTGAGACCGCTTTTCCTTCGGCAAGGGCGGGACCCATGGTTCCGAATCCGGTGGTGATGCCGGCGGTGACTATGGAGGCCACTGCGATGATTGTCATGTTATCCATTGGATGTTGCTGGTTCGATTTGATTGGAAACGGGTTTGCGAGTGCGGATGGCAGCCGCAATGTAAACGGCCGCCAATATGCTGAAGATGTAGGCCTGGACCATGCCGGTGAGCAGCCCGAGGACCGTCATGACGATCGGGAACAGGTAAGGCGTAATCGTGAGCAGGATGGCGATAATCATCGCTCCACTCATCATATTGCCGAACAGACGGATGGCCAGGGCCAGGGTCCGGGAAATTTCGCTGATGATGTTGAACGGCAGCAT
>JBGSUW010000071.1:0-38727 GCA_041753275.1 Akkermansiaceae bacterium | reverse complement strand
GAGCATTGATCGGCTGCTGCGCGGGTTCAAAGTCACGGCGGGGAAAAAGATCCGTCCGCCGAAGCCCGCCAGCGCGGTCAAAGCGCTTGTTGGAGTTCGCGCCCAAAGTTGGGAGACGACCGAGGTGGGTCGGACCGAGGTTGACACGGTGGCCCATTGCGGCGGCGACATGGGCGGAGATTTCATTTGGACGCTCACCAGCGTTGAAATCGCAAGTGGCTGGACCGAGCTTCGCGCCGTGTGGAATCGCGGGCAGCAGGCGAGTTTTGAAGGCTTGGAATCCATTTGGGAAAGCCAACCCTTCGATTTGCTCGGGGTGGATAGCGACAACGGCGGGGAGTTCCTCAACTTCCACCTCTATCACTGGCTCAAGAAACACGGCATCCAACAGACCCGCTCGCGCCCCTATTACAAGAACGACCAAGCCTACGTGGAGCAGAAAAATCACACCCATGTCCGTCAATTCCTCGGTTACGAGAGGCTGGAACACCGCGAGCTGTTAGACGATCTCAACGATCTCCTCAAGCTTTGGAGCCGGTGGCGCAATCTCTTCTGCGTGACAATGAAACAAGAGAGCAAACGGCGTGAAGGAAGCCGACAGATTCGGCGTCATGAGAAACAAGGCCGCAGTCCGGCCCGCCGACTCATCGACAGCGGAGACCTGCGCCCGGAAGATTGCCAGCAACTTGAAAATGAGCTTTCGACCCTCAACCCGTTCGCCATGAGAGCAGAAATCCGTCGGCTCGAAGACGGTCTCTGGATGCGTCGGAAGCAGCTCTACCAGGGCGAGGAGAGGGAAGCCCTTGCCCTTGCGGGCGGTTCTCCGCTACGCTCCGAACCGCCCGCAAGGGCAACCAAACCAACAACCAAAAACCAAGCCGCTATGGTGTCCTAATTATGAGGCAACGCCCCCATTCGGTCAGATATCTTTCAGTGTGCTATATTTATGAGGCAACAGGGCTGGTTTATCGGTTCGGGAGTGGTGGAAGCCGGGTGCCGCAGCGTCATTGGGCAGCGTTGCAAGCAATCAGGTATGTTTTGGAGCGAAGAAGGCGCCCGTGCGGTCATGGCACTGCGCTGCCTCAACGCCGGAAATCGTCTCAAGGCCTTCTGGAACGCTCGTCACTCCAAACTCGCAGCATGATGGAACAATTTTGTCATGCACCCCCTCCAAGATAGAACAATCGCATTTATTGGTATTTAGGGCTTGTTCGCGAGATGCTGGCAATCTGCCCAAATATCTAACAATACACGCTCTGTGGAATCTTCCGGTGGTTTTCATTTCTGCATTCAGGCTTTAAAAACCCTGATTGATCCAGTTGCAGTTGTGATCCTAAGATTCTAATAGTTTCCTGGAAAACCTTCCGGCGAGATCAAAAGAATCCGAACAAAGAATGAATGAGACCGCGTGCTGGAAGTATCCAACACGCGGTCGTGAAACACTGCTTTTCCGGCATATATGGCATATAAGCGATCTTTAATAAAAACCTATCATGCCAATGGCAGCCTTCTCGGGAAGAAGCAGATTTTTTGCCTACCCAACAGTAAATTCTTCAAGCGCGATCGGCACGGCGGCGGCGTATGCCGAACAACACCCCAACCGACAACAGAAGCGCCGAGGATGGCTCTGGTATCGCGGCACCAGTAATGACTACATCATCGATCATTGCTCCATAACTTAAAGAAGCAGCTGGGGCGGTGAAATTAACAATCGAATTTGCCGAAGTAGCGGTAAAAGTGAAAAATGGTGACTGGTTCCAAGCCCTAGGAGGTCCCCCGACCGCTGGTAAAGCATAGTTTGTTATGTTCCCAATCCCGTCCACCGATACCGCGACAAATGTTTGAGGGCTGACTATCTCGGATGTCTTGAATGAAATCGTGTAAACTGAACCTATCAAAGTGGGTATGCTCGTACTAATCCCTCCGGTGCCACTTGCAGCAGGAAGATCAATAGCTCTCAGTCCATTAGTGATATTCCAGTTTGTTCCTGATATCCAATCTGTTCCGCCGGACGCGACTGTCCAGCCCGTGATTGTTGTACTACCTCCAGCAAGACGCATCGAACCGTAGGGACCATCAGATAGAGAAGTACTGAAGTTCTCTGCATAAGTTCCAAGCTCGAAGCTTCCCGCGCCAACACCGTATGTCGTGTCAATAAGGTTCTGAGCCGATAGATTACAGCTGAGAGCCACAAGTCCAGCGAGCGCAGGTAAGATACCCAAGTGTTTTTGATTTAGTTTCATAGTAAGTATTTGATGTCAGTAAGAAGCAACGAGCTCGAATTGGTTGAACCTAAGCAAGTTACAATTGAGAATTAATCTCAAAAAACATTTGCATGGAATTGCGGCACTTGACAAGGAAAAAAAAGAATTTTATCATTCGCCATTGCGATTTTAGCTTAGATAGTATGGATATCTTAATATTTAAGCTTTGCGCACTACTTGTAGTGGAGGCAGTTTTGCCAAGTGACTACGGAAGGTCACACCGCGAGTTTCGATGCAATGGGATGTCAGCAATCAAAAACGTAGAAGATATACCCCGGAATAGCCGACTGCGTTCTAGCACTAAAAGGCAATCATGGCATCCTTCACAAGCGGGCAGAAGAAACTTGGATATCGCCGAAAACGAAGATCACTCCGGGATGCGAAAATGCAATGCGGCGTAAAAGTAAAATGTGGCACCGCTAAGAAGACTGGCTCTGGGAGCCCCTTCCTTCCACTTCAAATCAGTTTGAAAAAATCCAGAATTGCCGAGTGAATATCCTCCGCCTTGTGCACAGGAAAATTGCTACCAATCCACACAGGTCTTTCATTTAATGGCACCTCATCGCGCCCATGGGAACCTTTTACCATCGACGAATCGAGGGGAATCACATCCAACAGACCACGCAATCCCAGTTTCTTTTTCAAGAGAAACGTGGCGGTCTTTAGTTTTGGGAATGCCAGCTTTGGATCGATGAAAAGCTCGCAGGGATCGTAGCCCGGCTTGCGGTGAATATCGATAGTTCGAGCATAGTCTGGAGCAAGGGCATCATCATCCCAAAAGTAATACGTAAACCACGCATCCGGCTGGGAAACAGCAATGAAATCACCGCTTCGCTGCTCGGTCCAGCCAACATCCGGCCTTCGCACTGCCGCGACGCCCGGTGTGACTTCTAACAATTCCCTCGTCTCAGTCCGTAACGATGGATCGTTAATATAAATATGCGCCACTTGATGATCAGCCACAGCAAACACCCGCGATGCGCCACAGTCGAGTGTTTCACGGCCTAACTCGTTTTTAATCTGGAGCCAGCCTTTTTGCCTGAACAAACGATTCAAATGAATCGGCTGATTCACTGCAGAAATTCCGTACTCCGAGAGCACCTGCACCGTCACTCCTCTGGATTGATAGAAAGCGATCAAGTCTGAAATCACCGCGTCAATCTTAAGCAGCTCCGTGGCGATGTTCGCAGCCAGCGGACCATCTTTCTGCAGCGGATAATCAAGGTGCGGCAAATAGACTAGACTCAACGTAGGTGAGTGCTTTTGTTCCACCCATTTTGCAGAAGCGGCGATCCATTGGGATGATGCGATCCCAGCGGCAGGTCCCCAAAATGCTTGGAATGGAAATGGCCCAAGATCCATTTTTAATTCCTCCCGCAGGCCCATCGGCTGGGTATGAATATCAAATACTTTGCGACCATCTGCCGGATAGAGCGGCCGCGGCGTGATGGAGAAATCTGCGGTGGAATACATATTATACCACCAGAACAACTTGGCACAGGTGAACCCAGGAATCTCACGTCGCAGCTTATCCCAAAGCTTCTCACCCTTCACCAAGTGATTGCTTTGTTTCCAAAACCGCACCTCGGCACTTTCGCGATCATACCAGCCATTACCCACGATGCCATGCTCCGCTGGTGAGCGGCCCGTCACGATGGATGACTGCGCCGTGCAGGTCACCGCCGGGAAGGCCGGCTGATAACTTTGCAAGCCCTTCTCATTGGCAAATTGCGTCAAGCCCGGCATTTTGTCGCCCAATAGCGATTGGGAAAGCCCCACAAGATTGATCACAGCAAGACGCATGGTTTTAGGAATTCAACGTCATTTTAGATTTTGCCAACAAGCCCCGCAGCGACGGATAATCGATTTTTGCCTGGTGTCTACGATCAAGTGGAAGCACTTTCAAAAAACAAAGTTGGCGGATTCCAAATCGTTTCGAAGCAGCCATTATTTCGCGTTGTTGCCGCTCTCGCAATTCCATCCCCACCACCAAGGTCCGCTCTCCATTCAAATCCAATGCCGCCATCCGAACTTTAGGGAAAATTGCGCGCATCGCACACTCGATGGCAAATGGGTAACACCACGCCTGCTCGGGCAGCCCTACCGCTGCCTGATAGTAAGGCATCTTCTCTGCGGCCCGCCCGAGTAACCACAGGCGGCCACGCTCATCTTGCCAACCCACATCTCCCGTGCGGTGCCAGACTTTGTCAGCGGTCGAAATTTTAGTCTCTTGATCGCCGATACCTGCTAAATATCCCTTCAAAACATGATCTCCCGATACAATGAGTTCACCAGCCTGCCCGGGAGTGACCACGATACGCTCCAACTCTTCGTTGCTCAGCGGTCCGAGCGCTCTCCCGGATTGATTGGTGATGATTGCCAAGTTCAATTCGGGCACGACCCACCCAGAGCAAAGCCCACCACCATCGCAAGTGATTGCCTCGCTTTCTGCATCGGCACGATTCGCCGGAAAATGAGCAATCGGCTCCGCCTCAGTCGAGCCGTAGACCGAGTAAATTTCCGCATCCGGCTGCCACTTTCCCAGGTTTCGGAGAAGGTCTGGAAAAACCGGAGCGCCTCCGGTGTAGATTTTCTTGAATTGCGGCACTTTTTCACCCAATGCCTCAAAAAATGCGGGCGACGCGGCGCAGCGAGTCACATGGAATCGCTTACATTGGGCGGAAACCGCTGTGACATCCGGTGAGCCCGGTCTGGCCAAATCCGTCGCGGCCAGCACACTTGTCAATCCCGATGCAAGGTTAGCCAGCACGAACACCGGCAGCGTGATCAGGTCCACTTCCGCCTCTTCAAAGTGCATCGCTTTGGAAAGCGCGGCATGCTGCGCCAACAGGAATCCATGAGTTCGCACTGCTGCTTTCGGCACACCAGTACTACCACTTGTAAACGTGATCAACGCGGGTGTTTCATCATCCACTCGCACGATTGATACTCTTGCCGCATCGTTCGCCCATGATTGACTCCTTGGGAACCAACCCTGCGTGCATACCGCGCAAGATATCTTTCGCAGCTCTGGCACCCACCCACGCAGCCACTGCGCTTTCCACGATCCCACAAAGGCATCCGGCAAGAGCCGCTTGCAGCATTGAGAAAGAAATTTTCGCCCAGCCGATGGATCGACTAACATCACCTGAATTCCCAACTGAAATGCGGCTAGGAGAATTTCATATAACTCGATCGATACCGGCTGAAATACCATGAGAGTTTGTCCTTTAGTAAGGCCCATATTCCTAAATGCCCCGGCTCTTCTCTCCGTTCGCTCAAATAACTCGTGATAAGTCGCTATCCGATCCCGCCCACCTCCTGAGTCAATCAGTGCTGGTCGCTCCGGATGCTGACTCGCTCGTTGCTCAAGTAGGGTTACTAGATTCATAATACTTGATGAAACAGCGTGTATCGTCTGAACACACTGCCTTGATGGCGATTCGTAATCTTAAGAGACGTATTCGTTTGATGCTGGAGGGCGTGAATCGCCTGAGTATAGCCTTTTCCCCATGCACTTTGGTGCACTTGATCGACGAGCAAACTTCCAAGCCCCGCGCAACGCGCAGCTGGATCGACCGCCAACGTTTTCACAATCACAGCGGGATCCTCACCTCGTGATCTGGCTTCCAAATCCGCAATCCCAAATAGAAATCCACATGCCTTCCCATCACGCTCTGCGATTCTTACAAAATCGCTATCCACCTGTTCTTTTACTTTAAGATAGCCCATCACAAACGCCTGTTTAGATACGGGAGTGTATAGAAAATTATGAATGAAACATTTTAGGCTTAAATCATAAATCAAAGCTAATTCATCATCAAATCGAGCAAGATCAAACTTACGGATTATCACCCCGGATTTCTCAAACCGATCTTGCAACCGTGTTGGAAAGGATGCCGTCCCATGTAACGAGACCAGAGATGAGCTGTAATGGGAAAGATCTTGAAACCCCGCCTCACTCCACCACTCCGGATAGGATTCAGAATTTCCTGGTTCGAGCAGAAAAGGCATTCGGCCGCTGCTCTCGGTCACAAAGCGATAGCTGCGCCAGGTAGTGCCATTCATGGGTCCCACCGCCACATGGCACCCAGCATCGCGCAAAACCTTCTTCGCAGCAGCTAGAATCTGCAGAGCCGTAGCACGATTCGTCGCTGCAAATGCACCGATTGCTCCGACCCGTGCACCCTCAATCGATGGTGTATCATGCCACCACAACGCGGCATGGGCGATGGCGACTCCCGAGCATTGGACAAGGATCACCCGCGCATCGGGGTTCTCGGCTTCGGGTAAATTTTCACCACCTTCCATCCGGATTCCAGGGATGCGGGAACCTTCGAAGTATTGCAGTTCCGTGAGTTTCATGGCTGAATCCATAATGCTGGAAATGAAGCAAACAAGGCAAGCCCCCCTTTGATCATCCACAATCCTGTCTCATGCCCATGATAACGAGCTCGGACCCATTCAAAAATCACACTCACAATGAGTGTCACCCCGAGTCCAATGACCACCGCAAACACCAATGATCTGAAATCTGGCCAGAACCAAATCAGACCCGGCACCGCAGCAATCAACCAGCCTTTGCCAGTGGACCGCAGCGGAGTCACCTCTTGGTCAGCCAACCATGCACGGGTGGATGTATCCAAAATCGCGAGTTGGCAAGCCATCGAAAACGAGATTCCAGCAAGACCGACGCGATCGGCAATCCATCCCGCCCGCATGGCTAGCACCCATGGCAAACAACTGATCGCATGACACAGAACTGCGTCGAGCCGATGATCGAAGACTCCCGATAATCGGTGCTTCCGCGTGGTGAAGAGATGCGCAATGAACACCGCCACTGGCGGCAGGGCATACCTCCAATCGGCGATCACCGCACAACCATATCCAAGCATGGCCGATCCAAGTAACGCCCCCCCACTCAAGCTCGACCAACGACTTCCGCGTAACGTCAGCATTAGAAGTAAAAGCAAAACGACAAATCGCCAAAACAACGATGGAATATCCAGATCTAACAGCCTGTCGAGCACAACGACGCCCCCCACCGGTAGGACGAGATTATCAAATCCTCGATCCGATAGCCCCTCACCCATCATGCCCAAAGTCGCCAAGGTGAGCGCCACCCAGAATCCATGGGCCACCTCCATGCGACCGCTAAAGATCAGAGGCAGCCACGAACACAAGAATGCGGTGGCTAGAAAAATGATGGAACCCTCCGCGGTTTTGAATCCCTCTCCCGCACCATAGCGGCGTTTCCCCCAGCGCGTTCCGGCGAGCGCCCCCGCCGCATCCGCCACGGTAAGAATTAAAATGGGAACAAGATAGAGAATCGCATCACCTGCCGCCCAGTGAAATACCACCGCCACGGAGGGCGCAAACAAGAGTTCGCCATACGAAGGGCGGTGCACTCCATGCAAAGCCGAGCCCGCGCCTCGCCGCAGCGCTGGGATCCACCGCACCAGTAACAATGGCAACGTCGCAATGGCCGCAAGAATCCACACCGGCAACGGGCGGTCAAAGATCCACGGGAAACATGCACATGTCAGGCCCATTGAAACATGTACCGATTTTCGAGCCACCTCGGATGAAGCGTTAAAAATGCACGCCAGGCGACCGACCAGCGGAACGATCCCTAGCAGTCCCGCAAGTACTCCTATAATGAGCCACCATTCATGGCTGCTCATCCGATAACCTCCTCAACCACAAATCGACTGTAGAAAAACGCTCGATCTGTTTGAAACAGCATCGCCGCCTCCTCATCGCAGCTTTTCAAAACACCCGCCATCTCCGCCGGGCGAGAGCGTGGAGCAAGCATATTCCAATAGGCAAGACGCGCTCCCGGCCGAGCCGCCGCCACGATGGCTTCTAATAATTTGGCCGTGTTTGCCTCACTCATGTATTCAAAAATATCGCTAAGATTGAACGCATCAAATTTTTCATCTGGATCGAGGCTGACGAGTTCTTCTAAAGGCTTGCTTTCAATACGCAGTCGATCCTCTAACAATGCTTTGCGGATCAGAATAAAATTTTCCGCTTGCAGCGCTTCGGGCAGAGCGAGTCCGTGAGTCCCAGTTAAAATCCAATGAAGATATGGATTGATCGATGGATCGAGGCTGACCAAGGCATGCTGAGTACGCGCTAGAATTCGGTCGGCCACGGAGCCTTCCACATATTTAAAAAATTCCGGGTCGCGCCCCAAGGCTCCCATCACCGTGCGGGAAAAGAACACTTTGAAAATCCCCCGCCAGCGCCAGTTGTTCCATGTTTGATTATAGAACTTTGTCCGTTGCTCCGCAGTCCGTGGCTCTAACAACCGCGACACGGAAGTCGCACCGTGGGCAAAAGGCAGCACGCGAGTGCGAAACGTTTCAAAATATCTCTCGAATTTCCCTGCACTCGCGATGCCACCTTGAATCGACTCCGGAACTGCATCCCAAAATTCAGCGCCTTTTGAGCCGACCAGCGGACGACAAGTCTGATACAACTCAAGCCTTCTCGTTGAAGGCCGTGAACCTAACAACTCAAGAAATTCAGAATGATCCAGAGCAAGGTAAGCGGCGCGCCTGAGCTCAATGCAGGCGATTTGCGCGGCATTCATTTCCACCACCACCACCGAACTTGCTCCGGCGGCCAGCAATGCGAAACTATTGTCCCCCGCCGAGCCGATGCTTAAGCAATGCCTTCCTGCCGGCTTCAGGGCGTGCCGCAATAACTGGGAGTCTTCCCAACATTGAGCATATCGAATCGCGGTGAAATCGGCGCGATGCTGGATTTCTGAAGTGCTCATGATTCGATGATTCTGATCATTCCCGAACTTCCATCCATTTCTACTAGGTCTCCAGTTTTAAGGAGGCGGGTGATTCCCGGGAGTGAAACGATGCAGGGCAACCGCAATTCCCGCGAGACGATAGCGGAATGTGAGAGCAAGCTGCCCCGCTCTACCAACAATCCGGCAGCCGCCGGAAATAACACCACCCAGCCAGGGTCCGTCTGCAGCGCCACCAGAATCTCGCCAGGCTCAAGTCTCGCGCCGCGGGGATTGAGCACTACCCGCACCCTACCAGTGACTCGCCCCGGGCAGGCACCACTGCCCTTGAGCGATGGCGCTTCCAAGGATATCGCGCGAGCGCCTTCAAAACTTGGGTAACGGTGGATGGGCCCGCGGGTTTCAAATCGATCTGGTGGCGCAGGTGAGGATTCATAATGCGCGAACTCGGCACGCCGCTGGAGAGCATGTTGACCTAAATTTTCACTGCTGCCGGTGCCTTCCCATGCCCCCAGAATCTCACCGAGTTCAAGATAGAAGACATCATCCGCAGATTCTAGAATCCCATCGGCATGCAAGCGATGGCCCAGCTCGCGAAGGATCGACCTCACCCGGCCGAATAACCGCGTGCGTTCAAACCGAAGGTTCTCGCGAGACCGCACGCGTTCGCGCGCCTGGCGTAAAACAAACATGAAAACCAGCTGTTTGAGCGGTGATAACTTCACTTTGGCAGCGGTAGCAAGTGGCACCTGCGGTGATTCATCTCTGGCTGCCATGCTGCCAATGGAGGTGAGCAAACTATCGGGATCATCCCGCACTGTGGGGCTTTCAAGTTTTAGCTCCTCCAAACAACGGTCGCCAAAATCGCTCAAATAGCTTTCAAATGCCGCAGCAAGTTCCGGTGATTGGCGAAGCAATATGAGCTTTTTCCGCGATTCAACTGAAGGATCAACGAGGCCTGAAGCAAGGCTTGGATCTAGCCGCGCCAGCCGCCCCATTTCAATTATTCGGCGGGCCGGTTCGGCACTGATGATATCGCCACAATCGAGCAGAAGTTCATTTTGCAACGTATCGTTGGCATCACCTGCCCACTTCTTACACAAACTACGGAGAACCCCGTAGAAGATCATCGCAAAAAAATCATTCACCAAGGGCGCATCCCACTTTCTGAGAAGTTGCCTCTCTAAATCGCGGTAGTGAGAAATTAATTGTTCCCCCCGCATCTGCGAAAGCGGCACTGGCGGAGCAGCAAGCGCGGCATCGAGGCGGAGTTGAAACTTGTAGATTTGTTTGGGAATTCCGATCCATTGTCGGATCAGCCCGATGCCAGTGCGGACGAGATTCAATAGATCCCGCCAGCGGCTACTACGATTTCCTTCGATGATGCGGTTGACGATTTCATCCGGCATGGGTTCACGCACGCCCATCATTTGCTCCATGAAGCTACGGTTCAGTTGAAATCCCGGTAGAAGTGCGAGGACGCGATACCAGCTTACCAAGTTATAGTAAACTCTGCCTCGCACGAGACCTAGCATTTGAGAAAATACATCATCTTCCCGCAGGATTCGCGTGCTCGGCACGGACATAAGAGTGCAAAATTCCCGGTAAGCAGATTCATAGATCCGGCGGGCGAAGGAAAAGGTGAGAGGTGTGGTGACTCCGCCATAGCTCTCGGCAATGTTACTATTATCCCAGACGCGGAGTAAGTCGCTAGGATCTGGCGTGCGAGCAAGTGTGGTGATGGGCCGGGATTGAAGCAGCCAGAGTCTGCCACCGGCATCGATGGCCCACTCGATGTCTTGCGGCAGCCCGCATGCGGTCTCACAACGGCGGGCAAGCGCGGCCACGGCGGCGGCATCTGCTTGTGATAGCAATTCGGGAGATGTAGTTTCGCAAGAGATGTAAGTCTCATTGACTCGCCATGTTTCTCCATCCACCTCGCCGGAAACGAGGCGCTCGCCAGTGCCAGCCACTGCGGAAATGATGGCCGTGGCACGCTCACCGGAAATCGGATCCGCACTGAAGGCGACTCCGGCAAATTTTGGGGCAATCATCTTCTGCACCAGCACCGTAGGGATCGAGGGCGCAGGTAGGCCACGCTCGCGGCAGTAGGTGAGAATCGCGGGGCTATTGGCCGAGGCGCGGACTTGCGCGATTTTTTCCGGCACATCGTGCTCGTGGACATCGAGGTGGCTCTCAAATTGTCCGGCGAAGGAATGGCCCGCGCCATCTTCCATCGCGCCGGAAGAACGCACGGCAAACGGACCCGCACCCAAGCTCGATATCGCATGCTGGAGCGCACCCGGCGTGACGATTTCTTCCGGTGGCACCGCGAACCATGGCGGAATTTCAAAACCCTGATCGCCCAAGCGGGCCAAGGCTGCGCCCTTGCCACCGAGTTTGGCAAATGGAATAGGGGAAGAATCGCAGTAGATCATAACATGAATCGAGGAATGAGACCGAGGAGAAGATAAAGGGAAAGTGTCCACAAGGCCGAGACATTTTCGATCATTTTCCCCGAACTTGAATGATAGATATAGCGATGGGTTTGATAGAGCGCGATTAGTGCGAGGATTCCAAGTCCGATCACCACTGGAGTCGCGAAATGAATCGCCCTCGCTGCAAAAACAGCGCAAACGAATGTGCCGATCAGCGCACCCCACCATGCGGTGGCTCCACCCTCTTTCCCCCACAAGCGACTATAGGTTTCCACGCCTTCTTCTTCGTCCACCGGCTGGCGCAGCTTGCGACCAACCTCGATGACGATGCCATTGCAAAAGCTCGCCGCTAGGAACCAACCAAGTCCGGCCGGCGCGGTGGCACCACGTGGCATCCACTCACAGGCAGTGCAGAAGAAATCCACCAGCGGCATGATTCCCATGTGGCTGAAGAGATAGATCACAGGACTTTTTTTAAGCCAATCTCTGCAGAAGAATTCCACGCTCATCAAGCCGAGATAGGTCCATGCAATTGCTAGAACGATCCATAGATTAGGGTCTAACATTAAAACCAAACCTAACTGGATCAATGCAGCAATGACAAACACCATCCGTAACTCGGACAGAGTCACCAATCCACGTGGCACTGCTCGATAAGGACGCCAGCGGGCATCTTCTGCGGTATCTTTAAATTCATCTGCAATGCGAAGTTGCAGAAACATCAGCAGGCAAACTCCGAAGGCCGTGAGATACATCTGCCAGCCCGGACTGGGTGCGCCGCGAAGAAGTGATGAAAACGCCACGGCACACGCGCTGAACGCACCAATGAGCGGGCCATGCGCCATGATTGGAAATCGCTCTTTCTGATAGATCCACCAACGGTTCATGGTTTCTTTGGAGCGCGAGCGAGCTTGCGGTGGGCGCGTGAGAAATGCCCCGCGCTGAGTGCCGCGATGATGGAAAGCTCGCCCGCCAGCAGCAGTCCCGCGCAAACTTCTGCGAGAGCCCGCGCATTTCCTGTTCCTGCCAAGCCCATCAGTTCCAAACAAGCGCGTTGGCTGGGTAGTCCTGTGCCGCCGCCCACGGTGCCCACCATGATGCCGGGCAGAGTCACCGTGGCGTAGAGTCCGCCATCTGCCATGACTTCGAAGCGTGTCACGCCGGTGGCAGATTCTGCGACGCAAGCTGCATCTTGACCTGTGGCAAGATAGAGGGCTGTTAGACCATTTGCGAAATGCCCTTGAATGCCGATAGTCCCGCTCAAGACCCCGCCGATGGCAGACATCTGCCAGTAGTCCACCATGGCTTGCGGTGTGGATTTCAAATGTTTAGCAACGAGGGCGGCGGACAGTTTTACCTCGGCAGTTACCTTTTTACCACGAGCAGAAGTGAAGGCGCGGGCACTGGCTTTCTTGTCACCTGATAGATTCGACTCCACATAGTAACGCTGCGGCTTCACCGGTGTGCGAATGATAATATCATCACAGATCGCTTGGGTTGCTATAGTTACCATATTTTGCCCGGATGCATCTCCGGTGGTGAACTCGAAACTTAGATAGACATGATTCCCCTCAACGGTGCAGCCAAGGTCCACCAGCTTACCGTGCGCCGTGGTGGTGGCAGCCGTTTCTTGGAACTCTGCGAATTGCCCCAGCGCCCAGACGATGAATTGGCAAGCGTCTCCCGCAGATAGGAAAACAAACGCGGGCGCACGACTGACACTTTCATATAACACTACCGCCGAGCAGCCGCCCGCCGCAGTGATCGCCCGGCAGCCGCGATGATAGCTTGCGATCAAGGCCGCCTCGGTGGTGGCAAGCGGGATCAGATAGTCACCCTTGGCCGCGAGGCCATTGACCCGCAATGGGCCTGCAATCCCGATGGGCAACCGCAAAAGACCGATGCAATTTTCAATATTCCCTTGGTAGAGTTCAAGATCGTCGGTGGCACCATCGAGTAAAATTTCGCGCAGCGCGGGATTTCCTCCAATTTCTTGCCACATCGCCAGTGCGCGTTTGCGCGAAACTTTCGAAGTTCCGAGCGGTACTTTTGGCAAATTTTCGGGGTTTGATTTCAGGCACTCCGCCGCATCGGCCAAGGAGCGATTTCCCAGAATGCGAGCCGCATGATTTTCAGTGAGTCCTCGCTTTCCAGTCATGCGGAAAGACTGCCTTTTTGCCCGATCCCGTCAATGGCTTTGGAGCAATTCATCCACCAGTGGTCAAATTGTTTCCGTGTCTTGCCCCCTGCCTCCAGATAGCAGATGATTTTTCTCCATATCACATTCTTGCATCAAAGGCACAATCGAGAAAATAGTGGGTAATGGGTCTTACGTTGTGGAAATTCCATGCTTGTCTGTTCGGGCTTTATATGTCGTGAAGCTCTGTGTCGAATCGCTCGACGAGAGTCGCAAGCAAGTCGGCCGGGAGAACGGCAGGAGCCCTAAGCCAGCGTAGCGGCGGTGATCATGGGGATCTCAGGCCAGTGATATATTTTTGCAGAGAAAGAATTTGTGGATCTGTTAGAGTTTCGTGGCCGGGCATGTCGGTTCCGGGGATGCCAAATTTGATGATGCGGCTGATTTTCAAATCGCGATCGGGAGTGTCCGGTGACCAGACGAATGGTCCATCGACAAGGTTCGCAGGTGCTCTGTTGAGCAGTCCGGAAATCCTTCCGTCGCCTTTGCCTTCGTTACCGTGACAGACGATGCATTGGCTTTCGAAAAGAGCCTTGCCTTCGGATGATGATTCGGCTTTCGATGGCTGCCATGCGGCGGATTTTGCGATGATGGCGAGAAGTTCATTTTCACTGGGCAGCCTGAGGTAGCTGACGAGATCCTCGCCGCGACCGTCTTCGAAGAGATGGGAGTAGGATGGCATCGGGCTACCCGGCGAAAATATCTGCGGATCCATGAAGTGTTGTTTCATCCAAGTAGCCGAACGGCGTGCGCCGACGTTGGTGAGATCGGGACCTTGGCGACGGTTACCAATGAGCACTGGCCATGAGGTGAATTTTCCTTCGTGGATCGGACCCCAATATTCGTCATCGAGCGTTCCGGGACGGACGTATTGGGAATGGCAGTGGATGCAGCCTTCGGCAAGGTAGACTTGTTTTCCGCGTTCGTAAGAGGAACCAGCGGGTGGCTCGATCTTTTCGCGCGGCCAAAATGCGGCGGCGAAAACGGCTGATACGGCGAGCGCGATCCGCCAGCTTTTCAAATCCGAAATCAACATCACGCCAATCACGCAAATGCCTGCAATGATGATGAATTCCTGCGGTACCCGCTCCAGCGATTGCGCCATACCGATGCCATTCGCGGATCCGAACCAGCCTGCAACCGCGTAGATCCAAGCCGCGCGCCAGCCGATCGCGCGCTCGCTGGAAACACCCGAAAACCAGCCGGGCCACGAAACGAGAGCCGTGGAATACAGCGAGACCGCCGCTGGATAGAGCCAGCCCGCCATCAATCGCGTGCCATCGTGATTCACGGCGCTCGCGGCAGCGGCGAGAAGAATCCAGGCGAATCCCGGAAGAGCTTTGGCAGCACCATGTTTCAGCCAGAATCCGGCGGCAATGGCTGCGGAGAGATGAATCGCGGCATTTCGCCAAAGGAATCCATCGCCCCAGGTACCGGATCTCAGATCGAGCGAATGCTGGATGATGAAAAACGCAGCCGAGTCCAGCCAGACCAGTGCGGTGAACAGAATCACTGCCGCCGGAAACGAAAAGACGCGCCGTGCTTCCTTTACGATTATCTCGGCCCGCGCCGGAACACAGAACGCGCCGATGAGCGCAAAGGCCGATGCGATCCACGCCTGATGTATGGGAGTTTGGGAAAAAACGAACGGAAGATTGCAGCATGCATAGCCGACCCCGGTGCCAATTCCGATCCAGACAAGCCCACACCACGAGCGGATCAACGTCGCCAGACTCACTGTCGAAATGCCGATGGCGGCACCTGTTAGAGCCGCGATCGCCACGGCGAAAACCATCCCGCTGGTCCATGTCGAAGCGGCGGAGGAAATGGCAGCGATCAATAAAGCGACACGGATTATTCGTGGTGAAGCACCTTTCCATGCAACCCAGAATCCAGCGGTGATCCCAGCAATTGCCATCGCACCGAGGATGATTTTCTCTGCGCTCTCGTTGGTGACGGAGTGCTTCGCGAAATCACTTCGGATGATTTCGACAAAGGCGAATTGCGCGAAAATCAGGAAATAGCCATAAACTGCGGCGATGACCAATGCGGCTCGAAGGGCAACACGATTCATTCCGCACCTCCCTTCCACCATCCGGCGCGGAGGATGAGAAATTGCGTGAAGGCGACGAGGCCATCGGTCGCTGCGACTAGTGACCAAGCTATGGGAAGAACGCCGGTTGAAATTTTCAAGATCAGGAAAACAGCAACCATCACGCGGACGATTGCCGTGAAAATCCAAACGGTTTCCGCCTCGCGATTTCCTCGGAAAACAAGTCCATAACTCAGACCCACCGATCCAATGAAAACGCCCATCCAGCTGAGGAAGACCAGAGAGCTTTGATCCACCGGCGGAACTCGCATGAGCTGCAAGACCATCACCGGAGCGAAGATCAGGAGCAAGCCGGTGCAGGCGTCCATTGATCCCACCGCAAGGCTCCAGACTTGCATGAATTTTTTGTGGTTCATGATTTCGAAAATTGAATCATCCAACTGATCGATGTTCCAAGCATGAGGGCGCCGCAGAAGGATCGAAGGATCATTCCGGTTTCCCGCCATCCCGCGTGGACGATCATCCAATCAGCGCCGTTGCCTTCGCGCCAACCCATGGCAGCGAGAACAAAAACCATGGAGAATGTAGCGACGTTCCAAAGTAACACTGAGCGCGGCCCGCCGATGGATCTTTGCGTTAAAATGCAGAGGATCATCGCACAGAAAGACGTCGTAAAACCCGCCATCGCGAGATGCGAATGCGCGACTAGGGCTTGGGTGAATTTGATGTGATCGAGAATGCCAGGCGAATACATCAGCACTCCGGAAATCACAAGTAGCGCCCACCAGAAGAGCATTGCTCGTCGCCATGGCCGCGTTGACTGCGGCCATTTAAAACCGGACCAATCGCGTGGAATCAACCATGCCCACGGCAACAGCATCAACATCGAGCCGATTTGCCACGAATCGAAATGACTACCGCCGATTGCTTCTGTGACTCCGAATACAATCCATGAGATGCCGAAAAAGATCCACGTTCCCAAACCGGCTTTCCCGCGTCCATCAACCGCAATAGCGCGTGGCAACAGCAGCATCAATCCGATCACTATCAACGTCGAGCCGAGCAAGCTAGAGCCGGTCGGTCCGCCGGTAGTGCGATCAATCGGCGGATAGGTTCTAGGCGAGGCTGCGACCAACATTATGACCGGAACCGCCGCCAATCCGATCAAACCGGCCAGCGATAGGCGGCATCGAAGTTTGCGCCATTCGGAAGATCGAGCGATGAAGGAAACCAGCAGAATGGCCCATAGTAAAATCAACGCCATCACAAAGCCCCACAATGAGGAATTTCTCCAATCGAGGAAAATTTTTCCCGAGGTTTCACCGTTGAGCCATTGATAACATGCTAGCATCAGCGCGGCAGTCCATGCCCAGATCGCGGCAGGACCCCACGCGCGAAATCTCGTCGAATTCACTTCATAGAGTTTCATTAGCCAGCCGACCAGTGGTAGTGCGGTCCAGCCGTAAAGCTGCGCATTGAGATGCAGCGGAATCCAATGGCCGTAGCTGAAATTCCCCGGCTGCCATTCCGGCTTGAGCAATAAAATCGACAACAGCATTCCGACGGAATTTCCAAACACCAGCCAGCCTAACGCGTGCCGCGCGGCGCAAATCGTGCCATCAGTTTCGTCCATGGAACGATTCAATGGATTTCACCTTCCATGCGGCCATCGCGCATCTTGATGGTGCGATCGCAGCGCTTCGCGAGTTCGAGATCGTGGGTGGCCATGATCAACGTCCGGCCGCGTGAGCGGACAAGTTCGATGAGTAATTCAAAAACGCGCTCGCGGTTTTTTTCGTCAAGCGCACCCGTGGGTTAGTCGCAAAGCAGCAACTGAGGATCATTCATGAGCGAACGGACGAGCGCGCCACGCTGACGTTCGCCGCCGGAAAGTTCGCGGACGCGTTGTTTAAGCCGATGGCTCACGCCGGTGGCTTCCGCGAGTTCGTACAAGCGTTCCACCGCAGCCGCGCGATTTCCACCGGCAGCGATCACGGGGACCATGCAGTTTTCCGCGAGCGTGAGGTCGGGCATGAGATGGTGAAATTGAAACACATAGCCGATGTGAAATCGCAGCAAGTCGACGCGGGTTGATTCCTTCACAACATCGAATCCTGAAACGCGGACGTCACCGCGATCCACTTCTTCGAGGCCGGAGATCACATTGAGAAGGGTAGATTTCCCACAGCCGGACGTTCCGCATAGCGCGATGATTTCGCCTTCGGGAACTTCGAGGCTAACACCTTTCAAAACTTCGATACGAGCGTTGTCGAAGCTTTTCCAAACGTCGTTAACTGAGACTTGGGACTGGATGAGTTGGGCGTTCATTATTCGAATCTGAGGGCCTGAGCCGGGTTGAGTTTGGCGGCATACCACGCGGGATACAGCGCGCCGCCGAGAGCGGTGAAAGCGGCAAGCGACATCGCGCCTGCGATTTCCATCCAGCCGATGTGCGGCTCGATGTATCCTTGCATCTGAGGGATGGCCTTAAGGAGATGGAGGCCGATGGAACTGATCGCCCAACCGCCGAGTGTACCGAAGGCGGAGATCAAAAGCGATTCGCCTAAAATCATTCCTGCGATCTGTGCGCGGGAAAATCCGCAGACACGAGCGATAGCCAGCTCTTTGATTCTGCCGAAAACAGAAAGGATCATGGTATTGGTAACGCTCAAACCACCGAGTAAAAATGCGCAGCCGCCGACGACCCACGAAGTGATTTTCAAGATCTTGAATTGCGAGTAGCTGCGGCTGAATTCTTCGTTCTCGAGAGCCGTGACGCGGGGATGATTCGCCAACATCCATGTTTTTACTTCGCCGGATTCGTGGCCCGGTGCGAGTGCAACTGTGATGACCGAACAGACGCCTTGTTTGTGAAATGACTCCTGGCAAGTGGCCAATGGCATGAATACGCCACCGTTTTCAAAGCCATTTTCCATCCGCACAATTCCGGCGACTGGATACTTTTCTTGGCCGAGTTCAACGAGTCCATCACTGCCGATTTTCACGAAATCCGCCGCGCGTTCGCCGAGCACAATGCCACGGCCATCATCCTTGAAATCCGCCGCGCTACCTTTGAGCCACTCGCCTTTATGAAGACGTCCATCCGATGCTTGAATACCAAAGCAAGTCACGATCGGCCGATCCGGCGCACTGATGATCGCGAACAAGACGGGTCGCGCTTCTTTGACGAAAGGTTGCTTCTGAAGCTCATCAACCAGCTCCACCGGGACGTTGCTGAAAAACAAATCCGACACGTTTTTTTCGAAGACGACCATCTCGGCATCGCTGCGTAAGATGCGTTCGAACATTTTAACCGCACCGCCCAACAGACCCACGACGCTCAGCATGGTGGCGACTCCCAAGGCAATCCCCGCAGCGCCGATAATGGTCCGCACACGGTGACGCCGCAGATTGATAAAGATCATTCGCCAAAGACTCATAAGAAAAAAATTGTGATCAAATCAGACCACCGCCGTAACGCCACAGAGATCGCTCGTCGGGATGGAAACGCGAAGCATGCTCAGCATGTCCCAGCGGCTGTTAGAGCGCTGCAGTGATTTCTGAACCCGATCACCCATCGCAATCAGCCGGTGGCAACGGTCCAGCGCGGCGGAAATGCCTTCGGCAGCCACCAGATTCGGACGTCCCAGCATCTGGTCGCGACCGGCGGATTTACCGGAAATGGATTCAGTTAAGTAAACATCCTTGAGGTCATCCGCCGCTTGGTAAGCGAGTCCACGAAGTAAAGCTAGGCGATCTAACAATTGAATCTCACGCCGCGTGCCATGACCGACGATGGCGGGTAAAACCATCGTCAAACGAAGTAGGTCGCCGGTTTTTCTCGCGGCGATTTCACTCACCTCGGCAGCGCTCTGTTGATCATCCCAGCCGTGCAAATCCCAAGCTTGCCCGCCGATCAATCCATTAATACCAAGCTTTGAATCAATCCAGCTTCCGGCTATCATGGACTTGGAAGGACTCGCTTGTTGAATGCCCTGCCACAGTAGGGAATAGCCGCGATTGATCAAAGCGAGCGCCGCCAGCGTAGCGACCGCCTCACCGTGTGCGACATGCAAGGACAATCCGCCACGCCGCAGTTGCGAATCATCCATTGCCGGGAAATCATCGAAGATCAACGAGGCGGTGTGAAGGTATTCGATCCCACAACCCAGAGCACGCGCCGCCTCTTCATTCATCCCCATCGCCAAGCCGATGAGGTAGGCCGCTACCGCACGGACGAGCGAACCGGGGCGTGACAAGACATCACGCAGCGCTGCCGCCAGCTTCGGTTCGACGCGATTGAGCCGCCCGATGCCATGGGTGAAGCTGCCGGACATGAGCGCATGAGCACAGCGGGCGCGACGTTGCCATTCCTGATTGCGATTCATGGGAGCGGATCTTATTTGACTTGGCCGACAATGTGGAAGCGCACTGCAAGCTTGGGATCGACAGTCATGATTGCCATCGTGCGAATGATGGGCAGGCTGAAGTTTTGATAGTCCATATTGACCGTACCATCGATGGTGACGAAATCGCCGTCACGTTTGACAGAATAGGGGAATGAAACCGTTTTGGAAATACCATGGATCATCAGCTCGCCCTCTGCGCGGGGTTTGCCCTTATCGTCGGCCCAGGATTTAGTGAAGGTGAACGAGCCCTTCGGCTTTCCACCTCCGAGCCATTTGATCATTTCCTTGTCGCGCTTTTCGTCACCGGTTTTCAGATCGTTGAAATCCCATTGCAGGGAAAATGCCGTCGGCTGGTTGCTGTCCGCATTGCCGTTGACCTTTACCTTGTAGTTTTTCAGTTCTCCGGTGAAGCCATGGCCAGTCGCTTTCACATCGACTTGGATGCGGCTGTTGGCCTTGTGGACTTCCAGATTGTCAGCCAATGCCACAGTGATCCCGGTGGCTAAAACTGCGATCACTTTCAAAGTTAAATTTTTCATGGTGGGTTCGGCGTTGTTTTATGTAGTATCGTCGTCAGATGGCTTTCTGCTTAACTATTCTTTTAATCAACCGTTTATTTTTAATTCAATCATCTATATGAAAAAGCGTCTCATTAAGATCTGGTCAGCGGGTATTTTCATATCGCTTTTCGGTGTATGCGGGCTGCTCGCTGCACCATACGAAAAAGGCCAAGCGGTCGAATCATTTAAAGCGGAAGATCAATATGGTACGGCATTTGCCCTCGAACCGTCGAAGACGAAGTTCGTACTAGTCAGCCATGACATGGAAACCGGCAAGAAGGCAAATGCCGCTTTAACTGCTTTGGGGAAGGAGTTTCTACCGGACAAGAAAGCCGTGTATGTCGCCAACATCGATGGCATGCCAGCGATCGGCCGGATGTTCGCGATTCCCAAGATGAAAAAATACAGCCATCGCATCATCCTCGGCGATGACGCCGCGCTCATCGCCCGCTTCCCAAAACAGGCAGGGAAGGTCACGGTGCTCACTTTGGCAAATGGTAAAGTTCAGTCGATCGCTTATTGGACTCCCGGAGTGGATGCCGTTGGAATTTACCTGAAATAAACTATTGAACATGAGAAATTGATGAGAGTTCGGAAGCTAGGTGAGAGATTTCTCACCCAGCTTTTCTCTGATTAGATTTCCCAAACGGCACCGATCTCTCCGGTTACAAATGCAGCCGGAGAGATGCCTCGCCGCTCCAACTCGGCGGCGATTCGGATGGGTGGCTCCTGCATGGGCTCATCCGTGAGTCTGAATGTACCCCAGTGCATCCCGACCGCCCGTCTGCAACGGGCGTCCTCAAATGCCATGACGGCCTCCTCGGGATTCATGTGCATCGGCTTCATGATGGCCCGGGGTTGATAGGCTCCGATCGGAATCATCGCGAAATTGATCGGGCCATAACGTTCGCCGATTTCCCGAAATGCCGGACTATAGCCGCTGTCTCCGGCATGCCAGATCTTCGAGCTGTTAGATTCTAACAGCCAGCCGCACCAATGGCCACGATCGCGATCAAAGGGTGTCCGGGAGGTAAAATGTTGGGCGGGAGTCGATGTGAGTTTGATCTTCTTGGTGAGCTGCATTCCATCGTGCCACGATAATTCTGAAACCGGGCGGGAAAGTTTTTTAGCGAGCCAGTCGGCGTGTCCCTCTGCTGTCACGATCCTGAAATCTCCTGGTAATTTCCGAAGAGTTGATAGATCGAGGTGATCATAGTGCGAGTGAGTCAGAAGCACCGCGTTAATTTTCGGTAGATCCTCCAACGCACAGGGAAGAAGGGATTTCCTGCGAAGCGAATTGATCGGCACTGGCGAGCAGTAGTCCGAAAATACAGGATCAATCAGAATCGAAACTCCGAATCCCTGCACGAGAAAAGAGGCGTGACCCAACCACGCAATCCGCCATCCGCGGCTGGGAGGTGCTGCAATCTCCTGCCGCGTGATTCGACGGCAGTCCGGGGGGACGTCGGAAGCATTTGGAATGACGGCGCTTTCCTGAAGACCGATTCCGAATTTCCATTTAAGGATATCCCTAATGCCGTGGTGCGCGTGTGGCCACGGATTACTAAAATTTTTCCTAGCCATTTCGATTCATGTGGATGCTCCGAAAAGCGCACCCACTCCGGCGGTCAACGCCATGGCGAGAACTCCCCAAAACGTGACACGCCAAGCCGCTTTCAAAACCGGCGACCCGCCTGCGCGCGCTGCCAGTGAACCTAACAGCGCGAGAAATAGCAGCGAAGATCCCGAGACCGCCAATGAAAGAATCGAAGGCGGAGAAAGCAGGACCACGAGAATAGGCAACGCCGCCCCGACCGCGAATGTCGCCGCAGAAGTCAGCGCCGCTTGAACCGGGCGGGCGCTGAGACTTTCAGAAATACCAAGCTCATCCCGGGCATGGGCTGCGATCGCTTGCTTGCCCATTAATTGAGTGGCAACCTGCTCAGCCAGCCCGCGATCCAGTCCACGCTCAACGTAAATAAGGGTAAGCTCTTCATGTTCTGCGCCCCAATCCGTTTCAAGTTCCTTGCGCTCGCGATTCAGATCTGCAGTTTCGGTATCGGATTGTGTACTGACCGAAACGTATTCTCCTGCGGCCATCGACATCGCACCGGCAACGAGTCCGGCCACCCCTGCGACAAGAATTCCACTGCGGTTTGCGTCGGCCGCGGCGACTCCGACAATCAGGCTGGCAGTGGAGACGATCCCGTCATTCGCACCGAGAACGGCTGCACGTAGCCATCCGACGCGGTGGGTACGATGCATTTCCTGATGGCTCATGGCTGGTCCTTTCGATAAGGCGAATTAGCCTTGGTTGGTAGTCTGTCGAAAAACTTGCAGAGAACAAGGCAATGCTTTTTTTGGATGCAATTACATTGGCCACCCGCTTACGGATTAATCTTCAGCCCCACTGCCGTCGCCAATTCCCGCTGCCTGTTATCGAAGCTCCAAAACTCAGCGGCTCCCATCTCCACTGCGAAGGCAACCTGCCACACATCAAGGCTGCGAACCAGAATCGTTCCGGAATACTGTCTAGCCAGACGAACAGCCGATTTCCAAATACGCGATTCATCCATCTCGACAGTCTCAAGCAAGCCAGCCTTCACATGTTCGTCAAACATCTGAAGAATGCCTTTTGCGCTCACCGCATTAAGTTTTCGTTCTCCCTCTAGCCTGCATACCACCGTGGTAAATTCCAGCTGGTTCAGACGCGAAACTAGGATGGGGCAGCTAATTGACTCTATCAGCGCCAAGGCTCTTGCTTGATGAGTGTCACCCACTCGTTCGCTGATCAAGACGCTCGTATCGCAAACAATGAATCCGGTATCTTTACTCATCAAAACCGCTCGTCTTCACGCATTTTATCCATGATTGAATATTCAAAACTGGGCATATCTCCGAGTCGCTCATCCATTTCCTGATGAGCACGCTTCCAATCGACTTTCCGTTGTTGGGGTGGAACGATAGGAGAGATTTTACAAACTTCCTTTCCTCTACGCGTAATCAGGATTTCCTCACCCTTCTCCACTTCCGCCAACAACTTGGAAAGATGGTGCTGTGCTTCTCGAACGGTTGCAGTCTTCATTTGTTGACAGTTTTGACGCACAAGCAGCAGGTGTCAAGCCACCATCTTAGTCGCGCCCTTTTCTCAATGCTCCGCATAAAATCAATAATAGAAAGAGAGCGGGCAACTGAGTACTGTTCAGCGTTTACGCCCGGCCACGCGTGACCTTTGCAAGACAGGAAACTCATCTCCGTCGTGTCCGCCTTGCTGTCCCAGGTTACACCCCCCAGTGTTTGAAGCAAGGCAAGGCATCGTGCGCAGTCGATTCAAGGAGAAATCGAAGCAACACTGGTAAAATCGGCGGACGAATACTCGGAAAATGAGCTAGCTAACATTTACAAACATCTCAAAGGGTTATTCTCGCGCGTGAAGGTTTGATCCGCTATAATTACAATCCTATGAAACCGTCAGACCCCATTGCAGACGCCTTATCCGCACCCATCCCAGATGAGCCATCTTCTGAGGAATTTTTCACCTTTTATGATCCACCGCCCACCTCATGGTGGAAGATTCCTGGTGCCATGTCTCCCGGCCTTAAAGAGGCTCACGACAGGCTCACGGCTAAAGACTGGAATCCCGGCGAAGCTCCGCAATGGGTGCTGGACCGCGATCAGGATAGAGCAAACACGGCAAAGAAGGAGGAGTCATGATCAGAAGAACGGAACTAATCGCGCCGGTCATTACTTCAAACTAGACCGGAGAGGTGAAGGTGATCAAGCACGCCACGCAGGCGGATTGCCCAGCCACGACTTGTTGAACGTGCGGTGGTTCGGGCCTTGGAAAACCGATTCATCGGCCCGAGATCGACAAGACTCAACGCGATCGCTGCTACACGTGCCAAGGCACCGGGTAAACTCGCTCAGAGCATCATCGCACTGGGGAGGAAAACTTCGTTGTTCCGATTGGCCGCGAGGTGAAGAAGCGCAGCATAGGTTACACCCCCCGGTTGTTGAATCAAGGCAAGGTGGAAAAGCATGTCTTGCACTGGCTGAAAATTTGGGATGAAACGTGGACGATTCGGAAAATTGACATCCCAGCTTAAAAAAGGTAATCATTCGGCATGAATATCTGGGGAAAAGATGCTTATATGTATTGCGATGTGATGGCCCTTTTTAGGGGCCGTGAGGTCGCGGAGTACCTCGAAAAGAATCCGTCGGAAACCTTTGCGGCGGCAATGGCCGCTCTCGAAACGCGGCAATCAAAACTTTTTAATGCTTTAATCCAAGACTGGATTGAAGAACTTAAAAGCCATCCAACGCCCATTGATAGATTGCACCAATATCTAACGACAATGGAAGATGAAGGGCAACAATTCCGAAGCTCATTCCCATTTCATGCCTTTCCGGCCCGATATTCTAAGGAGGAGCGGCTTGAACGTGCCTTGTCGATCTGTGATGAAACTTGGATGGTTTGGAAACGTGATATTCCTGCGTGATGGATAAAAAGCCCATCGCTATCTCCCCGCAGACAATCCTTTCGACTATCGATAGAATATCCAAGGAAACTGGGCTAAATTCGTTCGTCCTTTTTGGCAGTAGTTCCGTCATCATTTATAACCAGCACCGTCTCCGGTTGCTTCCTGATTTCATCAAAAAAACTGCTGATGTTGATCTTTCCACCACCTTCAAAGGTCAATCGGTAGAAATCTACAATCTGGAAATGAAAGCTCTGGGAACGATTTTCAAGAACTTCGGCGAGGACACTGATTTTGAGAAAAAGAACGAGTTTTACGTTGAGTTAGTAAATCGCGGAATTGTTGGGATGGCCCCGCAAGGCTGGGAGGAACGGGCGAAATTAATCACGACGGAGGGAGCGACGAAAATCACGGTTCTCCATCCACTTGATTGCGCTGCTTTAAAATTAGAAATAGGCCGCGACAAAGATATTGAGTGGCTTGCTCAAGG
Source organism: Akkermansiaceae bacterium (assembly GCA_041753275.1). Lineage (GTDB taxonomy): Bacteria > Verrucomicrobiota > Verrucomicrobiia > Verrucomicrobiales > Akkermansiaceae > Luteolibacter. Next base: position 13,072 of record JBGSUW010000071.1, on the reverse strand, counting down.
ATTTTCCGCAAAACTCTTTTTGCCCCATCAGTTGGAAAAGCATGTACAAGGTCATGCCCGATACAAAGAATCCGAAAAGAAAATCGCGGAGAATCTTTCTAACGCTGCGAAGAGGTCGAAAATACTAATGAAAGATCGAGGCCGATAAGGGTTGAAGCATTCGAGGCTCGTATAGGAATTGGCGTTGCAATTAGGTCTATGCCATCATTGCGCACACCTTGGTTTGTGTAACGATTGGCGGAAAACGATTTTCCAAGGCTGGAAACATTGCAAAATCTAATTGATTGGCAATAGGTTTTCGAGGTTACACCCCCCGGTTGTTGATTTGCCATGGCCACAGGCCTGCATGTCGTTCTGGGGCATATTCGAGAAGATTGCGGTGATGAGTATGGCCACTGAGCAGCCATGATGCGCCCATACTCAGGATGTGTGCTGGGAGGTATGCGGGCCCTAAAATCCTTGCCTGCTGGGTATGCAGGTTTTCTTCGCCCACGATAGTTTTTCCAAAGCGATTCAGATGATATGCACCATCGAGATCCTTGTAGTGACCTTGGCCGTAAATCTGGACATCGCCCAGAGAAATGGCGCTCGCCATGAAGGGATGGTCGGTAAATCTGAGAATGCCCGCTTGTGGATCCCAATGGGTTTTTGCGCCGAAGGGAATTCCGATGACGCCATAAATCAACCCGACCGCTGTGTTGGGAAATGTCCAAATTTGGACGAGCGTCTTTAGACAGAATTTGCTCGCCTGGACGAGCGTCTGCCGCATCGATGGAAGACGCTGATGTGAATCCTTATAGCTAGATTCCATTTCCATACCATGCGGTACTATTGGCGGGATTTCAGAAATCATGTCTTAAAAAGTTAACCGGATCGTGGAGATTTTCAAATGGTTCGTTTTTAGATCGGCTTTTTTAGGATCTTGAGTTTGCGGGCGTATCGCGTCACGGGATGCAGGCTACGCTTGCCAAGTGGGGCGTGGAGGGCTTGTGATGAGGTATGGATTACTTGGCGCTTGCGCGGAATGTGATAGAAATCGAGTCCGAGGGACTGCGCCGGATGGGCGAGCGCTTGGGCGATGATTTTAGCACGGCCGTGATGTTGCTGGCAGATACGCTGCAAAATCGTGGAAAAATCGTGGTCGTAGGGATCGGGAAATCCGGCAACATCGGCCATAAAATTGCCGCAACTCTCAACTCCACCGGTGCCACGGCGGTGGTCCTCAATTCCCAAAATGCGCTGCACGGCGATCTGGGCCTGCTTTCGGACGGGGATGCGGTGATCGTGATGTCCTACTCGGGCGAGACTAGCGAACTGCTAGATCTCATTCCTTTCATCAAACGCTTTTCCGTGAAACTCATTGCCCTCACTGGCAGGCCGACTTCCACCTTGGCCAGCTTGAGCGATGTGACTTTGGATACTTCGGTGGAACGAGAAGCCTGTCCGCTCAATCTCGCACCCACCTCCTCCTCCACGGCGATGCTGGTGATGGGTGACGCACTAGCGATGGTTCTACTGGAAGCGCGTGGCTTCACCGAGGCAGATTTTGCAAAATTTCACCCCGGCGGCAGTCTGGGGCGTGCCTTGCTCACGCGGGTGTCCGACATCATGCGGGCCGGTGGCGCGCTGCCGACCGTGCCAGAATCCGCGAACGTCTTTGCCTCGCTGGATGCGATGAACCGAGCACGGGCGGGTGCATGCCTCGTCTTAAATCCCGACGGCACACTGGCCGGGATATTCACCCACGGTGACTTTGCGCGAAGCTTCCGAAATGATCCTCTGTTAGGTGAAAAGCCCGTTGCAGATCTCATGACCCGCCACCCGATCACCGTGCGTGGCGATGCGCTGGCGGTGGAAGTTCTGAAAACCATCGGGGAAAACCGTATCGATGACATCGTGGTGGTGGATGAATTTGGCATGCCGCTTGGGTTGGTAGATACCCAGGATTTCGCGAGATTGAAATTGGTCTAAGCCGAATTTACCATGGATTGGCCCCTTGCGTCGCAAGTGGCCTCGGCTAGGATTCCGGCATGGGTCACCGCACCGCCATCATTCGAGCCGTCATCATTCTCGCCCTTGTCTGGGCCTGTGTCTGGGGCATCCGTTCCTACGCGGGATCCAAGAGGATCACCGCAGAATCCATCGACCGCCAAGTAGCGGCGGCCAAATTCGAAGATTGGTCTAACAACTCCACGGTCCCCGATGCCGCCGAGGCACAGCGCCGCGAGAAGAAGCTCCGCGAAATTGCCACCAATGTGAATCGCCTCGATTTCCAAGAGCGGGAAAAAAACCGTGACAATCGCTCCGGGGAAAATTTTTTCCGGATCCTCAGCCCGAATGAAAAGTCACTGTTTGTGGATCTCACCATTGTCGAGTCCATGAGCCGCTTCATGGAGGCCTTGGACGCGATGAAGCCTGAACAACGGAAAAGCTTTGTCGAAAAAGGACTGAAGGAAATCCAACAAGGTCGCACCAAGGAGGAAATGGAACGCACCGAGCAACTGGGTGCCGATTTGTTAGATCGCATTAGCCAAGAAGGCATGAGTGCGTATTTCAAAAAATCCAGCGCCGATACCAAGCTCGATCTTGCCCCGCTGATGGAGGCGATGAACGAGACCATGCAAGGCCTCCGCGGCACCGAATTCGGCCCACGCTAATGAGTAAGCAATCACGCGGCTTCACCTTGGTGGAAATTTTAGTGGTGCTGGCCATCACGGCCACGCTCGTCGGTATCGGCGTGCCAGTCTCACGCTCTTTGATTGCGAAATCTCGTGAGGCCACTTGTCTCAATAATCTCCGAGGACTCGGCGTGGCCACTGAGAGTTATTTACAAGATCATAACAATCGCATGCCTACGCTTGCACTTGGCCGCTCATCCAAGACGGAGGATTTGCCGGTGATCGAGACAGTTTTGTTAGAGTATGTTGGATCAGCAGAATCATTCCATTGCCCGGCGGATAGAGAGTTGTATAAGAAAAGCGGATCGAGTTATGCATGGAATACCACTCAGAACGGTCGCCTGCGTGCAGAGTTATACTTCTTCGGCAATGATGAATTCCCCGAGCGCATCCCGCTCATTTCAGACAAAGAATCTTGGCATCCCAGCGGGGTCAATTTCCTCTATGCCGATCTCTCAAGTTCGAACAAACAACGCTTTGCTGTCGGCAACTAACTGATTCCCTCTTCCCTATGCTTCAAGCTTCCGGTCTCTACAAAACCTTCGGCGGAAAACCCGCGCTGACGGATGTTTCCTTCCACGTTAAGCGGGGCGAGATCTATGGCATGCTCGGCCACAATGGTGCGGGCAAGAGCACCTCACTTGGCATCATTCTCGGGATGGTAATGCCGGATGCAGGCGATGTGAGTATCGATGGAATTTCTGTTTTGAAAAACCGCTCCAAGGCCCTCGCCAAGGTGGGTGCCGTGTTCGAGGCACCCGCATTTTATGATTATCTCAGTGGTTGGGAGAATTTGAAAATTCTGATGAGTTATTCATTTGGTTTTGATCCTAAGGCCGCCCAAGAAGTCATCGAGCAAGTGGGACTTACTCGCCGAGTCCACTCCAAGGTGCGCACTTACAGCCATGGCATGCGCCAGCGGCTTGCCCTCGCCCAAGCGCTGCTACCTGCACCCGAAGTTCTCCTATTGGACGAGCCCACAGATGGCTTGGATCCCGAGGGAATCAAATGGTTTCGCGAATTCATCCTCAAGCTGCGGGATGAACGCGGCATGACCGTTTTGTTCAACTCCCATCTCTTGGCTGAAGTGGAATTGATGTGTGACCGGGTGGCCATTCTTCGCGAAGGCAAACGCGTCTTCGAAGGGACGATTGACGATTTGCATGATGATTCTCTGATTTTCGAAGTGGACCTCGAACCATGGGCCACCACTGCCAGCAGCATCATTCAAAGTTTGGGAAGTGAAGTGCTAGGCCCTAACAAAATCCGGCTTCGCCATGGATCTGATCCGGCGGCTTTGATCGAATCCCTCGTAAATGCGGGCGTCCGCGTCCGCGCCTTCGCTCCGATCCGCCGTTCATTGGAAGACCTTTACATGGAAATCCTCAACGGCGCAGGTAGTCCGAACTGAAAATTTGCGATCGCTTTCTGTCGTGCGCATAGAAACTTTTTTGATCCCATTCTTGAAACGCCATGATCTCGCTTCATGGCCTTCGCTATCCTCAATAACTTGAAATGCGGTAGCAACGGACGAGTAAGGCGTTGAGGATATAATCCGGGGCTGGGTTTTCAGGAAGGCTTTTGCGGCTGAGCGGTGCGGACATGCGGGGAGGGTAAAGAAGGAGTAAGGTTTTACGCGGAAGGGTTCAAAACAACTCAGGTGCGAGTAATCGAAATCGTTCGTTAGTTGCGGCATATCTCTCAAGAACACCTTTACGTTCCAATTTTGCAGCGACGCGCTGGACTCGCTTGGCAAATTCTGCCCTCGGTCCGCTACGGGTGCGGATGTCCATTGCTTTCAATACCTTGGTGGGGAGCGACTCCACGGTACAAGTCCGATTGGGACACTTGCCCAAAACGGCTTGGATGACCTGACGGATGGTTGCGTCATCCACTTCGTCAACACGTCTAGGGACGAGGAGATCTATAGATTGCTCGAAATCCTCCGCATGATTTACGGGTAAATCAGCTTCGCCTTTTACATCCTCTTCTTCCGCGACCTCCTCCTCAGGCGTTGTTTCCGGTTCAGGCAACTCTTCCTGCGGGAATCCATAAACTTCGCGATACTCCACAACGTCGCTCAAGTCGGCATCCATACCTCCGATGGGATCGACGCCTTGTTCTTCTAGCGCTTCAACAAGGCTGCGAAAACACCCCTCGGGATCACGAACCCAACTGGATCCCCAGCAGCGCCAAAAGCGCCAACCGGCCCGCTCAAGAGTTCTTTGGCGTTGCAGGTCATCCATCCATATATCGGGACCGTGATACTGATCGCCATCGCACTCGACAGCCAGCCTTCGTCCTGCCGTTCCTTCAACGACAAGATCAATCCGGTAACTGCCAGCCCGCACCTGAGGCAGGATGCGATAACCGGAAGAATTTAGCTTGTCATATACGTCCTTCTCGAAATCTGACTCACAGCGATCTCGACCTTTCTTCTCCACATCGCGCTTAAGCGGATTCGCAAAATGAGCCACTAACCTCGCTCGAAGATCATTTTCTTTTAGATCTTCTCGTTTGAAACTGCGGAATAGATAGAGTCGATCTCTGGCTCGGGACACAGCCACATTAAACCGTTGCTCATACATTTCACCACTAAGAGCAGTGACGGTGTCCCCATCTGAAACCATGGAAATCAGAATGATGTCCGCTTCCCTTCCTTGAAATCCCATGGCATCTCCGCAGTGAATTCGATGGGCGAGGATGACGTCCGCCCCAATCTCCACTAACAACAATTCCTTGATCCGGTTGGTTTGATCCGCTCCCAGCAGGGACACGACACCGATACTTCGTTTAGCGAATCGAGGATCGCTGGTCAGAGCTTTGATTTCGTTCACAATCGCCTGTGCCTCGACCCTGTTCACCTTACCACGACCGTCGCGGGTTCCGTCCTTAACATAGACATCGACAAGGGGTGGTGTGATGCGCTCTGTCGCAGTGGGGACTCGCAGGCACTTGATTTCGCCTCCGTAGCACAAGTGATTTGAAAACTCGATGATAGGTTCCACGCAACGGAAGTGTTCCCGCAGCCGCACCAAATCACTCGCAAACATGACTCCAGCAAGATCGTAAATCGATCGCTCCGGGGTCAGGACATCACCAAACGGAAGATCGCGCAAGAACCTGCTATGAAGGAGTTTGATATCAGCCTCTTTCATACCAACTGCGGAGGGGCTGACCTGTTTATTATCGCCCACGACCAAGAGCTTCTTGCCTCGCAATATTGCCGGGAGAGCCCACATGTCGCTCTGAGAAGCCTCGTCAAGAATGACGAGATCGAACATTGCCAAATCAGAAGGGAGGCTTTCGGACACACGCCAGTGAGGCATGATCCAGCAACGGACAGCTTCGTTCGCACGCAGCATCGCTTTGCGGGCATTTGCGCGGTGCCGAACTGACCTAACACCAGTCCCGGCTCCGATGCCCCGAATGGCAGACATGTATTGCTGGAGTGCCGACATCAGCCCCCTGTCCTTATCCAGTGTCTCTTTGAGCTTTAGCCACGTGCGCTGCTCTACCATCAATGAATATGCTTTCCCGAGGTCATTCTGGAGGACGATCCGCTTCTTGGAGATTTCCAGCATCCTTTGGCGGCCATCGATGGCGAGCAGGTGTCCAAACTGCCGACGCCACCGCCAAGATGAAGCCCAATCTGAAGGGAGAACAGAATCTTCACCACCACCAGCAGGCACGGTGTGTAGTTTCTCTGCCCAAATGGGCGCTCCGTTGTGCTCGATGGCCAGAGTGACACGATGAATCGTCTCCAGCGAAGGTTGAAGATTTCGGAGATGCGACAACGAGTCCAAGATCGATGACCAGCTCTTTTCGACGGATTGTCCGCTACACTCCGAATTTCCTAGGCCGCACTCAAGCAGCTTGGTTCCGTCCGCGAAGAAAGGGAGATCGGATTGCCTAAAAAGACCGATGAGGTGCGAGGCCCGAAGCTTGGCGTATTCCAGACGTTTCCGACGAACTCGTAGGTCGATGGCAGTGGCCAGCCGTTCCATTCGATCAGGATCATCGACAACGCCATCGGTCCGCACTTCGGCAAATACTGCTTTGACCTCTCTCTCCAAGTTTGGAGCGAGTTCGCTTACCCACCGTTCTACCATCGCCATTTGACCAAGAATTTCCTCGGTCATCCTCAAAGCTTCCGCCGGGGCAGTGGGGAGCAGCGGCGATGGACAATCCGCTCTGAGCGCGTTCCAGCCAGCAACTACGATACGGGTTTGTCTGCGCAACACTGCGTGGGATTCTATCCGCTGCCAGTCCTCCGCTGATTTTGGAGACTGGCCATTGAGGCGGATTTTTTGCAGCCTTTGCTTAGCGGTTTTTCTGCCCAAGGACAACAAGCTGAATGCTGATTTGCCTGCGGCCGCCTTTATTACGGCTTCAAGCAGGTGCTCGTCGTCGTCCCATTCATCCGGCCATTCGATAGCAACGCCGATGAACTGCTTTCTCGAGTCCGCAAGGCGATCAAGTTCAGCCCGTCCCTTCTGAACGACAGAGAAAGCTGGCGACGCTGCGTGCCGGTTCTCTTTCTCGTATCCTGCTTTTAGCCAAGCAACCCAAGGATTGGACAATTTGCGGCGGATGGCAGCAGCGTCACGAAGCAGGCCGGCAGTTTTCTCGGCATTTTCTAGCAAACGATGGAGGCGCGCGGGATTTGCAAGATCTTCCCTCGATGGAGCTTTCAGGCTTTCGATGGCTTTGTCATCCAGCGTTTGGTTGAGTTCCTGATATTCCAATAGTAGCCGATGAAGATCGGCCATTTGTGATCCTGATGGCACGGATTCAACGCTGGGAAGTGGCGTTTTGAGGTAAACGATGTCATCGCCAGCCTGCTGCCGAGCCTTGGCCAGTGCCGCCATGTCAGAGTCTGAAAATGTGATCTCATGCTCCGGCCTACTATCCAAAGGGTCGGGGAACCACTCGTGTGCGCTTGTTTGCTCAAGCACCGCTTTCGCCATTTCGGCGGGCTTGAGCCCGCCGAGTGAGCCGGGGGCGTCATCGATGTTTTTCTTCGCCCAACTGGCGAGCTCCCGGTCAATCTCTGCAATTCCCTGATGCAACTGGCCGATTCGAGAATGAAGGCGGTCTATCTGACGTTGGACGTCTTTTGGATTTAGAGTGGTGACCTCAGTGGTTATATTGGCAATACCTTGCTCCAGTTGTTTAAGTCCGTCCCGTTCACTGGTAAGCAAACTAACCGAGAGATCCTGGATCGCTCGAGGTAGTTGATCCCGCAGCACGGCGAGAGCGGATTCGCCCTTCGAGGTCACGAGCACTCGCTTTCCTTCGGCGAGATAGTGGCAAATGACATTGGCAATGGTGTGAGTCTTTCCCGTGCCGGGTGGTCCTTGGACAACTACTCCATCCGAGTTTTCCAGCCGGTCGATGATCTGAATTTGCTCCAAGTTAAACGGCTTGGGGAAAAATAACTCTCTTACAGCACCCTGACTGCTGGTTCCGCCCGAGGACTCACTACCGGACCAACCGGAGGAAAAACCGGTCGATGACATACCGCGCCACGTTTGATCCTGACGAAGTGAAGCTTCTCCAGCGGGGGGATTTACCAATGCCGTAGGTGCACCTTCAGGAAGTTCCTCACTCCCGACCTTTTCTCTGAGACGACGAACATCATCGACTAAAAAATTCGTGCCTTTACGGCGGGCGAAAATCACCCAAGTATTGGTAATGGCTAGATGCTCGTTAGCCGCCGGGACGACACCCTCTTGATAAGCAGGTTCCCGCGGCCAGTAGCAGGCATGCCGATCAAGGGTGCCCGCCGCTCCGGAAAGTATTTGCTCGAAGGACGCCTCATCAAATGGAGTTACGTAATTGTCAGTGTTTTCCAGAATCGTGCGTGCAGCCTTCTCGTACACTGGCAAGCCGGGATTCTCCATTGCGGCGAAAATGTCGGTTTCCAACAGAGTCGGCGTCTCGCGAGGCCGGATGCGAAGCGCCATGTCTCTGCTTACAGGATCGATTTCCACTAATCTGCACAACAGAGGATGACGCACCGCTTGGTGCTTCTCCGGCTTCCAAACGGCTACCCCTATGCCCCAGACGAGTTCCAAAGCCGTCTCTGCACCTTCCGTTTCAATGGTTTGTAGCAGATTGAAGAGTTTATCGTAGCAGGCAATACTCCTGCGTTTGGGCTTTTCAATGATTGACCAATCAGACCACTTCTTATCGATGTATGTTGTAAAGGCAATCTCCCGTTCAGGCTCGTCGTCGAAGTTGATTTCTTGCCCTGCCTCGGTGGGATGCGAAATCGATTCGCGACGATGCGGTTCACGCGAGGGATCATCTGAGACCACAACCCAAGGCACAAGTTCGACGGGCAACAGGGGTGGCTTTGTGGGCCGCAACCGGTCGAGCGTCAGCCAAACCTCTCCAGATTCGTCAGAACTGTTCAAGGAAACCCCCGGCAATTCCGCAACATCCTGCTGCCAGATCATCAAGGCCTGATGCGAGGCGATATCAAAAATAGGGGTGCGTTTCAGTTTGTCCCACTCCTCGAGGTAATCGAGCATGGAAATTAGACGTTGCTGGTGCAGTGAAGGCATTATGGATAAAGATTCTAAGTGGTCACTGGTGCGAGAAGGGATTCAGCAGCTTCACGCCCGCGTATTTGAAATCCGCTATGTTCCTGGTCACCATGGTCAAGCCGTGGCGCTGGGCGGTTGCGGCGAGTTGGCTATCGAGGGTTGGGATTTGAATTCCTTTCTTCTCGAGGCTTGCAGCGAGCTGCCCCCAAACATGGGCGGTACTGGTGTTGAAACTTAAAACTCTGCCGTCCATGCGCTCGCAAACGGCTTTAAACCACGTTTGGAGGCTTGTTTTACGCTTGCCTGTAGGCAGCAACTCCAAACCTTTGCGGATTTCTCCAAGCGTAATGCTACTAACATAAAGATGCGACTCATGTTTGACGAACCATGCCATGACGTCTCCGGCTGGCTGTGGTTTGGCGAGTTCACTTAGGACATTCGTATCCACCAAGTAATTCATAGCTCGATGGACCGTGGTAGGTCGTTGGCTCTGGGTGGCACCTCGAATGGATACGGGCAGGCTTGCAGCAGGTCGATGAGGCCGTGATTGGGCGGACGGCTAATCCGCCGGAGCAAAATGGTGTCTTCATCATCAATAAAGACTTCAAAATCCTGTCCCGGTTGCAGATGCATCTGCTCCCGGACGGCACTGGGCAGGACAATTTGACCCTTTTTTGATAGAACGGTGGTCATGGTGGGAAAATCCTACGTTGTTTCGTAGGGGAGGCAATTCTTTGTTTGAGAGTCTTGATTTTATCCGAAGCGACAGGGTTGATGCCGAGGGGTGGCGGAGGATTTTCGAGAGTTCGCGGTCGTGATTTGAATTGGAGGGTAAGTGCTATAGCCCAAATCTCAAATTGATAGAACGAGTGTGGAAGCTCACAAAAAAGAGGTGCCTGACGAACAGATACTACAAAGATTTCTGTCTGGCGCATCTAAACTTCTTTGCCGCACTAGCAGCAGAATTCTGAGCTTGGCTCAACTTAATTGTCCTAATTCTTGATCTGCTCTATTCATTCTGGCTATTACGATCCGATATGATCCGTAGGCGACAACGATGGGTGCTATCAGACTTAGAAGTCCCCATTGGCCCGTAGAACTCACGGCATCGTCTTTCCCAATCGGTGAGAATTCTAGGGAAATAGCCGATAATAACATCCATAGTTGCCAAGCCATCAACATCACGATGTCTCGACTTAGAAGTGAATGTTTCGAAATAGTTTGATTCGTGAGATGTTGAATCAGCAGTTTCACGATTAAGATATATCCAGAAATCGCCAAGAGACAACTGACGAAAAGATAAGCCAATTCAACAAATTTATCAGGTAATAAATTCGGGAAAAATTTGATCAATTGCGAATACAAGATGAAAGATACGCTAATCGAAAGAAGTCCTACAACTGTCTTCAGTGATGATAGGCTCATCCGAGAAAATAGCTTGAATCCATGAACTACGGCGAGCACTCCTGGGATTGCCATCACAATGATGATAGGTAAAAATAATAAATTCTGAATATTTGCCCCTTTCAAATACACATTTGAGATTGGCGAAATAGTAACTGCGAGAATCCAACAAGCCCCCAGAATAACGGCCGCACCACCGATCAATTTTCTTGTAAGTTCAGGTTTCATTGTCTTCGCAGGATAAGACCGATGATTAAGCAGCCATGTTTATCAGAATCAAAAACAGAGGCAAGGTCTGAAAATTTCTCAAAATCATAACTTTTTGAGGCTACGAATGCGTGGGATCCATCGCTATTGGCCCCATCTCGAGCATCGCCTTTGGGCAACGATCACTTCCGCCTGTCCCGAGATTTACGTGCAGCGGCGATTTCTACGATCAAGCGATGCAGAACAAGGCGATGATCAAGACCGGTGGTGACGAGGGCTTGATCTGCCTTGAGGGTGGCTTCCATGACGTGTTGGAGGCCAGAGAGCTCGAAGTTTTTTGAGTTTTCGGCGGCGAGGAAGATTGGGAAAACGTTGACGCCGGAGCCGTCTTTTTTCTGGGGTAGCCATGCGCGGTCCGCTTCTGCAAGGCGATTGAGGCTACCGGAGAAGGCGCTGTAGTTGCCGGTGGGAACTTTGAATTTCTCGATGATGAGTTTTGCCATGAAGAGGTTTCTGACCACTCCGATGATGGAGGCTCGCATGATGCCGATGGCGGATTCGTCCGCTTCCAGTTGTTGATCGATGAGCTGGATGGCGCGGGAGGCGTTACCGAGTTGGATGGCTTTGCCGATTTCAAAAACCACAGCGGCACGGCTGAGGGGGACGAGCAGGCGGACGTCTTCTTCGGTGACTTCGCGGCGCTCGGGGCCGAGGTAGAGGTCGATTTTTTCGAGCTCATTGGTGATTTGTTGAGACTGCTCTCCGGCGAGCATGACGAAGAGGGCGAGGGCATCGCGATCAAAGGTGAGGCCGAGCTTGCGAGCGTTGGCGGTGACGATGGTGGCGACTTGTCCTTGCCAATCATCGCGGCTGGTATCGATGCGATCATAGGCTTGGACGGTGGCGGTTTTTTCGATAAATTTCCAAAATGAACGGCGCTTGTCCACGCCTGGGGCGGTCATCAGAAATTTGACTCCAGCAGGGACGCCGCGCTCGAGGGTGGCGCGGAGATTCTCGACTCCTGCCTCGGTGCGCTGGGAGCGGCCGGTGACGTTGTCAGCGAGAAAATTCGCATTGCGCAGCCAGACGACCTTGTCGCCGCCGAACATGGGAAGGGTGAGCAGGGCCTGGACGGTGGAGGCGCAGATGAGGAAGGCGGATTCCGAATTGTCCGCAATGCCATCAATGGTCTCGTGGGTAAAACCATCATCCACTCCGCCGGTGAGCTGATTGTAGAGCAACAGGGCTTTTTCCCGGACGATGCCATCATCGCTGCCGACGATGGCGAAGAAGTTGTCTGATTTTTGGAGAGTTGTCTTTGCTTTCGCGGCCACGGTGGGAGGCTAGCGGCGGGGTGGCGGGACTGCAAGCATGGTGGCGGAGCGATGAAAATAAAACAGCCGCCCGGGGTGATCGGGCGGCTGTTTTTTTGAAACGTTATGGCAGATTTCCGCAATTAGAAGAAGGTGCGGAAGGCCACGCTGTAGGTGAGGGCATTCACATCGCCCGCTGGTGTCTCAAGCGCGGAATACTCGACGCCGCCCATGATTTTTACATTATCGCCACAAATGTGATAATTCAAGCCGGCGTAAAGGGTGTGGAGTGCGTCGCCGCGGCCACTATTGGTATCAACTCCGGCATCGTGGCTGGCACGAACGTAGCGGCTATTGGTGCGGATGCCTTCGCCTTGGCTGGAGCCTGCGTATTGATATTGGATGACGGCCTGGAGCTTATCTTCCACCACCCAATACCAAGGCATGATGACAAGGGCGTGGAAGGAGCCTCCACGCTCAGCGGCGTCATCGTTATTTTCGCCGAGGGCGAGGGTGGCAAGGGCTCCGAAGCGGTCTTGTTCATAAACCGCATTCACTGCGGTGGCCCAGTCGTAGCCGAGGAAATCATCCTCTCCCGAGGGGTCATTCTGCACGAAATCAAAGATGAAACGCCATTGCTCACTGTGGGCGTAGGCAGCGGAAGCGTAGTAGGCGAGGCCGTCATTCCAGCCGCCGATGAACTCGGAATCATCCTCGCCGCTGAAGAGTCCGAGCGTGCCGGACCATTTTCCCATTTCGGCGTCCAGCGTGATGCCAGTGGGGCGGCTGTTTGCACCGTAGAGTTTATTGGCGATGGCAGAGCGTTCGAGCGTGTAGATCTCCTTGGAAGACATGTGGACTTCCTCGGTCATGTTCATTTTGACACGACCGTAGTTGATTTTCAAAGCATCGAGCG
>JBGSUW010000070.1:0-37589 GCA_041753275.1 Akkermansiaceae bacterium | reverse complement strand
AGAGGATTTGGGACGGTTTCTGTGGCCTGGGATTTTCATCTCGTTGCGTGGTTTTGTGACGAGTTGATAGTTCTTAGGCCTGCGTTTTTTCGCGCGTGGTTCCTCTCGTTCCGGGCGATGGGGGACAAGGTCGCTGGCGATGAGTTCGAACATCGCATCTAGCAGCAATTTCTGCTTGCGCGGCATGCCTCGCATGGCTTCGAGGCTCGCGCTCCAGTGTCGAAGGGTGTCGGCGGTGCCTTTGAAGCTGATCCGGGTGAGATCGACTTGATGCCTAACAGCTGCTTCCTGCATCAGCGAACGAACCAGGTTGTACGAAACGGCGTGCATCATCACTTCCTTTTCCACCATGGCGGGGGTCTTGCAGCGTAGCACGTCCATGCCGAGGGTGATTTTGATTTCACGGAAGTGGAGTTCGACGCTCCAGCGTTGAAGATAGAGCTCGCCGAGTTGCTGCAATGGATAGGCGACGGGATCGAGCAGAGTGGTCACCAAGGTGATGGTCTGGGTGCGGTGCCCGCGCGCCGATACGGTGAGCCGGACATGGCGCAGGGTCATGCTTGCGGGAAGCGCGTCGAATTCCTCCTGCGTGCAGCCCTTAGGGCGTTGGGCGGGCTTTTTCCAGGAGATCAGCCGGTCGTTAGGGCCGAGCTTTCTGCCTTTGCGGAAATCCACCTTGCGAACGCCGATGAGACGCATGAGGGCGTCAATGCCGGCTTGCGACATCTTCCAGAAGGCGTGGAACGAACAGAAGCCGCGGTCTGCCAGAACAATGTCGCTTTTTTTCAAAATGGCCATGAGTTGGCCGAAGAGGATGCTTTCTTGGACGTGGATGCTGCTTTTTGCGAAATCTATCAGTGCCCCGCTTGCCAGTGAGAAAAGCCCGACGATACGCATCTGGGGAAATCCACAACCGGCCTTCTGGGACGATGGCTGCGGGTATTTCTCCTGGTTTTCGGGCGTGTCGGGCATGGAGACGGTGGTTCCATCGACCACCCGGACGCGCCGCCCGAGCCATAGCTGCGAGGATGGCACGCGTCTTTCGAGACGTTCGGTCAGGTGTTCTCCGATGCCGCGGATGGTTTCGGGGGCGAGGCGTTGACGGGCCTTGGTGTAGGCGGCGGTCGAGGAGGAACCGGCGCTGGATTTCGGCGCGCGCAGCAGCCACCAGGCCTGCACCTTGCGCACGGTGTCGCGGCAGGATGTTTCCGGTGCGAGTGTTTGGGCGAGGAAGGCCCAGAAAGTCACATGCAGGGTGAAGCGTCGCTGCCGGCTGTTGGCTCCGGATGAACGCCGATGAAGGAGCGCGTCGGGGATGAGGAATCCGAACGTCTCGAAGAAATCCGAAAGGGTGTTGAGGGCGGCGACCTCCCGGAGCTTTTCCTGGAGTCCTGAGAGCGCAGGGCGGCCGAAAAGAATTGAGGAGAATCCTTGAAAGAACGGGGTGTTTTGGTGCATGTAAATAGGTATTACTACCTACGCTACGAAGCGAGTAAAATCTGTTCAAAAGCGAAGGATACCGGCACGCTTCGGCATGATGAAATCGCGACAATCCGGCCGATACGCCACCTTGCAAAAGCAGCTCGCCGCCATCGGACCCGTAAGCCAAGGCAGCGTCGCTTTCCAACCACCGAGGTCATGGCGCTGGACGTTCAAAGTGAAAGGCAAAACCGCCTGTGTCGCCCTGTCCGAAGAGCAGGCGGCGCAAATGCTTCAAGCCATCGAAAATCACAAGCAAGTTGAGGAAATAGTAAGGGAAATGAGGGAAATCACCCAAACTTCAATTCTTGAAACGGTTCCTGGGATCCGGCGACGCAAACCACTCTCGGAAATCCCAAAAGCACGTTAAGTTAGCGCCATTCTGGACTGACCCCGAGACTGCGGAAATTTTTCCACAAACCATCCTTGAAATCTCAAGGATCCCCTCTCAAATCCACGCCGTGAATCAAGCTTTCATCCTCGGTGCCGGCCTAGGCAATCGCCTCCAGCCACTCACCAGCCGCCTGCCGAAGCCGCTGGTGCCATTGTTCCATCGCCCGCTCGCCTCGTGGGCCATGGCAGCTTGTGCCCGTGCGGGCATCCAACGCTTCGCTGTCAACACCCACCATCTGCCGAATGCATGGGATTCCTTTAATTCCCCTGCCATTTTCCCGGAACTTGAAACCATTGATCTTTCATTCTTCCATGAGCCCATCTTGCTGGAAACCGGCGGTGGCCTGAAAAACATCAGCTCATGGATCGGCGATGAGCCGCTGCTCATCCACAATGGCGATATTTTTTCCACTCTGCCTTTAGAAAAACTGATCGCCGCTCATCAGTCGTCTGGACTACCCGTGACACTTGCCCTCCGTTCTCATGGCGAAGCCCAGCACATTGCGCTCGATCCCACGGGCAAGCGCGTCATCGATATCCGTAGCTCCCTCAATCTCGCAACCGGCACTCACGTCTTCTCCGGCATCTATTGCATTGATCCCCTCTTTCTAAAGCTGCTCCCCGCCAACCAAAAAATCTCGATAATCCCCGCGTTCCTCGAGCTTGCGAAGAACGGCCTGCTCGGTGCCATCACCCTTGATCAAGGCGTCTGGCTCGATCTGGGCGACCGAAAATCGTATTTCCAGGCCCACCAGCAGCTCGCCCTCGCGCCCGTCATCCACGCCGAAGCGAAGATCTCGGCAGCGGCTCATGTGGAAAATTCCATCGTTGGCCCCGGTGCTACGATCGATGCTGGGGCGATTGTCAGAAATTCCATCGTCTGGCCCGGCTGCCATGTTACCGGGTCCGCCATGCTGGATCATTGCATTGTTTACTCAGAAAAACCCACGGCCGGAAATCATCAGAACCAAGATTTGTAGGAATCCCGCCGCTTTTCCTATTTCCGCAGTTTTGGCACTTGGAAAAGCCGTCTCATTCCAAGACGCTGCCGCATGTCGCAAAGCCATATTGACGTCCGCTACGTCGCGAATCTTGCCCGCTTGGAACTTTCTGAAGCGGAAGTCGCCGAGTTCCAGCCGCAGCTCGAGGCGATCCTCGGCTACGTGGAGACGCTCTCGAAGTTGGAAATTTCCTCTCTCGATACTTCCGCCCACTCCGCCCCACAATTCGGCAGAATGAGGAATGATGTACCGCACACCAGCTTGAGCGTGGAAGCCGTCCTACTCAATGCGCCAGACCAAGCCCAAGGACAGATCCGCGTCCCCAAAGTGGTGGCAGACGCTTAATTCCCCAAGTTTTAAAAATTTACCGCCCATGACTCTCACCCAGCTTCGCCAGCAACTCACCACCGGAGAAACCACCGCCACCGCCATTCTTGAGGCACTCGCCGGAGAAATCGCGGCTAGGGATGCTCAAACCGGGGCCTACCTCTCCTACGATCTCGAAAGCGCGCTCGCAGAGGCCGCCAGCGTCGATCTCAGCCTTCCACTTGGCGGCATTCCCATCGCCATCAAGGATAACATGAACGTGCTAGGGCAACCCTGCACCTGCGGCTCCAAGTTTCTAGAAAATTACATCGGAACCTATGATGCCACTGTCATCCGCAAGCTCCGGGCGGCCGGTGCCATCCCTTTTGGCCGGGCAAATCAAGATGAATTCGCGATGGGTTCCTCCACGGAAAATTCAGCCTTAGGAGTCACCCGGAATCCCCGGGACCACTCACGCGTTGCGGGAGGTTCGTCCGGCGGATCTGCCGCCGCTGTGGCAGATCGCACCGCAATTGCCGCCCTCGGCTCAGACACCGGCGGCTCCATCCGCCAACCCGCATCACACTGCGGCGTGGTGGGATTAAAACCTTCTTACGGCCGAGTTTCCCGCTACGGGTTAGTGGCGTTTGCTTCATCTCTAGATCAAATCGGTCCCCTCACCCAGACAGTGGAAGATGCCGCAATGATTCTCCAAGCCATCGCCGGCCACGATCCTGCGGATTCCACCAGCCTGGATGTAGCGGTGCCAGACTACCTGGCGGGACTTCACGATGGCGTAAAAGGACTCAAACTCGGTATCCCCAAAGAATACTTCGGCGAGGGAATCGATCCCGGTGTGCGAAAAATCGTGGAAGCCGCTATCCAAAAACTCGCCGTCCAAGGAGCAGAAATTGTCGATATTTCCCTACCTCATACCGAATATGCCGTGGCGGCTTACTATGTGATCGCTCCCGCCGAAGCATCTTCAAACTTATCCCGCTTCGATGGAGTGCGTTATGGCCGCCGCGCTGCAAACCCCACGGATATTCTCGATCTCTATCAAAAATCACGTGAGCAAGGATTCGGCCCCGAAGTGAAGCGCCGGATCATCCTTGGCACATACGTGCTTTCATCCGGCTACTACGATGCCTATTACAGCCGAGCTCAGAAAGTGCGAAATTTAATCCGTCATGACTTCGAGGCCGCGTTTCAAAAAGTCGATGCGATCCTCTCCCCCGTCGCTCCCAGCCCTGCGAGAAAAATCGGAGCTGCAGGAGCAGACCCCCTGCAGGAATACTTATCTGATATTTTCACCATCGCCGCCAACCTCGCTGGCATCCCAGGAATTTCTATACCTTGCGGCACCGTGCCCTCAGGCGAAGACACCGCTCTCCCGGTAGGTCTCCAAATCCTTGGCCCACATTTGGGAGAAAAGAAACTACTCCAGATCGCCCAAGCCGCAGAAAATTTATAACTGTCATTATTCAAATGGTCGGCCCCTTGTGAGTGAGCCCCAGTCCGGCCTCAAGGCTTAGTCACGCGCAAGCGTATGAAACGCTCACTTTTCTGCAGATTATCTTCAGTATCTCTCACAGTCTGCACTTCGCCCAATGCCACCGGGACAGTCGGTATAACATACCAATTAATAAAATCATCAGATGCCTCGACTTGGTAGATGACATCATCACGCAGGCGAACGAACGATAACTCCATCCGCTCCCCGGCCATTTCCGCTACGGGAATGATTCCTGCGTTGTCGGAGGTGAGATCTCCGCCGAGAGCATATTCGAGCAAATTGGAAATACCGTCGCCATCGGGGTCGGCATCCGCCGCGCCAGCACCTGTTCCATCGGTCGGCACATTGTTCGCTGCATACCATGATTGCTGCTCTGTAAGACCTGTAAAATCTAGTCCAGTAATATTGGCTGCGTTCACCGTCACTGACAGAGTGTTGGGAGTGAATTGATATCCAGCGAGACCCGGTACCAGCGTGTAGCTACCAGGTTCAACATTTTCCAAATGATAAACACCAGTGGCATCTGTGGACGCGGTAGTTGTTCCATTTGAAATTGTAACCCCCGCCAGAGGATTACCATTGTTCGTGACCAGACCATAGATCGAATAAGTTTGTAGAGTCACAGAAATGACGAGTGTGCCACTACCCGTGCCCCCGGAATTGGTGGCGGAAATGGTGACATTACTGATTCCGCTGGATGTCGGAATACCTGTTATCTCGCCGGTGGAATAATCGAGCGTAAGTCCGGTTGGTAAACCGATGGCACCATAGGATGTAGGCGAATTACTTGCAGTAATGGAATAGGTGAACGCATTGTCAGTTGCACCACTGGCTTCCAGCGCAGAAGTTATTACAGGTTCGTTGATAATGACGGCAGTGGTAGCACCACTCGTTACCGCAGATGGGTAAATGGTGCTGCCATTCATCGCGGACACAAGGTAGTAGTAAGTCGTTCCAGATAGAAGTCCGCTATCGGTGTAGGCAGTGGTATCTGGTGCCAAGTTGGAAACCACATCCACAAAAGGACCCCCAGCAGCCGTCGCCCGCTGAATTTTGTAGGCAGTCTCATTCGATGCCACATCCGTCCATGATAGTGAAAGACTATTGCTCGTCGTCGAAGAAATCGCAACTCCCGTAGGAGGCAAAGTCGTGATTTGCGATAGAGTCATCTGGGGGAAAACGCCGTTTCGCGGGTTCATGAAAGGCGGCTCAGTCCGGAAAACACCCACCGGTAGAACCACTTCCGCCGGGGTCATACGAACATCGGCCTCAAAGATCCGCCACATCTGCGGAGAAAATCGAAAACTTTTACCGGCAATATTAGCTCCGTAGAACTGATTCATTCGGATATTAACCTGGTCGTTGATAACCCAGAATGAATCGTTCGTATTTTGTTCAGTTGTCCATCCACTCCAATGTCCCCAATTGGTAGTGAGCGTTCTCAACCGTGTAAATAGGACCCCGCGCTGAGCTTCGGCGTAACCACCCATGAATGCATCATGCGCCACGGCTTCGAGGAAGAGTTGCTTGCGAGCTGCTGCATTATTGAGAACAATTTTCGCAACGGCCAAAGTACTCCCAAGCTTATTGCCAAAAGTCCCCCATGCACCATAGGCTAGATAGTCGGTATTGTTCGTCAATAAGGACTTAGTATCCCACGCGCCATTAAAAAGGCGCCCATCGACAATCGCGAGTTTGCTTCGCTGTGCAGCATTATAACCGGTGAAATTTGCTGCAAAGGAATTATCCAATGCTGCCTGCAAGGTATCATTCGACTGATAATCAAAATTTATGCCTCCGACGCGGCGGGTGAAGACAGCTAAGTCGATATCAAATATTGAGCCGGTAGTCGCTGTAAGACCGATTGATTGCAACTTGTCATTAGTGATTTGTTGGGCTGTGTTTTGGCTATCATAATGCTGCGGCGCAAGCGGGTTGGAATACTGAATCCGCACCGTCATGTTTGGCAGTAGTTTAGCCATCGACATTGCGACCGTCTCATCAGCCCCCCATGATAACGTGCCTTGGAGATTTGCATGACCGTATCGAACAAGTAATGCATTCATTCTCGCTTCCATTTGCGTGCGGACTGCCCCGCCGACCGCGCCGGATGAGTCGCCCATGGCATAGGTCACACCAACGACATTCTTACCCAATGCTCCAGCAAGTGCCAACATCCCCTCTAACTGAGACAACTCACGGTCATGCTGCAATCTTGCCCATGAGGTATCATATACTGCCTGAGTGCCTATCGTTCCGATGCCCATGAATGAGCCCGCAATCGCAAAATTCTGCCGTGATTTTAGATAGGGCAGATAGGCCGTTGGATTCTGCGCGAAGCGGTCACCCACTGCAAATGCCGTGGTATCAGTCAAACTCTTCGGCAAGAGAGCATAGAGTTGCCGAACCATGCTGTCTGTCTGACGACGTGGTGAAAGGATGAATGGTGGATAAAGAGCTTCTGACCGCAAATCAGCTCCTGACGAACTGGGTGTGTGCACTCCTAAAACGGTGGTGCCATCCATGTCTTGGGGCAGCCATTGAAGTTGGTAAAATCGAAGTGGCACGAATAGATCTAATGCTTCCTGTTCGGTGAGTTGCGGCGGAGGACCGGACTGCAAGATCACTGAAATGACGAGCGTGGCACTCCCCGTGCCTCCTGAATTGGTGGCAGAGATGGTAACATTACTGCTGCCGGGGGACGTGGGGATGCCGGTGATCGTGCCAGTGGAGGAGTTGAGCGTGAGGCCACTTGGTAAGCCTGTAGCACCATACGATGTTGGTGAATTGTCTGCCACGATGGAGTAGGTAAAGGCATTGGTGGTGATGCCATTGGCAGTGAGAGCTGACGTAATTACCGGAGTAAGGTTTGCCGGAGTCGCTACGAAATTCTGGTTACTCAAGGATGTCCCAAAGACGGCTACAGTTTTAGAACCCGGCGCGAAGGTGTGGGTGGCAAGTGCCGGAGTGAGCGTGTAGATGCCGACAGACACACCGCTGATACTATAACTACCGTCGCTAGCAGTTGTTGCAGAGCGAGTACCGTCAGAGACAACTACCCCAGCGAGGGGGGTGCCGCCACTTGTGATATTGCCACTGATTGTCACTTTTCCAGTAACGCCGTTCACATCTGCCGATGATGAGCTATCGCTTCCATTCAGTGCAAACACTCGATAGTAATAAGTTGTTCCAGCTAGAAGCCCGATATCGATGTAATCTTCCGTGTTAGGATCCAGATTGGTGATTAAGTCGATAAATGGACCATCAACGGCGGTGCTCCTTTGGACTTTATAAGCGGTTTCATTTGTCGCAACATCCGTCCAACTTAGCCCTATACTGTGACTCGTCGTATTTGTGACCGTGAGTCCTGTGGGAGCGGTTACGGTAATCGGGGGCGGTATCAGTTGCGACATGGTTAACTGCGGG
This sequence comes from Akkermansiaceae bacterium, assembly GCA_041753275.1. GTDB lineage: Bacteria > Verrucomicrobiota > Verrucomicrobiia > Verrucomicrobiales > Akkermansiaceae > Luteolibacter. Next base: position 29,468 of record JBGSUW010000070.1, on the reverse strand, counting down.
AAAATCCCATTCTGCGGATTCATGAATGATGGAGCAGTCCGATATACTCCCACAGGCAGCACGACATCAGCGGGGGTCATTTTAATTTCGGCTTCAAAAACTCGCCACATTTGTGGCGTTATCTTGAATTTTTTCTGACTGGTGCCTGTCCCGAGCTTTGCACCATAGAATGCGTTCATTCGGAGATTAACTTGGTCATTGATAACCCAGAATGAATCGTTGGTGTTTTTTTCTGTTGTCCATCCACTCCAGTGGCCCCAGTTGGTAGTCACATTATTCAATCGGGCAAAGAGTGCGCCGCGTTGGGCTTCCGCATAGCCATTCATGAAGACATCATGTGCAACTGCTTCAAGGTAGAGTTGCTTTCTCGCTGCCGCATTGTTCAAAACAATTTTCGCAACTGCCAAGGTCTGGCCAAGCTTATTTCCAAATGTTCCCCAGCCGCCAAACGCTAAATAATCAGTATTATTAGTGATCAGCGATTTAGAATCCCATGCCCCGTTGAACATACGTCCATCAACAATGGCTAGTTTGCTGCGTTGTGCTGCAGAATAGCCTGTGAAATTTGACGCGAAAGTATTATCTAATGCCGCTTGTCCTGAATCATTTGCCAAGTAGTTATTATTCGCGCCACCTACCTTGCGGGTGAATACCGCTACTTCAAAATCAAAAGTCGAGCCTGAAGTCGCTACCAATCCGAGAGAAGACAATTTATCATTGGTAATCGTTTGAGCGGTGTTTTGGCTATCATAGTGCTGAGTCGCATTTGGATTCGCATAGCGAATTTTCACTGTTTTACTAGGTAGTAATTTAGCCATCGACATGGCAACTGTCTCGTCCGCACCCCATGACACGGTGCCTTGGAGATTGGCGTGGCCATATTGTGCGAGTAATGCATTCATCCTCGCCTGAACTTGAATGCGCACGGCACCACCGATTGCACCTGATGAATCTCCCATCGCATAGGTGACGCTGACTACGTTTTTATTCAGTGCTCCTGCTAATGCCAGGATTCCCTCAAGCTGGCTCAGTTCGCGATCATGTTCACCTTTAGCCCACGACGTGTTGTAGAGCGATTGGGTAGCCGTCTGGCCGATGCCCATAAATGAACCCGCGATGGCAATATCCTGCCGTGATCTAAGGTATGGGAGATAGGCCTCAGGATTTTGTGCAAACCGGTCCCCTACCACGAACGCGGTTGTATCTGTGATCGATGCCGGTAGTAGCGAATACAATTGCCGGACCATACCGTCTGTCTGACGTCGCGGTGAGAGGATAAAAGGCGGGTAGAGAGTCTCAGAGCGGAGATCGGCATTTGAGGAGTTGGGCGTATGAACCCCTTTTAAAGCGCTGGCGTCCATGTCTTGCGGCAGCCATTGATCACCATAAAATCGAAGTGGCTTGAATATATTCAAGGCCTCTTGCTCAGTAAGTTGCGGGACCGGAGGAGCTTGAGCCTTAAGGCATAAGGAACTCGCTAAGAGACTGCACGCTAACCAAGCTAGCTGAGGGAAACATGAGAGTGGGCTTTTCATTGATATTAACAATACAACAAACTTTTTGCCCCGGAATGTCAACAGCTTTCCTCTGGTATATACGCTGTGATCACCTTGTCTGCATAAAGGACAACTCCATCCATAAAATTTCTACATGCAGAATCCCTTCTGCATCCAAAGAAGGTCGGATCGTGCCATTTAACAGCCTGACGCACGCTTGGACAATCGACAATCCGAGTCCTGAATGCGCCTCGGCCCGATGGCTGGAGTTCTTGCGCCAGAACCGATCAAAAATTTTCTCTAAATCATGAGGATCAAGGTCGGGCGCGGGGTTCGAGATGATTAGTTTAGCCGGAGAAGCGATTAGGTGAATCTTGCTGCCAAACGGAGCGTGAGAGACGGCATTACCCAGTAAATTATGCAAAATGGTGGAATATAGTATGGGATCTGTTTGAAACGTGCCAATCTCGATCTGTTTTGTGAAAATGAGATTTTTTCTTGCTGCTGCAATTGAAAATCGAGCCCATGACGTAGCAAGACTGCTTTCAAGGTCCACCAACTCTGGGTCGATAGGCAGGCTACCCGCATCGGCGCGGGCAAGAAGTGAAAGTCTATCCAGCAAGGCTTCGAGCTCATCTACCACCTTGATCATTTCGTTACAACGCTCGGGAGTGGCTTGGTCTGGCCATGTAGCGCCTAGCTCCGCCACCATCCTAAGCTCGGCCAGTGGGGTGCGGAGCTCGTGTGCTGCGTGGCTGCTGAAACGTCGCTCGCGCTCGAAGGAGGCTTCCATTCTGCCTAGCCAAGCGTTCAGACTGCTACCCAGGGGCACGAGTTCTTCTGGCTGGCCCGCCAGATCAAGACGTTGGTCTAGGCGTGAAGGTGGAAGTTCTTGGACTTGCCTACCAAGCTTGTCTAGGGGTCGCAGACCTCGTGCCAAGACAGCCCTCAGTAGCGGCACGGTGATCACTAGAACCAGTGCTCCAACCCCGGCGATCACACTGCCCAGCACCATCAGATTGTAGCGCAAATCACGGGTGGGGCTGGCGGCGAATAGATGTAAATCTTGATAGTTTCGCATTTTATCATCTTGCGGTACTAAGCGTTGGATGAAAAATCGCGCGGGTCTACCATCGGCCAGAGTCCCCGAAAAGAATCTTGCAGCAGAGGTGGCAGGCACTCTGGAAGCCGGCATCAGCTTAACTCCCGACAACCGAAGCGATGGCGACGCTTCCAATACCAAGCCATTGCTACGACGCACTTCGAAATAATCACTGCCTCCAGACCCGAATCCGGCGAAATTTTGCACGGTCAGATCGATTTCAAATTCGCCATCATCGATTTCTGTCGCGGAGATCAATGCACTGGCCTTGGCAGCGAGCGTATCATCAAATTGATCTTCCAACACTCCCCAAGTGACGAAGAAGATTCCCAGCCCACCCAAAACGAGTAATCCACAGATGGAAAATCCGAGCGCTACCGTGAGTTGGCTGCGGAGTGACTTCATGACATTTCCAAAAAGTAACCCAGCCCGCGGCGGGTATGAATGAGCGGCGGCGTGCCGGGCGGGCAAAGTTTCCGGCGCAACGAGTAAATGGCCGCATCCACAGCGTTACTTTGAGGGCTATCAGATTCGGAATACAGCCGCTCTTCGATTTGCTCGCGGGAGAGCAACTGCCCCGGACGACGAGCGAGAATCTCCAACAAAGAAAACTCGCGGGCAGTCAGAACGATCTCAACTCCTTCCCGACTCACCGTCTTGCGACTCATATCAATTTCCAAGGGGCCGATCATCCGCCGCGAATCCACCTGCCCATAACGCCGGCGGGAGAGTGCTTCAAGACGTGCGGTGAGCTCCGCGAGGGCAAAAGGTTTGGTCAAATAATCGTCCGCACCATTGGCCAGACCACGCACCTTTTCCTCCACGCCATCCAAGGCGGTGAGAAGCAATATTGGCGTATCGATCTGATCGCGTCGCAGGGCTCGGAGCACTTCGAGTCCGTCTTTACCGGGCAGCATCCGATCAAGGATGATGACATCGTAGTCGTTCTGGCGGGCCATCATCTCGCCGTCCTCGCCATTTTCCGCCGCATCGACGGCGTGGCCCAAGCGGGTGAGCGCCAGACACATCGTGGCACTCAGCCGTTGGGAATCTTCGACAAGGAGCAAGCGCATGACCGGAAAATGATGATGCCGGAGGCAGCACATGTCCACCTCCGGCATCGTGCAGATGATTGATCAATCAACGTCTTCAATCTCGCTCAGGACCTTGCCATCAGAGCTGATTGTCAGATCCAGATCCGGCGCGCCTTTGCGGTTGATTTCCACGTAATAGGTGACGGTATCTCCGACGGTTTCTCTGTCCACATCGTCCGCCTTGCCGCCGGAGAGCTTGGACTCAATGGCTTTGCGCACGGCTTCCGGAGCATCGGCCAAGATGACATCCTCGCGGATTTTCACCAGCGCGCCGTCAGCAGCGACGTGGATTTTGAGATCATGATTTGCAGCAATTTCCACATCCGCGACGTAGAGCATCTTGCCTTGGATCGAGTAGGATTCAATATCGTCGATGCGGCCATCACGGCTGTTTTGCTGGATGGTTTTCTGGACTTCAGGAGGACAATCCGTCAGCCGGATCTCAGCAGCTTGGCTGGCGAGGGTGGTGGAGATGATGGCGAGTGGTAGTAGGTATTTCATGGTAATTTGCGGTTGGTTGAGCCGCAAACTGGCTGCTGAAGATGACGCCAAGATGAGGAAGTGTGAAAAACTTTGAAAAATCCGATCCAATGTGCGAAACCCTGCGCCAGCGCCAAGCGACGAGAGATGGCAAATCCGTAGCGACACAGAGGGCGCAGGAGATTCCACGAACCGGTAAAACTTTATGACTTCACAAGATTTAAAGCGCTCGCCTTTGTGTGATTCCCACCGGGAAGAGGTGGCGAGCTTACTGACTCATGCGGCCGGAGTCTTGCTGAGCGTAGCGGGGATGGGGATGATGATTTGGTTCTCGGATGGGGATGTTTTAAAAATTGTGGCCTCTGCGGTATTCGGAATCTCACTGATTTTGCTATATGCTTCATCTACGCTTTATCATTTTTTCACATCACTCAGGTGGAAGGCTTATTTTCAAAAGTTAGACCATGCGTGCATCTATCTTCTCATTGCAGGTTCCTATACTCCCGTCACGTTGATCACGCTGCGAGGAGCGACGGGCTGGTCTCTGTTTGGAGTCGTCTGGGCACTGGCCTTGCTTGGGGTCTGGATTAAATTATTCTTGCGAGGGCGTAAGGACCACTGGATTTCCACCGCGCTATATTTAGCGATGGGATGGTTGATACTTTTTGCGCTGAAACCGTTGATGACGGCATTGCCTGCGCCTGGGGTGTGGCTACTCGTCGCGGGTGGCTTCAGCTATTCCTTCGGCATTGTTTTCTATGCGTGGAAAAGGCTGCCATACAATCATGCCATTTGGCACTTATTTGTATTGGGAGGTAGTATCTGCCATTTACTAGCGGTGATCCTCTATGTCATCCGCTGAGCGATTTTACGATGTCTGCCGGGCAGCTGAGTCCAGCGGACTGTCTGGCTTGTCAGATGGCTTAATCACAGTGGGTGGGTAAACGATAATCCGGGCCTCCGGGGTGTTGATCAGGTAGGCGTATGCCCAACCTAGCAAGACCGAGAGTTTATTGCGGAAGCCCACAAGAAACGTGATGTGAATGAATAACCAAGCGAACCATGCGATCATTCCTTGAAGACGGATTTTACCTACTTTGACGACTGCGTAGTTCTTTCCGATAATTGCCATCATGCCTTTATCAAAATATTTGAACCGCGGGCGAAGGCCGATCTTTTGTTTATCAAAACCCTTTCTGGAAAGGCGTAGTTCTTCTTTTAATATATTAGCGACATGCGCTCCCATCTGGACGGCGGCAGGTGCTACGCCGGGGACTATTTTATCATCCTCCGTCTTCATGCTCACCAGATCGCCGGCGACGAAGACATTCGGGTGGCCGGGCACGGAGAGATCGTCGTTTGGCGTGATGCGGCCTGCCCGATCAATAGGAACACCTAAAGCGGCGGTGAGTGGATTCGCGCCGATGCCTGCCGCCCAGATAATGGCGGAAGCCTCAAGAGTCGTGCCGTCTTTAAAATCCAAAGCTCCAGCGCGGACGTTGGTGACCCTGGTGTTGTTACGGATTTGCACGCCGAGGGTTTCAAGACGCTTGCGGGCGTAGAGGGATTGCTCGACATCGTAGGCTTCAAGAATATGCTCGGAGCCCTCGATCAGGATGATGTTAAGTTTACTGGTATCAATTCTTCGGAAATTGGACTTGAGCGAGCGATGGACCAGATCTGCAAAGGCACCAGCGAGCTCGACGCCTGTGGGACCACCGCCGACGATGGCAACACTCATGAGCCGGTTGCGTTCGGCTTCATCGGTTGTGATTTCCGCCCGTTCGAGGTTTGAAAGGACGATGCGGCGAATGTTTTGCGCATCAGCGAGGCACTTCAGGCCAAGGCTGTGTTTCGCCCACTCATCATTTCCGAAGTAGCTGGTGCGAGCACCGGCTGCGAGTAATAAGTAATCGAATTGATAGATGGTCCCGGATGTGCCGACAGCTTGATTTTTCTCCAAAGTAATGTTTGAAATCTCATCCATTAACACGGTCACGTTTTTGGCATTCGCGAGGATCTGGCGTATTGATCTGGCGATGTCTGGAGCGGCGAGCGAGGCGGTGGCGACTTGATAGAGCAGTGGCTGGAATAGGTGGTGATTGGTACGATCCACCAAAGTGATCTCAAAGTTGGTATTGTTCGCGAGCTTGCGGGCGCATTCCAACCCGGCAAAGCCACCGCCGATGATGAGAAGTTTCTGAGGGACTACCATGTGCACAAGAGATAGATGAATAATGAATAAATACGACTTAATTTCTTATTTCCGGCATTTCTCCAAAAGGCCTGCAAGGAACCATGTGATCTGGGAAAGCGCATCCGAGTGGACCGAATTCCCCAACGGCGCGAGGTCTTCGCGACTCTCCACGAGCAGCTCGAGTGCGGTATTGATTGCGCTTTCGATGGCACTTTCATACTCGGTAAGGCCTAATAGATTTGGCAAATCCAGCGGCTCTTGCGCAGCAATGCATTTGCCGAGTTTCTCACGTTGGGCATCGGTAGCGTTTTCTAGTAAATTGAGGATCGGGAGGGTAAACTTTCCTTTAATGAGATCAGTGCGGAGAGTTTTTCCCACCACCTCTTCCGCGCCGACGAGGTCGAGGCAGTCATCGTAAATTTGGTAGGCGGTGCCAAGCTTCATCCCATAGCTGGATAGGCGTGCTTCCGCATCCGGCCCAAGGCCTGAGAGATTCGCCGCGAGTCCGGTAGCAGCGGCGAAAAGCGCGCCAGTCTTCATCTCGATGACGCGAAAATACTCAGCTTTGGTGAAGGTGAGATCAAATCGGCGCTGAGTTTGAATAATTTCACCTTGGCAAACTTCGCGTGCGGCGTTCCCAACTTTACGGCAGATTTCGATGCTATTGAAATCGGTAGCAAGCGTGAGTGCGTGGGAAAACAAGGCATCGCCAAGTAATACAGAAAGCGCATTTCCCCACTTTGCGTTGGCCGTGGGGACCATCCGCCGGGTATTCGCACCGTCCATGATATCGTCGTGGACGAGGGTGGCCATGTGGATGAGTTCAAGGATGACGCCCATTTTCAAGTGGTTATCCGTGAAGCCGCCAGTCGCCCCTCCCACGAGAATTGCCAGAGCAGGACGGATGCGTTTACCAGACGTGTTACAAATATAGGCAATATATGGCTCGATGGCGGAATCAAAATCCCGGACTTGCTCACGAATGGCGATCTCGACGCGCTCGAGTTCCGGCCGGACGAGTTCAAAGGGGAAAAGTTCGTTGCGTGGACTAGCAGTGGAATTAGAGGAGGCGGCCATGGTGGAAGTGCTGCGGTAAAGAACATGGAAACCCGCATTCCCGCAACCCTCTGATATCGCGAATCGCTAGAAATCCACGGTTATCTGCTTGCTAGGACTATTTCTGAAGGGTTATCTACTCAGCAGTTATGAAAAAACACTCCTGCTATTTGTTGGTCCCCCTCGTGGCGATGACTTTCGCCTCCTGCAAAAAGAAAGAAGAAGCCGCCGCCCCGGAAGCGCCCACCATCCTCGAGAAAGTCGTGGAAAAAGCAGCGGAGGTTCTCAAACCCAAGCCGGAAGTCGTCGTCCTATCGGCTGATGAGCGCGCTGCGAAACTTGGTTTTGCGCAGTATTTGAACGATGACACTGATTACCTAATCTCTTTCTACAATGGCACGAAGACCGCAGACCGCGTGAAATCCACCAAACTCTGGAAGCTGGTGCAAAAGCAAATGGCAGGCGAATCCGCGATGGATGCGATCGACGAAGAGATGCCTGCCGCCGAGCAGGATGAGGAAATGCCCGATGAGCAAGCTGATGCCACCCCTGCGATGGAGGCGGAGGCGGATGCGGAAATGGATGCCGAAGGAGCAGAAGCCGCGGTGGACGCTGAACCAGAAATCCCAGCGGACGAGAATGCTCTCCCAGACGATTCCATGGGGCCGGCACTACTATTCGGCAGTGAGGTCACCATGGCGATGGGCAAGCCCTCGGGCGAGCAACTCGCACATTTGCTAAAAATCAATGCACGGATGAGCTATTTCCAAATGCGTGGAGCGATCAAGGCTCTCGTCACCGCCAGCAGAGAGCCAGATGCGGATTCTCTCGTAGAGGCCATGGCCACTGGCTATACCGCCGAGATATTTAATGAACTCATCAACGATCCCGAGAGCGGCATCGGATTGATCGAATCCTTGAAAATGCCGCCACTCACCTTTGCCTTCCGCGTCGATCAATCCAAGATCGAGGGCGCTGCCCAACAAGTCGCCGCAATGCTCGCGAACGGCAGTATGCTTGGCGATATGGTGGAGCCAGTGGAGGCGGAGAAAGCAGGCCAGAAATTCCAAGGATTGAAAATCTCCGGGGAAAAAGTTTCTAAAACCCTCGCTGAAAGCCGCGATGCCATGGCCGGACAACTCGAGCCCGCCACCGTGGATAGGCTGCTTGCCGCCGTCGCTAAAAATGACATCGTCGTCGCCAGCGGCACCGTGGGAGACTATGTGGTGCTCTTCATTGGAAGCTCTCTCGATGAGCTGACTCTCGCAGAAAATCCCGGCAAATCCATCCTCGCTGGAAGTAAGCTCGCTTTTGCTGATGCCTATTCATCCAAGGAAATGTCCGCTCTGATCTACGCGGACAAGGCGGCGATGGACTCGGCCTATGTGTCTGCCGGGGGCCTGGCAGAAGTCGTGACTGGCCTGCGCGATGGCATTGCCAGCTCGGAAGGCCTGGGAGATACGCGGGATTTGGAAACGATGTTCCAAGTAGTGGCAGATCGTGAAATCGCACTGAAGAAACTCGCAAGCATCGACGCGCACGGCATCATCGCATTTTTTGAAGATGGATTGAAAATTGAATCCTTTGGCGGCATGGATCGCGGTGCTTCGGATTGGAAAAAGCCGAATCAGTTAGCCCATCTCGGAAGTTCTTCGGAAGTCGCGCTGTTCGCCAATATGAACGTCACTTCAGAGTATGATCAAAAATCACGCGAGTATTTCGAGGCACTGCTTGAGACTGCCTACGGCTTGACCATGAAAGTGGCCGAGCTTCCCATCGAGGATGCAAAATTTTCTCAATTTGCAGGAATGGCCAAGATGTTCGATGGGCAATTCCGCGGCGATGTCATCAATCTCTGGCAAGCCTTTAGCGGTGATTTCGGTCAAGGACTTGGCCATGAAAGTGCCTTGGTGATCGATCTAAAAGGATCCGCACCTGCCGTTCCAGGCATTCCGCAAAACGTGGTGGATCAGGCCAAGGTTCCTCGGATTTCACTCATCTCGCCGGTGAACGATCGCGCCAAGCTCGCCGCCTCATGGGAAAAGATGAATACAACCACCACCAAGATTCTTTCTCAAATCAGTGAGATGACAGGCACTCAGATCCCGATGCAAAAGCCGCTCAGCTCCGACAAAGACGGATCGACAACTTGGTTCTTCCCGCTTCCCTTTTTCAACGACGACTTCCTGCCATCCATCACGGTGGGAGACGAGTGGTTCGCTGCCTCCACTTCCAAAAATCAAGCGCTCGATCTCATTTCCCAAGCCAAGGCCGGTGGTGAGACAACCGAGGGCTTCACCATGAAATTGAATTTTAAAGTCCTGGAAGCCTACGCTCGGGAAACCGCAAAATTGGTGGAGGAAAATGCTGAGGCCATCAACGGCCAAGCTCTCACCCCGGAGCAAATAATGATGATCGAGGAGTCTATCGATGCCTTCAGCGAGCTGGACCAGATGACCGTCCATTCACGGCTGGAGGATTCCACCCTGCGGTCGAGCCTGCATTTCAAGACTCGTGTGACAGCCCCGTGACGGCGGGTAGGCACGTGCAGCGATCAATTTTTTAATAAGCGCTGCCATCATGTTGTTAGATCCCATCGGCGTCCTTCGTTCATGCTTTGGTAGTAAATTCGCAATTCCACGCCAGCCCGGCCTCTGCCCTAGCGCATGGGGACGGCTGGTGTTTCACGAGGCCTACCGGAGTGCCGAGTCGCTGCGGGGAATCGAAGGATTTTCCCATCTCTGGTTGATTTTTGGCTTTCACGAGACTCTCGCCCAAGGTTGGCGACCCACCGTCAGACCACCCCGGCTAGGCGGAAATCAACGGGTGGGTGTATTTGCCAGCCGCTCCACATTCCGACCGAACGGGCTAGGTCTATCGCTCGTGAAATTGGAAGCTGTGGAGTCAGCTTCCAAGGATGGTCCCGCGCTCCTGCTCGGCGGCATTGATCTGCTTGACGGCACTCCAATCTACGATGTGAAACCCTACCTTGCCTACGCAGAGGCGCTGCCGGATGCCACAGCCGGCTTCGCCCAAGATCCCCTCTGCCAGGTTGCGGTGACAGTGGCTGAGACTGCACGAGACACTTTCGAAAGCCTGCCTGCCCGCTCCCGAGCCGTCATCAAGGAAGTCCTCGCGCTGGACCCGCGCCCAGCCACCCAGACGTCCGAAGATGGCAGAGAATTCGGCGCGGACTTATGCGGTTGCAATATCCGCTTCACGTTCAGCGGCGGGGTTTGCACCATTTTACGAGTTGAACCTGAGGCAGGTTCAGGGTTGAGTATTTAGGAATTCCAAAGTATTCACCGTCTGTATGAAACGATTTTTAAAAGTCCCGATAACATTTACTGCTCTCGCAGTGGTGATTGTAGGGCTGGCAGCCTGCAAAAAGCCGGCGGATGCAGTCAAAAACGATTTGGCAGAAGTGGGCTACCAACTGACCGAGGAAGAGTGGTTCCGCGCCAGCCGGGAAAATGATCCCGCTGCGTTGAAAAAATTTCTCTCATCTGGATTTAAAGTGGATTTGAAAAATCCTGATGGAGACACGGCATTGCACATCGCAGCGTCTTCCGGTGCGGAAAATTCCGCCGCCTTCCTACTTGAGCGCGGTTTGAAGATCGATCAACCGGGAGCTGCGGAGCGCACGCCGTTGATGGTGGCCGTGATCGCGGATCAGACGGCGATGGTCAATTGGCTGCTCCGCCAAGGAGCAGACCCACGAGCCAAGGACTCCAGCGGATTCGTGCCACTGATGCTCGCCGTGCGCGAGGGCCGCAGTGGTTCCGTCGCAGAACTCGCCCCCTACATGCGGGACAGTCTCGACGATGCGCTTCTGCTTGCCGCACTCGTCGGCCGCGCGGATGTGATTGATTCACTGACGAATTATGGTGCATCGCCCTACGCCCGGATGGAGGACGGCCGCACCCCATTGATGATCGCCGCAGAAAATGGCCACCAAGATGCTGTGAAGCTCTTGCTCGATGTAGGGGCCAGCCGCTATGCCGCCACCGCCGAGGGCCTCACCGCGGCAGACCTTGCCACTGCGGCTGGATATTCCGAAATAAGTGCCATGATTTTACGCGCACCTACTCCAGATGAGATGGCGCTTGAGACTCCCGCAGACGTGGCTCAAGCCATGGACGAGTTTGTGGATCGTGCCGCAGCAGGCACGGAGGAAGGTCTTCTGGCTGCGAATGAAAAAATAGTCCTTAGCGATGTTCCCACGCAGGATTTCGCACCTCAGAACCAAACTCGCCGCAGTGCCTCATTGCCAATCGAAGGAGAAATTCTCAGCAGCCCCGTCCCCATCAATCCCAACAACATTCCTAAACGCACTTCTTCCGCGTCCGCAAGCAGTTCTCCCTCAGCGGCCGAATCCGCACAAGCCCAAGCATCTGATTCGGAATCCACTTTCGAGCCCGCTTCCGAACCCACCGCGGATTCAAGTTCCGAGACAGTCGCCGGTTCCCCGACCATTTCCAAGGGTGACGCATTTCCAATGCCCCCCATCATCATGCGTCATTACCGCGAGCGCGATGTGCCGATCCAGCTCAAGTCCGTGCAAGGAGATACCGCCACCCTCCAGATCGCAGGCGAGCCGCCTCTAACTTACCAAGTGCAAGCCGGAGACACGATACCGGGTTCAAATCTAATGGTCGTCCGCGTGCAAAAACGCATGGAAAACAGCAAATTCAGCCAAGGCCGCGAAATCGAAGTTTCCGTAATCGATGTGAAAGACACTCAGACAGGGATCACCCGCGAATGGATCTCAGGCGTCACCTCTTCCGCTCACGATCCTGTCGCCTTGGTAGAGGATTCCGCCACCGGCAAGCGCTACCTCGCCACACCTGGTCAACATTTCAAGGCCGCAGATGGCACCGAATTCATCGTTGCAGACGTTCGCCCGAATCAATTAATTATCGAGGAAGCCGCCACTGGTGCTGTCCAAACGATTCCACTACGCGGTCCACGCGGTTAATTTACTGAGAACTCAATCTATGGAAACAGAAACCATCATCGATCACGGTCAGCCCGTCCGACAATTCTCCGTCCTCCTTTCCAATCGCGTCGGCGCTCTGGCCGCTTTAGTCAAGCTCCTGCGCAGCTCGGGCATCGAGGTGGTGGGCCTGAGCATGCAAGACTCGCGCGACGCCACCGTGGCCCGCATCGTCGTTTCAGACCCGGATGCTGCGGAACAATTGTTCATGGAAAAAGGCATTCCCCACGCCACCTGCGAGCTTATCGTCATCGCCATGCGGGAATCCGGGCCTGGACTTCTGCAATCTTTGGATACCCTCATGATCGCTGAGACGAATATCGATTTCGCCTACGCCCTCATGCCCAGCCCGGAAGGCCAATCGATGCTGGCCATGCACGTCGAAGACTACGAATTTGCGGTGGCCATCCTCCATCAGAGCGGTTTCAAGCTCATGTATCAAGAAGACCTGAGCCGTTAGAGTTTGGGGAAATTTGCCAGAGCCCCTTCCACTTCGAAAAGTGGATGCCATCAATCCCCGGAGCACCTTTGTTCGCTCTCACGCGTTGCCACGCTTGGGCGAGATTTTCCGGTTCAAGGATTTCCTCGATCATGGTTCGTTCTTGAAGGTCTCCATGCTTCTCTCCGTGACAGCCCTCGGATTTGCCTTACCATTTTGCGCCGGGGAGATTTGAGTGATTGCTTGAGAAGACAGTCAGTCGCTCCATGTCCGCTTCGCTACCATTCCCCAGGTAATTGCACGTTGCTCCACCGCACTGCCGCCGGATTTACCTCCACAGGCATACCAGACGTGATTGAAAAACTACCGCGCTCCTATTCGTCACTTGCTTGTGCCAGCTCATCGCGCTATGTCGGCCTTCTATCCGGTTCTTGTTCACCAGCTCGCGGTTTTTTCCTAGCCTTCCTTCTCCGAGTCGGCTTCAGATGGTAACTTCTACATCTTCATGTTCGGGTATTCCTACAGGGGACTTTAACCCCATTTACAACGTGCCCATGCTGGGCACACACAAGCCGCAGATGGCGACGCCGAGTAAGCCGTTTGTTGAATTTTAGCCTTTACACCGGCGCACCATTCCTATATCACTTGCTTTTAACAATTTGAAGCCTTTCCGGGCTCACACATTCAACCATACCATCAACAATATGAGCTTAGCCTGGGATGTTCTTCAACACTATCAGATCAACAAGGCGAGGACAGCTGCGGACATCGCGTCAATGAAGATCGATAGTCTTTCGGCACGAAAAGACAACACGAAGCAGGAACTTGAAGAACTGACCCTTGCTTGCCAAGCAATGTGGGAGCTACTTAGGGATCACATCGGATTCACGGACGATCACCTCAAAGCGAAGATTTTAGAGATCGATGCGAGGGATGGATCTGTCGATGGCAAGATTGGAGCTGAAATCATTGATTGTCCTCACTGCGGCCAGAAAGCTAGCACCACGAAACCAAGTTGCATCTATTGCGGCAATCGTTTGCCGAGCAACCACGTAATGAAATGACACACGCGAATCGGGTCCCCGTGACCGACTAGCGCCAGCCCCGGGTCCCACACCACCCTGCGCACGGCTTTGACTCCGTGCCTCTGTCCATGCGGGATGGCTTCGCAGGTTTTTTCTGAGCCGCTACAGCGGCCATGGCATTGTACAGGGCGGTTCCAATTAGACTCGGGCCTTTGGCCCGTAGTGAAGAGCGATCCAGATGGCTTCCATGTCGGGAACTCCTCGTTCTTTTAACCAACGGTTATTGAGCGCGTATCGCACAATTTGATGCTCGCCGCCTCACGGCTCGCACCCCTTCGGGGCACGTCGCGTTCGCTCCTGTCCATCCCGCTCCGCAGTATTCGTTCTGGCTCATCCGCCAGTAGCCTTTGCGGCTGCGCGTCGCCATGTGCACGGTTGCGGGATCTGCTCCCAGTGCCAACAGGTGGCGGCGGCGCGTGCGTGGCTGCTTCCACTGCTTCCAATAGTATAAGCTCACCCGCCGTCTGATCCACTGCGACAAGTCTTTCACTTCACTATAGGTGGAGCTGAGTTTGTAGTAGTTGAGCCAACCGCGAATGTATAGGTTCAGCTCGTCGATGACGGTCTGAACGTTGTGTCCGCGGCTGCGGCTGGTGATTTGACGAATCCGCTCCTTGAAGCAGATCCGTGCCTTTTCCGTCCACGCGAGCTTGGCCCGTTGGTTCAATCGGTAACCGAGGAACTTACAGGTTTTAAGCGGTGCGGTGCGGCTTTTGGCGCGGTTTACAATCAGTTCCAAATGTCCTTCGCAGTAACGGATCAACGATGCCATCACTCGTTTCGCGGCGTTCGCGCTTTTCACCATGACGATGAAGTCGTAGGCATATCTCGCGAACTTGTGTCCGCGTCCCTCTAACTCTTTGTCGAGTGGGTCCAGCACAATGTTTGCCAACAGTGGCGACAATGGACCACCTTGCGGAGTGGCCTCGCGGGGCCATTGGATAGTTTTACGCCCGCTGTGAGGTAACTGCGGATGAGACCGTGCGTCTTGCGACAACGGACTTTTCCTAATAGTGATCTCATCAGACGGTCGCGGTTGACCGTGCCGAAGAACGCCTTGAGATCGCATTCCACAGCGTGGCGGCGGCCTTCTTTACGGCCGGATTCCATCTGAGCGACCGCCATGTAGGCGGAGCGACCGGGACTTTAACCCCTTTTACAATGTGCCCATGTTGGGCACACACAATGATGGGTCGCTTTAATTGATTCATCACCCCTCCAACTTACAATCGGGAAAATTATTAGCCCCTTGTTCGGTTCGGGCTTGGCAATACCCCAGCATCGTTCACAAACAATCCATGTTCAGCGCTAGCAAACTCACTCCCGAGCAAAAGGAAGCCCTCAAACAATGGGCCTCGGATGGGGCGACCATGTCCGATCTGCAGCGTCATCTCAAAGACGACTTCGGTCACATCCTTACCTACATGGATACGCGGTTTCTAATCTTGGATCTAGGCATCGAGCTGATTGATACCCCGAAAGTAGAACCCGTAGAGGCGGTCAAAGCTCCACTCGTCGCCACTGGCGAGGTGACCACCACCATGGATTCTCTCACGCTTCCCGGCGCACTCGTGAGTGGAAAAGTCACCTTCAGCGACGGTGAAACCGGCGTCTGGGTGCTCGACCAAACAGGCCGCCCCGGCCTTGATCCAGACACTGCCGGCTACCGTCCGAGCCAGGAAGACATTCTCGTTTTCCAAACTCAGTTGCGGGATTTAATCCAAAAAAGTGGCCTTTGAGCACGATATCAAGGGACAAATACGATCGTAGCGGGCGTTCACTCTGACACAGGGAGTGACGGGCGGCAGACGAATCCCGCCCCACCGGGATGGTAATCACTTCGCAACGTATGGAAAATGCGCAGCCAAACTTATCAGAATCTTTGCTACGCGCTTTTTGGCACCATCCTCTTCTGCGGATGTAACCGTGCTCCCAAGACCGGCGAGGACCAAGCCACGCCTTCAATTACCGATGGGAAGCTGAATAGCGTTCACCCTGCCACTTCCAATGTCGCGGAAAAACTCGCCTCGGCTTGGGTCCAGCTCGCCAGCACCAAGCCCCCGGATGAGGCCCTCACCCTGCTGGCACTCGCGCTGAATGCATCCCCAAATCACCCCCAAGCACTCACCGCCAGCCAGGAAATCCTTGAGAAAACCACCTGGCACCTTCCCCTCGCCACCCTCCCCCATCGACTACCAGTCACTCATCTCGAATTTTCACCGCCGTCATCACTGTGGGTAAACGTGGCCTCCGGGACAAATACCACCATGCTGCGCTGGAATTTAGACACTCTTGAAATTGAGGCGCTTCTATTTCCCGTCACCGAATCAAATCCACGCTGCCTCGTATTTGACCCTAGCCACCGCTTCATGATCATTGAGCGCGGCTCTACCGTGTTACTGTGCGATGCGCAGACCCTCAATCCTATCCGTGAACTCGGCCCTCTGGATCCTCAGTTCACTCCGTCCGCCGTCATTTCGTTCTCTGCAGACGGCACCCTACTCGCCCATCCGCAGCAGAACAGCACCGGAGAAAATTCCACTTACTGGGTTCTGCGGGAGTCGAAATCAGGAGAAATCATCCGCACCTTCGATCCCCTCCCCGCCAGCGATCCCCGGCCATTGGCTGCACATCTGGGCCGCGAGCATTTACGAATCCTGCGGGAAGACGGCAGCATTTCCACTCTGCCTCTGTCACCCACAGAACAAACGCTCGTCACTCCGCCGGAAGAACCCGTAAAACTCTTACATGCGCAGTTTTCCAGCGACGGCGACCGCATCCTCACCCTTCAAGATCGCGGACTCCACTTGCCACGCGACTATCGAATCCTCACGACCGGCCCCAATGACGATGGCACGCTCACCGCCAAATCGTTGTTAGAGCGCTTTCCATGGAGCCGTGGCCCGGGCCTTTGGGATGGCTTGATGCGGACGCCCAAGATGACTCCACTCGAAGTTTCGGAAAAAAACGTCAGCCTCACCACTCAGCCATGCGCACCATTTCGGATCACATCTCCTCTCGCCACCGCCGCGTTCTCATTTGATTCTGCAATTCTCGGAGAAGAAAGCGGCATCGTTTCGGTCCACCGCTTGCTGCCCTTGCCTGCGGTCCGCGCTTCATCCGCCAAGCCACTGGCTTTCGATCCACAGACGCTCACGCACTTCTCAAATCTAGTCAAAGCACTCACCGGCAAGCGCTATGACGAGGCGCTCCAGCAATTTACCCACCTCACCTTCCAAGACCGGCTTGAAGCGATCAACCGCTGCGACTTCCAAGTAATTCAGAAAATTTTCCCCACTCTCGATTTTTCGCCAATCACGACAGCTTTCAAATCCACCGAGCCTCGCACACCCGCACCGGATGCACTATTACCTCTTTGGAATCGCTTGCTCGAGGCCGATTCTTCGCAGAATTCATGGCCCTCCATCCTGTCTTTTTCCCGAGATCTCGCAGAAACCCAATGGCACCGAGATCTCGCAACTGCGATCCACGGAACGGATTCTCCAACTCCATGGAATGCCCCGGCCCGCCTCACGGAAATCTTCGCCACAGACAAATCCGAGCAAATTCTAAGTGAAATCCACGCGGCAGGTCCCAATGGCACCGCCGCCGCCACAGCCTTGGCCCTCGCCTTGGAATCGGACCATCCGGAGTGGATTCAAGCTTGCCTCACAAACGCGGTTAATTTGCCAAAGCTGTTAGAAAAATTAGCGAGATCCAGAATCGCCCAGCTGGAAGGCCGTCACACCGAAGCTCTCGCAGGCTGGCCCGAGCCATTCCCCACAGTGCCAGACGCCCGCACCCGCGAGGATTGGCAGGGCTGGGAACAGGCGGACTTCACTCCAGCTTTGGAAAAAATCCGCGCAGCTGTTTTACAAGAACTCGCCGCCATTCAAGTCCCACCATCCGCGACGGTGGCCCAGCGACTCGCCGTGACAAAAAAGCTATCAGATCCCGCGACGCTCGCCATCGTCGGCCGGTCACGCTTCGCCTTGGCATGCCTGAATGCGGCCCAAGCGTTCTCCGCGTTTCCTGAAGAATCCGCAGTCGCAGTTGCCCTCGCATCCCGGGCCCGTGAGCTGGGTGCCGCTGCCGTTCCCTGCCTGCGGGCAGAGGCCACCGCTCTCACCGCTCTCGCAGATTTCCCCAAAGCCCACGCGCGCTGGATCGAGCTCATCACCGAGCATCCCGTCCCGGAGCACCTGTCCGGCGATTACGCGGAGGCGGCCTACACTGCTTTCGAAAATTTAAACCCAGATCAAGCGATGGAAATCCTCACCACAGGTCACCGCCGTTTTCCAGACGATGCAAACTTCGCGCTGCGTGCCGGCTGGATCGCCATGCTCACAGGCACCCCCCGCAGAGCTTATCAATTTCTCAAAGCTGGCCAATTACTCGGCTACCCCGCAGAGAAATCTGAAGAAGCCGCAGCACTCCTCGCTACCGCCGCCGCCCAATCCGGAGCAGTGGCTGATGCTTCACTCTATCTCGAAGAACTCCTCGCCCTCGCGCCACATTGGGCAAATCCCGAGACCATCGCCGCCATGAATTGGCCCGATGAAATGAAATCCTCATTCACCCAGCTTCTCGCACCGGAGCAGCAACCCATGCTCGATCCTCGTTTCATGCAAGATCTCTTACCTGAACCGTTGCCCACCGATCCTTGAATGAATTGATAAAAACCTGATGATCCGGGTCCACTTGGTACGCATCGTGATCCTCAATGGTCGCAAACTGCATCGTCAGTGCATAGTCCCACGATTGATCGATCACCGGCCGCGGCGCTACCTCGGCGGGAAAAGCCCAACGCCCCCCAGCAACCAGACCTAAATTGAAAAGTGCATCCAGCCCGCTCTCGAATTCAGCCCGGCTCGCCGCGGCTTTAAACTCATCCTTCAGCCAAAAATAAACATGATGTTCCATGGCAAGTGGAAATAAGCGCCCACCACCCTCCGTGCAAGTGCATAACTCTGCCCAATGTTGGAACCAAGGACCTCAGATTTCATTTGCCGCCTAGCCATGCGTCCGTAAGCTCACCCACAAGTTCATGATCCGCCTGCTCGCCCTTTTCTACTCCCTAGTGTTGATCCTGCCTGCCTCAGCCGCGGCTCCATCAGACATCTATAAATCCGTACTCCGAATCGAGGTGGCCACCCAGAATCCGGACTATCGAGCGCCGTGGAACGCCGGCCGCTTCAGTGGTGGCATCGGCACCGGCTTCATCATTGGGAAAAATCGCATCCTCACCAATGCACACGTCGTTTCGAATGCTCGCCGCATCCTCATCACCGTCTATGGCAGTCCAAAAAAATATCCTGCACGGGTGGACTTCATCGCTCACGATTGCGATCTCGCCCTACTTTCGGTGGAAGATTTCACCGACCTAGAGAAATTTCCAACCTTCGAATTCGGCCCGGTTCCAGCCTTGGAATCCCAAGTGCGCGTCATCGGCTATCCCGTCGGTGGAGACCGGCTCTCGGTCACTCGCGGCGTCGTCTCACGCATCGATTTCCAACCTTACTCACACTCCCGCGCCGATTCCCATCTCGTCGTCCAGATCGATGCGGCGATCAATCCCGGGAATTCAGGCGGCCCCGTGGTGCAGGACGATAAGGTCGTAGGAGTTGCTTTCCAAGGCCTTCGCCAAGCGGACAATACCGGCTACATCATCCCCACTCCCGTGATCAACCGCTTCCTCAAAGACATCGAGGATGGGAAATACGACCACTACGCGGAACTCGGCATCACCGATTTCCCGCTTCACAATCCAGCCATGCGCAAGGCCATCGGCCTGCCCAATGATGGCATCGGCGTGCTCGTCACCAACGTGATTCCCACCAGCTCCAGCGATGGCACCCTCAAGCCAGGCGATATCCTCATGGCTCTCGATGGCAAGCCCGTCGATAGCGCAGGAATGATCAATATCGATGGTGAGGATGTGAATCTTAACGAAGTGGTAGAGCGTAAATTTACCGGTGATAAGCTCGCCATCCGTTTTCTCAGAGAACGCAGTTGGAACGATGTGGAAATCACACTCAAGCCCCTGGATTGGTCCCGCATGTATGCCATCCAATATGAGAAAACTCCGCGCTACATCGTCTTCGCCGGAATGGTATTCCAACCTCTGGACACCAATCTCTTCGCCACCTCCAAGTTTACCGATGTCACCATCCGCAGACTATTCACTGACTACGTCCCCAAAGGATTGTTTGAAAAACACAAAGACATCGTCGTCCTCACCCGGGTGGAAAGCGATCCCATCACCGCGCATCTCGCAGGTTTCACAGGCTTGGTCGTCAATAAAATCAATGGCACCGAAGTGCGAGACCTCGCTCATGCCCATGAGCTTCTCAACCCCAAGCAAGCTCCTGAGTTTTTCACCATCGAGCTCTTCGGCGGAGACCGCCCCATCGTCATTCCCGCCGCCTCGGTGGCCCCCGCCAACGAACGAGTGATGGAAAATTACGATATCAAGAGCCTCGAAAATCTCCAAAACTAAGTCATGCCCCGAGTCGGCATTGCCCTAGGATCAAACTTGGGAGACCGCCTCGCCCACCTCCGGCAAGCGGCTACCCTGCTACGGGAAATTGCCATCCCCGGCGAGCTATTCCTCACCGCGCCCGTCTTCCAAACTGAGCCACGTCTCTGCCCGCCCGGCTCCCCGGATTTCTATAACTCAGTGGTCGAAATCAGCTACCAAGGCACCGCCTCCGAGCTGTTGATACTCACCCAAGCCATCGAGAAAAAACTCGGCCGCACCACTATTACCGAGCGCAATGCCCCGCGCGTGATCGATGTGGATCTACTCTATTTCGGCAGCGAGATCATCATCACCGAATCACTCATCCTCCCCCACCCGCGTCTCCACGAGCGGCGCTTCGTCCTCCAACCACTCGCCGCCATCCGGCCAGACCTTGTGCTCCCCGGCCAATTCCATACCATCGCACAATTATTAGAACAATTACCCGACGATGAAGCACCCTTGGTCCTCGTCTGTGAATAGCTCACCGCTCTAATAATATAGTATTTCCCAACATCACCAGATCCACGCGGCCCTTTAGCGTCTGATCGATGAACGGGGTGTTGATTGACTTCGATTTCATAAACTCCGCGCTGAAGGTGGACTCCGCCTCGGGATCGAACAAAATCAAATCCACATCCTGCCCCACCGCGATCGTCGGCACCGGCAGTCCCATCAAACGCCGTGGCTCAGCAGAATAACGCTTCACCAGTAGCTCCCAGCCAAAAATCCCCGTTGCAACGTAATGGTGATGCAGCGAAACCAATGCCGTGTCCAATCCCGTAATTCCATTCGGCGCACTCACGAAATCCTGAGATTTTTCAAACCGAGTATGTGGCGCATGATCCGTGGCAATCATATCAAATACTCCATCAATGAGACCTTCTAATAAACCCGCATTATCCGCCTTGGTCCGCAGCGGAGGATTCATTTTATAGTTTGTATCAAAATCACCTATATCTTCCTCGTTGAATAACAAGTGATGCGGCGAGACCTCTGCCGTGACTTTCACATCCCCACGGCTCTTCCACCAGCGGATGGTTTCCATACCCAACTTGCTCGATACATGCTGAAGATGGATATGCGCGCCGGTGGCATGAGCGAGCCGGATATCCCGATCAATGATAATTTCCTCCGCACACGCTGGCGATCCCATGATCCCAAGGCGGTAGCTCGTCACCCCCTCATTCAGCGCCCGTGGCCCCGCCAGTTCCGGCACTTCACAATGGCTCGCAAAAAACATCCCCAACTCCGTGGCATAGCGCATCGCCCGGAATAAAACCGAAGGATCGCCCGTGGTATCGCCATCGTCTGTCAACATTTTCACACCCAGCATCCGCATCCCATCGATGCCGGCCAGCTCCTTGCCATGGCGGCCCTTGGTCACGCAGCCCGAGGTGTAAACAGGAATCCGCGCCGTGCGCTTGGCGATGTCTAACACAGTTGCAACCACCGTCGCCGAGTCGATCGCGGGATCGGTATTCGGCATCATCACCACCCCGGTAATGCCGCCGTTGATCGCCGCTTCCGTGCCGCTGGCGATGGTTTCCTTGCTTTCAAAACCAGGTTCGCGGAAGTGCACATGGGCATCAAACATCGCCGGCATCAGGATCCGGCCTCTGGCATCGATCACCCGCGTCCCTTCTTCCGTCTTCAAGCCGCTGCCCATTTGAATGATTTTCCCTTCGGAAATTAGAACATCCGCCACTGGCAGCGTGGACGAATCTTCCGAGGCGATACGGGCGTTTTGAATAAGTAGCATGGGAAATAAGATAGATGCGGAGCTGCAAAAGATTTCACCCCACACTCTCCCCGGAGGCAAGCCGGGTTTTTCGCTAAGCCCACTCCATCCGGCTACTGCTGCGGCACGCGCCGGAGTTTGCTCATGTCATGACCACTGTCCGCGAGAAACTTCTCTAGTTTCTCCAACTTCTCCGCTGGGATTGTTTTCGTTCTCGCCATGATCCACGCATACTTTCTGTCAGGAACTCCGATCACTGTGGTCTGGTAATCGTCATCCAGATAAGTAATTAAGAAGGCCGCCTTGAACGGCCAGACAAATTGCATCCGCCACTCCGCATTGGTCTCGGTATTATGAACAAAGCCCTTGGGATTGTATGTCTTCAGCGGGCCGTCGCTGGCACCTTTATTAAAGGTAAACGTCGTGGGAATCGTCCCATCAACGGCTAATTCATAACGCTCAACCGCATTGTAGGCCTTCGTTTCAATGAATGTCGGTATATGAGCAATCACATACCAATCCCCCATAAAGCGCTTGAGATCGACTTTCTTACTCATCGGCTGCAACGGCGTGGCTTTCATGGAATTTTGGCAAGTGATCAAGAGGCCGCCGATAATTATGATGGAAGAGAATAGTATTAGGCGATGTTTCATAAAGAATTCCTGCAACGTCACACAGCCGCTGGGTAATTCAACTAGGGAAATAACCTACCTTCCCAAAATTTCAATCAGTCAGAAGGCCCGCAGTTCTCATCAGCTCCTCCACTCGCTTTTCAGAAACTTTCACCCTCAACGTGATATCCGGCGCGAAGATCGAGATCCGATATTCCTCCAACATCCAGCCCAGCGGCCATAAATTCGCATCGTCAGGTGCCCTCATCCACGCGCTGAACCACGGCTCCCACCATTTTTGCAGCCGCTCCATTTTCTCCAAATCCTTCACCAGTGGCAACGATGCGATCCGCCCCAGGCGTGACCGAATGGCCCGCAGCCGCCTCGGATAATCACACAGCGCATCAAATCCCGCCCGCCACGCGAATCGCTCGCGGAACAACCATGCAAGTTCCTCATCCAAATCCTCCGCCACCTCCCCCAGATTTCGATCATTACGCTGTTTCTCGATCCACGCGCGGATCTCAGGCAGCAGCTCCAATGTCTCATCCAAGCTCTTGCCCAGCCCACTCGCCGCATCATACCAATTCCCCCTTGCCGATCCCGCCAGCTCCCGGAATCCATCCGGAGATCTAGGGAAAACTCTCCGCGCCGCTCCTTCCGCCGCCAGCAGAATTAAATCATTCATCGCCGTGCCACCGGCACCGAGTCGCGGCAGCTCCACCTTTGCCATCATCCCTAACGGAAATTTCTTTAGTAAATGATTTACCTGATCCTGGTGGGTCAAACATAGTAATCTCGCCCCACCTGCCCGGTGAGATTCATTGGCTTCCGCGAGACAGGTGAAGGCCCTCACACCCACCGTTTTCCCTTCATCCACCAACGCAGGAAACGCCGCGCCACCCGGCGTCTGCACTCGCTCCGGCAGACTCTCACCATCCCACGTGCTAATGCCTTTGCGCTCGATATCATTGTTTGCAATCGCCTCAAAGCGCACTCGCATCCGGTCTGCCAATTCAATTTTCAGAACTGCCACCTCAGTCCCCATCGCAAGTTCCTGCGCATCATCATCGCACACCCATATCTTGGTGATCAGCTCCGGCGGCAGCTTGCTCAGATCATAAGCATCCACCGGCACATGCGCCCCGGTGCGCTCCTTGGCATAGTCTGAGAGAGCTTGAAAAATTGGTATATCTTTCGGCGCATACATCCATAACTCCGCGAATCCCTCCGCCACAGGGCCAATCGGCTGGCAGATACGCCGATAGTCCTTCGGCAGCGAGCGGAGAAGTATTTCCGCCCGCTCTCGCAGATTCCCATCCACTCCCCACGCGGGAAGCCAGTCAGGTAGCTTTGGCAATTGGTCCACATGCACGCCGATTGTGACACCATCATCTCTCTCACCTGCTAGCGCATGATAATAAAGAGTATATTCATCATTCAAATACCTTAACATATCTGGAAATCCACTTAGCCCTAGATACTCTAAATCTTCATCGACCACATCTCCCACGGCTAGGAAAAGCAATGCTTCATGTTTCTCCAACCACTTATGAAATGCTGCGGCCGTGTTAATTTCCGGAGGAATACGATCTTCGAAAAAACGGATCACCGCCTCGTCACTCCACAAGCCACCCGGCCTGCGAAGCTTCTGCTCGATGGACTCGATCTCTCCGCGCATCTCATTGATATGTTCGAGAAATTCACACTTACGCCGCAGCCCACCACCCACCACTCCTTCCCTCAGAAAGATATTCCGCGCCCCCTTGGCATCCACTCTCCCATAGTGAATTCGCCGCCCGGCAACGATCGGCAGCCCACCGCAAATCACCGTTTCTTTACCATAGACAGCGCCCTGATTTTCATCCCAGTGCGCCTCACCATATTTACTTTTACATAAATGTGGAGCCACCAGCTCCACCCACTCCGGCTCAATCCTCGCCACCCTTCGCGCCCACAACCGGGTGGTTTCCACCAGCTCCATCGCCATCACCCATTCATAACGCTTCGGCATCCCAAAAAGTCCGGAGCCGGGGAAAATTGCAAAAAAACCACCATTCGCCGCGCGATAGGATTTCGACTCCCGGTCCCACAATCCGAACTGCCGCGGCACTCCCGAGAGCAACGCTTTGTGAATCGTCGCATAGCCGCCCAGCGATGAAATCCCATCGCTAATTCCGCCGATTTTTAGCTTCCATTCTCGCTCCAGCAAGTCCGCCAGCTCATCCCGCACATTCGCCCACTCCATCACCCGCCGGGCGTTGAGAAATTTCCCTCCGCAATATTTCCGCAAAGCATTTTGCTTCCAGCGTCCTCGCTCATCACGGAACCGCGCGAGATCATTCCACATTCGTAAAATACTGATAAAGTCACTGTCCCCATCTTTCCAACCTGCATGCGCCGCATCCGCCTCACGAGTCTTCTCCGCCGGTCGCTCGCGTGGATCGTTCGATTCCAATGCCGCGACAATCGGCAAAACTTCCGCCAGACAGCGCTCTTTACGCGCTTCGATCAGCATCCGCCCCAATCGTGGATCCACCGGTAGCCGCGCAATTTCCCGGCCGGATTCCGTGAGCCGTTTATCTTTATCCAGCGCACCAATTTCCCGCAAGGTCCGGTAGCCCTCCGAGACCGCCTTGGGTGCCGGTGGATCGAGAAATGGAAACTCATCGATCTCAGGCAACCCCAAAGACTTCATCCGTAAAATCACCCCTGCCAATGAACTTCGGCGGATTTCAGGATCTGTGAAGGCTGGCCGTTCCGAGAGCGCATCCTCTTCATACAATCTCACACACACACCGTCTCTCACCCGCCCGCAGCGTCCCTTACGCTGCCGCGCACTCGCCTGACTCACCGCCTCAATCTGCAGCCGCTGCACTCCCTTGCCCGGACTCCAGCGACTCACCCGGGCCGTTCCACAATCCACCACACACGCGATTCTTGGAATCGTCAGCGACGTCTCCGCCACGTTCGTCGCCAAGATCAAACGTCGCTTGTTTCCCGGATTAAACACCCGTTGTTGATCGCCCAGCCCCAACCTTGCGAACAATGGCAACACCTCGGTGCTCCGGTAATTGCGACCGTCTAGCACATCCGCGCACTCGCGGATTTCACGCTCCCCAGGCAGGAAAATCAACACGTCACCACTCGGCTCCACCTCGCCTAGATAGTCCACCGCGCGGCCCACATGTTGCGCGAGATCCTCATCATCGAAGGGCGGCAGGAAAAACTCCGCCACCGGAAACATTCTCCCCGGAGCCTCGATCACCGGAGCCGGCTTGCCATCAATCGTGAAAAATTCCGAAAACGACCCAGCATCCAAAGTGGCAGAGGAAATGATCAATTTCAAATCCTTGCGCCGCTCCAACAGCATCCTCACGTAACCCAACAAGAAATCGATATTTAGCGATCGCTCATGAGCTTCATCCAGAATCAAGGCCTCATACTGATTGAGATTTCGGTCCCCTTGAGTCTCGGCCAGCAGAATCCCGTCCGTCATAAACTTGATCCGCGTCTCCCGCGAAGTTTTGTCCTCGAAGCGCACTTGATAGCCCACATAGTCCCCCAGCGGCACCCGCAATTCCTCCGCCACCCGCTTCGCCACGCTCGCCGCCGCGATCCGGCGTGGCTGCGTGCAGCCGATCCTCCCGCCATCCATGCCCAGCGCTTCACAAACCATTTTCGGCAACTGCGTCGTCTTCCCGGAGCCCGTCTCACTCACCACCACCACCACCGGATGGGCCCGCACCGCCGCAAGGATCTCCTCCCGGTGCTCCACGACCGGCAGTTCCATCGGATAATTCCATTTCATCTCTCTGCCCACCGTATTGCCCTTCGAGGTGGCAACGTGGCCAACGGGCGTTTGAGCGTCAAACGGATTATAGTCCTGAGTTTGTCGTTGTTTCAGCCATAACCCAAATGCGTCCGGAAACGCGGCGGATTCATCATCCGTCCTTAAGGGTTGACGAAATCTGGTGAACTGAAAGTTTAACAACATGAAACCCTCCGCTGGTAAGAATTCGACATTGATTCTCGATGTTACGAAGAAGGCGGTGGTGATGTTTTTCTACTGCTGTTTCGGCATCACGGCGCAGGCCAATGAAATTCGTGTTTTTCACAGTACAACTGGACAACCTCTGCGAGCAAGCCTTGAGCAAGTTACAGAAAAGACAGTCACCCTGAAGCGGGAAGATGGCCGCGTGTTTGAGCTTTCGAAAGACAAACTCAGTGCTGCGGACCAAACCTATATTTCTGAATATTCCCAACAGGCATCAAACGCAGCGAAGGAGCTTAATATCGTTGCCGGACATGAACTATCTGATGGAAAGAACCTTTCCGAACGCAAAGCCGAAGATCTCGCTGAAGCTCTCCAGCTTCGTCCTGAATCACAGTCGAAATACGGACGGAGCTGGCGGCTCTACGCCTCATACGTCAAAGGATATCGGCTTTTCGGGGCAATGCCATATTCCGTCGCGCTTTACTCCGACCAGGAAGGTATGGTCAGCGAAGTCTCGATCGTCTATGCAAACAAAGGCGATTTCGGAAGTGCTGCCGGTATGGGAAAGGACCACTTCGCCGGGGGAAACTCAGCCACTGCGGGAACACTCTCTGAGGCGATGATCCAAGACGAAACCGAGGTCAGCAAGGCGCTCACCTCCATTCTCGGTGCAGGTAAAAGCCAACGTTTTGGCGAAGGAGACGCCCGCAGGACCATCACGCGTTGGGACTGGAATGGACACTCATTCCTCCTTTCCAACGAGGAGGGTGAATATGTAAGCCTCGCCATCGTGACCTCCGAGACAGCCGACAACGGTGGAAAGTCCGCGCGGATGAACGACGGGGATGTCAAAGCTCGCCTTCTCGCAGGCGTGGTCAAATCTGAGAACGGCGATGTTTATCTGTCGGAAATCCCGATGGTTGACCAAGGGCCGAAAGGCTACTGTGTCCCTGCAACCTTCGAGCGGGGCATGAGAACCATGGGCATCGAGGCTGATATGTATTTGCTAGCGATGATCGGGCAAACCCAGAGCGGTGGAGGGACATCAGTGGAACTCCTCCTGCAGAACGTAAAATCTCAAGTCTACCGCAAAGGCCGCCGCACCAAGGAAGAGTCGTTAAAGGAGCTTAGAATTCGAGACATTAAACGTTATATCGACATGGGTATTCCAGTGATGTGGACGATGTTTTCTATGGAAACATATAACGACATTGCAGATAAAAATACCAAGACCCGCTCCAGTGTCATCGAATGGGACGCTTACAGTAAAGAGATCAAAGAACAGTCGGCCAGTTTCCTCAAGAAGTCGAAGCCAGACGAGAATCGCCACATCTGCATGATCATTGGTTATAACGAAACCACCCAAGAAATCGCGGTCAGTGATTCATGGGGTCCCCAATTTGAACTTAGATGGGTTCCCGTCCCCGTCGCAAACTGGGCGAATGCCGGTGGAATTTTCATGATTCTTCCCTAGGAATTTGAAGGGTTTATCAAATCCACCAGCAAGGAAGCTTGCATCGTATGGCGACGCAGCCTCGGCTGAAGCCCCGATAAAGATGGAGTCGTTTCCAGGAACCAAAGATCGACGAATCGACAGCACATCGCTTTACTTCGCCTAACCACGTTCATGGATACACTCAAACATCTACTCAAAAACAACGCTGACTGGGCCGCATCGATCCTCATACAGGATCCCGAGTTCTTCCATAAACTTGCGAACCAGCAGCATCCCGAATACCTCTGGATCGGCTGTTCCGATAGCCGCGTTCCCGCCAATCAAATCACCGGCCTCGCCCCGGGCGAAGTGTTTGTCCACCGCAACGTTGCCAACGTCGTCGCGGAGACCGACTTCAACGTACTCGCCGTGATCCAATACGCGGTTGATGTTCTAAAAGTCCGCCACATCATCGTTTGTGGTCACTACGGCTGCGGCGGAGTCCAAGCCGCATTTGACAACTTCCGCCATGGAATGATCGATAATTGGCTTGCTGGCATCCGGTCCCTCAGCCGTAAGCACCACCAAGAACTCGCGTTGCTCGACCATGATGCTGCCGTGAATCGCCTCTGCGAGCTCAACGTCCTCGCCCAAGCCACCCACGTCGTAAATACCAGCATCGTCCAAGACGCCTGGGCACGAGGCCAGAAAATCGCCATCCACAGCTGGATCTACGGCCTAGACTGCGGCCGCATCACCCCGCTCGCCCCCTCCATGCACGGCCCGCCTGAGTAATTAGCCAATCTTCGCCCTTGATTATTCTCCAGCCGAGTGCATCTTCGCCTTGTCTAACGACAGGGGGCGTTCTGGTTTCGACGGGATGCTTGAGACGTTGGTTGCACGTAGAGGTTGATCGGTTGGCCTCTTTAAAAAGCCGCTCAAAAACAATAAATGCAGACTCTAACGAGCTCGCACTGGCCGCTTAATTGACGACCACGTCAGAACCCCGACACCTGCTGAGGGCAATGGCGAACACCTAGCAGGCTGGGATGGATGTCGGGTAACCGGGCAACTTTCCGAGATCAAACAGGTTTCTAGGATTTGCAACGCTGCATGAGGGCCCAGTGAATCCGAAATTCCAGACATCATGCTAAACGTGTAGATGCCCGTGTAGATGGCGTTTCGGACAGGGGTTCGACTCCCCTCGCCTCCACCATTT
>JBGSUW010000069.1:0-5460 GCA_041753275.1 Akkermansiaceae bacterium | reverse complement strand
AGAGATGCAGTGATAAAAAATCGGTCTTTCGGTGGAATTCCGCCAATCAACCAGGTGCCGTGCGCGTCGCATGGAAACAAATTACCAATTTCCAAAAACCTGTCGAGCAATTTCTGCCCAGCGGTCCGTCCCTCAGTATTGCGTCCCTCAGTATTGGTATCTGGAATGGAATATCGGCTGCCACCTGCGTTTGCGGAATGGATGAAGCAGTATCAGCCGGATGTGATCATCACCACCACGTTTCTTCCTAAACAATGGCTACTACAGATGGGCCTGCGAGTCCCTGAGGACATTGGCTTAGCGCATCTTGGATTGGGCGAAACGGAGCCGGGTTGGACGGGGATCGATCCGCAGTTTGGCGAAATAATGGCGGCTGTTGTGGACTTGCTGTCCGCCCATCTTGTGCGGAATGAATCCGGCCGACCGAGCGCCTGCAAGGAAGTCTTGATCAAAGGAATGTGGGTGCAGGGAAATACGACTGTTGTGAGATCTGAATGAAGTTGTTTTCAGAAGGCTCACGGCACGAAGCCAGGCCAGTGTGCGTCTGCCAGTTCGGGACGAGGCACCCACATAATGGCCTCAGGGTTTTCCAGATATTGCTGCCAAATCGGCACGCCGGGGCGCAGGCCTAGTTGGCGATAAGATTCCGGTCTTTTCCGAACGAGTGGCGGGTGGATCGGATACCGCGAATTCTTGTCCCAGACGAGTTGATCGCCCTCCAGCCGGGGAAACCAAGCGAGGCCGCCGTGAGCTCGCACCCCGCGGTAGTCGAAACCAAAATCGCGCACGCACCATGCCCCGAATGTGAGCGGCTGGCCGGGGTCCGCGCTGATGGTGGCATGTGCCCAATCTGGCGGCACGACCACGACCTCGCCGGGGCCGGCGGTGACGGCGAAGCAGCGGCCGGGATCATTCTCAGCCGTTTCCTGCATCAGGATGACTGCACGGCCGGACCAAATTTCGTAAAGCTCGGCAGTGGAACGGCCGCAACTTGCACTCACCGCGTGAATGTGGCCTTGCGAACGGACCGGCTCCGCGCCGATCTGCCCGGCGGCGTAGGTGACGACGCCGAATAGTAAATTCCGCTCCAATAAATCGGCGCGAGAGTCCTCGGTGCCGACGTCCATGGCGATGGCGTAAACAATTTCCGGTCCGGTGCACTCTGGATCGCGCAGGCTCGGGCGGATGGCGTCAAGCGTGCGCAATTCACAAGTGGGACCGAAGACCCCTGGCCCGTAATGGAAACCGAGTGGCTCGGTGGTGGGATGGATGTCAAACCCGGGCTGGATGGGTAGGCTCATGGCTGGGTGCGCACGAATGCCTTGAGGGTGGCAAGCTCGCGGGCGGGGTTGGCTTCTGTCGGGCGGATGGTGTAGGCTCCGACTGAGGCAGGAATAATGAATGTTTCCGCGTAGTGAACTACAAAGGGTGAGAACGCTCCGGTTGGACTTTCGACGATAGCTTCAGCTCCCTCGACGAGGTTGAGCACGTGCACGCCGCCTGTCGCACTGCCGCCGGTGTGATGCTCTACCGTGCCGGTGAACCAATGGCGGCGGGTCTCGATAAACTGAGTGGGATGCAGGCCGGTGCGCTCTTCCCGCCAGCCGGGGCCAGAAGCGATGGGCTTGAACTGGTTGACGAGGTGGTTTTTGGCGTAAGTTTCATCGCGATCCCACGTCACCACTTTCTCGCCGCGATCCAGGTTTACCGGGCGGGGCTGGCCATCAAGTCCTAGGCGGTTCCAGTCCCAGAGCTTGAAGGTGAAGATATAGGAAGTGGCGCTAATTTCCAACACCATTGAGTTCGTTCCCGAGCAGTGCAGAGTACCGGCGGGGATGAGGAAATGGTCATGTTTGTTCGCAGGGAAAATGCCGCTGAAATGCTCGGCATCGAAGGGTGCGCCGCCGCTCTGGGCGGTGCGCAGAGCAGCGAACATGTCATCGGGCTGAGTGCCGTCTTTGCATCCGAGATAGACCAGTGCGCCGGGCTCGGCATCAAGCATGTAGTAACTCTCATCCTGGGTGAATGGCAGGCCGAAGTGCTCACGGGCATACTCGGTGGTGGGATGCACTTGATAGGATAAATTGCCGCCACCCATGGTATCGAGGAAATCAAATCGGATGGGGAACTCGGGGCCGAAACGACCGTAAACCGGCTCGCCCAATAACTCGCGCGGATGGCGGAATACTAAATTCATCGAAGGGACCTCGACTCTCACGCCGTTCTCGAATTCCAGCAGCAGCGAGTTTTCCTCCGGCACACAATCGAAGCACCATGCATAGTTAGGCGGGCCGTCTGGTAGCTCGCAAACTTCGCGCATCCACTGGCCACCCCACACACCGGGATCGAAAAATGGCATCACACGGAAGGGGCGGGCGGCGGCGGTTGCGAGGCCCGCAAGATGGGCCGCGCCGGTGATGAGTTTCGGACTTACTGGAGTTGTAGTATCCAGCAGGAAGTCCCATTTTGCCATAGTCGCCTGCTTGAGACGATCGGCTACGCGCCAGTCAACAAAGAAACTGCGTTTGTATTGCAATGAAGCTTTGAGGCCGCGGTTGCGTGCTCCGAGATTATCCACCGTGCCTTGGCGCTGGCGGAGTTGACCCTCCCAGCGCGGCATATCGGCGTAAACGAGTAGGTCAGCTTGCGGCGCGAGTAGTGAGGCACCCGGGCCGACGACGAGCACGAGGCCGGAGGCGGCGGAGAGCTCACTTTTGAAAAGTGCGGATTTCGCCGCGTCGAGGAAATCTACGACGTTGAGTGTTTGGTTGAGATATCCAAAGACCGGGTCATCGCCACCAAGGAATGGGGCGGTCAGCGCATCCACCTCGGCGGGGGATTTGAAGGCGGCATGTGAATCGAGCGTTTGCGCGGGAGAAAGGCGGCGGGTGAGCTCCGCGCACACATTTTCCTCATGCACGCCGGGGTAGCATTCCACGGCGATCACGGCGTTCGCCCGTCCTGCGATGGCTTGTTTCAAGGTAGCCGCAATGGCATCCCAACCGGTGGAGCAGGCTGCAGCATGGCCAGCGGGTACAGCGACGGCGGGAGTTTTATCGTAATTGGCGTCGCGTAGGCCGAGACGTGAAAGATAGGACATGATTGAAAAAATGATTGAAATTTAAAAGAGTTAAGCTTTGGCAGCCGCGCGGATGTAGAGATTGCTCCGGCGTTGCCACTCCACGTCATTCCAGAGGTTGAAAAGTGGCTCGGCGTGGTTGGAGAGGCTGAGTCCGGCATAATCGTATGCGGCGAATATCCGGACGGCATCGCCATTCCAGTCCTTATAAGCTTCCCATGAGACTTCAGGATGATCGGGGAAATTACATGGGCCGTAGGGCTCGGTGAGCACGGAGGTGAGCCGTTTTCCGGAGGGTAACGTGGTGCGGGCAAGTGCTTCGCGGGCGTAGTTGTGAGCAAGATCGAGCATCGCGGCGTAATTACGGCGGAGGGCGCGGTCCCACACGGTGGAGTAAATTGCGAGGTCGTAATCATTCATGCCGCCATCGTGAAGGGAGAATTTAGACGCGCCAGGACCGGCTTTCTCGAGGGCGAGTTTATCATCGTCGCCGAGGAGGACGTCGGGCATGAAATGGATGTCTGCGATATCGTAAATATCCGTGACGCGGGCGGAGTAGTTTTCCGCGCCGAGGGCCGAGTAGGCGAGTGGGATGCCGTCGCTGGCGATTTCTGCGTGGATGGCTTCACCTAGCCAGGTGTTGACGTTTTGGAAAATAGCATCGAGCTCGGGCAGATCAGCGCGGAAGTGCGTCTGGCCCTCGTGGCGCACTTCGGGATCGGAGACGGTGACGGAGCGCATCATCGCGCCTAGAAAGAGCGGCACCTCGTTGAGCGGAGCGATCCATGCAGCGCGCTCGAGCACGCCATCTTCGCGCATCAGGCGGAGGGCATTCACCCAGGCCTCGGACCAATCACGGCAGACTTTTTCCTCCTGCTCAGGCTCGATCATACCACCCTTGGGCAATGAATGTCCGATGATGTCGAACGATTGCCACGTATCGAGCGCGAGCCAGATGCCGTGTTGGCGGCAGAGTTCGGCGAGCTCGATCACCTTGCGGCGGACGTCCACGGTGTATCCCTCGGGCAAAAGAACATCACCCCATGTGCGGAAACGACGGTGAAGCCCCTGGGCTTCGTGATGCGTCTCCTTTTTCACATAGGCGTGCGGAAATGCATCAATTCGCAGGGTGTTGTAGCCACGCTCGGCAGCCTCTGCCACGCACTGTGGGAGATCTTGGAAACTGCCGCCGGGGTGGCCGCATTTCAGCCAGGAAAAGTCCCACATACTGATGGTGAGTGGTGTCCCTTTATCGAAGTAATTTTTCATAGATTTCTGAGAGTAAGTGATAGGTGAAATTTAAGCGGATGGGCGATCAAGCATGACGGGCTTGCCGTCACGTTCGACGATGATTTTGGCAAAGTTTTTTCTGACGATGGCAGCGTAATCATGGCCGGCATTGCTGGGATAAATGCCAAGATAAACCAGCGGCTCACTGCCCGTGTTCATCGTGCGGTGGGCGGTGTGGCCCGGGACATAGACCGCGCTATGAGCGATCAGCTGCACCATCCGGCTCTCGCCCGTGGCCTCGTCTTCGAGCAACATCGCCCCCTCGCCCTTCAAGCCGATGTAGATCTCAGCGGCCGGACGGTGGGAGTGGTAGTGGCCTTTTGTCAGGAAATACTCATCGCCGATCTTTCCTGGCTGGATGATGCCAAGGCCGTAGTGGAGTTGGCCGTCGCCACTGGCGGGTTCGACCGCTGTGACTTCGTAAAGCAGCGGATTGCCCTGCGCCAGCGCGGCTTCGTAGGCGGCAGCGTCCGCGAAGCAACCGCGCACGTCGGCAAGTGTGCGCGTGACCATCGGCCGAGAACCGAGAGTGGCAGAATCGAGCGAGTAGGCGACGCAGAGGTCTGCGGGATTGATATCTTTTAGCATAAGTTGGATTTCTAAATTGAGGCAGGGCGGGTGATTCCAGCATGCCGGAGCACATTGAGCGCAGCACCTTGGAGTGGATCGTGACTGGGCTGGCGCAGGCGCGCGGCGGGACAGGCGCGGCGGATCGCAGCTTCGACCAATGCTTGATAGGGTGTGTCCGCGGTGAGGCAGCCGCCAAGCAGCACCACATCGGGCCCCTCGGGGAAATCAAGTGTCTGAGCAGTGGTGGCCGCGATTTCAGCAAGCTCTTCCGCTCCGGCCACCAATACCTGGTAGGCGCTGGCATCGCCCTCGGCTGCGAGCCGCAAGACCACCGGGGCGAAGGCCGCCACCGTGCCCGGGTCCCAATCCCCACGGTAGAGTCGGGCAAGCAACTCGTTGGGCTCGGCCAATCCGAAAAATGCGAGAGCGGCTGCGAGCAGACGCGTCTCTGGATCACGGCGATCCGCAGCACGCACGGCGGCGCGCAAACCCTCCGCAGCGAGGCCGAAGCCCGCACCTCG
>JBGSUW010000068.1:0-38832 GCA_041753275.1 Akkermansiaceae bacterium | reverse complement strand
ACCTGCCGCCGTTGCTGCGCCAGCCACTCCGGCGGCAGCGCCTGCTCCGGTCGCAAAACCGGATTTTTCTGCTCCACCGGCACCCGCTGAGCGCATCTCCACGGAAGTTGTCAACGACGGCCGCACCAGCCGCAAAAAGATGTCGATGCTGCGGCGCAAAATCGCGACGCACCTCGTCAATGCCCAGCAGACTGCCGCCATTCTCACCACCTTCAATGAGGTCGATATGACGTCCGTGATGGATCTGCGCAAAGGAGTACAAGAGGAATTCATGAAGAAACACGGTGTGAAACTAGGTTTCATGTCCTTTTTCGTCAAAGCCGTCGCTCAAGCTCTCAAAGATGTGCCATCCATCAACGGCCGCATCGATGGCACGGACATTATCGAGAATCATTTCTTCGATATCGGCGTCGCCATCGGCACCGAGAAGGGTCTCGTCGTTCCAGTGCTGCGCGATGTTGATAGAAAATCTTTCGCCCAGATCGAGCAAGACATCTTAAACTACGCTAAGAAAGCCAAAGACGGTAAGATCACCATCGAGGATCTCACCGGCGGAGTTTTCACCATCTCGAACGGTGGCACCTATGGCTCGCTACTCAGCACGCCGATTCTTAACCCACCGCAGAGTGGCATCCTCGGCATGCATACCATCCAACAGCGCCCCGTCGCTCTCAATGGGCAGGTGGTCATCCGGCCAATGATGTATCTCGCACTCAGCTACGATCACCGCCTCGTCGATGGCAAGGAAGCTGTCACCTTCCTCATACGCATCAAGGATCTGCTCGAAGCACCTGCCCGGATGATGCTGGAAATGTAATCTACCGGAGCGCGGAATTCGTTCCATCCGTCTTCGCCCGCCCGGCAATCGCAGCCCACCAGATCCAAGCCATCAATACGGCTTGGAGCGGCAGTCTCATCCAAAGCACCCACTTTGGAACGATCATTTCCCCAAGGACTAGGCCATCATTTAGCATGTGGATGTTTGCCGGAAACACCGCGAAAAGCAGCGCGATCAAGCCCCAGCCCGCCGCTCGCCTTAGCTGCGGGACGCAAAGTCCCAGCCCACCTGCCACCTCCGCCGCGCCGCTCATGTAGATCAGTGCCAGATGCCAAGGCAGGTAAGGTGGCATCAATGGTAGGTAAGTCTCCGGCGAAACAAAATGTCCCACCCCAGCCATCACAAAGAACACGGCAAGAAGCCCTAGCGAAATTTTGCGAATCATCTTCGCGGAGTTTCACCCATTACACGTCCCAGGCAAAGCCTTGATTGTGTGGCGCAGGTGACGAAAAAATTCGGCGATCGAGTGAAAAATTACCATTCGTGCCTTCTGGTTATTTCCTCCGGATTCGGATCGCCCGATGACTGGCAAGGAGCGGCGAAACGGATTCCTCCGCTCCGTGATCCCGAGGAACAAATCAGTTAGATGAAATGTGGACTTTGTCTCTTGCTATTATATTATCTGAAGCATAACTTCATGGTGTTTCTATTTCGTGAATGATGAATGGTTCAATTCGCTAATAATTACGACAATGAATACAAAAATACAAACCCGCAATGTTCAGGACTTCAGTAGGAATCCCGACCGTATGAGTTCTGGTTCCGTCGATCATCCTTGCTACTTGGAACGCTATTCCCGCTACGATCTGGAATGGATCCAATTTCTAGTAGATAGCCGAAAATTAAAGGATGGAACTCATGAGAATCCCTGCGAACCAGAGCTTCTGCCGAATGTGTGGAACACTCCTCAACATTAGTTAATCAATAATATCTACGTATCATCTAAAAGGCCCTTAAGCCCACCGAAGAAATTTTCCAATTCGTCACTACTGGGCGCTGCTCCAAGTATATGATCGTAGGTGGTGTGATTGATAAATTCATCATCAAGCTCACCGATGAAACTACTCGGTTGGCAGCCTGTTTCCTGGCCCCATTTGATCCGGGTTGAGCAATAGGTCATGGTAAGCTGATCTTGCGCCCGGGTGATGCCAACATAGAGTAAGCGCCGCTCTTCATCTTTTGTTCCTTCGGCGATGCTGCGGGTGTGGGGGAGATAGCCTTCTTCAAGGCCGATGAGGAAAACGATGGGGAATTCCAATCCTTTGGAGGCATGTAGGGTGATGAGGGTGGCTCCTTGTTTTTTTTCCAAATCCTCATCCTCGCGCTCGGAGGCGAGGGCGCTGGCATCGAGAAATTTTTGCAGACTTTTGCCTTTTTCGGTATGGGCGCGGAGGCTATCGATCACACTTTGGATCCCTTCGCCGCGTTGTTGTCGCTCGTTATCAGTTTTGCACAGCCGTTCAATCCACGGAAGGTATTGGATTTCCTTGATGAGAGCGTGGAGGACATCGGCAGCATTTTCTTTTGCCAGATCGATGCGGTTTTTACCACCGGCGATCAGGGCGACGAAGTCTTGGATGGCGTTGGCGGCCTTGGTGCCTAGCTCGGCGGTAAAAAATGGATCGCAGAGCGCACCCCACACGGACTGATTATTTTCCCGGCTCCATTCGGTGGCGAGCACGGCGGTGGCTTGACCGATGCCTCGGTTCGGCGCGTTCAGCACGCGCAGCAGTGGGACGTCGGCATCGGGTGAGGCGAGCAACTGGGCGTATGCGAGCACGTCGCGGACTTCGCGCCGATCGTAAAAACTCTGGGCACCCACCATCCGGTAAGGAATTTTCCGCTCGCGGAAGGCCAGCTCCAGCTTGCGACTCTGGCCATTGGTGCGGAAGAGGATGGCGAAGTCCTCCCACTCGCGGCCGATGGCGCTTTTCTCTGCTAGAATTTCCTCGGCGATGAATTCCGCCTCTTGGTCATCGCCCGGCATCGCGACGATGCGCACAGGATCGCCGGCGGCGCGGGTGGAGCGGAGAATCTTCTCGCGGCGGCCGATGTTGTGTTTGATCAAGCTATTCGCGGTGTGCAGCACGGCGTGGGTGGAGCGGTAATTTTCCTCTAGCCGGATGATCTTCGGATTGGGGAAAAATTTCTCAAACTGGAGGATATTTGCCACTTCTGCACCACGCCAGCCGTAGATGGATTGATCGTCATCGCCGACGACACAAACGTGGTAGGGGGCACCGACGAGCTGCTGGAGTAGCTGCATCTGGAGGGAGTTGGTGTCTTGGAATTCGTCCACGGTGACGCGGGTGTAGCGCTGGCGGAACATTTCACGGACATCAGAATGGTTGCTTAGGACATTTTCAGCGAGCAGCAGCAGATCGTCGAAATCCACGGCATTTTGCGCGCGGAGTTCGTTGTTGTAGGCTACGGCGAGGGTGGCGAAGTAATCGTCCTTTAGATTTGCGAGATCGATGCCTTTGTTTTTCGCCTTGGAAATCTCGGATAAAACATTGTCGGGCTTGACCTTTTCATCAGAGCCGCCGTGACGGACGAGCAGTTGTTTCATCATGCCTACCTGGTCTGAATGCGAGCAGATCGAGAAATTTTTCTTGTAGCCCAGACGGTCGATGCCGCCGCGTAGGATGCGGACGCAGAGTGAGTGGAAGGTGCAAACGGTCATCGCCTCAGCGGCTTTTTTCGACACCATGCCGGAAATACGCTCGCGCATCTCGCTAGCGGCCTTGTTGGTGAAGGTGACGGCCAAGATTTCCGCAGGATCGATTTTTTTCTCCAACATGTGGGCGATCCGGCAGGTGACGGTGCGGGTTTTTCCGGTGCCAGCGCCGGCTAGCAACATCACGGGACCGTCGAGCGCGCCGACGGCTTCGCGTTGGGCTTTGTTTAGGGAATCGAATGAAAATGAACTGGCCATTGGCGGGCGGATGGAAGCGGGGAAGAAGAGGTTTGGCAATAGCAGCGGTGGGCGGGACGGCCATTCTTCGGCAAGCATGATGCTTTGGGCTTGGCGGCGGCGAGCGGAAAGAGAGACTCGCGGCAGTGAATTCAGCGCCTCTTGGATTTTTCGACTCGGGTGTCGGCGGCTTGACCGTCGTCCGGGCTGTGCAGGAACTTCTACCTGCTGAAACAATTTTGTATCTAGGCGATACCGCACGGCTGCCCTATGGCTCGAAAAGCCCCGAAACCATCCGCCAATTCGCCGATGAAGATGTGCGTTTTCTCATTTCCAAGGGCGTCAAGGCCATCGTCGTCGCTTGCAATACCGCGACGGCCCATGCTTTGCCCAGCTTACATGCCAAATACCGGATTCCCATCCTCGGCGTGATCGAGCCGGGCGTGGAAGCCGCCTTGGCGAATCCAAATGCCGAGCGCATCGGCATCATCGCCACTCGCGGGACCATCCGCTCGCATGCCTATCAACACGCTTTGGCACTCCGCAAAACGGGCCTGATCATCCATGCGCAGGCGACTCCGCTGCTGGTCCCGCTGATCGAGGAAAATTGGCTGGATCATCCGGCCACCCGTGCGGTGCTGAAGACCTATTTGGAGCCACTCATCGACAAGGGGATCGATACCTTGATGCTGGCCTGCACTCACTATCCGCTTTTAATTCCGGTATTGAGAGAAATTTTACCCATGGATGTGCGCCTGGTGGATTCCGCCACGACTTGTGCAGAGCATTTGAAACAAGAACTCATCCGTCTAAAATTGCTTGCTTCTGCCGATACCGATGGCGGCCTAGAACTGCACCTGACGGATCTTTCGGAAGAATTTGAAGCGCTGGCTAGGCAATTTCTTAAAAAATCCCCCGGGCGCATTTTCCGTGCTGTATTGGGTGGCTGAACACTTACCACATGCGTTTACTATTGATCGAGGACAATGCCACCCTGCGCAATGCACTGGGTAAATATCTGAGAGAGGCAGGTCTCATTGTTGATTTTGCTGCAACCGGCGACGAGGGCCTCTGGGCAGCTACAGAAAATAGTTATGACGTGGTGATCCTGGATCTCATGTTACCCAACATTGCCGGGATGGAGATTCTCGCGAAACTGCGTTTAAAGAAAAATCCAGTCCACATTCTAGTCATCAGCGCATTGGATGGGCTCGATGACCGGCTGGCAGCGCTCAATGCGGGAGCTGATGATTATTTAGTAAAACCTTTTTCCCTTGCCGAAGCGCTCGCTCGCGTGCGGGCCTTGCTCAGGCGTCAATATGGCAGCAAGGCACCGACTTTGGAATGTGCGGATCTTACTTTGGAGTCACTTTCCCGCACTGTCCATCGCGGTGACCGCCCGCTCGATCTCACGGCCTTGGAATTTCGCTTGTTAGAATATCTAATGCATCGCCGTGGCGAGGTGGTCAGCCGCAGTGAGATATGGGAAAAGGTTTTTGAAGATGGGACCGGCGGCACCAGCAATGTAGTTGATGTCTATATTGGTTATCTCAGGAAAAAGCTGAATGTGGGAAATGCTGTTGATTTGATTCAGACGCGTCGGGGGCAAGGCTATCTATTGGATTCACTCAATTCATGAAGCGCCCATCCATCCGCCGCTGGCTGTTGGTTCGGTGCAGCATGGCAATTGCCTGTCTGCTCGCAACAGTGGGTCTTGCGATCTATTTCACAGTAAAGCACAGCATGTTGAATGCGTTAGATGAATCTATTCTCGAAACTGCGGCATTATTAGGCAATCAAGTAGAACTGGAAGATGAAAAAATCCAATACGAGTGGCAAGAGGGACTCGATACAAATTCAGCTTTGACGGCTGGCGGTCTGTTTCAATATTGGGATGAGCAGACGGGAATGATCACTCGCTCGCCTGCACTCGGTTCTGGTAATCTGCCTAAATTCAGCGGTACGGATAAGCTACCGATGATGCAGGATATTTTCCTTCCAAACGGACGCCGTGGACGTGCGGTTGGTTTAAGAATCCATCCTTTTGTAGTTCCGGAAGAACAAGAACGCATGATGCAGGTGGGAAGGGTGATTGATCCAAAAAGCCGCACTTTTATCCTCGTCGTGGCGGGGGATGCGGAGCCCATTAATCACACACTGAATCGGCTACGATGGATCCTGACAGGGTCTTTATTCCTCAGCCTGACCGTCGGATTTCTGATCATCGTCCGAGTGGTGAATCTCGCGCTAAAGCCTATCTCACACCTTTCGAAACAGGTGAGAAATCGCAGTGAACGGCAAGTGGACAAGACGCTGGACCTACCGCCCGGCTTGCCTTTGGAATTGCTGGGTTTGACGGAAAATTTCAATCTCTTGCTTGGACGCGTCGCTGGGATTCGTGAGCGTGAGGCAGGCTTCATTCGGCTGGTTGCCCATGAGCTGCGCACTCCTGTTGCCGGACTCATGGCCACATCGGAGTATGCTCTTTCTAAAAAGCGTGAAGCGGTTGACTACGAAAAGGAACTCGCAAACTGCCACCAGAGCGCCCTTGAGCTAGACGAGTTAGTTAAACGTTTATTTGCCCTTGCAAAACTTGGGGCGAAGTCAGAGCCGCACTCACTTGAAGAAATTAATCTAGTGATGATTTTAGATGAATGTCTGCGCCCTTTCATCAAGGAGTTTGCAAATCGTAATTTTTCTTTTATCGCTGATTTGCCACACGAACCACTGATCACCTTGGCCGATCCCTATTTGGTTCGGCTGGTTTTTAATAATCTCTTGGACAATGCACTCTCCTACACCAGCCCTGCAGGAGAAATTGCGATTGTTTGCGAAACACTGAATGGAATTATCATCCGT
Organism: Akkermansiaceae bacterium; assembly: GCA_041753275.1. Lineage (GTDB taxonomy): Bacteria > Verrucomicrobiota > Verrucomicrobiia > Verrucomicrobiales > Akkermansiaceae > Luteolibacter. The sequence continues at coordinate 32,221 of JBGSUW010000068.1, read as the reverse complement.
TTTTCAAATACGACTGTCTCCCCACCCGATCGGCCCGAGCGGTGGTTCGAGCCTTTATTCCGCAAAAATGCATCGCGCCACGATGCGGCTCAACATCTCGGAATCGGACTCACCTTGAGCCGACATGCTGCTGAGTCGATGGGGTGGACATTGCTCGCACGCCAGACGGCGGATGCACAAGTGACATTCGAGATTAAGATCCCCGTTAAACGGTGAGTCGTTAGCAGCCTCAAATAGTTTCCGAAAAAAATCAGCATTTACTCACGATATTCTCATGAATCATTCTTCATCCTCTTGAGGTGAACAAATTGTTATCTCAAACGGCAACACCCGCAAATTCAAATCAAGGCACCAAGGCATCTGCCAAAGGCAAAGCCGAAATCATCCGTAAGCCGCTTTCTGCGCTTGTTGCGGCGGGTTTGGTCTTTCTGATGGTTTTTGGCCATCCACAATGGCTCGGCACTTGGCAAATGCAAATGCTTCGACTGATTGGGTTCTTTCTTATTTTCACCGGTGTTCTTGGACGCATCCTCTGCACTCTCTACATCGGGGGGCGTAAAAATCGCGAACTCTATCAAAGTGGCATCTACAGTCTTTGCCGGAATCCACTCTATTTCTTTTCGTTTCTAGGTCTCAGCGGGATCTGCCTACTGACCCAGAGTCTATTACTGACATTATCGGCGTGTTCGCTCTTTCTGATCCTCTACCATCGCGTCATTCTTAGTGAAGAACGTAAGCTTCTGCGCTTGTTCCCGGAGGATTTTCCAATTTACCAAAATGCGGTTCCACGGTTTTGGCCCCGTAGCCGCCCGGAACTTCCCTCGCAAATTCTGAGTGTGGACACTGGCATTTTTATCCGCTCTCTCTCGGAAGTATTATGGTTTCTGGCCTCAATTATCTTTATTGATTTCATCAGCTATGGGCGGGCGGTTGGCTGGATCCCTACGTTGTTCTCATGGTTCTAAGGAAAACCTATTTGGGTGATTTCTTCAATTTCCTCACATCTATCGCTTGCTGATTTGCTTGATCGCCTCGGCGAATTCAGACGTGTATTGAACTTGAAGACTATTGTGTCTTCCCCCGGGGATGGGACGCAGATCGACGATTTCTTGCTCCAGTGATTTAAGTTTCTGGCTCATGGAAAACGGTATGACTTCGTCGTCAGTGCCGTGTATGATAATCACCTTTCCCGGTCCTCGGGCGGCAAGTTCATGAAGGCGCGCGCCGTTGTCGAAACGCTGCCAGACGAGTGGGCCAAGGGGTAATCCGAGGAGGTGTTGAGCCATTTCCATGGTGCTGCTGAACGGCGCGATGAGAATGCCGTTTTGTATCTTGAATTCGGTAGCTGCGATCAGGCAGGTGGCGGCTCCCAAACTATGCCCGAAGAATTTCAAGCGCTTCGGGTCCGGCTCCGCGGGCCAACCAATCTCCTCGCTGGCGATGGGTAAAACTTTAATCAACGATTCACGGATTCTTCCCGGTGTGGCAGATCCCTCGCTATCGCCATAACCAGGAAATTCAAACAGCAGCCAGGCATCATCCTTCGTGGTGTTTTCCATGATCCACTGCGACCACTCAAGCGCAAGGGTGCCATTCCCGCCACAGAGGATCCACAAGTTCTTCGGTGATTCCAAATTCCCTTGGAGAAATGCCCGCTGAGTTCCTTGTGTAGTTTGGTAAGTGAGCGGCCTGCCCTGCGTTTCCCTTTGCCATTGGGCGATGGTGCCGCTGGAGTAGGGGCGCGGAAAGTAGATCAACTGTGATTGGCAGCCGCTGAAGAAAAGCAAAGGAACGAGAATGACCAGCAGCAGCCAAATGATCACCCGCCAGAGCAGGGCAGGGGCTGCTTTTGCTTGATTGCCAGTGGAATTCATCAGGGTGGGGTGATGTGATCAGGAAAAAATCTTGATCAATTCTTCGGAAATCGCAGTTGCGGCTTCTGGAAGAGTGATCGGGCAGGAAGCCTCGCTTTGCAAACTGGTCATTCTCACCTGGTTTAGGCCGCACGGGGTGATAAAGATAAAAGGCGCGAGACTCTCGGAAGTGATGTTGATTGCAAATCCATGCATTGAGATCCATTTCCGCACACCTACGCCGATGGAGGCGAGTTTACGGTCTTCCACCCAGACGCCAGTGAGTCCATCACGGCGGCTTGCGTTGACTGCAAAGTGGGCGCATGCGCGGATGAGCGCCTCTTCAAGTTTTCGCAAGTGTTCGTGAAGATCTTTCCCGCGCGATGTGAGGTTGAGAAGCGGATAGCCTACGATTTGCCCCGGGCCATGATACGTCGCCTGCCCACCGCGATTCGTCTCATGGACTGGGTAGGGGAGTGCTGCCGGATCGCGAAGTGAGGAGGTATCGCGCAGACGGCCTATCGTGTAAACCGGCTCATGTTCTAATAATAGTATGGTTTCCTCACCCGTGCCGTTTAATATCGCCGCGACGTGTTCATCTTGAAAACGCAGTCCCTCGGAATAGCTAATGAGGCCGGAGAGATGATTGATATGAAGCATCTAGTTGTGAAATTTTGAAACTTTATCTCACACCAGTCTGCGATCAAGTAGCTTGGCCTTAAGTGGGTCCGATGCCTGAAGATGGGCCATGGCAATGGCAAGCGCATCCGCAGCATCCGAGGGCGGATTTTCCGCGAGGCCGAGCAGTGCCCGGACCATGAAGGCCACTTGGGATTTATCCGCCGTGCCTTTGCCAACAACGGCCATTTTCACCTTCTTCGGTGAGTATTCGTAAACTTTCAAACCATGATCTCCTGCGGCAATTAAAGCGGCAGCCCTCGCGGCACCCATTGAGATTGCGGTTTGGTGGGATTGCACATAAATGATGCCTTCCACGGCCACCTCATCCGGCTGGAATTTCTGAATCACATTGACCAAATGGGTGCGGATCGCAGAGAGAGCCGCTGATTGGGGGATCTTCTGCGGAATGGAAATGACATCAAACGCCAACACCGTTGGCTTCCGTGGATCGCCCTCAAGCACGGCGTATCCGGTATTCCTCACCGCTGGATCGATTGCAAGAATACGCATGACTCAGCTCCGCGAAATGATATCTAGCGAATGCTCATGAGCGAGAAAGTAGTTGTCCATTGTGAGATCTCAGTGATTGAGTCTATTGAGCTATTTCTGCAGACCCTTCTCAATCTCATGCTTCAAGGTTGCGGCTTCTCCTTGTTTTATAGCGATTGACTTTTCAATTGATTTTGCTCTCGGACTGATGCCTTTGCTCGAATTTGCTAGAAGACCAGGGAGTTCCTGCTGAAGCTGCGCGATTTCCTTGTTAATTTTGATGAGATCTTTTTTCCGATTTGCAATATATAGACTATCTTGCACGGCTGCGACACCGCTTGTCGGTCCCGCCTTGATTGGAAGCTTTTTCATGATCACTTGATCGGCCTCGGCTAGCTGGCTGATCTCCCACTCAAAAAACTTTGAGTCGCTGAGTCTGAGGAAACTGATTTTCTCCGGACTGCGACCAACGATTTTCACGTCGAGAGAGCGTCCTTGTTTGTCAGTAATTTTTATCTTATCCGGCAGTTCCTGGGGGGCTTCGACCTCCTCAACGGATGCGGAAGTTTCTTCAATAGCCACAGGCTTTTTCTGACAAGCAGCTAGAAGAACAATTGCCGAGAAAGCTGCGGTAAATTTGATAATTTTCATGTGATCAGGATTAATTTAATTGCAAAATGGCCTTCTCAGCGATGGGTGTAAAGTAGAAACCCGTCCATTAAGATTGGAAGGATCTTTCTCGCGCAACCCTGCGAAAGCGGCTAGGCTCCTGCCATGGACGCTTTAATTCACCACCTCGAAGAGAAACAAGACTTGTCGCCGCGAGAGATCGAAGTCGCTGCGGCTCTTTTGTTAGATCCGGCCGCAAAAGATGAGAAGAAGGCCCGCCTGCTTGAGGCCTTGGCAAAAAAGGGTGAGACACCTTCCGAGATTGCCGGCTTCGTGGAGGCGTTTCTTGAGCATGCCGTGAGTCCTCATTTAGGATTGCTTGAGCTCGAAGGACCTACGTTGGATGTGTGCGGCACCGGTGGTGATCAGTTGGATCTATTCAATGTCTCTACCACTGCGATGTTTGTCACTGCGGCGGCGGGTGCCATTGTGGTGAAGCATGGCAATCGCGGGATTACCTCCAAAAGCGGAGGCGCGGATGTGCTCGAAGCGCTTGGGATCCGTATCGATCTTTGTCCCGATGACTTCAGGCGCTGCGTGGAGCAGACTGGTCTCGGCTTCATGTTCGCGCCGATTTACCATCCAGCATTTAAAACTGTAATTTCGGTGAGAAAGGATCTCGCCGCGCGCGGTGTGAAAACGATTTTCAACTTGGTGGGCCCACTGCTAAATCCTGCGAAGCCGCAATGCCAGCTCGTGGGCGTATTCAATCGTGATCTATGTCCGGCATTCGCTGAGATCTTGCAACGGCTGGGCAGAGATAGTGCGTGGGTGGTCCATGGCACTACGGGCGATGGGCGGTCTGTAGATGAGGTGAGTTTGATGGGATCCACTCGGATTTGCAAATCAGGTCTCTATCAAGATATCGAAGACGAAGAAGTGAGGCCGCGAGACTTCGGCCTGAAACATGCGCAGGTGAGTGAATTGCAGGGAGGAGATGCCAAGCTGAACGCAGTGATTTTAGAAGATATCCTCGCTGGTAGAGATACCGGCCCAAAGCGAGATATGGTCGCAATGAATGCCGGGGCAGCACTTGCTTGCGCCGGGCTTGCCGACGATATGGGCCACGGAATTGATATCGCCTTGGAAATAATGTCAAATGGCGCAGCACTTGAGAAACTTCGGCTATTGCAGAAGGCTGCGCGTTAGGTGTCATCCCATAGTTGACCCTGTCAATTTTCGGATTAAAAAAATGGGAAACTATCAGGACGGCCCGTAGCCTAGATCTGCGAGTTCCACGGGTTTGTTGGTCATGGCGGAAAGCACGATCGCTTCAAGAATCGCAGTGTCACGCCGGCCCATTTCGCCGGGAACGATTCCTTTCTCGCCCTTGTTGATCGCTTCGCAGATTGCATCGATTTGCAATGCTTGTTGATTGACAGGTGGGAAATCCATCCTGACTCCACCTACATGGCCTCCGATACCACGATAAGCAAAGGCCGACCGATCCAATTCGAATTTTCCTTTGGCGGCAGTCACGTTGATGAAGTTTCCGCTTTTGCCTGCACTGGCCATGCATTTGGCGATTAGACCGCTGGGGAACTCCATTTCCCAAGTATAGCCCTCAGCGACTTCCGTGAAAATCTCAGGGCGAGAGTTATGTGATTGTGCGGTGATCCGGATCGGGTTTTCACCTGAGATATAGATGGCTGCTTGAAGTGGGTAGGTGCCTAGATTGTAAAGTTCACCCGCTATTCCAAGCTCTTTGGATAATTTCCAATGCTTGGGATCCGGGCTAGAGTTATAGAATCCATGTGCGGTCTCGATGGATTCTAATTCACCTAGTTCCTTCGTGATACCCACCTCCATCATCCGTTGGTGATATGGGTCCCAATGCAACCGATAGCCGACGTGAAGGCTGACTCCCGCTTCCTTGGCCGCTGCGATCATCGCATCACATTCTGCTGCGGTGGCTGCCATCGGTTTTTCACAGATCACATGCTTTCCAGCTTTCGCCGCTTTGATACAATACTCGGCATGCATTCCGGGCGGAAGGACGACGTAAATGATGTCGATTTCGCGATTCGCGGCGATTTGATCGAATGTCTCATACGAATAGACGTTCGCATCCGCGATTCCGTATTTTTCCTTCCACTTGGGAATTTTCTCGGGAGATCCGGTGACGATGCCGGTGAGCGTTGCATTCGTTGTTTTTAAAAGTGCGGGGCCGAGTTCTCCTCGTGAGTAGTCACCAAGTCCCACCAAGGCGACGCCCAGTTTCCTTTTCGGCGTTTCAGTAGCCATACCTCTGCCTGTGGCTAGCGCGGCTCCACCTATCATTCCGAGTGCGGTCCTTCGATTAATTTGCATGGAATCTACTTAGAATTTTGATGATCCTTGCGCAAATGTTCATTTCATAAAATTGAAATTTGCGCGCAAGTTCCTTAGCGCCGATGAGTGGGCATCAACATGCTTGCTGAATTTACAAATTACACTCCGCCGACGGCTGGCCAGAGGTTGGCGGTGAGAGAGCGCCCCAACGACTTCGCGGTGATGTATCAACGGTGGGCAGACTTGTTGTTTCTCCACTGGCCCGTCGATCCCGCGATGATTCAAAAGCGGCTGCCTAAGGGGTTGAGAGTGGATATTTTCGAGGGTGAGGCGTGGCTGGGGGTGGTGCCGTTCTTCATGGAGAGGGTGAGGCCGAGGATGTTACCGCCGGTTCCAGGCTTATCGTGGTTTATGGAACTCAATGTCCGCACCTATGTATATGATGCGGAAGGGCGGCCGGGGGTGTGGTTTTTCTCGTTGGACTGTAATCAATTTCTAGCAGTTCAAATTGCAAAGCGGTTTTTCCATCTTCCATACGAGTATGCGACCATGGACTCGCAGCGCAGTATGGGTGAGATTAAGTATCACTGCCACCGAGGAGCGAATGACGCGGACTATATCTATCACAGTTTGGATGTGGGACACGAAGCTGAGATAGGTTCGTTGGAATGGTTTTTAGTTGAACGGTATCTGCTATTTTCCGCGAAGCGCGATGGCAGCCTGTATTGCGGGCGGGTGCATCATACGCCCTATCAGATTTCAGCCGGCCATTGTAAAACATGGTCTGCGGAGCCGCTGGGATGGAATGGATTTGAAGTGCCGAAGTTGGCTCCACCTTCGGTCTTGGTGGCAAAGCCGGTGGAAGTGACTATTTTCCCGCTACGGAAGATTTGAAGGGAGAAATGATAGAAATTTAAACGACTTCGGAGATCACAAGCACCTCGGCAAAAGGAAGTTCTGCTAATAAAGCGAAAGCGACGTGTCTGGTGAGTCTGGCGCGCGTGGCGGCGGGGCTGGCCATGCCGCAGAGAAAGCGGGCGAGCTGGCGTGGGGTGGCGAGTGCAGCGTGTTTTTCAGCGACGAGTCCCTTGACCATTTCCAATTCTTCATCAGTGGCGCGGCGGAATTTCGGACGTTTGATTGTTTTCGCGGGAATGCCTCGGCAGCGGTCGCAATGGCCACAGGGGGCCTCCAATTTCTCGCCAAAGTGCTTGGTGAGATAGGCGGTGAGGCAGCCTCGCTGGGCGGAAATTGCCAGAACTTGGGAGAGCCGGGCAAGGTCGGCCTGCTCGCGCTGGGCAAATTTTTCCACGAGACGTCCGGTGAGGAGTCTGAGATCGCCGGGGTCTTTCTTGAGGCGGTAGCAATGGCGGATTCCAGAGACTGTTAGAATCAAATCGCCAGCGGCTTGGAGGTCATTAAGCAGAGCGACGACCTTTTCGCGGGTGATTTTGAACTCAATGGCGAGCTGAGCCGGGTAGAAATACCACCACCAACGTTTCATTTCTCCGGCGGCGAGGAGGCGTTGGATGAGCTTGCGCTCGGCAGGAGAGCGGCCTGCTAGAAGTTTCTCTGTGGGCCGCAAGAGTTTGGCGCGATAGGTAGCATAGTGGGTGCCAGTCGCCTCGAGAATGCCATCGATTTCAAGATAGGTCATGATGGTGGCGACGACCGATGGGCGAATATCACAGATGGTCGAGAGATCATAAGGAGAGACATCGAAATGATCACCAATCCGGAGCACACGATCGATGAGATTGCCAAGGGCGCGTGGGGAGGGGGCATCCGAGTGGATGAAATTTTCCAGCACCGTTAGATCATCGGCGCAGGCGAGCATTTCACAGATTGCGGGCAGGCCATCACGGCCCGCGCGGCCGATTTCCTGAGTATGGTTTTCGAGGCTTTTCGGGAGATTATAGTGGAAGACGGCGCGGATATTCGATTTATCGATGCCCATGCCAAAGGCGATGGTGGCGACGATGATCCGGGTGTTGCCTTGCATGAAGCTGGATTGGGCATCGGCGCGGAATTCCGGTGGCAAGCCAGCATGATAGGCGCGGGCGGAGAGACCTTGTTTGGCAAGAAAGGTGGCGACTTCTTCAGCAGTTTCCTGGCGGGTGACATAGACGACGGCTGGGCCCGCGAGCGAATGGAGCCGATCTAACAAAAGTTGCTTGCGGTCGCCCGCGAGGCATGGGGTGACGCGCAGATCTAGATTCGGGCGGTGGAAACTGAGCTGCACATGATCCGCCGCAGCGATGCGGAATGCCTTGCGGATATCGCGAGCGACCTTGGGCGTGGCGGTGGCGGTGAGGCAGAGGACGCGTGGGACTTTCAGGCTACGGCAGAGTTTGGCGAGTTTGAGGTAATCCGGGCGGAAGTTATGACCCCACTCTGAGATGCAGTGTGCCTCATCGATGGCGGCGAGCTGGATGGGCAAGCGCTTCATGCGCAGGCGGAAGGTCTCATTTGCAAAGCGTTCCGGGGCGATGTAAAGCAGCTTGAGGGTGCCTGCGTCCAGTTGCTGATAGACTCTTGCAACTTCTTCGGTGGTGAGTGTGGAATCGAGGCGAGCTGCGGCGATGCCCTTGGCATTCAGGGCATCCACTTGATCCTTCATCAAGGCGATGAGTGGGGAAATGACGAGGGTGAGTCCGTCTAACAAAAGCGCGGGAATCTGGTAGCAGAGAGATTTTCCGCCACCTGTCGGAAAGACTGCTAGTGCGGAGCGGCCTTCTAACAAAGCTTGGATCACGGGTTGCTGGCCCTCGCGGAAGGCGTCGAAACCGAAATGGGTGCGAAGTGTCTGCAGCACGGGGAGATGTTCTGAGAAGTTCGAGCAAGTGGCAAGTCTGGTAGCCAAGGAGTCTCGTGGGAGCGTCATTTTTCTTGGCAGACGCTTGGATTTTGGGTTCATGGGGCATCGTGTTCAACCTGCCGTTTTTCCCAACCTTCGATCTATGGATTTGGCTGATTCCTGCATTTCTGATTGGTGCCTGCATCGGTTCATTTCTCAATGTGGTGATCTACCGGCTTCCATTGGGGCTCTCCGTCAATAGACCGAAGCGCTCGTTTTGCCCGGTTTGTAAGAAGGACATTCCGATTTGGCTGAATTTGCCATTGATAAGTTGGCTCTGGCTACGGGGGAAATGTCGCGAGTGTGGCACGCCCATCGCCTTTCGCTATTTCGGAGTTGAGTTGCTGACTGCGGTATTGTTCACGTTGGCTTGGTGGATGTATGTGCCGCAGGCGGTGGAAGTGATCCTATTTCTATGGGTATTATTGGCGCTGTTAGTCGCGATCACTTTTATCGATGCAGAGCATTTGGTGATCCCAATTTCACTGACTTGGGGAGGATCGATCATCGGGATTGGTGCGTGCGCCGCATGGCCGCAGTTGCCGGTGCTGGGGGCAGAGGCGGGTAATTGGATTGCCGGGGTGAAGCATGGCGTGATTGGCTGGACGGTGGGCTTTGTGGGGCTGTGGGCAGTGGTGGAAATGGGCAAGATGGTGTTTGGAAAAAAGGCAATTAAATTTGAAAAACCAGCAGCATGGAGTTTGCAAGAGCCGGTGGGCGATGAGGATCCGATGTGTTTCGTGATCGATGGGGAATCCATTCCATGGTGGGATATATTTTCGAGAAAATCGGACCGCTTATTGGTGGAAACAACCGATATCATGGTGGATGGTGCGAGTGTGGGCGGCGGATCTTTGATCATTCGTGAGACTGAGATCCAACTTGCAGATGGCAGTATCCATCATTTAGCAACGCTGAAATCAGTGAATGGGACTGCAACTTCGGTGGTGATCCCGCGTGAAGCGATGGGAATGGGGGATGTGCATCTGCTGGGGATGATCGGCGCGTTTTTCGGCTGGAGTGGAGCGTTTTTCTCGCTGTTTTCCGCATCCATTTTTGCGATAATAGCTGCGATCATCGGGCGGATTGGGTTCGGCAAGCAATTGCCATTCGGCCCATTCATCGCGATGGGGGCGGTGGCATGGATGTTCGGCGCATGGAAGATCTGGGCTTGGTATATCGAGTTTCTCGGGCCAATTGGTTATTAAGTGATTGCGAACTTCCCGGCACAGGTGGTGATCTCGAATCAGATTTCGCAATTAATGTTTTTTAGCTAAAAATTTTATGGATTTAAATAAACTTTCTCCACCACTTTCGAAGACTCGGCCAGTGATCTATCAATTACTCGTCAGGACGTTTGGAAATACTCAAGAAGCCCGCCAAATCAACGGCACAATCGAAGTGAATGGCTGTGGCAGGTTCAATGATCTAAACGATGCCGCTTTGGCCTCTCTCAAAGATTTTGGAAGCACCCATCTGTGGCTCACTGGTATCCATGAGCAAGCGAGTGGAACGGCCTACGAGACCAGGCCTGCGGATGATCCTAATATTTTAAAAGGCATCGCCGGTAGCCCTTATGCGATTAAAGATTACTTCGATGTGTGCCCGGATTATGCAGCGGTGCCCGAGCAGCGCTTGGAGGAATTCAAATCGTTATTGGCGCGTTGTCACAGTCATGGGCTCAAAGTATTGATCGACTTCGTGCCGAATCATGTAGCCCGTTCCTATTGCTCGGATGTGAAGCCTGAATCATCCTTCGGCGGCGGCGATAGGACGGACGTTTTTTTCGATAGAGATAATCACTTTTTCTATCTCACAGCAGATTCCCGCGGTGAGGGGCCTCCACTTAAACTGCCGACTGCGCACATGCCGGGATGTGATGGATCATTTTCTTTGGAAACAAAGATTGGAAAAGTCACTGGAAATAATGGTGTCACTTGGACTCCTTCGATTTTCGATTGGTATGAAACTGTAAAGCTTAACTATGGTCATGACTTCACTCAAGGCCGTGATACTTCCTCGCTGCCTGGAGTGAATGCCTCACTTTCAGAAGTGCCAAAAACCTGGCGGACGATGGATGAAATTCTCAGCTACTGGCAGGCTATGGGAGTAGATGGATTCCGGGTGGATATGGCTCACATGGTGCCAATGGAATTCTGGAGGTGGGCCGTCAAACGCGCGAGAGACCGCGATCAAGATGTATTCTTCTCCGCAGAGGCTTATAACAATGATCCGGCGAAACTTACGAACGGAAATGTGTTGGATGAGTTGTTAGAGGCCGGTTTTGATGCGGTATATGACGATCCGGTCTATGATGTGTTAGAGGGGATTTATGATTCAGGGAAATGGGCCAATGATCTGGATGCACTGACTTTTACGGGAGCGCGTTTTCATCAATCATTACGCTATGGTGAGAATCACGATGAAGTGCGCCTCGCTAGCCCTAAAGAATGGGGCGGGCTTGGAATGATGGTGGGTAAGCCAGTGTGTGCGGTGCTTTTCGGAATGGGTCGCGGTCCGGTGATGATTTATCACGGTCAGGAAGTGGGCGAACCAGCGGCGGGCCAAGAAGGCTTTGGTGGAGATGATGCGCGAACGACGATTTTCGATTACTGGTCGATGCCGGAATTCACCAAATGGGTGAATGGTGGTAAATATGATGGCGGCCGACTGAATGAGGCACAAAAGCATCTGCGAGAATGGTATGGTAAACTGATTCGTGCCACACAGACGCCTGCTTTCAAAGCGGGAGAGTTTTATGGTCTCAACCATGCGAATTTGCACAATCGAGATTATGGTCGTATCAACGATGAGAGCGTCTCAGGACATTGGCTCTACGCGTATCTGCGCTACGATCGGCATAGTCATGAGAGCTGTTTAGTCGTCGCTAACTTTCATGGCTCGGAAACCTTGCAAAATGTGAAAATTCTAATTCCGAGTGATGCCGTGCAATGGATGGAATGGCAGGGGAGTTCTGTCATGAAATTTCAAGATCGGCTAGACACGACTTGGAAGGCCGAATTCCCACTTGTCACAATTTCCATTCAAGGTGTGCAACTGCCTGACTTACTGCCATGCACTGCAATGATCGTAGAAATCACAGGATAGTCTAAGGGCTTATGTGGAAAACAATCCGTTCGCTCCAATCCGCGGCTGATACTCTATGTTTTGCCGGACAAGCTTTAGCAATGCTAAACCGTATCTCGAAGATCTATAAATCACGAAACTTTACAGACCGATCAACGCGACGAAATGACGACGAGTGGCTATCATGTAAAACGATATGCAGAAAATTCAGACGTCAGCTACGGAGTACGCTTAACATTCAGCCGGATAAACCTTATCTCTGCAGCCGACATTAAGGTATCGTCGCGCATTGTGACCGTCTCTGTGCCATCGCCATTCGCTATGGGTGTTCCCACCGGTAACGTAGTAGTTGGCCAACTTCCAAATAGCGTGTCACTATTTTGAACTGTATAAGTCAGGTCGAGTTGCGGCACTCGTCGGCGGAAGGTCAGATTCAGATATTCGCCGCCTGCGAGCTCAGTCGTTCCAACCGTCGGAGCTTTACCGACATCTGGAACCTTGGGCGCAGAGTTGAGTGCATATTCTAACAAGTTACTCAGATCGTCTCCGTCGGGGTCAGCATAGTCTCCACTCACTTCAGCGTTAGCCAGCTCAGCAGTGGTGAAATTTCGCGTTCTCCAGTCTTCATATCCAGTCGCAATGGTTACGAACGTTCGCTGCTTCGCTCCCAAAACTGCTGCGCCATTGAGACCCTCTCCGAGATTTACAAGGAATGTTTCTCCTGAATCCGCAATGGAGTCGCCAGTGATCGGTATATTGATCGTTTTAGTGGCTGTATCGCCGTCTAACCACGTTGCGACACCACGGGATGGTGTGAAATCTAAGCTGCTTGTGGCTGTTCCGCTCACGGTAGAGTAGGCAACTTCGATCGCTCCCAGCGATCCTCCGGTGCGGGTTAAAGCCACAGTCAAACCTAGCCCTTCAACTCCTGAATGCGTATTGGCAGCCATCTCAATAACCCCCGGTAGGCCCGGAAGACCCGGAACAATGCGCCACAGAGAACTGACTCCGGCACTCCCTTGAAATGAAGCGACGTCACTGCCGAACACCACTTGCCCGTTCGCTTGTAACGCTAGATCCCAAACGGGCATTGCACTGGTGGCGCCCACTTGGAATCCGCTATCTGTCATGCCATTTGCTAGCAACCGCGCGAGGCTGTTTGCCGGGTCACCATTGATTGTAGAAAATTCACCCCCCACCAGCAGCTTCCCGTCTGGCTGTGGGAGAATCGCCCAAATGGTATTATTACAGACCGGCGCAAAATCTGCTGCCAACTCTCCGTTGCTTGTCAGCTTTGCGATTCTGCCGCGTGAGGTGTTGTTAAAAGCCGTAAAATTTCCGGCTACAAACATGGTTTCATCACTGAGGATTTTAATTTCCGTCACCGTTCCGCGGGATCCAGGATTCCCTGCTGTGTGCGCACCTTGAGTTACCCCAGTGAAGGTCGGGTCCAAGTTCCCGGTATTTGTTACCCGGCAGATCCCTGACTTGAAAGGCGCTGTCACCGATGTAGCAAACCTGCCACCCACCACGAAATTTCCATCTCCCTGGACTGCAATTGACTCGACCGTTGAGTCGCTGGCCGCCGTAAACGTAGGCGGCGTGAATGTCGAATCCACGCTACCATCTGCATTAAGCTGCACTAGCAGCCGCTTCGCTTGACCATCGAAGGTCGAAAAAGAACCGCCCACGATGATTTTTCCATTTGGCAAAGCAGTCACCGCATTGACCAAACCATTCGCACCCGATCCCGGATTGAATGAATGATCAAGCGAGCCATCTTCGTTGAGCCGTGCGATGTTGTTGCGGCTCAAGCCATCCACCAGCGTGAACCCTCCACCGATCACCAGCTTGCCATCGGCTTGGCGTGAAACATCGTATATTCGCGGGAAACCACCACCTGCCACGCCGCCGCCAATTGCGAAGTTGGGATCGATGGTCCCGTTTGCATTGAAACGGGCAATGCCACGACGGGTAAAATTCATGCCTGCCTGATTCTGCAATTCTGAAAACCAGCCTGCCGCGATGATTCCACCATCGGGTAAAGCGACAACCTTTTCCGTTCTATTATTGATAAATTCACCCGCAAATTGAGGGTCCTTGAGCCCGGGATCCACGATTGTTACCGTAGTAGTCGAAGGCTCAGCGAGCATAGCCCCACTCGCTCCAGACAGCGTTACGGTGAATCTTTCCACACCTTCAGCAATCGAATCGGCGGCGATAGGAATCGTAATCGTTTTCGGTGTCACATCGCCACTCGTCCATGTTAGTGTTCCAGATGTAGCGGTGAAATCCGCAGGTGCGACTGCAGTTCCATTCGCCGTGTTATATGAGACTGAAGCCACACTTGTCGCGTCATTCGTGCGCGTCACCGTCAATGTTGCTGTGCCATTTTGCTCATCAATTGAGACATTCGCATTGGCAAACTGAAGACGCGGTAAGAAAGTTACATTCATATCCAGCCAGCGGTTGTCACCCGTTCCACCGCTTCCGATGGTCTCCAAACGCACTCCGGCCGACAGATCGGTAAATGACTGGCCCACTTGCAGACCTGCATCCCATGGATTCGTTCCTGGAGTGTTGAAATCAACCAAGTCACCCGGGCGATTGTCATTGTATCCTAAAAGCACATAGGCCGCTGAAGCTAAGTTAGTAGAATTCAATCCTCCACGATACCCGATCCAATAATCCTGCGTCGAATTACGCACAATTTTCAATGCAAGGTTAGTGGTGAATAAAGCATTTTGCGAATCGAAGCGATGGACGCGGTAGGTCCCCGCGGTAGTGATCGTTTTTACTGAGTCATCAGGCAACCAATGCAGCATACTTTTATTCCAGTGGCTGAAATGATATTCTGGTGGATAGGCCCCCCCCATAATACAAAAAATGTCTCCATATTCCGTGGAGGTCCCCGTGGTGGAAGCCGGATTTCCATCACTGACTTGCCATAAATTTGAATGATACAATCCATAACTATGCCCGATCTCATGGGCCAGAACGCGAAAATCGTAGTAACCATTCACCCAAAACCATGGTCCGGCGACGAGTCCCGCACCTCCGTAGTCAACGCGGGACCCCGGAAGCCCTGACAAATTTGAAAACACCACCCCGATGCGGTCATAGCCTGCCACATTAAATCCTGCCGCAGTCGCCCCAGCTCGCGCCTCGTTGTGCATGATGAATGGATCCAATGTCGTTGCATAAAATTGTGCAGTCCTTGGCATTCGTATAATTCCTGTCACATCTGGAGAATCCCCAGCAACCGTCGGTGCGACCGATACCAGCGTCTTTCCATAACTATTCGCCGTGAAATAATCCCGCACCCCATTGGGACTATTGAAAAGATTGACCGCATAGTCCTCGCTGATTGGTATATTTGAAAAAGGGATGAACGGAACGCCTTGCAAGTCGGAGAAGTCGATCCGGATGATAAGCACTTTTTTTGTGCCATGGGTATTCTGAATGGATGGTTTTCCCGAATACCCACTACTCCCTTGCCCAGCGTCAGCAGCAATCATTTCCTTGTGGATTAGATCCTTGGTAAATAGAGCAACGTGCGAAGACTTACACAATGTGTAGACAATTCCTCCGGCATCCACCGCCACTGGCGTTTTGACATTCAGCGGTCCACTCACCTCGATAGGAGTCTTGATATTTGAGATCGGGCAGACGGCGATGATTTCCCGGCCATTAGCCATTTCACCGGGTTCTAGGACTCGTACCGGCGAAGTGTCCATCGCTAGCACTTCATCGATTGAAATTCCGTGAATGCCCACGTCTCTCAGCGTGCTCATTTTCGCCCGCCGCCCGTAAGTGTAGGTTTTCATGGCGCGCCCAGCGATGCGCGCAATTCGATACGTCCCTTCTTCGACCACCTGCCCTGGAGCCGGAGTCACCCCAATGAGGTCAACATCGCCCCGTCCGCTGATGCGCTCTTCGAGTAACGCCAAAATCTGTGGTGGCATTTGCGCCCGAGCCACCATCGGCACCGCCGCCGCCAGAGCGCGTTCCGGATCGCTCCGGATCATTTTTGCTAATACCAGCCGCCGCTCAGTTGCAAGCCGCACCCCTTCAGCAAGTTTTTCATCCGGCAGCTTACTATCTGTAGCATGATATTCTTCAGACCATTGCGAAAACGCCTCCAGAGCTGGATCAGTCGGCGTTTTCGGCTCTACGTTCTTCTGCGGCGATGGAACATTTTCAACCGCCACCACGGCCCCAGCTATCTTCGCCACTGGCTGCTCGCGAAGCATCATCCAGCCCACGCCAATCCCACAAATTGTGACGATCCACAACGCCTTCGCTACGATTCTCTTTCTAGGCATGGACGGGATCTAACTATTGCGGCTTCGACTGTCCAGTTGGAAATTTGTTAACACTAAGTGCCAAACTTAATGACAGCGGCGTGTATAGTTCAGTATCTTGGCTTAAGCGAATGACTGATAGGATCGGAATAGCTTGAATTCAGGCTCCGTAGTAGGGCTTGAGCATCCAGTAGCAAATTGGGCCGGTGATGGCGACGTAGAGCCAGAGCGGGAATACCCAGCGGGCGAGCTTGCGGTGGACGGTGAAGTGATTGGTCCAACCGGCGATGAAGGTGAAAAGAATGAAAGGCAGACTAATCGCGGCGAAGACGATGTGGGTGATGAGTAGAATGAAGTAGAGGGTTCTCATGGTGCCCTCGCCGCCGTAGCGGGTGGGATCATTGGTCATGTGGTAGGCCACGTAGGACAGCAGAAACAACACTGATAGAAACATGGCAAAAACCATGGTGGCACGGTGCATTTTGACATTTCCGAGTTTAATGAAGATGAGTGATACTAACAGAACGATCGCGGCGCAGGCATTGATGCCGGCGTGGATGGGTGGTAAGGCGGCGGTGGACCAGCCATCGGGCAGGGGAATCCTGATTTTCTGCATGGCCACCACAAGAAGTAGAATGAGCGTGGTAAGGACCCATGCGGTGATGCCGAGTTTCTTGGAAAGCTCTTTCTGAGGGGGGCGGGTGAGCCATTGGCTACGGTCGTTTGGCATAATCAGATTCCTGGTGTTTCGTTCTTATCGAGCTCAGTGCGGATGCGATTGAATAGCTCGTCTTTGAGTCTTTGATAGAGTCCGGGATCGCGTGCTTTGGCGTCCTCGGAGCGGGCATCGGCGAGGGGCCACTTACCGATGACGCGGAAGTCACGATCGACCAAAAGGAAGCCGAGATCGTGGGCGTATTTGCCGCTGGCTTCGATTTCGAGTGGATCGGTGCGCTCGCGGATGCCGAAGAATTTGAGTTCCTGCTCGAGGTAGGTGTGGGTGGCTTTGGCATCTCCGGCGTTGAGGAACCACCAATTTTCGGTTTTGGCGCCGAGGGCTTTAGCATAGTCCGCGAGTTGTTCTTGTTTGTCATTATCCGGATCTACGGAAATGCACACGATGTGGAAATCCGGGTGCTTGCTGAATTCATCATAAATTTTCCGTAGTTCCTCGCCATTTCGCACGGCGCAATGTGGGCAGATGGCGAAAAATTCGGCGGCGATCCAGACTTTGCCGCGGAGTCGGAAAGTTTGACTGGGGTGCCATCTTGATTGATGGCGGAGAGGTCTTTGCCGATTTCAAACCAATCGGGCGGTGTTTCTTTGCCGGTATTCACCACGGGGGCAGTGTAGGTGCTGGTGAGTGTGGGGCGGATGTAGGCGACGACGCAGAGGATGGCGATGCAGAAGATAACGACGCCGGTGTATAAAAGAGCGATGGAAGTTTTGCGGTTCATGAGTCTTTGGCTGGCTCGGCGAGGAGCTTGTCGATGGTTTGGTTGAGAAGAGTCTCGAGTTGCTCGGCGTTATTAAGCGGAGTGCCGGTTTTTGCGCCTTTGGTGTCCCAAGCGGCGGCTTGATCAAAATCAAAAGTGGCGATGAAGGGCGGGCCGCCTTTTGATTGCGGGACAACGGCACGGCGGATGTGGCCGTTTTTATCGATCAAAACGATGGCGGCATCGTAGTCCCATTTTCCGGTGATTTCGTTGGGGTAGGTGTTTGCCTTAAGCTCGTTTTTGATGAATTTGTGAAGGGTTTTCGGCTCATTGCTGCCTAGCCACCATTGGGGGAGTTTCATTTCCTTGGAAGCGGCAGTCGCGGCGAGGATGGCGATGATTTCGTCTGCGGGATAGGGATCGATGAGGAGGGAAATGAGGGTGAAATTTTTCTCAGAGGCACGATTTTCCGAGAGCCGCTTCATGACGGCCATGCTGCGGTTGGCGGCGTCTGGGTCTCTGAGGCTAAAGACGTTAATGGCGATGACGTTGCCGCGGAGGTCGGCAATGTTGGCTTCTTTTCCGTCTTGGCGGAGCATCCGGAGATCGCGCTCTTTGGTGATGCGGTAGATCATGGCGGGCCGATCGTCCTTGGCTTGGCTAAGAGTCCATTTCTCATAGGCTTTGAGGACAAACCAGCCACCGACGATCATGATGCCGAAGAGGATGAAGGCGGTGTTGCGCAGTTTCCGAGGATCGCGGATGGCGGGTTCGAAAATCGGTGGTGATGGGGTCATCGCTGGCGGAAGGTAGCGGGGAGGTGCGGCTTGGCAAGTGGAGGTGATGAGATTTTTGCGCTATTGGGGGCCAACTTTAATTTCGAACATCAGTGGCCAATATTTGCCGGTGACGAGGAGATGGCCGGTGGCGGGATCGTGGGTGATGCCGTTAAGAACCTCGGCGCGATTGGGCTTGGGGAGTTGATGGCGAAGGCCGCTGAGATCCAGCCATGCGGTGACGCGCCCGTCCGATGGGGAAATGCGGACGATGCGGTCGGTCATGTAAATATTGGCGTAGATTTGCCCATCGATGAATTCGAGCTCGTTGAGATTGCGAATTGAGGAATTGCCGTCTCTCACGGTGATGGTTTTTTGAATGGTGAAGTCCTTGGGGTTGATGAATTTCAGCTCGCTGCTGCCATTGCTCATGATGAGGCTGGAGCCATCGTGGGTGAGACCCCAGCCCTCGCCCTCATAGGTGTGGCTACGGATGAGTTTGAAAGTGTCTGGCTCGAAAACGTAGGCGGTTTTCTCCTTCCAAGTGAGGACGAAGAGCTCGTTGTTGAAATTGGTGAGTCCCTCGCCGAAGACGTTTTTGGCGAGCGGGCGCTTGCGGAGGACCTTGCCGGTGGCGGGATCGAGCTCGCGGACGGTGGATTCGCCGTATTGGCCGGTGCTTTCGAATAGGCGGCCATTGGATAACTCAAGCCCTTGAGTGTAGGCATCAGAATCGTGGGTGAGGGTGGAAATGACCTCGAAGCGGAAATTTTCCGGTGCTGGCTTGCGGCATGAAATGAGGGCGAGGCAGGGGAGGATAAGCAGATAGAGAAGGAATTTCATGAGAGAATGCTTGGGTGGAATTTGGGGTAATTTATGCTAGTTATGTTTCCAACATTCTAGGAAGCCACTGGCGAAGTCTTCCGGGCGGTTGGCGATCCAGGCTTCGATTTCTGTGAGGGGAAACCAAACGGCGGCATCGATCTCTGCGCTGGGGAAGCGCAGTGAGCCATCGTGGCGGGCGCGGAAGAGTTTGACATGTTCCCAACCGGTGGCGGCACAGGGGGCGATTTTTGCGATCTCCTCGATCCCGCCCTCGCAGGTGATGCCCATTTCTTCCTCTAGCTCGCGGATAGCGGCGGCGGCATAGTCCTCGCCCGCATCGAGGTGGCCGGATACGCTGGAATCCCAGACACCGGGGCAGGCGTCCTTGAGTAGCGAGCGTTTTTGGAGGAGGAGGTCGCCGCGCTTGTTGGTGACGAATACGTGGATGGCGCGGTGGACGAGTTTTTGCGCATGGACTTCCGCGCGGGTGGCTTGGCCAGTGACTTGATCATTTTCATCGACGACATCGAAGATTTCACCGGCTTTTTGTGGCAGATCTTTGAGCGGATGGGGATCATAGGCGCGAGTGAGATCGACCCACTGGGTGAGGGTGAGTTCTTCGCCCCGGACGGTGGCAGGCAGACCGAGAAGGCCGGAAACTTGCTCCCACGCGGGTTCTTCGGGGAGTTGTTTTTTGAGTTGCTTGCGGCGTTGGGCGAAGCCGCGGCGGATGAGTTCATCGAAGAGCCGGTAGTCGAACGGTGGCAGGCCAGTGAGCCTCGGGCGAAGCACGGCGACGGCGGAATCGATGGTGGGCTTGGGGTAGAAGGCATCCGGCGGGACGGTGCGGAGTGGCTCGACGATCCAGTTCGCCTGGGTGCGGAGCGAGAGAATCCCGTAATCCTTGGTGCCGGGCTGGGCGGCGAGGCGGGTGATGACTTCCTTTTGCAACATGATGACCGCACGCTCGAAGGGGTGGGGGCGGCTGAGTAGATTTTTCATGATTGCGCCGCCGCAGGAGTAGGGGAGATTTCCCAGAAATTTGAGTTTGCGATGCTTGAAGAGCGTGCGGCCATCAAACTTCGCGCCATCGGCATGGTGCACTTCCACGCTTGGCTCGTTTTTGTAGCGTTCTTGCAAAGATGCAGCGAGGCGTGCATCGAACTCGATTAGGATCAATTTCCGCACTTTGCCCACCAGATGCACGCTGAGAGCGCCGGTTCCCGGGCCAACTTCGCAGACGGCATCGTCTTCTGAGACTTCGAGCTGGGAGACGATCCAGCGGGCCATGTTTGGGTCGATGAGGAAATTTTGCCCCATCTGCTTGCTGGGCAGCACCCGCGCTTGATCCAGTACCTCCCGTATTTCCTTGCCCGTCATGGCGGGATTTCATGACGCATCCAAGCGGGACGCGCAACCCTTAGCGGCAGATCTGCCAATAAAAGGCGCTTTATGCGGAAAGTGGCTGTGAAAATTCACCCAGCAAGATTTCTAGCAGGTCTGATGGATCATGTGCGAGGTGGCTGGCCCCGGAGGCGAGCAGGCGCTCGGGATCGTGGAAGCCCCAGGTCACGCCGATGGCTTGCATGCCGGCGTTTTGGGCGGTTTCGAGATCTATGGTCGAGTCGCCGATGATGATGCAGCGGGCGGCTTCTAAGTGGAATTTGGCGGAAATTTCCAAGGCTCCAGTGGGATCTGGCTTGTGGGGGATGCCGGGGAGCTGACCGAGGATGCAGGTAAATTGAATGTGTGGGAAAAGCGCCGCAACGATGCTGGCGGTGAATGGATGCGGCTTGTTGGAGAGCACCGCGAGGGGAAATTGCCGGGCTTGAAGAGTTTCTAATAGTTCGCTGATTTCGGGATAGGGGTAGGTGCCGGTGGGCCAACTGATTTCGTAATCGGCCTTGAAGGCGGATTCGACTTGGTCGATTTCTGCTTCGCTGGCACCGCTATCGAGGGCTCGCTCGATGAGAATGCGAGAGCCGTTGCCGACGAATCCTCTCACGGCTGATGGCGAGTGAGTGGGGAGTGACTGAGCGGAGAGGGCTCGGTTAAGGGAGTCAGCGATTCCTGGGAGAGAATCGACTAAAGTTCCATCGAGATCGAAGATAAGGCCATTTTTCACTGGCCGAGAGTGGTGGTGAAATGGGCGAGGGGGAAGTGTTTTGGCAGACAATCTTGCTGAGGGAAATTAGAAACCTACGAGGCTCGCGAGTTCTGTGTCGCTGAAATCATCGAGGTGATCTACAGCGGCAAGCAGGATCTCAGTTTCCGCGATTTCTTCGATTGATGCGGAAGCGGTGGTGACTTGAATGGATGGCTCTTCTTGGAAATTTGTCAGGCTGATGATTGCGATGGCGATGGCCGCTGTGGCTGCGGCAAATCCGGCGAGAGGTGCGGGTGCGAGCAGCGACTGCCACCATGTGCGTGGCGCTGGGGTCAGGCGGGCGAGGCGCACGACATCGTCGGTGAAGCGGGCGCTAGCGGGTGGGGCTGGAGCCTGTTTCAGCAATTTCCAAACCGGATCAGACTCCCAAGTGTCATCCTCATCGGGCGGTGTGATTTGGGGATTCATGATGGGTGGAACTCGGTGAAATGGGAAACGTTGCGGAGTTTTTATTCACACCCCGCGTTTATCGCCCCAGAGGCGGATGTGGAGGCGGTCGGAGAAGCGATAGCCGTGCTCGCGACAAACTTCCGCGAGCCATGGAGCGGTTTGATCGAGTTCTTCGCAAGTCCTGCCTTCTGGCATCAGGAGGATGCGTTCTTGGGGGAGGGAGTGGGCGGCAGACAGGGCCTGAACTTCCGCTAAATCCGTGGGCGAGGAGACGACGAATTTGAACCACGCTTTGGGCGATGCGGCGAAAAATTTCAGGGCCTGTGGTTGAATGCGGAGGGCCTCGGGCATCGCGGCATTGGTGAGCTTGGGCGAGACGTTGAACTGATTGATCGCCTGATAGAAATCAGGGGAGGGGATTTTGGTTCCGTTGGTTTCCACCTCGAATTGGTGGTGCGGCTGGCTGGCACGGATCGTCCGAATCATTTGCAAAAATTCGTCTTGCTGGAGGAGCGGCTCGCCACCGGTGATGACGGTGCGCGGGCAGCGATAGGCGAGGATTTGTTGGGCGGCGGAGGTGGGATCTATCTCGAAAGTGACTTCGGATTTGGGGAATTTCGCGTAGCCGGGCAGGGCGTCTTTTTCGTGGGGCCATGGAGTTTTCTCGAAATTCCAAGTGTGATCGGTGTCGCACCAGATGCAGTGGAGATTGCAGCGGGAGGCGCGGATGAAGACGGCTGGGACGCCACAAGAGAGGCCCTCGCCCTGGAGAGTTTGGAAAATTTCCGGGCCATCGCCGAGTTTTGCAAGTTTCATGGACGGCCAAGTGAAATCATGGATGAACGGGCTTGGACATGAATTTTTCAGTGCTTATGGTTTGGCCATGAGCATCATCACAGGCAGAGGAGATTCCGGGGAGACGGATTTGTTATTTTCGAAGCGGATCGCGAAGACGGCGTTGCGGATGGAGGCGCTAGGCGCGGTGGATGAGCTAAATGCGGCGCTGGGGCTGGCGCGTGCTGGCGGGATCGATGTGGAGGTGATCGAAGTGATCGATGGCATTCAAGCGCGACTCGTCGGCTTGATGGGCCAACTCGCGACGCTGCCGGAGGATGATGACAAGTATATTGAAAAAGGCTATGCGCGCTTGGTGGCGGCGGACCTTGAATGGGTGGTGTCCATCGCTCATGCGCATGAGAAACGAGGAGTGAAATTTACCGGCTGGGCGAGGCCGGGTGCGGAAGGATCGCTAGCGCGTGCGGCGTTGGATTATGCGCGGGCAGTGTGCCGACGTGCGGAGCGCAATGTTCTATCGTTGCACGAATCTGGCGAAGCGGTGCCAGAGGTGGTGCGATTATTCTTCAATCGAGTTTCTGATTTGCTGTGGATCTTGGCGCGTTCTGATAAGGACTGATAGAACATTGATCGATTTAAGTATGCCTTCTCGCGGTCGCCATCAAAGTTCATCCAAGGAATGTCTTCGGGTGATGCTCAAGATTGAGGCGATGGCGGGGGTGACGGGGGTAATTATAGGCCGCTCTTATGGGGGAAAATCCCTGGGTAGTGAGTGCCGCACCGGTTCGATCCGGGTTCAGCGCAAGGTGCCAGGAGGGCTGAAGGCGGTCACTCAATCGGCGAAAGGGTTGCAGGAGATTTTCATAAGGATCGAGGCAGGGAAGGAAGACTCGATCGCTGAAGCGATTTTGAAGTTATAGGTTCTATTTGGCAAAATGAGAAGTTTCCAATGTGAAAGGTATCACGAATCTTGGCGGGTAAAATACGGATAGAAGTGCTACTATTACCCCAATTTTTACTTACCGTTTTTCACGTCTATCTCGAAGTCGCCGAGTGCCCATTGGATGCCGGCGAGGAAGTGGCGGAGCACGAGTGGGTGCCAATAGATCTCGTGGTTATGACCGAGGGATGAGTAGAAGACGCGACCCTCTCCCCAGTGGCGGGCCCAAGAGATGCCGAAGTCTTGATCCGTGCGCTTGATGCCTTGGACCGTCATATCAGTCTTTTCGGTATCGAGGCGGAGAAGCATGTGGACGGACTTGGAATCATAGGGATCCTTGTGCTGGTAGATCTCTTCGGGGAATTCGAGGTTTTTGCCTCCGAACATGGCGACGAGTGGATGATTTTCCTGGCCTGGCTCTACCTTGATGCTGACGTTGCGATCGGCATTCCACGGGTGTCCATCGAAGTAGCCGTTGATCATTTTCCCATATTCCGGCCAATCGTAGCAGGTATCAGTGGCGGCGTGGATGCCGATGAAGCCTTTGCCGGATTTGACGAATTTCATGAGATTTTCCTGAAGCTGGGCTGAGAGTGCGGTGGCAGCCTGCTTTTCGACATCAGTGAGATTTTTGAATTCCTCGGGGTGGGGGAGAAAGACCTCGTTGGTGGTGTTAAGAAAACAAACCGCGTCGAAAGTATTGAGCGTGTCTATTTGGAAGTTTGCGAGATCGTCGCTGATGGTCACGTCAAAGGCGGCGGTTTTTGCACCCATTTGCTCGAGGGCCAGCTTGCCGGTGGGAATGGATGCGTGGCGGAAGCCGTTGGTTTTTGAGAACACCAAAATTTTCCGCGGCTTCTTGGGGGTTGCGTAAGGTTTGTCAGGCAGTGCAGCGGAAATTTTTTCAAGTGCTCCCGGGGGAGCTTGCTCAGTGGCGGGATTCTGGGCCACCACCCATAATGCGGTGGCGGCGACAAGGCAGGTAGGAATGAGTCGTTTCATTAGCTTTCTAACAGTGCGGTTAAGCAATTATGGAAAATCACTCAACGGGTTTGCAATGGCAAAACTTTCACTTGGCGACGAAAAGGTCAACTTCCACGGTGGCCTCCTGATTGAAGGGCGTTGCTCTACGCCATGAGCACGACAGGACGCAAATTGGGCGTCTTGTCGAAAGTTTTTCCTTCGGACAACTGCCCGCCAAACAACTGCTCACGTCCTTGCAACTGTGCATGCATAAGGACGTAAAAAAGGCATTTTAGGAAGAGTTGCCGTCCTGTCGATAGGGAATCATTGCGGCCTAGACGGATGTCCGATAACGCCAAGGCTTATCGGACAATGAGCGACCCGAATTATTTACGGGACATTTGCACGCCAGTTTGGACTCTGGCGGATTTTCCCTATTTCTACCACAACGCGGGAGGAGATGTTCTTTCCAAACTGCGGGTTTCTTTATCAGGAAACGAGCTAGCTGAGCGTGATATTCTATCGCTGGCTTAGAAATTACCTACAGATTCCAGCCTCGTGGGCAATCGCTCAAAGCCGGCCAACCACCCTCTCCGCGAATTTTTGAGGCTCATTTTTGGAAACCGTTGTCGCCCCCACGGGAAGTGGTTCCACTGTGTGACAATCTCTCACCGAAAAATTTCCTCTCCGATTTTCAGTCCGTTGTGGAATGTTTCCATGCGCAGCAGCTTCGATTGCGAGTCGTAGGTATAGGCTGTCCGCTCCTCCCCGTCTGCGCCATACTGGGTGCGTAAGAGGACATCGCCTGCTTCGGAAAGCCGGACACGAGTCTTGATTGATCCATCCGGGTTGCGAGCGACAAATTCAAAAGGAATTTCCGTAGGCTCAAGCGTATCCTCAGGTGCTTTGGGTGGTTCAACGGGTAATTCGGTGACCTTGCGCCCCGCGTCATCGATTGGCCTCTCTTTGGTTTTTTCCGGTGAAGTTTCAGTGGTCAATTCAGCAGATTTGGCGTGTGTCTTTTCCCTTATGGTAGTCTGCGGCCACATCAGCCATGAAAATAATGCCAATATAACCGCGCCAGAGATTATGACGATTTTCCTCACGCCTTTAGGATTAATGAGCTGGAAGTCCAATTCCAAGGTAATATGTGATTGATTAGGTAAATTTTTCTCTCTATGAATTTTTTGGCAGATCAGGTCAAATTATGAAAACTCTCTTCTCAACGGCTTGGTTCTGTGTTCTTGTCACCCTCGCTAGTCTCAGCTCGATCCCGCAAGCGAGGGCAAGTGACTGGGTGGCCGCCAAGCAGGAGGGTTCCACCGCGTATTTCTTCGTATCCTTTCCGGCAAGCATCCAGCGCTACGATCTGGCTTCACGCTCTTGGCTGAGCCCAATTGTTTTTCCCGCCGCACGTGGTCCTATGACGACTGCGACCGTTGATTCCTCCGGCATCGTTGTCGCGTATGATAAAGCCGTCTTTCGCTACGGTATCAATGGCCTCGGGGAACAGCATCTTGTGAATAGCGGTTCCGCTGTCCAATCCCTGCACACGGACGGGAATCTGCTTTTGATCAATCATTCAGACGGACTTTACGCTCAAATTATCAGTATCAATTTGACGACAAACCAGGTGATCGCCTCGTTTTCAAATTACATCGATTCGGTCTTTGGCGCTGCCGGGGCTCCCTCGCTGAACAGGATCTTCGGTAGCAGAGAGGGAATCAGTCCGGACGATGTCACCTACGTGGAATACCGCGATGACGGAACTTTTGTCGGCGGCGGTGACAGTACCCACCATGGCGATTATCCCAGTTCCTCCCGGGTCTGGGTATTTCCCGATGAAGGGCGCTTTGTTGATGATTCGGGGACGGTCTATAGCACGGGTTCCCTGTCGTATTCCGGCAGTTTCGGCAGTGGGATCGAGGATGTCGTATTTCATGGTGGCAGTGTTCCCATCGTTCTTTTCGGGAACCGTATTTCATCCTATACCAATTCGCTTCTACTGGCGGGTAATATTGATCTTCAGGTAACTCCAAAGAAGCTTTTTCTAAACGGCGGTGATGTCCTGGCCTTTGTGCCCACCGCGCCAGGTGACGAGATAGGGGCATTTGCGATCCCCCTCTCGGATCTTCAGGCACCTCAGCCGGGCGCCGTGGTGGACGCCAATGGCCTTCCATATACTCCGGACGAGGTGTTTTTCGACGGTGCGGATCTTCTATATATCGCCTCCTACGCCCAGCAGTCCATTTTCCGTTGGCAGATTAGCACCCAGCGCTACCTCCCGGCCATCCCACTGATAGGCGTGCCGGATCGTGTGGCCTACTCACAGTCAAGCGGGCGCATCTATCTTGCTTATTCCACCGGATTGATCCGGAAAATCGATCTTCAGGATCCAGATTTCACGGAAGTGCCCTTTGCAAATCTACCTCAAAAGTCTTCGGGGCTTTCGACTGCAGGTGACTATCTTTTCGCAGTGGATGCCAGCGGCGCCTGGGCCACTCACTACACTTTTGATCTGAATGGTAATATGATTTCCAGTGTTGATTGGAACTACTATTCGAAAAATTACGTGTGGAATGAGATCCGCCAGAAAATGTATTTTTTCCGAGACGATACATCCCCCAACGATCTGATCTGGGAGGAAATCAATGCCAACGGCACCGCCTATCCGGCTCTCCTGCCCGGCGCGATCGGTATGACTAAGGACTCGCCGCTTCATACCTCGGTGGGCTTCATCCATCCGATCCGGCTTTCACTTGATGGCACTGTGGTCCTTCTGGGATCCGGTTTCCTGCATAACGCGGAAACCCTCGAGCGCCTCACTCCCGCCTTGGGCAATGCCGTCACCGATGCGGCATGGAGCGACGCGGCTCTGTTCAGCGTCCGGACGATTGCCGACTTGACCCAAATCCAGACCTGGTCGCTCACGACCTTCGGCCAAGTGTTGAGCCTACAGGTCCCCGGGTCCGCCATTCGGATCATCCGCCTTTCGGATCAGAAGCTCGTATCTCTCTCTATTGCCGCAGATGGGATTCCATCCTTCTACATCGTGAGTAACAACTTGTCGATTCTCCCACCCGCGCAATTTCTCCCACCAGCGGTGCCAGTTGGCACAATCCAGGGGGACGACAGGATTTTGCTCACTTGGCAAGATGTCAGCGGAGAAACCGGCTATAACATCGAGAGGAAAACCCAACCCGGCGGAAGCTGGAGCATGCTGGGGACCACCGCCACCAGCGCCACTGGCTACACGGACCTGACAGTCGCTGCCGGAAACATCTATCAATACCGCGTCAGTGCGAAAAATGGCGCCATCGTGTCCGCCCCCTCCGTAGCTGTAGAGATCAATTTCACCGCCCCGGACGCCCCTGTTCTAAGTGGATCCATTGTTTCATCGTCCAGGATTCAATTGGATTGGTCCTCAGTGGAGCGTGCCACATTTTACGATATTTACCGGAGACTTGGCTCCAGCGGGAGCTTCCAGCTTGTCGAAACCATTGCCGCCGGGATTCTCACCCATGCGGACATCTCGCTCGCCAGCAATACGACCTATGAATATTACATCCGCTCGAGAAACGCCCTGGGAAGTTCTCCCGAGTCTGCTCATCTTTCTTTCACCACGCCCCGCGTCCCGCCGCCCGCTCCTTTCCTGAACGTCCCCTCGGCCAGTGGTCCATATTCGGTATCGCTTAGATGGAGTAACGTCGTGGACGAAGACAGCTACCAGATCGAGCGAAAACAAGGCACCGGAGCATGGGCGGTCATCGCCACACCCTCCTTTGATGTCACCAGTTACAGCGACCTGACAGTGGATCGCGCGACCCAATACTCGTATCGTGTCTTCGCTCAGAACTCCGCAGGAAGCTCCAGCGCCTCCACGGTCCGGACCATCACCACACCGGATCTTCCAATTCCCACCATTCCCGGAGAGCCAAGCGGTCAGGCGGAATCGGCCACCAGCATCGCCTTGCGCTGGTCGGACTCCGCCAATGAGAGCAGTTACCGCATTGAGCGGACAGTCGGGGAAGATCCTTGGGTTACCATCGCCGCATCACTGCCCGCGAACTACATCACCTATGTCGATAACACCGTCACCAACGGGACTTTCTACAACTACCGGGTCGTCGCGGTGAATGCCAAAGGCGAAGCTCCATCCGCTACTTTCACCGCGCTGGCCGCCTTGACCGGAGCAATCCTGCAAGACGACTTCGATCCGGGTCTTGACTTCACCGTCTGGAGTTCCTTCTCTGGAGCCAGCGTTACCAGTGGTCCCACGGGCTTTCTGGACGGAAACGCGTTTTGGTTCGGCGGTGGTGCCGAGGCGGTCCGCAGCGCTTCCACAGTCCGCGTCGATGTTCGCAATGGCGGCACCATCGAGTTCGATTTCCGGGCAGGAAACCAAGCCCTGGATGGAAACACCCATTGGAACAACTCCGAGGCGAATGAATACGTAATTCTCGAATATTCCATAGAAGCGGGAACATGGACTCCGCTCACCATACTCGACACCCAGTTCCCGGGGCACTCCGCATGGGAGCGCTTTTCCATCACCCTTCCTACCTCCGCTCGCAGCGCCACCACCAGTTTCCGCTGGCGCCAGCTTTCCTTCTCGGGTGAGGCCCTTGATACCTGGGCCTTGGATAATGTGAACGTGCGGGGCATTCTGCCGCCAACGCCCGCTCCTCCCGGATTCATTCTTGGAGCTGCCAATTCCTCCCGCACGGTGGCCATCAGTTGGGCCGCCTCCAACGGAGCCAACAGTTACGTCATTGAGCGCCGCACCCCTTCCAGCGATTGGGAAAGCGTAGGCACTGCCGCATTCCAGACCTTTTTCACGGATTCGACGGCGATCCCTGCAACACTCTATTCATATCGAGTCAGAGCGAGAAATTCGGGCGGGAATTCCATGCCCAGCCAGACCGCTTTCATCCGCACGTGGTCGGTTTTCGAAGAATGGCGTTTCCAAAACTACGGCACATTGGCGGACCAGGGTTCTGCGGCATCCATGGCGGACAACGGGACCGGCATCCCCAATATCATCAGGTATGCCTTCAACATGGCCAAAGACGACGCCTATTTTACCGTGGTCGCACAGGGCACCGCCAAGGGTCTCCCGTCAATCCAGTTCAACGACTCCGAAGGCCGTCTTCACGTCGCCTTTATTCGCCGCCGGGAAGAGCGGAATCCCGGGCTTCTCTATACTGTCGAATTCAGCGGTGATCTCGCATCCTGGGAGGCCGTCGGATCCGTATGGTATTCAGTGCCGATCAGCGAAGACTTCGAATATGTCATCTGGCAAGACGAGCTTTTGTCACCCAGCGCCCGCTTTGGCCGTGTGAAAGTCACCGAGTAGTCGCACATGCAATTCCACTGCGCGGGGGCGATTTTCATGACCCAAAGTTAGACTTTTTATCATACTTCTAATAATTATATGTATTCTCCTGACGTAAAATCCCTTAAGGATTTCATGCCATGGGAGCTCCATAGTCCAGATGCGACAATTAGATCCATCAGATAAATATTATGAAAAATCGTGTCTTTTTTTTAAATTTTTTATTGGTTTCTTCATGTGTACAACATAGTACACTAACTATTGTAGATAAGTGTCTGAATCCTAATCGATCTTCTATCCAGCTGCATCCTGACAGCATGAGAGGTTCGATGGGTATATCCTACTTTAACCGCGATGAGCCAAAATATATTAAAGATGCTTACAGAGTTTACGGAGAAAAATCTTGGATATTACGAACATGGGGTTCACCAGACGAAGTAAGAGTCGAAAAATCAGTTGAGTATTTTACATATAAATCTCCACCAGATTTTGGTATTTCTTCTGGATCAAGTATTGGGAGATATCCTGTTGTTCTTGGGTATGAACAGGAAAAACTTTGCTATGCTTCTGCGTATTTTGTGAATTCAAATCTTCCGGCATACATGAAGAAGAGCTCTGTATATGTATTGCCTTCACATTAGTGCATAAGCGTCATGACCCAAAGCCAGACTTTTTATCATATGTATGCCATTAGCGAAGCCAAAATTCAACAAGCGATTTCTCAGAAAAACGGTTATTCGTTTGTTTTGAGTGGTCATTCCTTAGGGGGAGGCTTGGCATCCTTGGCTTCTGCGGTGACAGGCGCACCAGCTGCCATCTTTAACTCGGCTGGTGTCAACCCATTGACTCTACATTATGCTGGATATGGAGCCAATGTTGCAAATCTTGGTAGTAATGTAGTGCACTTTGGTGTCACAGGTGAGGTTCTTAGTGGATCTGAGATGATATTAGGATTTTTTGCACCAAGAGTTGCTGCACGAAACTATTACACTTATTCTCCAAAAGTTGATTCATTAAAGAACCTGAGTCCGATTGAATGGCATCGGCCATATATGACAATGAGATCTATAAACTAGTCAAAACGTATGCGCATAAAATACATCCCTAATTTATTTGTTGTTGTTATTTTGTCATGTTGCTATAGCAATTACCAAGAATCATTATTTATTGACAATGATCTCTCAACATCTTCATCCAATCAAATGATTCCGTCGAGCGTAAGAGGAGAGGTCGGTGTTCATTATTTTTCTAGTGATAGCACAAGAGATGCGAGGAGGTTTTTAAGGGAGATGTATAGTCCCAAGTTATGGATAATTTCAAACTGGGGTAAGCCTGATTATATAGAAAAGACTAATGATATAGAATATTTAATTTATTTTAGTAACGATAGCAAGATGAACCAACCTCAGATTTCCCCTTACGGCAAAAAATACGTTAAAATAGGTTATAAAAATGGGAATATGGTTTATATCGAAGCAATTGTAGCAAATTCGATGGAACACGGTGGGAAAAGCCGAGTTATACTGAAAAAATGAATGGCGGTCTCAAATTGTTAGGTAATCATGCAACGGTGTCCAAAAATGAGTCTTAAAAATTCGCGTAGAGGTTGGTTAGACGGCTTTGTATGGATCGGTGTGGAAAACTCTCTCGGAATTTGGCGGTTAGAAGCCTCCTTTGGCTTGTTCTAGCAGACCTACGCAAGGCCTGATTCTCTAGGATTGCTCGACTTCGTTTTTAGCTGAAAAACGCCGTAAATTACGGATTAATACTGAGGGACGGACCACTAGTCAGAAACTGCTCGACAGGTTCTTGGAAAGTAAGCGTAGTCCCAAGCGCCTTGCGTAGGGTTTTGCTACGACCGTTTCATAGGTGTCATAGTTTGCAGATCTATGGTAAGCGTAGTCCCAAGCGCCTTGCGTAGGGTTTTGCTACGACCGTTTCATAGGTGTCATAGTTTGCAGATCTATGACACTTATGAAGTCAGGCAGCGGTTCGCTGAGTTTTCCCGCTGCGGGCTGCGAGCCAGTTGGCTGGGGTCAACGTGATGGCGTCTTTGGCCAGCATGCCGGGCAGTCGGGTCAGAACGTCGGTGAGGTATTCCTTTGGACTGATTCCCAAGCGGCGGCAGTTTTCCACGAGGGTGTAGAGGATGGCGCATTTCTGACCGGATTCTTCATTGCCAATGAACAGCCAGTTCTTGGCTCCAAGCTTGGTGGGGCGGATGGCGTTTTCTACGAGGTTATTGCAAATTTCAACTCGTCCGTCGCCAAGATAGGTTTCGAGGTTGGGCCATTGGTTGATGGCGTAGCTGACGGCCTTGCCGAGTTTGCTCTTGGGCAGGATGGAGCTCCGGAGGGCGAGTTTGTCGATGGCTTTCTTGAGC
>JBGSUW010000067.1:0-8356 GCA_041753275.1 Akkermansiaceae bacterium | reverse complement strand
GCGGCGGCTTGGGCTTGGGCGCGCTCGGCGGCTTCGCGGCCTTGGCGTTTTTCCAAATAATAGGAGTAATTTCCCGTCTGCACGGCGATGCCATTGTCCTCGAAGGCGATGATCTGATCACAAATCCGGTCCAAGAAGTAGCGATCATGGGAAACCACAATCACGGTGCCATCGAAGACGGCGAGCGCTTCCTCCAGCATTCTGAGCGAGGGTAAATCGAGATCGTTGGTGGGCTCGTCCAGGACGATGACGTTGCCGCCGTTTTTCAAAACCTTGGCAAGCATCAGTCTGGCACGCTCGCCCCCGGAGAGGAGATCGACGCGCTCGTTGATGCGTTTGTCATCGAACAGAAAGCGGCGGAGGTAGTTACGCGCTCCGAGCTGTTGATTGCCAAACATCAATTTCTCATTGCCATCGGAAATTTCGTCCAGCAGCGAGCCGGTGCCATCGAGCTGCATCCGAGTCTGATCGATGTAGTTGACCTTCACGCGCTTACCGGTGACGGCGGTGCCCTCGGTGGGATCAAGCTGGCCGAGGCAAAGTTTGAGCAATGTGGTTTTCCCCACGCCATTTTTACCGACGATGCCAGTGCATTGACCGGGGCGGAGGCTGAGCGTGAGATTGCGGAACAACCAGCGCGGCGACTTTTCCGAGCCAACATTGACCCCCGCGCTTTCTAGTTCCACGACCACGTTTCCAAGATCAGGTGGCGGCGGGATGAGCAAATCCATCTCGCGCTCCTCGGGTGGCGCTTCCATGCCCTCGATTTCATAAAATTTATCCAAACGGGTGCGTTGCTTGGTGCCGCGGGCCTTGACGCCGGAGCGCACCCATTCGAGTTCCTCGCGCAGGAAACGCTGGCGGCGGCGCTCGGTCTGGCCGGCGATTTGTTGGCGGATGGCCTTGGATTCCAAGAAAGCGGTGTAATTTCCCGGGTGTGAAAACGCCCGGCCTTGGTCGATCTCGATGATCCGGGTGGCGATCACATCGAGAAAATATCGATCGTGGGTGACGAAAATGACGGCACCGGGGAATCCTTTGAGATATTCTTCCAACCATCGGATCGATTCCGCGTCCAAGTGGTTCGTCGGCTCATCCAGCAAGAGCAAATCCGGCTGGCAGGCAAGCGCACGGCAGAGGGCGACGCGGCGCTTCTCCCCACCCGAGAGCGGACCGACGATGGAGTCCAGCGGCGGAGTGCCGAGAGCAGTGGAGGTGGCCTTGATGCGTGAGTCGAGGTTCCAGCCATCGGCGTGATCGATGAGGTGGAGCAGGTCGTTGAGTTCGCCATCCGTGCCTTCACCATTCTCATAGCGGCGGATGGCCTCGACGATGTCTGCCGCACCAGAGGCAATGTTTTCCTGCACGGTGAGCTCGCCATCGAGCTCGAACTCCTGCGGCAGGTAACCTACACGGAGAGCGCGGCGGAGTGAAATTTCTCCGGAATCTGCCATTTGCTGGCCGGTGAGAATTTTAAGGAGCGAGGTCTTGCCGCAACCATTCCGGCCCACCATTCCGGTTTTTTCACCGGCGGAAACTGCAAGTGTCACGCCGTCCAGCAGCGTTTGATAACCGTAAGTAAGGCGAATTTCGTTGGCAGAAAGGAGAGCGGACATGAGGCGGGGCGGATACTGCCCATCCACCGGCAAAGGTCCATCGCAGAAATTCGACGGGTCATCTGAACTTCAACAATCACGCCGAAATTTTTAGAAAATGGATTGACTACGGCCCCTTTCAAGTTTTCTCTCCCGTCGAACTGATGCGACTGAATCTCATTAGCGATATTTCATGAAACCTCTTACGAAACAATATCCCGGGCTGATACTCATTGTGGCAAGTCTATCATCCATCCATGCAGTGCAGGGTCAGGATCTGTTAAAGACCTTGGACCCATTGGTTGTGACTGCAGAGAGCGAGGCTGATGCGACGGATCAGCATGGATGGCTGCCCGCGGTGAGCGGCGCCTCGATTTTCTCTGGGAAAAAGACCGCAGTGATCGATCTGGACGCCCAAGCTAGGAACATCGGCAGCAACTATCGGCAAGCGCTCGCGCAGACGCCGAGTTTGTTATTGTCTGAGGAATCCTCGCCGCTTGTAAGCATCGGCTACCGCGGCCTAAATCCACACCGCGCGCAGTTCACCCAAGTGCTGAGGGATGGGATTCCAATTCATGCGGACCAGTTAGGCTATCCAGAGGCATACTATACACCACCGCTCGATACAGTGGATCGGATCGAATTCCTTCATGGTGGCGCGGCACTTCAATATGGGCCGCAGCCCGGCGGCGCACTCAACTATATCACCCACCGCCCGCGCACTGATAAAGAATTCTCCCTCCGCACCCAGCATATCATGGGTAGCGATGACTTATACTCCACCTTTACTTCGGCCGATGGCACTGTGGGTAAGCTTGGCTATTATCTTTATTATAATCACCGCCAAGCCGATGGATTCCGCTCCACCAACAGCGACTATGATTTGAGCAATGCCGCGATCAAGCTTCTCTACTCATTCGACAATGGCGGGAAGCTTATCTTCAAAGCAGATACTTATGATGAGGATCATGGCGAACCGGGCGGCCTGAGTGTTGCGGATTTCAATTCCGGAAGTTTAAAAGCCAGCCGCGAGTTTGATCGTTTTTCATTAGATAGGGATTCAGTCTCGCTAACCTATGAAATGGCACCCACCACGGAATCCTTCTTCACCGCCAGCGTTTGGTGGACCGATTACACACGCTTTAGCAAACGCCAGCGCGGTGGCGGATTCGGGATCCTTCCAACCGGGCCGACGGCTGGGACAAACAGCATCGAGACCCAGGAATTTGAAAGCCTCGGGCTGGATGCCCGCTACCGGGTGAACTGGGGCCAGGATTCTCAACACACTTTCAGCACGGGTATCCAAGCCTATCATGTTGACTCGCCACGCACCGATGCCCGTGGTAGCGGCCCGGGTTCTTCGTCGGGTGAAGTCCGCCGCACGTCGGACCGCGAGGTGCTCTACCTGCCAGTGTTTGCGGAAAACAAATTCACTTTTGGAAAATTTTCCATCACTCCCGGCATCCGCGTGGAGAACATCCACCAAGAGGTGAATGAGACAAAGAACCTCGATAAAGTAAATCCTCTCAGCCCCCTTGCGCAAAAAGAAGAAACCAGTCACATCCTCTTGGGCGGGCTGGGTGCGGAGTATCAAACCGAAAAAGATGCGGCGGTGTATGCCAATGTTTCTCAGTCCTACCGTCCTCAAATCTTCACCGAAGCCGTGCCGCTCAGCAATGGCCAAGTCGTCAATGGCGATCTCGAGGAAGGCAAATCCATCGAGTATGAAGTTGGCTACCGCTCACGCCCGCTCGAATGGCTATCCTATGATACCAGCGTTTTCCTGCTCTCGTTTAAAGACCAGATCGGTAGCGTCACTCAAGACGGGCTGACTTCCTTTGAAAACGTGGGCGACGCCATCCACAAAGGCATCGACGTCTCAATCAATGCGGACATGCTCCAGCTCTTCGCGAAATCAGACCGTTATGGTAAACTGGATCTTTATATGAATGCGACTTACCTGGATGCGGAATTCACCAGTGGTCCCAATGATGGTAAAACTCCGCAATACGCACCAAGTAGCATTTTCCGGACTGGCTTGAACTATACTTACCAAGACAAGCTTAAAGTCAGCCTCGGCGGCACATTCCTGAGTGACCATTTTGCAAATGATAATAACTCGGATGAATTTAAAACTCCCGGCTACATGGTCTGGGATCTCACGGCCGAATACAAAGTTCTTGAAAATCTTCGCATCCTGGCGGGGGTGAACAACGTATTGGATGAAAGCTACTATGCCAGAGTCCGCGCCGATGGAATCGATCCAGCAAATGGGCGGAACTTTTACGTCGGAGCTTCATTGGAATTCTAAATTTGCACACTACCTAATCTTGATCGATTCTGATCGCCTGATTATTTCTCCTTCATGCAAGCACTTCTCCACGTTCTAAACGTAGGCACTCTCGCCACCTGGCTGAGTGTTGGCACGTTTGGAACCGTGGGGATTGTCATACCCGGATGGCAGGAAGTGTTCGCTGCAAAGTCAAATGAGCCGCTGGAATCCGTCTGGATCACACCGGACATCACGCTCGGAGATCCGGATGCCAGCGAGGATACCGAGGCCTCTTTGCAAAGCGACGCCGCAGAATCCAAGGAAGCATTAGCGCCGCCACCCGAGTTGCCAGAACTCACCGAGCTGCCGCCTTTACCCGAGGTTCCGGATTTACCGCCGCCGCCCAAGTTGGTGGAAAAAGCCACCACACCATCTCCAGCACCCGCCATCCGCCGCAGCGCCCCCGCGCCACAAGCCAAGCCTGCCAACTCCCGCCCGGCCCGGCCCGCCACCACTGCACCCAATAATAGCGGTACTGGCGGGTCCACCGCGGCCACCACTGGCCGGAGCACTGGCATGTCCAACTCCGCCCGGCTGGCTGCAGGCCGCATGCCTTCGCCTTCCTATCCGTCCTACTCGCGGCGGAACAGGCAGACTGGCACCGTCATCGTCGAATTCACCGTAGATGCCAGCGGCCGCGTGATCTCCGCGAATGTCAAAAAATCGTCGAGCTGGCCATTATTGGACAATGAAGCGGTTAGCACTGTAAGACGCTGGAAATTTCCCCCCGGCGGTGTCATGAAGCTTCAACGCCCCATCGTTTTCCGACTGAAATAACTTCAAATCTCCGTGCTATCTAACATCGTTGTCGAAACATTCGTCGAAGGCGGCTGGGTCATGTGGCCCATCCTTTCCACCTTCTTCCTCGCCCTCTGCGTCATCTTGGATCGCGTCATCTGGTGGCTGCAATTCCGGGGCAGCCTCAAGCCCGCCAATCAAGAAAAAGCCCGCCAAGCACTCGGAACCGGCGATTTCTCCCTCGCATGGCAACTTGGATCCAACACCACGGATCCCTATCTAAAAAACCTCACCGAGGGCATGACCCACGCCCACACTTCCATGCTCGCCGCCATGCAACTGCATGCCACTCACCTCATCGAGAAATCCGAGGCCCGCATGTGGGTGCTCAGCACCATGATCACCCTCGCGCCTTTGCTGGGCCTGTTTGGCACCGTCGTCGGCATCATGGGTTCCTTCGCCTTCGTTGGCGATGAGCAACTCGCCGCCACCAAGGTCTCCGGCGGCATCGCGGAGGCGCTCATCGCCACTGCCACCGGCATTGCCATCGCCATCCTTTGCCTACTACCCTATAACTTCTTCCGCAAACGCGTCGCCGTGCTCCGTGGCTCATTGGAACGCTGGATCAACCACACCGAGCTCCTCGTCATCTCTGCCAAACAACACGGCCACGACCTCGAAACCTTCGCTGCCAGATCAAAAATCAAAGATCCCTGATCGGAAATCTAAATTTTAAAATCGACACTCAAGAATCTCCCCATGCCCGTCCAACTCAAAAGCAGCTCTTCAGATGACGAGGGCGATGAAGCACGGATCGAGATTATCCCGCTCATCGACATCATGTTTTTCCTGCTCGCCAGCTTCATGCTCGTGAGCCTCAGCATGACCCAACTTCACCGCGTGCCAATCGTCCTTCCAGACGCCTCCACCGGTGTTCCGGATCAAAAAACTCCGCCATTTCAAATCGCCATCGATGCCAATGGAGTCGTTACCTGGGATTCCAATATCGTGACTCTTTCGGAAATCACCACCCGTCTCAGCGCCGCCACCACTCCCAAAGATGCCGCAGTCCTCATCGCTGCGGATGAAAATTCACGGCACAAGCAAGTCCTCGCCGTCCTCAATGCCGTGCGCGCTGCAGGAGTGGAAAAAGTCAGCTTCGAGTCGAAGAATCCAAATCCTTGAAGTGTGAAAAGTCGTCTCATTCCCATCCTCAACGCCATCGGCTGCCTGGTCCTCACCGGCCTCGTCGCCTTCCAATGGTCCAAAGAACGCACGTCCCACCAAGCACTTCAGAATCTGCGCGTAGAACTCGCGGAAACGGCTGCCAAGCACACCGCGGCCGTCACAAGATCCGCCGCTCTTGAGCGAGACATCACCGTACTCAAGGAGGCCATCGAGTCCACCCAACTCGCTGCCGAAGCCGCAGCCAGGGACAACGCCACCCAAAGTGCCCAGACATCACAATTGCAAGCAGATCTCACCACCGCTCAAGATCAAACCAAGACATGGGAAGCCGCCCTTGCCGAGCGTGATGCCAAGCTCAAGCAGCTCAACTCAGAACTTGTATCCACCCGCCGCCGCCTCGATGAATCCATCGCAAAACTCAAGGCCGCCGGCGCGAGATAAGTTCATCAAGCGCCGGCAGCCTAACTGGAATTAAGGCCAATCTTAGCCTCGGAAATCAAGATTTATTGAGTGCCACCGGTGGACTCAGCTTGTCTTTCAAGATTGCCACCCACCTTTTGCAGATCCCGACCGAAGCCCCGAGTCGTCGAGCACGAAGGAAGGAAAATCAAAGCCAAAGCAGCACCGGAGAGGAGGATCAATTTAAAGTTTTTCATTGCGGCGCTTTATTAGTTTATAAAATTCATTTCAGCAAACTGAAAAACCGGGAGCGTGGCTATTTTAATTCCCGCCGCAGCTCCACGATGCTATCACGAACCTCGAATGCGGAACCCCGCAGATGCTCTAACGCCGCCCGCTGATCAGCATCTTGCTCCGCTTGAATCAGCTCCTGGCACGCACCCACCGCCTCGTTGAGCCAGTTCAAGCAACGTTTTAAAACCGCCAATACAAATCCGGTCTCCGGCTCATAGCCAGCGTCGCGGCCATTGAGCACTCCCGCCAGCTTACCACTCACTTGTAACAAATTGGTGACCAACACGTAAGAAGGAGTGCCTGGCCCCGCATCGCGCTCAATCACGTCCATCGCCCGCATCGCCAGCTCCTGCGCTTGCGCCTGTAGCGGGTGATCCGGCTCTCCATCGTCCTCATCATCGAGCTCGAATTCCCCATCATCATCATCGTCGTCGTCGTCATCGTCGTCGTCATCCGAGTCCAACAATCCGATGGCTTCATCCAAACCACCCAAGTTTAAATCGTTCTCTTCATAATCATCTCCGCCCGCTTCGTCCCTTTCCGCCAGCTCATCCAGCAAGCCATCCCAGCCCATCACAAACGCTTCTTTCTGCTCGCTATCGTGATCTTCCATATATTTTTCCAACACTTCCTGGTAAGCGTCCGTCAACCGATCCGACTCTTTCAACCGTTCTTCCCAAGCATACTCATCCAGCTCCTCACTCGTCTCCACTTCCGGGCTATCCGGATCGCGGCGGCGGATTACCTGCGCCATGAAGTCTCTCATGGAACTCAGATTGGCGAGTTTCTGCGCATTTTCCGAATCCTCATCCATCGCCCACTCATGCGGGGAAATCGTCAATGTATAGCTCGCAGACTCGATCACCACCCGCCCATTGATTTCGCTAAACCACTCAAGATACAGCGTATTCCGCCACTCATAAGGGATTTCCTGGCGATTCTGATAAAGCTCGTGAAATTCCTCCTCACTCACCATCGGCACCTTGTTTCTCCTCGATGCCGTCATGTCCCCCACAATTCCCGCCTGATCGATGTCCAGCGCCGTAGCATCTTCACAAGGCTTGGGACGGGAGTTTTCAAATTGCAATCGTGTCCCGGCCAGATCCCGCCAACAATCACCATCAAGGCTTAAGATCAAAGGCTCGTCCCGCCCAGCCAGCCAAATCCGCCCGGTCGTGCGACCCTCTACGGTATTGTCAATCTCGCCATGCGCGACGGCCTCATCGATTCTCCATGCCATTCCTTGGAGTTTCTGCAAGGACCGCCCCACTCGTCAAGCCCCTGTGCCGAGATGCCATTACCCTTCGACTTCACATCCGCCGTGTCCCATGATTTAGGGACAAGACAAACTCGCAGGATGGGTGCAAGGTCTTTTTCGTTGAGGGGAGAGGTCCCCGGTGTTCATTACAGAACTTGATAGGCCGCGCGCAAGCGCGGCCTTTTTTTGTTTCCACCCATCTCATGGCGCCAGCCTTTGGAGTGCGGTGAGCATCACCGCTTTGACGCAGAATTTAGGCTTCTCGCCCCCAGCCCGAGCTTTTAGAAAAGTCTAATCCCACGCCCTTTTCATTTGATCACCTCTTCCCCGAATCTCAGCCTACACCCCAAAGCGGCGATCCTCGCCGCACTCCAAAGTTCCGCCTGCGGCAGAACCAAGTTTCCACGCCACTTCTTCGGGCGTCAGCCTTTGGAGTGCGGTGAGCATCACCGCTTTGACGCAGAATTTAGGTTTCTCGCTCCAGCCCGAGCTTTTAAAAGAAGGTCTAATCCCACGCCCTTTTCGTTTGATCACCACTTCTCCGAATCTCGG
>JBGSUW010000066.1:0-24215 GCA_041753275.1 Akkermansiaceae bacterium | reverse complement strand
TCGTCAACACCAGCTCGATGGGGCTCAAGTCGCTAAATCTCTGCGATAAACTCCTTTCTCGCTACAAGGTGGCCGCCGTTCCTGGCATCGCCTTTGGTTATGATGAAGGCATCCGTCTCAGCTACTGCACCACGCTCGATAGTCTCCATGAGGGGCTCACCCGCTTCGAGCACTTCTGCCGCGAGCATTGATTCAAGCTGGAGTAGCCAGACTGCTCCGCGATTTCAAAATTCAGTCACCCTGCCGAGTCAGCCTCGGGAGGGTGATTTTTTTGCGGCGGGAATTAGATCGAGAGGTCCACCGTCAGATCGCCGCCGAGGCTCTCGATGGCGCGGGTGACGATGAGCGTATCGGTTTCTTCTGGAATTGAAATAACCCCATGAGCGCGAAACATCGCCTGCCCGGTCATTGGCGCGCTTTCCAGGCCTGTGGTGAGTTCCTCGACATTCCCACCCGCTTGCGAAACCGCAGTAGTGAACTCGCGGACGATGCCAGGGCGATCTTGGCCAATCACGTCCACGACGATGGTCCGGCGAGCAGGCATTTCCGCCTCATCCTCGCGCACCGCATGAATGGAAAGTCCTGCGAGTGCGGGTGACTTGAGGGCTTGTAAAAGTTCTTCAACTGAATCGGCCGGGCATTCGATCCGCGCAATACCGGCGAATTGTCCAGCCAACCGCGCCATCCGGCTTTCCAGCCAATTCCCTCCATGATTTGCCACCAATTCTGCGAGCGCGCTGACGATGCCGGGGCGGTCTTTTCCGAGAACAGTCATCACGAGATAAGTTTGCATAACGAGAACAAAGCAGAGTGCCGGGAGAAAGCCAAAGAATTTCCGTCCTACGGTCTTGTAGAAGTTTTAAAAGCTGTACATCCTGCGTCTAACACAAATGCAAAATCCTACGGCCACCGATCATCCGTTTCAATTATTGTTTGAGACTCTAGGGCGCAACCCGCCATTCCATGCGGAAATTGTGAATTTAAATGCATACGAGTCGTTATCGCTCACGCTCTCCGTGCCATTGGAAAAAACAGGCCGGTGCATCCTACTGCGGGCACCTCGGGCTGGGCACGGCAAGACCCATTTGCTATTGCGAGTGCAGCACTTTCTCGGGGCGACTCATGAGTTCATCCCGCTTCATCCATCGTATGGAAATAGTATTACAGCAGCATCCGTCACGGATGATGTGTTGCGCCGCTTGGTGCGGCCGCTGCCCGCCTCCGGTGGGCTTTGTGTGCTGGATCTGGTAGCCCGGCGCTTGTTTGCCAGCGCGCTACAGCCGCTCGTTAGCTCAGGTGAGGTTCCCTGCCAAGATCGTGAAGCGGCACTTGTAGCTTTGCGGACGCGGCCTATCGAGACTTTCGATTTCCATCATGCCAATGCGGTCACCGCTCACTGGGCGCGGGAAAACTTTGAAGTATTAGGACAGCGCTTGAGTCTGGAACTTGCCGGGCGCTGTGGCTTACCGCTTCGCGAAATTTCCTTTTGGGTGGATGTGCTTTTCCACTTTGCCGTGATGCCATTGGATAGCCCCAACCGCGTCAGCAATTTGGTGACAAGCGCCCATGTGGGAAGCGAAGACGAGGGCACAGCCATGGAGCGGCTCGCCGCTTTGTTAGGCTTGATCTCCCAGCTCACACGGGTGGTGCTGGTGGCGGATGATCTCGAAGGGCTATCTGCAGATGAGACTGCGGCGCTGCGATTTTCCGCCTTCATCGGCTCGCTCAAGCAGGCTGTAGAGCGGCTGGACGTGATCCTCTCGCTCAATGAAGATATCTGGGAAACCGCTTTTCTTCCGCGTTTGAGCGGCGGTTTGGCTGACCGCCTTTCGGAAGTTCTCATTGAGCTAAAGCCTCTCAGTGAGACAGAGATGGTCGCACTATTGGATTCACGGGTGCCCGGCTTGGGTAGCCGTGTGTTGGAAAAGGTCGATCGCTCACACGCAGGCACTCATGCGCGGGGCCTCATTCGTGCGGCTGGGCAAGCTTGGATCAAGGCGAGTGCACAAGATGCTTTGACTTCACCAAGTAAAGTTCCAGTTGCTGCTGTGATTCAAGCGGAAGATCCAATCGCAGAATCACCTTCGGACTTTTCCGATTTAGAGGAAATTCATG
The DNA here is from genome assembly GCA_041753275.1 of Akkermansiaceae bacterium. GTDB lineage: Bacteria > Verrucomicrobiota > Verrucomicrobiia > Verrucomicrobiales > Akkermansiaceae > Luteolibacter. The sequence continues at coordinate 22,100 of JBGSUW010000066.1, read as the reverse complement.
ATGCGAATGAAGAGATTCCAAGCGGCTGGCCATCACCTGAATTCGTTGCGTCCCCGGAAACTGAAACCTCGCCCTTCAAAGAATTCAGCGTAGAGCCCGCTCAGGAAACCCAGCCTGTCTTGGATTCGCCATTTCAGCTCGCTGGCGAGCCAGCGGCAGTTCGGCCGGCTTCCCTGGCTGCAACGGCATCATCCACGGACGCTCCTTTACAAGCGGAGGAAATCCAGCCTCAGCATTTTAACCCCGCGGCCCAAGCCTTCTTTCCGCCGCCTTTGCAATCTTACGAAACTGGATCCGAAATCGCTCCGGCTCCGTATTTACAAGCGACTTATCATCAACCTGATAATTCGGATTCACCGTTCCAACTTGCCGATTCGGGTGGTGCCGCAAAACCGGAAGAACATTCACCTGCTCCCGCCGAAGAGGCCGGGCAGCCGACTTCCACCGCAGATTCAGACCGGGTGGACGATCTTTTGCGCCAATTCCGTGACCGCTACGGTCGCGGGAGCTTGTGAAATTTTTCACAATGCCCTTGCGAAGTGAATGTTTCTGGGCGCTTATTTCCTCGGCAATTCCGGCATGAGAACTAGTACCCAAGAAATCGAAGCTCCAGACACCATCGCCCGCGCCGCGCGCGCGGCGGATAGCTACCACGCGGAGACGGACGATATCGTCGGCGAGCGCATGGTATTGAATATGGGGCCTTCCCATCCAGCCACCCACGGCGTGCTGCGGCTGATACTCGAACTCAATGGAGAAGTCATTGATTCTGCCATTCCAGACATCGGATTCCTCCATCGTGGAGATGAGAAGATCGCGGAAAACATGCATTACAACCAGTTCGTGCCCTACACGGATCGGTTGGACTACCTTGCGCCACTCGCTAATAACGTTGCGTATGCCTGCGCGGTCGAAAAGCTGATGGGCTGGACTCTTCCTCCACGCGGCCAAGCCTTGCGCGTTCTTTGTTGTGAACTTGCACGTATTTCTTCCCACATGTTGGGAGTTGGAGTTTGTGCCATGGACGTCGGCGCGATGACGGTGTTCCTCTATACATTTACGGAGCGGGAAAAAGTTTATAACATGTGCGAGCAGCTCACCGGAGCTCGTTTCACGACTTCATACACCAGGGTAGGTGGCCAGCTGCGTGACATGCCGCCCGGATTTGAGGCTACTGTCCGCCAATTCCTCGATGAATGTCTCGTCACCATCGGAGAAATTTCGAAGCTCCTTGATAAGAATAAAATCTTCCTCGATCGGATGGTCGATGTCGGATCCATCTCTCGGGAATCCGCCATCGCATGGGGCATGACGGGTCCGAATCTTCGCGCCTCAGGTGTGGCCCGGGATCTGCGCAAAGACAGCCCATACCTCGGCTACGAAAAGTATCAATTCGATGTCCCAATCGCCGATGAAGGTGATTGTTATGCGCGCTATCAAATCCGGATGGAAGAGATGCGCCAGTCCATTCTCATTTGTCGCCAAGTGCTCGATACCATGCCGGATGGTCCGGTGAATCTTGCGGATTCCAAAAGCATGCTGCCGAACAAGGAGAAGGTGGCGATGTCGATGGAAGAGCTCATCCACCACTTCATCATTTCCACTCAAGGAATTGATGCGCCAGCGGGTGAAGTTTATTTCGCAGCAGAAAATCCTAAAGGTGAGCTCGGTTTCTACATCCACTCCAAAGGTGGCGGCGTTCCTTATCGCTTGAAAATTCGTAGTCCCTCGTTTTGCAATCTTTCCATCACCTCCAAGCTTCTTCCGGGGCACATGGTCTCGGACATCCCAGCTATCCTTGGTTCGCTGGACTTCGTGATGGGTGAGTGTGACCGATAAATACAAACATAATATCCACATGAATGCGCTACTTCCCTTGTCAGTGATGTTTCTAGCCACGGCGAGCGCCTTCGCGGAATTCCGCACTTGGACCCGCGAGGATGGAAAGACAGCCGAGCTGGAACTCATCTCAGTCACGGAAGTCTCAGGTGCCAAGTCGGGTGTTTTCAAAATGCGTAACGGTAGCACCGTCACCCTTGCCGCGAGTGGACTCTCAGCGCCAGATGGGAAGCTGCTCGAGGACTGGAAACCCGCAGCCGAAATTCCCGCAGCGTTGCCAAGTGTGTTCGACGACATTTTCGATGGAAACCTCGTCAAGCTGGAGGGCAGATCTCTCAAGAGCTGCAAAGATGCCACGAAGCCGACGAAATATTATCTCTTCTACTACACAGCATCGTGGTGCGGACCCTGTCATCGCTTTACTCCATCGCTCGTCGAGTTCTACGAAGCTAATAAAGATGCTAGTTTTGAATTAGTCTTGATCAGTAGCGATCGAGACGAAAATGCGATGGAAGACTACGCGAAGGAATTAAAAATGCCGTGGCCGCAATTGAAGTTTTCGAAAATAGATAAATTTAAAAAAGATTTCCCTTATCCCGGAAGTGGAATCCCAAATCTTGTGCTTACCGACCTGCAAGGCAAACTGATCAAAGGTAGTTACGAAGGTGAAACTTACACCGGTCCGAAAAAGGTGATGGCGCACCTTGCCACTTTATTGGGGAAATAAACTTCTGTCTGTGCTGGCAATTTAATTCCAAAATTTTTAGCCGCTAAAGCATCTTTAAAAAAATGTCCAATTCTTCTCTTCTAGAAAGCATCGCCTCGCACGAGACGCCAGGTTCACAATTTTATCCGCCGTTTGCCATTACGGCCGAGTTAGAGGCGGAAGCTGATGATCGGATCTCTCATTACTCGATCAACAAGCGCTCGGCTACCTTGCCGTTGCTTCATATCGTGCAACACCACTTCGGTTATATTTCCGCAGCCGCTATCGATTGGGTCGCCGCGAAGTTAGAGCTGGAGCCGATCAAAGTGTTGGAAGTTGTCACATTTTACCCTGGCTTCCGCCAATCCGCACCCGGTAAATTCCACATCCGAGTTTGCCGGACACTCTCATGCGCCATGGGTGGGTCTTACGAACTCATGGAACGCCTCGCCGCGCTTACCGGGATTGATCGCTCCGCTAGTGATTCGCATCATCATCCAGTGTCCGTTTCGCCATGCGGGAAGTTTTCCGTCGAGTTCGCTGAATGCTTGGCTTCCTGCGGGACAGCACCGGTGTGCATGGTCAATGATACTTTCCATGAAGGGGTCGATCCCGGGAAGGCCGAAGAACTTCTCGCGAAATACTCATAGAAAAATTCGGTTTTGCGCAACGCGTTTTCTTAGCAATACTTTGGCAGTCTTTCTCCATGATCACTTACACCAAGCAACCTCACGCCCGGGAATATCGGCTCATCTTTAAAAACGTGGACCGCGAGGGTTGGGACTCCGGGATCGAGTGCTACATGCGCGATGGCGGTTATGAGGATTTGAAAAAAGCCTTCACCATGCCCCCCAAGGATATCACTGAAGAAGTGAAAAAATCCGGATTGCGGGGTCGTGGCGGCGCTGGCTTCCCGACGGGTATGAAGTGGACTTTCATCCCGCCAAATAACACCAAGCCGGTTTATTTAATCTGCAATGGCGATGAATCCGAGCCAGGCACGTTCAAGGATCGCTACATTCTCCATCAAGATCCGCATCAGTTGGTGGAGGGAATGGTGATTTCCTGTTTTGCCGTCGGCGCGCATACTGCTTACATTTACATCCGTGAAGAATTTCCTGAAGCAGCACTGATCGTAGAGCGCGCCATCGAAGAAGCGCGTGCGAAGAATTTCCTCGGAGAAAATGTTCTTGGTTCCGGATTTAATGTGGAAATCTACGTGCATCGCGGTGCCGGTGCTTACATCTGCGGCGAAGAAACCGGTCTGATCGAGTCGCTGGAAGGAAAGCGCCCCTATCCACGGATCAAGCCGCCCTATTTTCCTGCCGCACTCGGGCTCTATATGTGCCCCACCATCGTCAATAATGTGGAATCGCTTTGCCATGTGAAGCACATCATCCGCATGGGTGGCGATGAATATGCCAAACTTGGCGTCGCAAGAAACACCGGCACTCGAATCCTCTGTGTTTCTGGCGATGTGAAGAATCCCGGATATTTCGAGGTCGAGGTCGGCAAGGTCACCATGCGTGAGTTACTCTATGACATGTGCGGCGGACCTAAAGATGGCCGGGAATTCAAAGCCGTCATCCCAGGTGGCTCATCGTCCAAGATTCTCAAGTGTGATGAAGTTTTCAAACTCAAGAACCCGGATGGCACCACCAAGGATCTCAACTTCTGGGACATCCAGATGGACTTCGATACACTTGCTGCGTGTGGCTCCATGGCGGGATCCGGCGGCGTGATCGTGCTGGATAACACTAGGAAGATGTCCTGGGTTCTCAATAATCTCAATGCTTTCTATGCGCATGAATCCTGCGGCCAATGCACTCCGTGCCGTGAGGGATCGACTTGGATGAAGAAAATCTCGGACCGTTTGGTGGAAGGAACTGCGAGCCCGTCTGATATCGAGACGCTGGAAAGTGTAGCTTATCAGATCGATGGCCGCACCATTTGCGCCTTCGGTGAGGCATCCTCGTGGCCTGTTGAGGCGATCATTGGGAAATTCCGCGATGAGCTTTTAGCAGATACCAAGGTCAGCAATGCGACTCTACCCCACAATCCCGAGGAGGAAGCCCAGCGCAAGTTTTTACAGCCAGTCTAATCAGACCGATTCGCGAGCGTGAAATTTTTTAAAATCCGAAAAATTTCACTCTTTGCGGTGGTTTGAAAAATGGGCAATCTTCACCCATGCGAATTCCTTTTCTATGGGTCATACTCCTCACCGTTGTGGTGATGGGTGGGGTTTGGGCGTTTGGGGTCCGAGATAAGGATTTTCTGACACCACCTTCTGATGCGCAGCTGGATGCCATCCGGGTAAAAGTGGTGTCCAATATAGCGCACCAGAACGCGGTGCCAGAACCTGAGCCGCCGCCCACGCTGGTGATCGCGCCCGTGGAGCCCATCGTCATTGAAGAACCCAAGAAGGAAATTGATCTAGGGAATCTAACAGATCCGCTGGAGTTGAAACTCTACACCGAGCGGGCGACAGAAGGATCGGCCCATCTCATCGAGCTGGCCAAGGCTCTTGAAGAAAAAGGCCAGTTCAGCCGCGCTCTTCTCGCATGGGAGCGCGTCATCGATCTCACTCGCCCAGATGGCGAGCAATCTGCCGCAGCCTTTGACGCGATCCGGCGTATCCACCCGACCTTGCCAAGTTGGAATTCAGATCCCTCCAAAGCCATCGCCGTTACCTTGCACGCAGGCACTGGCAAATCGATGGCGAAAACTTTGAAGCCCGTTCTCGAAGAGATTGCCAAGGAGATTTCCAAGGCCTCGTCTGGAATTCTCAAGATTTCCATTAAAATTGCTGCCGGAAAAAGCGATTTGACGGCGAATGGACCCACACCTGTGGCCCTCTGGCTGGCGGGACCAAGCAAAGACTTGAGAACCACCGAGGTGCTTTCCTTTACGGTGAATTCAAAGGAAGAGCTCCGCCAAGATATTCTAGGGACGGTCTTCCAGCTGATGCGTGGTTACCTCAATCAGACCACCACATTTACCACTCCCGCTGCCCTCGCGAGTGATGAGCCGCCACTTGAGGCGCTCAGCTACCGCTTCACCCGCCTTTGTTGGCATGAGTTTGGCACTTCTCTCAATCTGCCGTTGCAAAAGTTACCGTCCACGCCGAAAAATCCCTAAACTTTTCCCAAGAGGAACGTTTCTCCCTGTGCTACCGTCTCGTATTCAAATGTTTCGATTGTCCATGATTCCACGAACTCTCATCCTCTTCGCCGCTGTTATTACTCTGGGCAGTGCCCAAGACCAATCACCCGTTGAGCCGAAGTCGTTGCCCGCACCGGACCAGTCCGTCGCAGTAGTAGAGCCATCGGTGAAGAAGATTGATGAGAATCGTTACGAAATCGGCGGCATCATTATTGATCAAAAACTTCGTGAAATACGGTTCCCTGCCAAAGTAAACATGCCGGAAGGCTTGCTGGAATTTGCCATCGTCCATCTCCACGGTAAGCTTCACGAATCACTGCTCCTTACAGAAGTTTCCCCTACGAATATCAATCTTGCATTCACTTTGTTACGCTATCCACCATCACCAGAGCTCTACGCGCTGCCCAATGACCACGGCGGAGAATCCAACGATTATCCGGAAGTTTCCCCGGAAATAAAAGCGGCTGCTCGCGTGAAGATTGAAGTGGAATGGAAGGATGGCGGGAACTTAAAGCGCTTCCCAATCAATGATTGGCTGCAGCACACCACCACCACCCTCGCAATGCCACCGGGGCCATGGGTTTACGGGGGATCTCATATTCGCCATGGCAAATATGAGGCCGAAATTTCTGGCGATATCGTTGCCGTCTTCGTCTCTGGAGCTTCGATAATCAACTACCCCGGTGCCGATAACCGCGATGATACCGTCTGGGTGGCCTTTCCGAAGCGAGTTCCACCAGAAGGCACCGATGTCACTGTGATCATCACTCCATTTTTAAATTAATTCAAAATTGATCTATGAAACTTATCGCTACCATTGCCCTCCTCGCCACCGGATTTGCCAGCGCGCAAGACATCAAGCCGGATCGCTACGAGTCTCTCAAACAGGAAATCCGCCAATCCATCGCCCGCGGCAATAGCTGGCTCCAAGCTCAGCAAAAACCCGAAGGATTCTGGGATGATAGCGAGTTACCCGCACTCACAGCGCTCGCCCTCACCGCCGCCACTCGGGACCCGAATCTCGACGTCAAAGCAGAATGGCCGGAATCGATTGAAAAAGGCTACGCTTGGCTACTCGCTCAACAAAAGCCGGACGGTGGAATCTATAACCGTGGCCTCGCCGTCTATAATACCGCCACCTCGCTCACCGCCCTCGTCTCCGCCTCGCGCGAAGCATACGAGCCCGCAATGGTGCGCGCTCGCAAGCACCTCATCGATAATCAGTGGGACCTCGGCCAGAAGAAGGAAAACGATAATTTTAATGACGGCGGGATTGGCTACGGCTCGAAAAACGATCACACGGATATGTCCAATACCTATCTTGCGATCGAGGCACTTGCCCTCTCCAAAAAGGTCATCGAAGACGGAAAACATGGTGAGCAACCTGACCTCGATTGGGATGCGGCCGTCACCTTCCTCTCTCGTTGTCAAAATCTAGAAGGTAGCAATGACCAAAGCTGGGCATCCAGCGATCCGAAAAACAAAGGTGGTTTCATCTACGCCCCCGGTCAATCCAAGGCCGGCGAGGACAAGCTACCGGATGGCAGCACCGCACTCCGCTCCTACGGCTCCATTTCCTATGCAGGTTTGCTTTCCTTCATCTACGCCAAACTCACTCCGGGAGATCCGCGAGTGGTAGCTGTGAAGGAGTGGCTCGGCAGAAATTACACTGTCGATGAGAACCCCGGCATGGGAGCACAAGGTCTCTACTATTTTTATCAAACCATGTCCAAGGCCCTCTCGGTCGCCAACCTCAATACCCTCAAACTGGAAGATGGAACCGAGGCGGATTGGCGCACTGATCTCGCCGGGAAACTCCTCTCGCTCCAGCGCGAAGATGGCTCTTGGGTGAATGAAAATGGCCGCTGGATGGAGTCCAATCCCGTGCTCGTGACCTCCTACACTGTGATGTCACTGGCGCAGATTTATGATTCGATTCCCGAAAAATAAGGGGATTAGCTGCCATTCCACCGCACCTTTCTCCTGTGCTACCGGAAATGCGTGATTCATTGAACCGCAATCCGGTAGCGGCTCAAAAATTGTCGCCAGAGTTGAACTTTATTTGTTTACTGGCATAGAATACGCATCTACTACCCCGAAGATCGAATAGATCATTGGCGATTCTTGCCCTTGATCAGTCGCAGAAATTCATAATCCACTAATTGCTCAAGTCTCATGGCCACCATCACCAAGCGCGAACTTGTCGTCAAAATCAATGATCGCCTAGGCAGCCAAGGAGTCGAAATCAGCCACCAGGATGTGCTCTTGGTTTTACAAACCTTGATCGAAGAAATCACCGACTCCCTCTCGCAGGGTGATACCGTGGTGATGCGGAATTTTGGAGCCTTCCAAGTCCGAGAAATGAAGGCAAAGATCGGCAGGAATCCCAGAAGCCCCGGCAAAGATGTGCCGATTCCTGCCCGAGCTGCCGTGAAGTTCAAGCCCGGCAAGGAGATGAAAGATAAAGTCGCGACGACTCTTCAAGTCATCCGCGAGCGAGCTGAGGCGCAGTGATTTCCGATATTTTGAAATTTACTTTCTCGCTCGCCCCACTGGCCCTCGCGGTCTTATTGATCTGCCCTTCTTGTGCCCGGCCTGATGGTTACTCAGGTTACATGACGCGCTCCTACACTGTGCGTGGCCAGAGCTACCAACCCATGACGGTGGAGCAGGCGCTCAATTATCAGGAAACGGGCCTTTGCTCGTGGTTCAATGAATCTAAGTTTTTCGGTCTCAAACGCGGTAACACTTCCACTGGTGAAAAAGTCATGCCGTGGCATCTCATCGCCGCTCACAAAACTCTGCCACTGCCTTGCCTCATCAAGGTCACCAACCTCAAAAACGGCAAATCCGTCAAAGTCCGCGTCAACGACCGAGGGCCATTTATCGCTGGACGGCTGCTGGATCTTTCTCCGCGTGCCGCCAAGAAAATCGGTTTCTACGAGCAAGGGCTCACGACCGTCCACATTGAGGTGATTTCCGTGGGCGATGGTTCCTACCAACGTAAGAAGCGGAAGAGCTGGTTTTTCTGAGCGTTTCCGGGCTTGAACATCAGCGAGGTCCGCCCCCACACTCCGCCCGCTCACCGAGAGCTTCATTTTCTTATGCCCAATTCTGCTGAAATCCGTGTATTTGCCCCTGCCACCGTCGCAAACGTCGCCTGTGGCTACGATGTGCTTGGCTTTGCGATCGATTCCCCGGGCGATGAAATCGTCGTCCGTAACTGCGAAAAACCCGGTCTCCACATCACCAAAATCACCGGCGATCATGGAAAACTCCCAAAAAATCCCTCCGAAAACTGCGCCGGCGTCGCCGCCCTCGATCTTCTCAAGCACCTCGGCATGACCGACCGTGGCATCGAGATGGAAATTCACAAAAAGATGCCGTTTGGCTCTGGACTCGGTTCGTCATCAGCCTCCTCCGTCGCCGGTGCCTTCGCGGTGAATCAACTCATTGGTAATCCCTTGAGCAAGAAGCAGTTACTCCCATTTGCCATGGCTGGCGAAGCATCAGCCGATGGCGCGTGGCACGCGGACAACGTCGCACCGTGCCTCTTCGGTGGCATTGTCTTCATCCGCTCAAACGTCGAGCTCGACTTCGCACAAATTCCCGCGCCTAAAAATCTCTGGGCTGCCGTGGTCCACCCGGACATCGAAATCCTCACCAAAGTCGCCCGCGAAATCCTGCCCAAAGAAATCCCATTGGAAAATGCCACCCAACAAATCGGCAATCTCGGGGGCCTACTTTGCGGACTCATCCAGGAAGACTACGGCCTCATTTCCCGCTCCATCCACGACGTGATCGCCGAGCCACGCCGCCAAAAACTCATCCCGGATTTCTACACCGCCAAACGCGCCGCCATCTCTGCGGGGGCTCTCGGATTTTCCATCTCCGGAGCGGGTCCATCCGTATTCGCACTTTGCGAAGGTGAGGAAATTGCGAACAAAGTGGCAAAAGCGATCACCAAGGTTTTCGAAAGAATCCCACTGAACAGCCAAGCTTACGTGTCCCGGATCAATCCGCGAGGCGTGCATGTGATTGATTAAAATGCTAGCGTGGTAGCCGCAGCCGGATCGGTCCCTTGGCCGTAGAGGGATCAACCGCTTTCCCGGCTTGCGTGATCTCCAATTGATGTGCGGCTACCAGCCTGCGGGCAGCTTGGCGGGTTTCCTCCATCCGCTCTTGCCAAGCCTCTGGCCACATCTGGCGTGCCACCTCGCTCGGGCAAATGGTGGCCCCAGCTTGCCGCTGGCCCAGCAATTCAAGGATCGCAGCCTCCACAGCGGCCCCGCTTAGCCCCGGCTTATTTTTGCGGCACGCATCCGAGCAATAGCGCACTTCCTCCCAGCACTTTTCCCATTTTTTGCGCCATGTGATCGTGCGACCGCAAGTGCAGCAGATTTTATCTGGCTCCATCAAGATCGGGTTCGGGTTTGAAATTGGGTGAGTCCAAATTTTGGGCATCCATCGTCACTCCGCAGGCCGCCCCCAGTAAGCTACCTACCACCGCCCCACGATGGCAATTGTCACCCCCGACCATCGCATTCGCCGTGATGCCTGCCGCGAAATCATCGTGATATTTCCACACCAGATAAAGGGCGGCCGGCATCGCCTCCGCGATGTAACAAGCCGGGCTGAAGCGACTGCCGATTACCTGTTCATCTGGCTGATCGCGCCAGGATTCAGCCTTATTTCCCGAGATCCAGTCTCCTGCTTCACGCCGCATCACCTCGCGCAATGGCTCGCCTGCCGCGATGCCCCAGAGCAGTCGCACCAAAGTATCTGCCGCACGCAGCACATTCGCATGCGCATGAGTGAGCCCGACGTGCTCTTTCACGATCGCCCGCAACTCTGGCAGCGCAGTGCCTTCCAGCGCCGCACACAAAGCAGGGACCGTCGCCAGCCCACCAATATGTTCATCACTGATGCCGCACTTGCGCGGAATCTTGCCCTCGGCATATCGAGTGAAAAAGGCGCGATGATATTCTTCTAAATAGGTGTCCCGATGCCACCCCGGCTCCAGCATCCGGCTGATGTAGCGTTCCAGCCAAGCATCCGCATCATAACCACCGCGCTCGCTGACGAACTGGTAAAGCTCTCTCGCAAGTTGGTAATTCAGAGTATTTTCGCCTGCTTTAAGAAACTGATGATAGTGAATTTCCCGCTGACCCCAGTAGGTTGCTTGTTCGCGCAGAATATCGCCCTTTTCATTGAGCGGCGTATAACTCGAACGCCACAAAATACTTCCCGGATGAGGATTCCGAGGTGCCATGAAATGATCTACAGTCCCATAATCCCGCACCAAAGCCGCGCGGTCATAATACCAATGCACCGGCATCGCCAAAGCATCCGCCGCCAGCGAGCCTCGATAAGCGTTCATCCATGGATTCATCAGATGGACCTACGCGAGGAAATGCTTCACGCAACCCTCAGCTGACTCATCGATTTTCGATTCGTGTGACTTTTCCTTTGTTCTGCTCGAGATCTTTTCGGAGTTCCTCCAATTCTCCGCTCCATCGCTATCGAAGCCTTCGCGTATCTGACGGGGACGGCGTGCTGCCGAATCGTGACGGAGGGGTCAAAACGTGCGGGATGCTGGGACGGTTTCAAATTCAGGAAGACCATTGGATATTTATACCGAGTAACCTCGCCGCATGATCCTCTGAAGCCAGCAGAGCTAGGGATTTCAAAAACAAGCGAGCAGAATACGAGGAACACACGGTCGATGGAGTTGGTATGTAAACCGTTTGCCAAATCTGCGGGAAGAATCCTGCCCGGCTTATTTGGGCGGGAATGGTTTCAAATTGAATTATGAATTTGAAGGCGCACCTGAATCGTCACTTTAAGACGGCTTCCTCATTTCCTTTGCTCGGAGTTCTGCTAGTGATTTCTCGTAGCTTTTTCTCAAGCTTCTGAACTTGGTTTGCATATCTTCGATGCTTGGGGGATTTAGGAGGAGGGTGTCGTAACCCTCGTCGTCTTCACTGAGTTTCCCCATGCACATCCGGTTTAAGGAGATTTCGAAATCCATAGGGGTTAACCCTGCGTGATCGAATGCTTCTTTCCATTTGGTCATTCCGAAGTGGTGGTCTTTTTCCAAGACGAAGAGGTCAAGCCAATCTCGGCTTTTTGATCGACTGGCAGTTACAATGGCTTTGAGTTGGCACAATTCTTTAAACGATGCGATCTTGAACCCCGCTCCGGAGTTTCGTTGTGATTGGGTTGGAGCCAGTAACTTGGCGTGTTTGGATTCTCCGGAAAAGAAAGTCAGTTTCACGGACTTGTCCACGATCCAATCTTGTTGGCTATCTGCCAGTTCCATCCCGGCAATTTGGAAGTCATCGTAGGCGGCTGGGTTGATTTGGTGCTCGATTTGGTGCCCGCTGTTTTCAAGTTGCCTTTGTAATTCCTTTAAAGCGGCTCTAGGAAGCTTGGGTAGAAAGGTGATGAGGTCAAGGTCTTCACTGATCCGATGCCCAATGTGCAGGGAGAGCCCAGTTCCTCCAATGAGGATGAACGGACGCAGCAACGGATTATCTCGAATTTCTTCGAACAACGAGGCTGTAGGGGCGGGCATGACTGCTTTGGGCTCCTTCAGTTCTAGTTTTTCAGGCATACGGCTTCCTCCATGGTTGTCAGGCATCGTTCCACAATGGGCTGAGCTTGTTTCAATTTTTGAAGCTCTTCGGGGTGCTGCCTTTGCTCGATTCCATTTTTGAGCGTTTCCCACCGCTCCGTTAATCGGGCGAGACCAAAGTGGGAGGCGATGTCGAGCAGTAGGTGGAAATTGGGTTGTTTGAGAAGCGCCGCGGCAATTAGCACGTCGTCGGAGGCTGCCTGATTTGACCAAACGAGCCCTACTCGTCCATGGCTGTCCCAGAAAGCTTTGTTGGGGTTGATCATGGTCGTCGCTTCTAGTGTGATGCAATTCCGGATTTTCGGCAAGGTGGATTTTATTTTCATTCACGAGCGGAGCTGACTGTCGATATTCAAGTTCATGGAATCCAAATCCTAATCCTCGAGGAACTCCCTGATCAGAGCGGTGAGGACCCAGAGAAGCTCGCAGTCATCTTCGAAGGAAAGGCCTACGCGAGTTGGGTGTTCTCCGATTTTGCCGATAAACTACATTTGAAAGGCTCAGTCTTATTTCAAGAAGGCGAGTTTCTCCTCAAGGGCGTTGAGTTCCTGATTGAGTGCAACACGGTAGTTGATATGCTTCTCGTGGCTTACCGTGACGGTGAGCTTGTGAATATTGCGTTGGATGGGCCTCACCGTAGTTCGCTCCAACCGAAATTCCCGAGCGTAGAACTTGTCTTCCTAGAACCCGGGCTTCCTCAGTTTTTGGCAGAGTTACAAACATGCGCACGATTCACAAACCGTATGCTTTCGTCCGTTCCCGAAATTCAAAAGGTGGTCCATCCTCTTCTTTCATCCTTCATTATGACTAAATATGCGGGATCGGCGGGCTGATCACAGCTCAAATCGACAGCGATTGCGAAACTAACTGTTCGGCGTCGAAGGTGGGAAACTGGTGCACGCTGCAGGGTTCGAACCTGCGACCCCATCCGTGTGAAGGATGTGCTCTACCACTGAGCTAAGCATGCAATAAGGCGTTGCGGCCGCGTGTGCTAAATTAGGTGTGCTCAATTCAGACTTTCAAAGCGGGCGCGGGGGGGATCTAAGGAAAACTTCCCAAGCGTGGGAAGGAAAACTTTCTATCAAAAATTGGCGCTCTACATCCTGACGGCATTTTCTCTCCTGAGGTCGGATGGCAACAACGAAAGAACTTGAAGACTAGTGGGGGGACTACAATGATGCCCGCTCCGATTTTATGGAACAGATGGGATGGACGGAACGCCAGATGGCGGCCTATCAAACAGGATAAATCTTAAGAAATCGTTCCATTTCCTCGCTCGGTTCACATAGAATCACGTCAAACGGCTGTAACCCATCGTCGGTGAGGTAGCAGTTACGGCTCTCGGCATCGATCGCCATGACTTGTAATGCGCAGTTGAAAAACACTTTGTGGTTAGATGGATCGTTTAAGAGAGTCCATCCCGCTTCTCTGAAAAACTTTTCGATGTCTCTGGGTGCCGCCGGCGCACCTTGATATTGGGGCTGGGTGATACCGAAAGAAACTAGGCCATCCTTCCATTGAATGACCGAGACCAGTTTTACATCGTCGCCGAAAACTTCGTTATTCATTCGCCAGCGGACGAGATACTCCAATGGCGTAGCCGCGACGAATTCGATTGCCTTGCGCCACTCGGCCGGTGATCCCGGTCGGACGGCTAACGGAAGTTCGATGATTTCCGGGAGGAGTCCGAAGTTTGGTGGTTTGGTGGTTTGGTGATCTTTCCTACAAGCTTCAGATCATCGTCAAACTCAATCACGTGCTCTGATCCGATCCGTGAATCAGAACACTGCACAAGGAATTCATCCCAGGTTACTGCCGGGCTCTTGAGGATCCCAAGTTCAGCAGCGATAGCAACAGCATGTTGGGCTTGAGAGCGGATCCTGTCGGCACGGCTTTCCCCATGGCGAGGGCTGTCGTCCGGGCAAATGTCTCGTAATCGCTGTGCGAAGGTTGCAACCGAATCGGATGACACCTCGCTCCGAGGGATTCCAAGGTCATCTGTTTTGATTTTTTTTTCGTACTCACGACCTCTGAACCATTACCGATCGCGTTAGCGAACGCAATTTGTTATTCAATAATGTTTGTAGCTAAGCATGCGATGTCCAATCATTGGCGGCTCGAAGGACCTCGGGCGGGAAAATGGACATTCTGGCTGGGGCTTGGCAAGCATTTCAGCGACGGAAATGGATTTTAACTTTAGTGCTGGCCCCTTGCGAGTTTAGTCTGATGCCGTAAACAGGACCGTGGCCCAGATTCCCAAAGAAAGTGTAGAGAGAGTGCTCGAGGCGACAGATCTTGTCGCGTTGATCGGCTCATACATTGAGGTGAAAAAATCTGGGTCTCAGTTTCGCGCGAACTGCCCATTTCACAATGAGAAGACGCCGTCGTTCTATGTGACGCCGCATAATCAGCGGTTTCATTGTTTCGGCTGCGGCAAAGGTGGCGACGCAATTTCATTCGTTCGAGATTACGAAAATTTGCCATTTTCTGATGCGGTGAAGAAACTGGCCTCGCGTGCGGGGATCCAGATTGAGGAGGAAAACCTTGATGCTTCTGCGATCCAAGCGGGCCGGTCACGTGGCCGCTTGCTGGACCTGCATCGAGAAGTGACCGCGTTCATGCATGAGCAGTTGATGAAAAATCCGGCAGCTCAGCACGCCCGGGATTACATGAAATCGCGCGGTTTCGGCGGTGCGATGGCGGCGAGTTGGTCGATTGGATGGATGCCGGACAATCAGGCATTTTTCCTGGAATGGGCGCGTTCGCGGAAATTTTCGGGGCGGGAGTTGTTGGATTCCGGCCTGGCGTTGCTGCGTGATGAGAAGAATCCAAATTCTGGGTTATACGTGCGCTTTCAGGATCGGTTGATATTCCCGATCCGTAACGAAATTGGTGATGTGATTGCTTTCAGCGGTCGCCAATTGCGGGAAAACAAGAATAGCGGCAAATACATCAACTCGCCGGAGACTGCGATTTTCAAGAAATCCCGGGTCTTCTTTGGGCTGGATCGGGCGAAGAAGCCGATCCTCAAAGAAAAAGCGGCGCTGCTGTGCGAAGGGCAGATCGATGCGATTTGCTGTCACGAGTTAGGCATTGAACAAGCGATTGCGACTTGTGGAACGGCGTGCACTCGCGAGCATGCGAAGCTGCTGCGGCGCTATACCAGCAGCGTGCTGATTTGTTTCGATGCGGATGCGGCTGGCCTTGCTGCCACGGAAAAAGCCTTTCGTGAGTTGGCACCAGAAGGGTTGACCGTGCGAGTGGTGGAGATGCCAGCGGGCGATGATCCAGATACGTTTCTCAAAGCTCACGGTGAAGCGGCTTTCCGCGAATTACTTGCCAAGGCGAAAGACTTTTTCGATTTCAAACTTGAGCGCGGTAAGGCGATAGGTCTTTTCAATTCTGTAGGTGAGCGGGCGAAGGCTCTGAGCGACTGTGCGGAGATGCTTGCGTTGATGACTGACTTCGCTGCGCGGGAGGATCAGATTAATATCGTGGCCACCCATTTGCAGACATCCACCGTGGCCTTGCGTGAAGCGGTGGCCAAGGCGAAGGCAAATCCAAAGAAGAATTATGTGGCAAAAATGGATCCACGCGAATCTGTGGCAGCTGCGGTGGTGGCCACGCCACTTCACCGGATCGTTGCGTTTATGTGTCATCTCGCGCTCACTTCGGGTCCTGCGCAAAGGTTGTTAGGCGAGCAGTTTGAAACCCTGCATGAGGCGCAACGATGGGTTGAGGGGATTGCTTTGTTAGAAATGATCCTAGGAGCGGCTCCCGACCCCGCCTCCAATGCGGCGGTGAATGCATTTATGGTAAATTTAACCGAAGCTGATCGCATGGCATTGGCACAGGATACAACGAGTCTGGATGGAATTGCGCTCGATGGGATGCAGGCCGCAGAGCAGTCCTTGGCGTTGCTATCGGGCACAGTGCTTCAGCTCCGCGATGCGGCGGTGAAGGCGGAATTGAAACGTACAGACCTCCAGCAAGAGCGGTTGTTTGAGCTACTTGAAGAAGCCAAGGAAATCAGCGTTCTCATGCGGGGCATTAGCCAACGCTCGGTATTTGCTGACGAGCTGCCAGCCTCTACGTTTAAAGCCAAGGCCCCGCCTTGGAAGAAGTGGGATAATGCGGGGAAGAAGTCTTGAAGAATTGAAGCGATGGGTCGCTGCCATGGCGCCCACAAAGTAGAGCTAGGATATTTAAGATAGCGGGGGAGAGAGAAGCCGTAGCGATCCATTTTTCAATTTTCGGTGATCCTGGCTGAAAAGGATCTCAAACAACAAAAAACCGATAGCAGCGAGGCTGCTATCGGTAGAAGAGTTCTTGGAGAAAATCTTAGTATTTCTGAGTGCGTGAGTGGCTGAAGCTGGTCTCGAATCCAAGCTCAGGTGGGAACTCGGAAAGGCCATCGTGGACATTCATTTCAATGCGATTGTCTTCTCCGCAGCGCTCGTAAGGTGGCTTGAAAGTGCCACGATAAGTCGGACAGGTGAAGGTGAAAAGCTCGTAGAAACCGTAGCCCATACGCTTGAGAGCGCGATTGGTACCATCGACCGCACCATAGGTGAATCCTGCCTTGCGGCCGTATTGCTCGTTTTTACGGACGATCTGTTCAGGGATCTCGATGAAGCCGTAAACGATATTACTGATGGCACGGCCAAGCTTGCGCGAGGAAGTGTAAGTCGAACCCGGAGGTGCGTGAATATCTGCGGCGACAAATCCTGTGAGGACCGTGAAAGTGGTGGCGATGACTAAGAGTTTTTTCATGCTTGAGGGACGGTAAATAATTGGACTCGGGGTTGGCAATTGATTTCTCAAAAATTTACACAATTTATAGTTCGAAGCTGAGGACCCGGATAATTCCCGGAGTGGCGCGAAGTGATTCGAGGAGTTTGGTGGGTGGCTCAGTGTCCACTTCGATGACGGTTACGGCCTGTTTCCGGTCGGCATTGCGGCTGAGGGCCATGTTTGCGATGTTTACAGAAGCACTTCCCAATGCGGTGCCGATCGTGCCGACGATGCCGGGGCGGTCATCATTTTCCACAAACAGGAAGCGGCCTTTCGGGCTGGTTTCCACGTAGTGGCCGGCGATGTGGACGATGCGGGCGGACTTGCCAAAGAAGGTGCCCGCAACGGTGCAAACTTCGTCGCCCTTGATGGCGGAGACTTCGATGAGCTCGGTGCAATTGGTGGCGAGAGCGACAGTGGATTCGGAAACGCGGATGCCGTGGGCTTTGGCAATTGCTGGAGCGTTGATGAGATTTACCTGAGCCTCATGATGGGCGGCTGAGAGGTAGCCACTGAGCACCTTGCGGGTGATTAGCTCGGTATCTAGCTCGGAAATAGGTCCCAAATATGAAACGCGGATGGCATCACACTGGGAAGGAGCGATTTTCGATAGCAGCTTGCCGAGGGAGTCTGCGAGATCGAGGTATGGGCCAACGCTTTCGAGGGTGCGGCTGTCAAGATTCGGCATGTTGACCGCATTGACGATGGCTCCGGTGGTGAGGAAATTTTTCACTTGATGGGCCACTTCGATACCCACGTTTTCCTGTGCTTCTGCTGTCGAGGCTCCAAGGTGCGGGGTGAAAACACATTTTTTTGCAGAAAATAGCCCGAAATCCGCGGGCGGCGGCTCAACTTCGTAAACATCCAGCGCGATTCCGCCAAGGTGGCCGGCATCCATTGAGGCCTTGGCCGCAGCTTCATCGACAAGGCCGCCGCGGGCACAATTGATGATGAGTGCGCCTGGATTCATCAGGGCGATGCGCGAGGCATTGAGAAGATGGTTCGTTTCCGGAGTGAGGGGAATGTGGAGCGTCACGACGTCCGCGCCAGTGAGAGCCTCATCGGCGCTCTCCGCGAGTTCGATTTTGAGAGACTGAGCGCGGGCGGAAGTGAGGAATGGATCGAAAGCAACCACAATCATGCCGAAGGCTTGTGCCCGCTTGGCAAACTCGGTGCCGATGCGGCCCATGCCAACAATGGCAAGGCGTTTACCGAACATTTCCACGCCTTGCAGGGTCTTGCGATCCCATCTCCCCGAGATCATCGAGCAATGGGCTTGGCCGATGTTTCTGGCGAGCGAGAGCATCAGTGCAAAAGCATGCTCGGCAGTGGAAATGGTGTTACCGCTGGGAGTGTTCATCACCACCACGCCGTGATCGGTGGCGGCGGAGCGATCAATATTGTCAACGCCCACTCCGGCCCTGCCGATGGCTTTGAGATTCTTCGCCGCAGCGAATACCGCAGGGGTGACTTTTGTTTCAGACCGGATCACAAGACCATGATAGTCACCGATGATGGCGAGCAATTCATCCGGCTTGAGCCCGGTTTTGACATCGACGGAAATTTCCGGGGAGCTGCGCAGAGCATCCACGCCTTTTTCTGAAATCGGATCTGAGACTAACACGCGATAGCTTGCCATAGGGGCGAGTGAGTAACTCAGGCTGCGGACGCTGGCAAGGGTTTGCGATAGGAATTTACACTTCCTCGCCGACGGAAATGAAGGTCGTTTTGCTCAAAATAAAATTTCTTCTAATATTATTTGCGTTAAGACGTTTCTCACATTGCTCATGCGAAAAATATCACTCTTCCCGCTGCTCGTGCTTCCTAGTCAGTTGTTAGCCCAAAATTTTCTTGATCCACTTGTCGTCACAGCCACTCGCAGTGAGCAGACGGAAAGCCGGAGTCCCTACACCACCCATTATTTAGGAGAGCAAGAACTGAGGGAAAATAGCCGTCGTAGCGTGGCGGAAGCGCTCCAATACACGCCCGGCGTGCTAGTGCAGAAAACGGCGACAGGTCATGGCGCGCCGGTCATCCGTGGTTTCATCGGTAGGCAAAATCTGCTGATGGTCGATGGCATCCGCATCAATAATTCGACGTTTCGCAGTGGCCCGATCCAATATTGGAACACGGTTGATGTATTGGCGGTGGACCACTTGGAATTGATTAAAAGCCAAGGCTCGGTGCTTTATGGCTCAGATGCGGTGGGTGGGACTCTGAATGTGTTTGGAAAATCCTCCAACTTTATGGATCAGACTGCGGGTGAATTTTTCACAAAAGGTTCGGTGGCCTATGAATATCGCAGCAACGGCCAAGACAGCCACATTGGCCGCATCGAGTCCGACTCGGGCGTCGGCGGGAAATTTGGACTTCATCTCGGCTACTCGGCCAAGGATTACGGCGATATTGAATCGGATGCAATCGGTCGCATGAAGGGCACCGGCTATCCCGAACAAGATTACGATCTTCGCTTTGATTGGGCGGTGACGCCGGATTCTACGCTTACGTTGGCGCACTACAATCTAACCCAAGACGGGGTATCGAGGTGGCATCGCACCTTGGATAATCCAGGTTGGAAAGAGGGTAGTCACGTTGCCGCGCCGGGACTTTGGAAACAGAATTTTTACGATCAAGATCGCTCTCTTACTTACCTTCGCTACGCTGGGGAAAATCCGATGGAGCAGGCATGGCTGCGTCGCTGGAGCGCAACCGTATCGTTCCAAGATACCACCGACCTCGAATTTCAAAATCGTTTTCCAGATCGCCCTCTCGACAACGCGGGTGTGCTTCGTAAAGCGAAGATTGACACTAATACACTAGGTTTTGACCTGAATCTTGAATCGCCGGTTGGACCCGGCGCGCTTGTGTATGGCGTCGATTTCTATCGGGATAAGGTCGATTCATCGGGTTACCAATCGAATGCTCTCGGAGGCCCCCGAAAGGAATTTCTCCCGATTGCGGATGATTCCACTTATGATTTACTAGGGATTTTCGGTCAATATAGTTGGAAACCTCTCGATGCGCTCGAGATCACGGCGGGCGCGCGCTACACTCATGCCGAGGCTGAGCTGGGGCGTGTGCTGGATGGTGCTGGTATGCCGGTGGACAGCGCTTCTCGCCAATGGGATTCTGGCGTAGGATCACTTAGGGCGCTCTACACGATCAACCCGGAGTGGAGTCTTTACGGTGGCGTTTCCCAAGCCTTCCGCGCGCCGAATCTGGACGATCTCACCGGCAATCAGACTTCCCGCGCCGGGGTGGCGTCCATGGGTTCACTCGATCTTGAACCAGAAAAATACATCACCTACGAACTGGGAACACGTCATCAGACGGAGACCACGTCGCTCAATTTTGCCGTTTACTATACTGACTTGAAAGACCTGATCACTTCCGTTCCACTTGACTCAAAACTAGATACGGGCAGCTCGGTGGCCACCAATGCCGCAGAAGGTTACAGCTATGGTGTGGAATTGGAAGGTGCATGGCGGTTCCAGCCTCAGTGGACACTTTCGGGATTCGTGTCATGGCAGGAAGGGCGCTCAGAGACGGAGAAATTTTTGGGCAGTAATCAGAGTGTGGACAAATATGCTTCCCGGATGTTGCCGCTCACCGGTTCGGTCGCACTCCGCTGGACGGCTGAATCGACAAAATTTTGGGTGGAAGGCCGTGTTCTAAGTGCGATGAAAGAAGATCGCTTTTCCAAGGCCGATCAAATTGCGGATAAGCAAAGGATTCCAACGGATGGCACGCCGGGCTACGTCACCGCTGACTTGCGAGCCGGTTGGAAAGTCAACGAGCACCTCGAGCTCACCTGCGGTGTGGAAAACCTCACTGACGAGGATTACCGCAACCATGGCTCCGGCCAGAATGAGCCAGGAATCAATGGGATATTCCGCGCTCAAGTTTCTTGGTAAACCTCCTCAAACTTATCTCTTGCATCCATTTCCTGCTGGGATATCTTCTACCCAATCCATTGGTTACCCAGCCATCTGGATTATCATAAACCGAGGCACTTGCCTCACCCATACCAAACCATAAAATAAGAAAGTAAACCTATGAAAATGAACTCAAAACTGCGCGGCGGTTTCACCTTGGTGGAGCTGCTCGTCGTCATCGTCATCATCGCCGCGCTGGCGGGTCTCGCCTCACCGGCGATCCTACGCTCGCGTAAAAAGGCCGACCAAACCGAAGCAGTGAGCAATGCTCGCCAAATCGGAATCTCGCTGATGGACTTCGATACCGAATACGGCAGCTTTCCAGATTCTGAGACGGCAGAAGCCGTAAAAAATGCTACAGAGACCGCTATCGTAAGCGGCGATGCCGCAAATGATCGCTTCCGTCAATTGATCCGTGCCGGCATTGTCGAATCCGAAGCAATCTTTTATGCCAAAACTGCCTTCACCAAAAAGCCTGATGGTAATATTAATGGAGATGAAGCACTCAAAGGCGGTGAGGTTGGTTTCTCCTTTTTCGTGAAAGCTGATAAGTCAGGTCTTAGCTCGGCCGGTAACTCAGGTCGTCCAATTTTGGTCACCCCTACGAAAGTGTCGATGGAACCCACAGGGGATTTCGATCCAGATCCCTTCGACAGCAAAGCAGTGATCCTGAAATTGGACAACAGCGTTACTTCGGTGAACATTATCAAACCATCCGGAAAAGTTCTTCTGAACGGCAAACCGCTACTCACCGGAGGTGCTGACACTGTCTGGGGTACAGAAATTACTCCAGCACTGGCTCATCCGAGCAAAAGATAATAATCTGTAATAGACTTCACAAAGTCATCCCAGCCGGGAAGCCCTTCGGGACTTCCCGGTTTTTTATTGTCGGGGCCGGTTCAAAACCGGACAGAGACGGTTCAAAACCGGACAGAGACGGAACAAAACCGGATTTCGGTGTCTTTCTGATGCGATTGGCTGGTGATTAGCGCCTTGCAAGCGATCATCTGGAGTTGCCCGCAGGATA
>JBGSUW010000065.1:0-7990 GCA_041753275.1 Akkermansiaceae bacterium | reverse complement strand
CGGGGTGGCTGTCATGTAGAGCCGTTTCGCAGAGTGGATGAAATCGGCATCGTGGATTTTGACGAAGGTGCTTTCCTTCTCATCCTCGAACTTGGCTCCGGTGGTGCGGTGGGCTTCATCGCAGACGATGAGATCGAAGTCTGCCATGCCGTATTTCAACTGCGCATCGCTGACAACCTGGATGGAATGGTAGGTGGAGAAAACGACGGACATGTGTTCCACGTCGTGGCGTTTCCCCATCTCATGGGCGAGGCGCTTGGCATCGGTGGTGGCGGGGTATTGCAGCTCGTGGGCAAAGGTCTCCACGATGTCCTCGTCTTTGTTGCTGCGCTTTTTTCCGACCTCAGCATCGGAGCAGACGGCGAAGGAGCGGAGTGGAATGGAGCTTTCCTGTGTCCACTCGGTGAGGGTCTGGGAAAGGAGGTTCAGGCTGGGGACGAGGAAGAGGACGCGCTTGTTTTTCCCGGCGAGTTCTTCGGCGATCTTGAGTGAGGTGAAAGTTTTCCCGGTGCCGCAGGCCATGATGAGCTTGCCACGGTCAGCGAACTTGAGGCCAAGCTTGACATTCTCTAGTGCGGAGACCTGGTGCTTGCGAAGCGTCTTCTTTTCCTTGAGGGCGGCGGGCTTGCTGGGCGCGTATTTCCCCCAGTCGATCTGGCTGTTCTCCAGATCGAGGAGGGTGATTTTGCTGACAGGCGTCGCTTGGTTCTCAAGGGATTGCTCTGCATTTTCGCTCCAGTTATTCGTAGTGGTGACGACAAAACGGTAGGTGAAGACGCTCTTCCCGGATTCATTAAAGAAGCTGTCGATATCAGCTTTCCTCACACGGTAGTCCTCCGCATAGCACTTGCACTGAATGGCGTGATATTCACCCGTGCCGGAGACTTTAGCAACGAGATCGATGCCCTTGTCCTTGGCGTTAAAGCCAAACTGCGTAGTGCCGATTTCTTTCACCCAGTCCGAGAAAAGCCAGACATCGGAGTAGTAGTTGGCGAATTTCGGTTCGTTGCGGAAATAGGTTCGAATGAGTTCCTCAAAGTAGGTGCCTTTCTCGCGCTCAGTTTGGGAGATGGAACGATAGGCGCTGAGAATTTTCTTAAGGGGGATCATGTGTTCTCTAAAGATTAGGGACATCCCCTCGTGTGAAAAGATTAAACAAGATTATATCAAATTCTCTTATCCTGGCCGACAAAAGATTAAAGAAACGGCCACTTACAAAAGTTTGTCTCTGGGGTTTCTCAGGAGTCAGTAGTATCAGACCGAAACAAGGTGTTTTTTGATTATTTCAATAAGTGACGCGTAGTCTGAGGAAACGACGTTCGCGGCCTGCGGCGGAGATATCCACTGTGTCGGTGAAGGTGAATATCTGGTTGAGGGTGAGCGAGCTGGAAATGTCGAGCTCGGTCCATGAGACCAGATCATCACTGGCTTGAATGAGGTAAGTCAGATCAGTGAGAACTTTAGGGGTAAAAATCACCTGCAATCTGTTGTTTGATGTTTGGAATATCGGCAACGGTGCGCTGAGAGCCGATGAAGGATCGCCACCGAGTGCGTATTCGAGGAGGTTTGGAACACCGTCGCCATCGGGATCGGAAGTATCAGCGGCGGCCCCGGAATTCAAGGTGGTGCTGAAATGTTGCTTCCGCCAAATTTCCAGCGGAGTCGAAGGAGTGGTGACTTCGGCTGGGGCACTGAAGGCTGACGGGGCGTAGAGGTTGGCGGCGGCTACACGATAGCGATAGCGCTGGGAAGTGGTCACTGCGGAGTCAGTGAGGGTGATGCTGTTGGCGGGGAGGCGAACTAGCTCGGTGAACGGGCCATGATTGATAGCGCGTTCGATGTGGATTTCCTGCTCGTTGTTCGAGGTATCTGTCCAGCCAAGTTGCACGGCGCTGCCATTCCACGTGGCAGAAAGTGTAGTGGGAGTGGCGGACGGCTGAGTTGGTAAATTTCCAATAAATCGGAAGGTGTCCATATTGGCGGTGCCCCATCCGGTGAAGACTAAGTAAACATCGTGGGTGCCCGAGGCACTGGTGGAAACAGGCCCGGTAAGATTGCGATAGATGCCATCGCCCGTGCCTGCGTCAAGCGTGGCGATGACGGTGCCGTTGGTGGGATCGCCCAATCGCACTTGGATCTGGGCGGTGGCATTGTAGCTGGCATAGTAGGCAGTGAAAGCGGTGACGGAGCCGGCCGCGCCGAAGTCGAGGGCATTGAAACGGATCCAAGAGCCGGGGCTAGTGCCGCCGATCTGGTTGTTGCCGAAGACGTTGATACTACCGCTTTGACCATCGAAGGTGCCGGGGTAAAACAGTGCCTGCGCACTGCCGCCGCGGGCATTGACGCGAGAGCTCAAGGGTGAGCGATCGCCGCGCACAGCGTAGAGGTAACGCCCACCGGGGATCTGCGTGTCGGTGTAAGTTGAAGTGCCTGCAGGGGCGCGGCCGATCTCGGTCCAGTAGCGCCCGTTATCAGGAGAACGTAGAATGATGAAGTGGGTTTCGTCTGAGGAACGGTCAGTCCAGTCGAGGCGGACGGTTTTCGAATCGAGCTGGGTAGCAGAGAGAGCGCCAGGGGCGGGTTGGGAGGCGATCAAGCTGGACCCGGCAGTCCAAGCGGCTTGGCCAAGCTCGAAGGCACCGACATCTGGCGCAGGGCCGGAGATTATATCATCAAAAGGGGCGACGCTTACGCCCTGATTTATTGCGGCGCTGGCGGATGCGCTGAGTGAGTAGTCGGCGAGACTGGGATTGGTAAAAAACGTATTCTGAGCGATGACGTTGTTAGACAGAGTCGCGGTGGGGAACGCTTGAGGGAGGGTATTTGACAGTAGATTGTTACGGATGATACTACCCGGGCTGTGGTTGCCGACGCTGTAAACCGGTGGAAGGTCGGTGTTGTCTTGGATGGCGGTGTTATTGAATAAACGCATATTTTGCGCGGTCGCAGAATCCTCCCAGTTGATATTGAGCGGCTCGCGGACATCGAAGAGGAGATTGTGGTCCACGATGCCGGCGGAGGCATAATCGAAGTAGATGCCAAAATTGAGCGGGCCGAGGAGATTGAAGATGACGTTGTGATCAATGCGGACGTGCTGGTGATTGACGCCGAAGGTATCGATGGCGGCGGAGTCGAATGACTGGAGCATCACGTCTTGAATGACATTGTGGTGAATGCGCGCCAGCGGTGTATTTGGGGAGTTGGTGGAATTTTTCAAACCACGAAAATTGATGCCCTGTTGCGGAGTGCGGTAGAGGGTATTGTAGGCGATCTCGTGATCAAGACTGGTCTGTGCGATGTTTCCGGGAGTGTCGTAAGGCTTGCCGGCATTAATCATCCCAGCCTCAGTATTTGCGTAATTGAGATCTGAGAGGACATTATTGAGGATCTTATTATTTTGCCCAATGATGGAGATGCCGGAACCGGCGGAGTAGCGAAGCACGCTGTTTTGAAGAGTGATGGCAGAGCCGCTGAGAATGAGCCCGGACTTGGAGCTCCATTGCATTTGGTAATTACCGGTGAGATCGGTGAAGTGCGTAGAGTAGCGGACATCAAGAGCATCGAGTAAGATGTGGTTTGCAGGGGCGATGGTGTTGGTGCGGCTGGCGGAGCCAGTGTCGGTGCTGATGCTAGCGGAGAAGAGATGTAGTCCGCGCAGGGTGATCCAAGCGCGGTTTTCAAGGTTGAAGCCCAAGGTACGACGCCGAGCCTCTACCGTATTTGGACTGCCATCAATTGGGGCAGGAGCTGCACCATTCCACGTGCGGACATACAGTTGCTGTGCCGCGGAATCATACCACCACTCTCCGGGATCGAGGGCGGCGGAGGGGCCACCGGTGGCAGCGAGAGCGGCGGCAGTTGGATTAAAAATATAATAACGGCTGCCTGTTCCTACCCCCCACGCTTGGGGGCCGGTGCGGGTATCAATGTTAGAGAAAGTGAGCTGGCCGGAGGATGCCGCTACGACCACGCCAGTCTGCCCTTGCCCATCCAGGCCGAGGCGGGCGAGATTGATCCATACTTTGGCACCCACCCAACGCGCGGGCGGCTCAGTAAACTCAGCATCGGTCGCAATGACGTTGGAATTACTTACCGTGGTGCTGTCAATCAGGGCATCGCGCGGATTAGCGATGGGATCTAGGTTGGTCTCTTTGGGCCAGCGCAAAAGGGTGAGCATGCGACCATTGAGAAAAACTTGATTGCTCGGAAAAGACGTGTCCGAGACTTGTTCAAAATTGTAGCTCCAAGGCATTGGAGCGCGAAAAACTCCATTGCCCACACCCGTCCAGCTGGTGAGAACATCCGCACCAGAAATGATGGGTGTCTCGCCAGGGTAATTCTGAAAGGTGATGGGTGATCCAGATAAGCCGCTGATTGGCGGGGTGACGGTCTCCCGGTAAATCCCTGCGCGGATCAAAATCGTGTCACCTACCGCAGCGACATTGGCTGCCTTTTGAATCGTTTTAAAAGGCGCGGCGAGCGAACCGTTGCCGCTGGCGTCGTCACCCATGGGCGAGACGTAAAGGCTGGAACCGTAGATTTCACTCATGGGAAACAAGCCGACGAGAGTGACCAAACATAGTGTGACTCCAGAAAAATATGATTTGCGACACATTATTAAAATGGAAATATATAAAGGTCATACGTTGTCAAGCTTGTTAATATTTTCACAATATATTCCTCGACTCCTATTATTAAAGTTGCTTATGTGTTTGTTCATGGAGCCAAAACATGAAGACCCCACGAGCTTTCACCAAAGCACGCCATCTAATGCAGAGCCTGTCATTAACGTCGCCACCAACCCGCCGACTACCGAAGCGACACTTGGCGCGAGGATTGGCGGATATCTGATCGATATCCTCGTGGTGATCGTGATATCAATGGTGGTTGGAAAAATCAGTAGTTCTCTGGGGATGCTTGTCGCATTTGCCTATCTATTATTGCGCGACTCATTGCCATTTTTGCAAGGGCAGAGCCTTGGCAAGAAGGTCATGAAAATCAAAGCTGTCACGGAGGAAGGAACATCGTTATCAGGCAACTGGGGGCCCGGGCTGATCCGTAATGTTGTGCTATTGATCCCTTTCTTTCCGATCGTAGAACTGATTGTGCTGATCTCAAAAAATGGCAAACCTGGTGGCCTCCGCCGCTTGGGCGATGAATGGGGTAAAACAAAGGTAATTACTGCACTCTGAAGGACTGGAGATTGCTGGCTAAGATATATAAACTTCTGATTTAAAGTCAGTTAAGCTACCGATGGGACTCGAATTATTACCCCTAATCAAGGTAGATTGGTAGCGCCCATGAGGTAGCGATCGCACTCGCGGGCGGCACCGCGGCCTTCGTTGATGGCCCAGACGACGAGTGATTGGCCACGGCGCATATCACCAGCGGAGAAGACGCCGGGGAGATTGGTCGTGAAACTTCCATGCTCGGCTTTGACGTTGGAACGGGCATCCGTCTCAAGCGCGAATTGGGTGATGACTTCTTGCTCGGGACCGGTGAAGCCCATGGCAAGAAGCGCCAAATCGCACGGAATGGTGCGGAGCGTGCCTTCGATTTCCTGAGGAGTGAAACGGCCTTGCTCGTCTTTGGCCCACTCGATGTGGACGATTTCGAGACCGGTGAGATTGCCTGATTCGTCTTGGAGGAAGCGCTTGGTTTGGACAAGGTATTGGCGGGGATCGCCGCCTTGGATGGCGGCGGCTTCTTCTTGGCCGTAGTCCATTTTGTAAACTTTTGCCCACTCTGGCCATGGATTGTTCGCGGCACGCTTGTCGGGCGGCTGGGGCATGATTTCGAGCTGGATCACACTCTTGCAGCCGTGGCGGAGGCTGGTGCCGACGCAGTCTGTGCCGGTATCGCCGCCGCCGATGACGACGACGTTTTTACCGGTGGCATTGAGGGCGGGATTGGTGCCATTGAACTGGTGATCGAGCTGGTGGCGGGTGTTCGCGGTGAGGAACTCCATGGCCATGTGGATGCCCCTGGCGGTGTGATTTTCAATCGGCAGATTGCGGCCATGGGTAGCTCCACAGCAGAGGACGATGGCATCGAATTCCGTACGTAGGCGCTCACTGCTCCACTCGGGGTGTTTGCCGATGGCGATGGAAGTTTTAAAGTTGATGCCCTCTGCGGCGAGGAGATCAACACGGCGTTGGACGACGAGTTCTTTGTCCAATTTCATGTTCGGAATGCCATACATGAGCAGGCCGCCGATGCGTTCTTCCCGCTCGAAGACGGTGACGCTGTGGCCGGCTTGGTTGAGCTGATCCGCACAAGCGAGGCCGGCCGGACCGGAGCCGACGATGGCGATTTTCTTGCCGGTGCGGATGGCAGGAATGCGTGGGGTGACCCAGCCTTCGTCCCAACCGCGATCAATGATGGCGCACTCGTTGTTCTTGATGGTGACGGGGGGCTGGATGATGCCAAGCACGCAGGAACTTTCGCACGGTGCGGGGCAAACGCGGCCGGTGAATTCCGGAAAATTATTGGTCTTGTGGAGCCGTTCAAGGGCCTCTCTCCAACGGCCGCGGAAGATCAAATCGTTCCACTCAGGGATGAGGTTATTGACCGGGCAACCGCTGGCCATGCCGGAGACCATGTGGCCGGTATGGCAGAACGGGGTGCCGCAATCCATGCAGCGGGAGGCTTGGGCTCGCTGCTGTTTTTCATCGGGATGAATTTTAAATTCACGCCAATTTTTGACGCGCTCGAGTGGGTTGTTTTCGGAAGCGGTCTTCCGCTCCACTTCCATGAATCCTGTTGCTTTGCCCATCTGATTTGAAATTTAAGAATTGATAATGAAGACGTTCAGTTGCCGCCGACGCGGGAGAGGTCTTTGAGGTTTTCTTCGAAGGCGGCCATGGCGGCTTCGTCGCCAGTGAGCCCTTGTTGCTCGACTTTGCGGAAGGCCTCGAGCATGCGCTCGTAATCGCGCGGGAGGACTTTGAAAAATTTCGGAAGCTCGGCATCCCAGTTTTCCAATAAGAATTTCCCGCGTGAAGAGTCAGTCATGGCGACGTGTAGCTCGATGGTGGACCTGACGGTGCTGATATCCGCATCGCTGCACTCGATGAGGCGGTAAAGATTGACCATCTCCTTGTTGAGGCGCTTTTCAAACATGCCATCGATATCGTAAACATACGCGGTGCCGCCGGACATGCCTGCGGCGAAGTTTCTGCCCGTCTCACCGAGGACGATGACTTGGCCGCCAGTCATGTATTCGCAGCCATGATCGCCGATTCCCTCGACGACGGTTCTTACCCCGGAATTCCGCACGCAGAAGCGCTCACCGGCGATGCCGTTGATGAAGGCCTCGCCGGAGGTGGCTCCGTAGAAGGCGACGTTGCCGATGATGACGTTGTCTTCGGCTTTGTAGCGGGCGTTGCGCGGTGGGAAGATGGCGATTTTCGCGCCTGAGAGGCCTTTGCCGACGTAGTCATTGGCATCCCCTTCGAGGCGGAAGGTCATGCCGGGCGGGGTGAAGGCGGCGAAGGATTGGCCGGCGCTGCCGTTGAATTTCAGCTCGATGGTGTCATCGGGCAGGCCCTTGTTGCCGTATTTACGGGAAATTTCACTGCCGGTGATGGTGCCGACGACGCGGTTGACATTGACGATGGGCAGCTCGGCGCGAACCTTTTCACCGCGCTCGATGGCGGGCTCGCAAAGCGCGAGCAGGTGGGTGTTGTCCAGCGCATCCTTGAGGCCGTGGTCTTGAATCTTGGTGGCGTAGGTGCCGACTTCATCGCCGACGTCGGGCTTGTGGAAGATGCTGGTGAGATCGACGCCGCTGGCTTTCCAATGGTCGGTGGCTTCGTTGGTATCGAGGCATTCGACGTGGCCGACCATTTCATTGATGGTGCGGAACCCGCATTCGGCCATGATTTCGCGGCGTTCCATGGCGATGAAGGTCATGAAATTGACGACGTGTTCCGGCTTGCCCTCGAAGTTTTTCCGAAGTTCCGGATCCTGGGTGGCGATGCCGACCGGG
>JBGSUW010000064.1:0-15467 GCA_041753275.1 Akkermansiaceae bacterium | reverse complement strand
ACAGGCGCAGGTGCAGCGTTTGCTCTTGCTCAAAGCTACTTCGTGATTGGTAAAGTGGTCACTTCGAGCACTGGAAACGATCAAACGTTTGTCCAAATCTATGGTAATACAGGAGTCGTTGACACCACGGATACCTTGGCCTCTAACAATCTGCTTAACTTCTCGGTGAATCGCACCGGTACACTTGGATCACAGGTAATTTCCTTCAACACCAGCGGCGGCAGTGCTGCGGGTGATGTGGACGGTTTACGTGTGGGAACTGACTACGCCTCGGTGGCACCAATCCCAGAGCCAAGCGCCGCTCTCCTTGGAGCACTTGGTGCCCTCGCTTTGCTTCGCCGCCGCCGCGCGTAAGTGATCGCCTCAAGAGTTGAATTCTAACTCTACACGAGTGGGAAGCTTCAACAAGATGATGTTCAAAGGTCGGCTCAGCAATGAGCCGGCCTTTTTTGTCTTCAATTTCTGTTTTAGGAACTCGCCCCTCTCGCTGCACAACCGACTGCGGGCATGCAAAAAAAATGCAATCTTCAGTAAAAAACTCAGATCCCGGGTTGAATCCAAGGTTTGAAACACTTGGAGAGGCAATTTTTCTTATGGCTCCCCATAAACTGCCTGATTAATCGGGCCCACGATTCAGTGCGCTGGTAACAAATCGTGGAATACGAATTTTTAATAGATCAGGTCTAGTCAAAGAGAAACTTGCGACATGGCTATGGGGTGAAAATCTTCATGCGGCGCAGAATTCCACCGCTCAATCACTGGGACCTTAGGGTGGTGAGGATCATATCCGAGAATACCGAGTGATGCGGTGCCTAAAGGGAAGTGCCGACCATCCGCCACGGACAATCCGATCCAACGCGCAGCCAGCACACCGCCGAATTGACCGTGCGAGAAGAGCGCGATATTTCCGCTCATATCGCGAAGCCGTGAGATGAGCCGATCAGCACGGGCGGAAATTCCCACGGGATTTTCCCCGTTCGGACAACCATCGCAAAACACGTCCCAATCCGGAAGCTCCTCGCGGATCTCTCCGGTTTTCATGCCTTCGTAGTCGCCATAGTCCCATTCCGCGAGATCTTCTTCGATCACAGCATTTTCGCTCATGCCTAGCAGCTCGCAGGTTTTTCGGGCGCGCTGGCGGGGGCTTGTGAGCACGTGGGAAAACGAAATTCCACAAAAACGCTTTCCCCATTCTCTCACTTCGTCCTCGCCAAGAGCGGTCAGCGGCAGGTCGGTTACTCCGGTATGGCGACTGGAAAACGTCCATTCAGTCTCTCCATGGCGGATGAGATAGATTTTGAGTGTTTCAGCTTCGTCCGAATCCTCTCTTTTGGCAGAGATGAATTCTTGGCAACGAAGTTTCTCCAGCTCCGGTAATCTTCCCAAACGTCGGCGGTGGCGTTCCTCGCCTGAAAAACGGGCGGTGAGAAACCTCCGCACCAACTCCCAAGCGAGCGCATGTCCCACCACCAGACCTCCTAAACAAATCAGGTTGAGATCATCGTCCTCGACTCCTTGGTGAGCGGAAAACGGATCGTGGATCAGGCAAGCCCTGACTCCATCCACCTTGCTGGCCACGATGCATGCTCCCACCCCGCTCCCACAGATCGCCACCCCACGGTCCACACACCCTGCCGCGACAGCGCGTGCCAGCGGCACGACAAAATCTGGGTAGTCATCCTCCGGCGCGAGTTGCCTACCCCCGAAATCAATCACCTCCGCACCTGCGTTGCGAAGCATCGTCAACAGATAGTTTTTCAACTCCTGGCCGCCATGATCAGCGGCAATGCCAACCACTTTCGATACTTCACTCGAAAGCCCTTCACGTTGTACTAGCGGGGACGTTTTCATAGGTCTTTCAGAGGTATTCCTGCGGCGTGATAGCCGCGACGTGCCGCCCGGTTGCACCTCGCCTGATGCATGAGTGCGTTCTGAGCATCCGAAACATTCGCCTTGTTTCCAGCCCAGACTTTCAAAGCGGGTTCCTGGAGTGCACGCCCAAATGAAAATGACAGCGCCCACGGCACGTCAGAGCGGTAACGGGCGTTCATGGCATCCAACCGTGCCGTGGCGAGTTCGGAAGACTGCCCTCCCGAAAGAAACGCGATGCCTGGAACTGCGGCAGGCACCGTTTCTAACAAACACTCCACGGTTGATATGGCAATCTCTTCCGCAGATACTTGGATGGGGCAATTCGCTCCCGGTAAGATCATGTTCGGCTTGAGGATCATGCCTTCAAGGATCACCTTCTGGCTAGCGAGTTGGGTGAAAACCGTGAGTAGCACCTCCCGCGTCGATTCCAGACATCGGGCCAGATCATGATTGCCATCCATGAGCACTTCCGGCTCAACGATGGGCACTAGCCCGGCTTCCTGGCAAAGAGCGGCATAGCGTGCCAGCGCATGGGCATTGGCTTCGAGACAGCCCCGGCTTGGAGCGTGATCGCCGATAGCGATCACGGCCCGCCATTTTGCAAATCTTGCGCCGAGGGTGAAATACATGGCGAGACGCGAACGCAGGCCGTCCAGACCCTCGGTGACTTTTTCCCCAAAATGGGCGGCAAGGGGCTTTGCTCCCAGATCCACTTTTATGCCGGGAATGATGTCGGCATCAATGAGCGCTGTGGAAAAAGACACTCCGCTGGTTGTCTGTTGGCGTATTGTTTCATCGAAAAGTATCGCGCCGCTGATGCATTCTCCCAAGCAGGGAGTTGTCACCAGCATTTCCCGGTATGCCCTGCGCATTTCTTCAGTCTGGCGGATGCCGTAGGCTGCAAAACGCTTGTTGCAGGTCGCATTGCTTTCATCCATCGCGAGGATGCCCTTGTCATCTGCCATTAGAGCTCGGGCAATCTTGTGAAGGGTGGTCATGGTCATTTGTCGAAACGGTCTTTTTCTTTTGCAGCCCTTGCCGCCTGGAGCATCTGGTCATGCTCGGCCTCGCTGACGCCCTCTTCGAAAAGCTGCGCGCTTTCATTCCGGCCGTCTTCGTCCTCGTCCTCGCTGGCGGACTCTTCCACCTGATGGCCAGTAGATCCCGGCACCGGATCCCAGCGCTTGTCTTCTGAAAAGGATTCGAGCATTGCCTGCTTGGCATCCGTTTCGTCCACACCCGTCAGTTCTGCGAGCGCCTGCTCGTGATCCGCTTTCGAGAGCTTGTGTCCGGCGATGAGGGCGAGTTCCTTCGCGCGGTCGGTCACCATTTCTTCGCTTACTTCTCCGATTCCTATGGAGTTTTCTTCGATCATGCCTTTGGTGAGTGGGTTTGGTTTCATGGGATGCAGTGAGGTTGGTTTGTTCCTGGTCTTGAGGTTGTGTTCATTGCTCCTTCTGCTCGTGTGCTTCCACGAACCAGAGGTTCTTGTCAGCTCCACGGGAAACTTCGGTGAACAGATCCGCTGTGCCCGCATCTTCCAGCTCGGTGGACAGCGCGATGGCTTCGCGGATCATTTCTCCATAGAAGGAAATGGAATGGGCAAGATCGGAGACATGCTTATGACCGCTGGAAATATCCAAAGGATATTCGGGCATTCCCGAAGCCTTAGCCGCGGATTGGATCGTGCCCTGGGCGACACCACCAAGCTGGACGATGCGCTCGGCGATGAGATCCACGTATTCACCCGTGTCCTTGTAAACCTTGTCGAAGAGTTCGTGTAGGGAGATGAAGTGCAGGCCTTTCACATTCCAGTGAGCCTGTTTGGCCTGCATCAGGAGATCGATGGAATCCGCCAGTCGCGCTTGTAGGAGTGCGGCGATTTCGATGCGTGTCTTTTCCGGAAGGCTGTTCCGGGTGTGTGTTAGCTTTGTTGTCATGGTCTAACTCATAAGGCTGCGTTTACGAAGATTCCATAAGGTGTTCACCCCATAGCGGCTCCGTCTCACAGTCCGTAAAGTTACCCGTGAACATGAACGATGAGTTACAAGCTGTCAGCGAAGGCATCGGTCAAATGGCCGCTGCGATGGGGGATGGACAGGGTGACATCGCCGCCGATTGCGATTCACAACTGCAAGATGCATGTCTGGTTGGTCTCACCTCATGACCGCCCAAACATTCTCTCTCCGCTGCACGTTTGCGCTCAACGTCAGCATTCTCTTTGCGGGCTGCACTGTCGGGCCAAACTACCAAGAGCCTGAACTCAATACGCCCGGCTACTGGACGGGAGCTTCGCACGGTGGGCAACTTGATAAGAATGCACTGAATCAATGGTGGAAGATTTTTGATGACCGGAAATTGACGGACCTTGTCAATCGAGCTGTCGATAGCAACCTCAGCCTGAAGATAGCATCGTCGAGGCTTTGGGAAGCACGGGCACAACGTATCACTGCAGGTAGTGCGCGATTCCCGACTCTGAACGCTACGAGCGATGCGCTCCGCACTGATTTCAGCGAGAATTCCAGAACGCCATATTCAACGGGCACCGTCTACTCCGGAGGATTCGATTCTGCCTGGGAACTGGATCTATTCGGAGGCATTCGCAGGCAGGTCGAATCGGCCGACGCCAACTTCGAGGCGAGCATCGCAGAGTATGGGGATGTGAGGGTAACGCTTTTGTCGGAGGTTGCGCTGAACTATGTGGAGTTACGCGCCTATCAGGAACGATTGACCGTCGCGGAGAGAAACCGTGATGCGCAGGCGAAGATGCTAGAGCTGGTGGAGGCCAATGTGGATGCGGGTGAAGTCTCACCACTCGATCGTGAGCAAGCGCGTTCAAATCTTGAATCGACACGTTCCCAGATACCAACTCTTGAGACGGCGCTCGCACGTGCGAGACACCGCTTGGCCATCCTTCTGGGGAAATCACCCACCTCGTTGGACAAAGAGCTGAGTGAACGGCGGCCGATCCCCGTGGCTCCCGGCAATATTGCCATAGGGATTCCTGCCGAGGTGCTGCGGCGTTTGCCAAATGTCCAAAAGGCAGAGCGAGAGCTAGCCGCGCAAACAGCCCGTGTTGGAGTCGCAGTCGCGGATCTCTATCCGAAACTCAGCCTGATCGGAACAGTCGGCTTGGAATCACTGAGCACGGGTGACTTCCTGAAATCCTCAAGCCGAGTCTTCAATGTCGGGCCGACGGTGCAGTGGAAGATCTTCAGTGCTGGCCGAGTCCGTCAGAACATCGTCATTCAGAGTGCCAAGCAAGAGCAGGCGCTGATTGCCTACGAAGGGGCAATTCTCACGGCGCTTCGAGACGTCGAAGATGCCTTGGTAGCCTACGGGAATGAAATGGTGCGGCGTGACTCTCTCTTGACAGCGGAAGACGCGACGAAGCGAACGGTAGAGATTGCGAAAGATCAATACCGTGCTGGTGAGACCAGCTTCTTCACAGTGCTGGATGCAGAGCGCTCGCTGCTGAGTAAGCAGGATCAACTCACCCAGAGCAATGCCCAGGTAAGCTCGAATGTCATCATGCTCTACAAGGCACTCGGTGGTGGTTGGCACTAGACGAAAAATTCATGAGAACGAAGACTGATAAAAGTAGTCGCGGTGCCGCACTGATTCGAGTGTTGATGGTGATCGCCATTGTGGGGATGGCTGCCGGCGGCGTCTGGTATTGGAAACAGAGCCAGAAGTCCGAATTGCCCGTAGGGATCATCTCTGGAAATGGTAGGATCGAAGCCGATCAGGTCGATGTCGCGGCAAAGTATCCCGGACGCGTCCTGGAGGTGCTGGTCAAGGAGGGCGACATGGTGACTGCTGGGCAAGTGCTGGCGAGGATGGACACTGCGGAACTGGAAACGCAGTTGGCCCAAGCCAAAGCACAGGTGGCAACCGCGATTGAAATGGTCGCCGAGTCCGAAGCGGTCATTGTTCAGAGGGAAAGTGATTTCAATCTAGCGGAACAAGAATTGGCTCGAGCGCTGCCGCTTATCGAGAAGGGTTCGATTTCTAAGCGCATCGGCGAGCAGCGCACAGGTCAGCGCGACTCGGCGAAGGCGGCATTGGCTGCTGCAAGGGCACACGTCCAAACGGCAATGAGTTCCGTCGATGTCGCTCGCGCCGGCGTGAATCAGATCCAAGCTCAGCTTGATGAATACGTTCTCAAATCAACGGTTAAAGGTCGTGTACTCTATCGCTTAGCGGAGGAAGGCGAAGTGCTTGGCGGGGGAGGCAAAGTGCTAACCTTGCTAGACCTGAGCGACGTCTACATGGAGATCTTCCTCCCCTCTGCGCATGCTGGCAGGCTCTCCCTCGGGGCGGATGCGCGTATCACCCTCGATGCCGCGTCTTCGGATTATGCCATTCCCGCGCTGGTGAGCTTCGTGTCCCCCGAGGCTCAGTTCACCCCAAAACAAGTCGAGACCCTGAGCGAACGTCAGAAGCTGATGTTTCGCGTGAAGCTACGCATTCCTGATGAGCTGGTTGTCCGCCATATTGAGAAGGTAAAAACCGGGGTGCGAGGCATGGGATATGTGAGATTGGACGATGCCGTGACTTGGCCTGAATCTTTGGGAAAACGTTACCCTGGCGATCCTCAGCCCTAGATCATGGCGAGTGATCTCAAAACCGTAGCACGCCTAACGGACGTTTCGCACCGCTACGCAAAGGAGAAAGCTCTGGACGGAGTGTCCGTGGAAATTCCGCACGGACGGATGGTGGGAATCATCGGCCCTGATGGCGTGGGCAAATCGACAATGCTCGCATTGATCTCGGGCGTGCGGGTGATTCAGGAGGGCCAGATCGAAGTGCTCGATGGCGACATGGCCGTCCGTCATCATCGCGATCTCGTGTGTCCCCGCATTGCCTACATGCCGCAGGGGCTGGGGAAGAATCTTTACGCCGAACTCAGTGTCACCGAGAATCTCGATTTCTTTGGCCGCTTGTTTGGGCAGGGTGCCAGCGAACGCCGGGAACGCATCGCAGGACTCTTGAAAGCAACGGGATTGGAGCCCTTTCCAGATCGTCCAGCTGGCAAACTTTCAGGCGGCATGAAGCAGAAGCTGGGTCTCTGTTGTGCGCTGATTCACGATCCCGATCTACTCATACTCGACGAGCCAACCACGGGCGTCGATCCGCTTTCTCGGCGGCAGTTCTGGGATCTCATCGACTCGATCCGTGCGGAGCGGCTCGAAATGAGCGTGATCGTATCCACCGCCTACATGGATGAGGCCGAACGCTTTGATTGGCTCGCAGCGATGGATTCAGGCAAAATTCTAGCAACAGGTTCGCCGGATGAATTGAAGGCGCAAACACACTCAAAGAGTCTCGAAGAAGCCTTCATCGCACTTCTGCCAGAGGAAGACCGAGGTGATAAAAAGGGTCTAACGATTCCTCCACGTTCTGACACAGACGAGGAGCCTGTCATTGTCGCAAAAGGGCTCACGAGGCGCTTTGGCGATTTCACGGCAGTCGATGATGTAAGTTTCTCCATCGATCGCGGAGAGATCTTCGGATTTCTCGGCTCAAACGGTTGCGGTAAGACCACCACGATGAAAATGCTCACCGGGCTGCTGCCAACCTCCGAAGGCACCGCTGAGCTGTTTGGGAAAACCGTCGATGCCCACAATCTGGAGACCCGAAAACGCGTCGGCTACATGTCGCAAGCGTTCTCGCTTTATTCGGAACTAACGGTGCGACAGAATCTAAAACTCCATGCGCGTCTGTTTGATCTGACCAGGGAGCACACGGCGTCACGCATCACTGATTTGCTGGATCGATTCGACCTGGCGTCTCATGCCGACCGACTATCTGGAGAGCTCCCGCTGGGTGTGCGGCAGCGCCTTTCTCTCGCCGTCGCCATCATCCACGAGCCCGAAATGCTTATTCTCGATGAACCGACCTCGGGAGTCGATCCGGTAGCCCGTGACGCATTCTGGGAACTGCTCATCGAGCTCTCACGCAAGGACAAGGTCACGATATTTATCTCCACCCATTTCATGAACGAAGCGATGCGTTGTGATCGTATTTCGCTGATGCACGCGGGCAAGGTGCTAGCGTGTGACAGTCCCGCTGCTCTGACTGCGGCGCGCGACGCGAAGAGCCTGGAAGATGCTTTCATCGCCTACATTGAGGAAGCTCTAACGGCATCGAACGCTGGGGAGCAGGGTGTTTCCGAAAAGACTACTGCGCCTCTACAGCCTGCTCGAAGCGACCGCACTGACCAAAGCGCGTTCAGTATCTTTCGGCTTTTCGCTTACAGTCATCGGGAGTCTTTGGAAGTGCTGCGGGATCCTGTCAGGCTCGTCTTTGCTTTTGTCGGCTCGGTGCTGCTGATGTTGTTGTTTGGCTATGGGATGAATACGGATGTGGAAAACGTTCGCTATGCGGTGCTCGATCTCGATCAAAGTCCGGAAAGCCGGGTCTATCTTCAAAGCCTGGCCAGCTCGCCCTACTTTCTGGAACAAGCGCCCATTCGCGATTCTCAAGCACTGAGCGAGCGAATGAGAGCGAATGACGTTTCCGTTGTTTTTGAAATCCCGCCAAGCTTTGGCAAAGATCTCAAACGTGGCAGAGCGCCTACCGTCGCGGCCTGGATCGACGGTTCAGCTCCATTCCGGGGCGAGACGATCGAAGGCTTCGTAAAAGGCAACCACTTGAACTATCTTGAAGACTTGGCGAGGCGGACGCTTGGCGAAGTCCCCGCCTACCCCCCGGCAACGATCGAGCCACGTTATCGCTACAACCCGAGTTTCGAGAGTATCAACGCGATTGTCCCGGCGATCCCTGCCGTGCTGTTGATGCTTATCCCAGCAATTCTCATGGCGTTGAGTGTGGTGCGCGAGAAGGAGCTCGGTTCGATCACGAACTTTTATGTCACACCCAGCAAGCGGATCGAGTTCATCGTTGGCAAACAGCTTCCCTACATTGTCATTGGGATGGTCAACTTTAGTCTGCTAACGCTGTGCACGATTTTCATCTTTCAGATCCCGGTCAAAGGGGATGTGCTTGCCCTCATTTTGGGGGCGCTGCTTTACGTGACGGGAACAACCGGGCTCGGACTACTGATTTCCACCTTCACGTCGAGCCAGGTTGCCGCTGTCTTCGGAACCGCCATCATCGCCATCGTTCCTAGCGTTCAGTTCTCGGGATTACTGCAACCGGTAACGACTTTGGAAGGTGCCGCCAGGGTGATCGGAAACTTCTGGCCGACCAGCTACTACATGCACATCAGCGTAGGCACCATAACCAAGGGACTCACGTTCCCTGAGCTGGGTGCCGACCTACTCAAGCTCGCACTCTTTATTCCGGTTTTCACGATTCTCACCACCATGGCTTTGAAGAAACAGGAGCGCTGATCACCCATGAAACGACTCAAGAACATCTTCTGGCTAGGGATCAAAGAATTGCGGAGCCTCTCTCGCGATAAGCTGATTATCGTTCTCATCATCTGGGCGCTCTCATTCAGCGTCTTCATCATGGCCAAGGGCACTTCCACGGAGGTCCACAACGCTTCGATCGCATTCGTAGATGAGGATCAATCGGAACTCTCCAAGAAACTCATCAGTGCCTTTTATCCACCTCGGTTCTCGACGCCTGAGCTGATCGAGATGGAAGAAATTGATCAGGCGATGGATGAGGGGCGTTTCATCTTCATCATCGATATTCCGCCACGGTTCGAGGCTGATGTGAGGGACTCCCGACAGCCAGAGATTCAAGTCAATATCGATGCTACCGCAGTCATCCAGGCAGGCGTCGGCGCGAGCTATATTCAGAGCATCCTTTCCAACGAGATCTCCCGATACACGACCGGTTCGGATCAAACGAGCGCCTACCCGGTGAACCTCGTCACCCGCACAGCCTTTAACCCGAACCGCATCACCTCGTGGTTTACCAGCCTTGTAGCTCTGATTGATCAGATCACGATGCTGACAGTCATTTTGACCGGAGCGGCACTCATCCGCGAGCGCGAACACGGCACGCTCGAACACCTGCTCGTGATGCCCCTGACATCGTTCGACATCGCCATGTCAAAGGTGTGGTCAAACAGCCTCGTGCTGCTGGTAGGCGTCTCACTCTCTTTGCATCTCGTCATCATGAGACTGCTGGAAGTGCCCATCGCCGGGTCAATCACCCTCTTTCTGTTTGGCACAACGCTCTATCTTTTCTTTGCCACGGCTCTAGGGATCTTCCTCGGCACCATCGCGCGTTCCATGGCGCAGTTCGCGCTGTTGTTCATCGTCACCATCATGGTCATCATGCTTCTATCAGGAGGCACTACGCCGATTGAAAGCCAACCCGAATGGCTACGCAGACTGACAGTGTTCCTTCCATCGCGCCACTTCATCTCAACCTCCCAGGCCATCCTCTATCGAGGAGCAGATTTGAAAATCGTGTGGCCTCAGTTCGCGATGGTGGCGGGGCTCGGCAGCTTGTTCTTTCTCGGCAGCCTCCAGCTTTTCAGAAGGTCACTCGCTACGAGCCGCTAGGATGATTCGGCTTCTAGCAAATCAAGTCGGCGAATGGTTGTGTTCGATTGCTTCATTGGATCCTTATTGGCTGAAATCCAAATTGGTTCATCCCATTTATGAGGCTGGGATGATCCTCGTCCCCGCCTTGCCAGCGAGTATCGCCACAGCATCTGCCAAGGTTCCAATGCCAGCCATCCTCCCGCCTGAACGGACAAATTGGCAGGCGGCCTCAAGCTTTGGCCTCATCGATCCAGCTGGAAAATCTGCGGGATTGATTTCATCGGGAGTAGCCTCTGAAATCGCATGGGCTTTCTCTGTTCCCCAGTCCGCATAGACGGCATCGACATCGGTAAGCATGAGGAGGCAGTCAAAATCAAGCTTCTCAGCCAGCAGACACGAGGCGCGGTCTTTGTCGATCACTGCTTCGATACCCCGCAGGATGCCTTTCTTTTTGATCACGGGGACGCCGCCTCCACCTGTGCAGATCACGAGAAAACCGCCTTCTGTGAGGTGCCTGATCGCCTCCAGTTCGAGAATTGCGATCGGCTCTGGGGAGGGAACAACACGACGGATGTATTTGCCGTCGTCCTTGAAGTCCCATCCATGCTCATCAGCAAGCTTGTCGGCTTCCTGCTTATCGTAGACCGGTCCAACGAATTTTTCAGGACAATCAAATGCAGGATCATCATGATCAACCAGGGTTTGGGTAATGAGATTTGCCAATTTCTTCCCAGGCAGTTGATTCATGAGTTCTTGCTCCAACATGTATCCGATCATGCCTTCGCTTTCCGCCCCCAATACATCAAGCGGATATGGCTGAACCTTGTCCCCATACGCATCGGCCTGTAGTGAAAGCAAACCGACTTGCGGGCCGTTTCCGTGAGTCAATATGATTTCGTGCTGAGCAGCCACCGCTGCAATTGCCTCGCCGGCGATGCGGATATTGGCGCGCTGGACCTCGATTTCCAGAGGTTCGCCACGCTTGAGGAGGGCGTTGCCGCCCAGTGCAATTACAACGCGCATCGTTAGATTGCTACTGTTAGACTCTTTGCTTCCCCGCCTCTGATTTGTGCAGAACGATGTCCGAGTGGCTCCTGTTGAGTGATGCAATGGATGTTTCCACCACCTAGTAGGATTTCCCTGCCAGGCAGAGCGATGATCTTTCGATCAGGAAATAGTTCGCGTATTTGATTCTGTGCCAGCTCGTCATTCGCATCACCAAAGCTCGGCATCACGATCACGCCGTTTCCAATATAAAAGTTCACGTATGAAGCGGCGAGGCGATCGCCTTCCTGACGCGGGAGTGTCCCTGGAAATCGATTCACTCCAGCTGCCTCAGCTGCGGTGATGAGAATCGGTGAGGGTTGATACACTTTGTGGATCTCCAGCTTCCGCCCTTTCGCATCGGTCGCTGCCTTCAGGCGCTCCAAGGCTCCGGCTGAGATCTCATACTGCGGGTCGCCCCTATCGTCAGTCCATGTCAGGATCACCTTTCCGGGAGCCACAAATCGACAAAAATTATCCGTGTGCCCGTTTGTCTCATCGCCGAACACGCCTTTTTCAAGCCAGATGATTTTTTCGAGGTTCAGATAGTCCTTCAGAACCCTTTCGATTTCTTGCTTATTTTTGCTCGGGTTGCGATTCGCATTGAGAAGACACTCTTCGGTGACGATGAGAGTTCCTTCTCCATCGACATCAATCGATCCACCTTCGAGAATGTATTCCGGCGCATACCGCGCCACACCTTCCATCTCGATAACTTTCTCTCCTACCAGGTCATCTTGATCCCACGGAAAGTAGAGCCCGCCGATCAGGCCGCCCCATGCGTTGAACTCCCAGTCGATGCCGCGGACATCACCGGAGTCGTTGACAACAAATGTCGGGCCGCAGTCGCGAATCCACGAGTCATTGCTAGTCATCTCGACGAGCCGCACTTCAGGAATAAGTTTTTCACGCGCCAGAATATACTGAGATGGAGAGACACAAACCGTGACAGGCTCACCTTGGCTGATGGCAGCTGCGACTTCGGCGAAAGCCGCCTGCGCAGGCATCGCTCCATTGCGCCAATTGTCAGAACGTTCCGGCCATAGCATCCAGGCACCAACGTGGGGTTCCCATTCCGCTGGCATACGATAGCCATCGTTCTTCGGGGTGGTTTGAAGTGTTTTTGACATAATATCTTTAGGTTAGTCTTTGCTGTTTGTTGCTAGTTTAGCGGTGCGACGAATAAGCCATTCGCCTATGATCAATGTGATCAGAACCCCTGTGAGAATTGAGCCTACGTAGCCCCAATCCAATTCCCCGGGGGGGAAGATAAAGAAGACGATCGCCTGAACGATGAAGAGGATGCAGATGCTCGCGAGAACCAGAGTGAATATTCTTCCACCGGGAACTCTGTATGGCCTCACCCGATCAGCATCCATCTTGCGGAGCTTCAAGAACGCTCCAAACATCAGCACATACGGAATCAGGAAAAGCACAGAACTGAAGGCAAACAGGTTCCAGAACAGATCCTCAGCGCTAGAGGCCATGAATCCGTAAACGATGATCACCACTGTCGAAACAATTCCAGTGATCAAAGCTGCTCCCACGGGAGTCTTATGGACAGGGTGTAGTTTCCCGAAAACGGCAGGTAATTCCTTAGCATCGGAAGCTTCTGCGGCAGAACGGTTCGCACCTATAGACCACGTCACCATATTGGCGAAAAAGGTGTAGAGCGCCATCAGGCCAAGTCCATAGACGAATGCACCACCGGCTCCTGATTCACCAAAAAGCTTCCGCAGCGTATCGATTAAACCATCGATCAAACCCACTTCCTCCAGAGGCAGTGCAATGAGAATCCCTACTGTGCCCAGCAGATAGAAACCCGCGATTAACACTCCAGAAATAATGATGGACCTAGGAATGTCCCGTGCCGGATCTTCCATTTCCTCCGCAGCCCCGGACATCAACTCGAACCCGAGAAAATTATAAACAATGACCGGAAGAAAGGCGAGAGGAGCCCCCCATGTGGGAAGTAGATTAGCCAGCGAAAAGTCATTCGCCACTCCATGCTTGCTGGCATAATAGAAACCGCCGATTCCAATCACCAACATGATGATGACCTTGATAAACGCGCCGATATTCGGAATCCATTTTCCTATATCCAAAGAGATCACATTCACCCAGATGGTGATCCACGTCATCACAATACCGATGCCGATTTTCATCCAAAGGCTCATTTCAGGGTAAAAAAGCTGCGCAAATATCCCTGCGAACAATACATAGACCGACGGCATCCATAGCCCAACATTTACCCAATAGAGCCAAGAGGTTCGTGCGCCCCAGCGTGCCCCATAGGCACGCTTTACCCAGGCATAAATTCCGCCTTCTTGCGGGTAGGTAGTGCCAAGTTCTGCAGTGATCAATCCGTAAGGAACGAAGAAGAAGAGCATTGTGAAAATCCACCAGAAGATGGACTGCACCCCGATTGCCGCCGAGGCTGCAAGCTGATCGACGACAAGGACGGCACAGACTGTGAAGAGAGTCATATCCAACCCCTTCATGACCTTTTTGAATCCCCGTTTTTCAGTGGATTGTTTCGTAGTCATAGCTCTATTAGTTGGTTGTTGTCTGTTTTGAGCAATCTTTGAGATACTCGGCGACTTTTTCTTCGTGCTGGTTCTTGACCTTGTCACTCGCTCGTTTCAGTCGCGGATATACAAACCAAACGAGCAATCCCTTCTCCGTATGAAGACGATTTTCCGCCTGATCGAAGATGATTGACTGCGGTGAATCG
This sequence comes from Akkermansiaceae bacterium, assembly GCA_041753275.1. Lineage (GTDB taxonomy): Bacteria > Verrucomicrobiota > Verrucomicrobiia > Verrucomicrobiales > Akkermansiaceae > Luteolibacter. The sequence goes on along the minus strand of JBGSUW010000064.1, from coordinate 1,346 downwards.
AGCACTTCATCGGTCGCTTCCACTCCCCGGGAGGCTGGGAGGCAGTGCATCACTTTACAATGCGTCGGAGCCTTCTTCATTAGGGAGGCATTGACCTGATAATCAGGCATGAATGCATCCCGCCGTTCTGGAATTTCATCCTCTTGGCCTACCCACCACCAAAGGTCTGTGTAAATAAAATCGGCAACTGATACAGCTTCATCAATTTGATCGGTTACGGTAAGGGTGCCGCCAGAGTTTTTGCAGTTCTCTTTCGCTATTTCCTGCACTTTCTCCGTAAGCTGATATTCTGCAGGAGCAACATGCGTGAAATGCATTCCCATCTGCGTGCAGATGGCGGCCAACGAATTGCAAACGTTAGTGGCATCACCTATGAAGACTAAGTTGAGATCCTCTAGTTTCTTAGCTTTGGGTAATTGCTCCATCATCGTGAACACATCGGAAAGAACTTGGGTAGGGTGATTGTAATCCGTCAGTCCATTAATGATCGGAACCGTAGAAGCCGCTGCCAAACCCGTGACCGTGGCATGCTTTAACGTCCTGGCCTCAATGACATCAACCATGCGCGAAATGACATGAGCTGTATCACTCAAGGACTCGCGTACTCCGAGATGAATCTCTCCCGGCTTTAGGTAAAGTGCATGCCCTCCGAGCTTCGTCATCGCAACTTCGAAAGAAATACGCGTTCGAGTCGATGGTTCTTCGAAGATCATACCTAAAGACGCTCCTTTGAGTAGTAACGGGCAAGCACCTGCCTTATCAGCAGCTTTGAGAAGTCTGATCAGCTCAATCATCTCGAGCAACTCGCCCTTTCTAAAATCCTGTGTATCGATAAAGTTCATCATCTTATTTATGTTCCTTGTTGCTGACAATTTGTGAAGAGCTTGCCTTTAAAAGGCGGTTTCATTTAACGCGCGTTCTGAATTAGAATTACACAGTAGAGGCTTCCGCGCTATGGGGTGAAAACCTACGATGTCACCGGCCTGTTACCATCAACTTACCCATCTCCAGTTACGGATTTCAGCCATGTCTTCACCGTTTTTTTCAATGTATCGCTTGTGCTCGACAAGCTTGCCCTCGAGTTGTCGTTTTAAGACAAGTCCCCTGTCCCCCGTCCGCGGCAGGCGATCAATGGTATCCATGACGAGATGGAAACGATCCAAATCATTGCGTACAGTCATGTCAAAGGGCGTGGTGATCGTGCCTTCCTCCTTATACCCACGGACGTGGAATTGATCATGATTTGTGCGGCGATAAGTTAGCCGGTGAATCAACCAAGGATAAGCATGGAAAGCGAAGATGACGGGCTTGTCCTTGGTAAAAAGAGCATCAAAAGCCTTATCATT